>DATNCY010000030.1:0-107288 GCA_035553375.1 Gemmataceae bacterium
TTCCGAGGTTGTCGGCGAAAATCTCATCGTGACCGGCCGCCTGCATTTGCAGCCCGCGCACCGCCAGCACGACGGCGAGGAGGCGACTCGCTTGCATCTGGGGCAGTAGGCTGCCGATGGTCAGTCGCCGCGGATCGGCGACGACTCCCAAGGGCAAGTCGGGAACTTCCCTCAGTTCCGCCGTCCAGTTATCCTGAAGTATCGCATCCAGCCACGCGGCCAGCTTCGGCTTTTTGTCCGGCCAACCGCGTTCAATCACTTCCGACGCTTGCGCCCAAAAATCGTCGCGCTGTTGGTTCGGCACGTTCGGTTGAGGTGGGCGCAAAGCGCGTTCCCGAGATTCCACTTTGGCGCATGCGGAGCGAATAAGTTGACCGGCCTTGTCCTCGTCCAGCGACGGTATACCGGCCACGAACGCCGGCATGTCCAACTGATCGGGCACATCCGGAATCTCGGCCACGCGATACCACAAGCCGACCGCGATCCACAAGCCGACCGCCACGAAGGCGGCACCCAGACGCAGGAACGTCCCGCGCGCCAGCAGACGATTGGCTGCCCACGCCGGCACCAGCGCCCAGGCCGTCAGCAGCAGAACCAACGGCACGCCCGCAATCTGCCAGAAATGCAGGCCGATGCCCAGCAGCGATGGCACCCACAAACTCACCAACATCGCCGACACGCCCAGCGCCGCGAACGCCGCCACCACGCTTTTGCGGAACAACAAGCCACTCATCTGCCCCACGCTGAAGCCATACAGCAGCCATATCGTTAGATGTACGGCCGTCGGCACCACCGGCCCGACCAAGCACGAATGCAACACCTCGCCGAAAAACGGCACCCGCCTCTCGCTCATCGACGGCGATTCTATCCGATAGTAGATCGTGAGAATCAGACTCGGCAGCATGAGCAGGAACGTGGCGAACACAGCCAACGCGAAGCGCATACCGAGCTTGGTGATCCACACGCGGCCCAGCGGAAAACGCTGATCGCCGAGAAAGCGAAACGAACCGTGCGCCTGCTCGTCGTCGCAAATGGTGACACCACACAGCACGCCGATGAACAGCGTGACGATCGGCCATACAACTGGTCCGGCCACCGGCAAAAGAAAGCCCAATGCCAGAGAGAAGATCGTCAGTCCAATGATGAGCCGGCGCATCTGCACGTAATTCAACCACAGCAACCGAAGCCAACTCACCCATACATCCTTGTCTGGTCGCCCACGCACTCCCTTCGCTCCAGCTTGGCGCAGACGATCTGTCCGGCTGAAGATGCGCGCGGAGCCGACAATGGGAGACGCCAACCAGATGATCCCGGCCAGACAGCCGAGGACGACGGGCGCGTAAGGGTTCTCCGGCAAAAGAATGGCCAGCACGGCCACACACGGCACGGAGAGAATTCCCAGAACGAACCCACTGAGGATATATCCGCCGAGGGCCAGGCCGATCGTGCCGATCACGCTTTCGCCGCGTGCCGAGAACAGCAGCCCCCAGGACATGCCGATCAGCCCGGCCAGGACCATCCATAGCACAACCAGCGCCGTCTGCCACACGTCCGCGCCGACGCCCAGTCCAATCAGGAAGCCCGTCAACACAGCGACTTGTCCCAGGAAAAGCACTACACCAATCAGACACTTCAGCAGCCAGAGTTGAAGGCGACGGATCGGTAGCATATCGAGGAAGGTCATCGTTCCTTCCTCGCGTTCGCCGGCCAGCAGGATCGATCCGCAGACGAGGCCATACGTCCAGGTGAGCAGCACAGCCAATCCTTGAAGCGGCTCGCGGACGCCATCGTGATACGTCATGAGGCTGTCCGACTCCATCAGACGCGCCAGCCCAAACAGGCAGGTGCCGCCACCGACTGTCAACGTCAACCAGATGGCGCGATGCTCTCGATATTCCTTCCACAGCAGAGCCTGAATCATGGCCGCGCGTCCTCCTTCTCAATGCAGAATGCAGAATGAAAGACAACGCGCCTTTCATTCTGCATTCTGCATTCTGACTTCTGCATTGGTTGAACGTGCCTCAGCGGGTCGATGAAAGCGAGCCAGCAACGCCGTGTACATGTCTTCGAGGCTTAGGGGCGTTTCCTCCATATCGAGGATGTCTTCTTGCTCCCGCAGATCCTCCAAGGCAGGGCGATCGGGATCTTGCAACACCGCCTGCCAGAGTCGGCCGGAACTCTCGCACTCCAGCACGATGCCGAGTCTCGCCGCATCGGGCGGCAGTCCCTCGAAGCGCAGCCGAACACGGACGATACGCTTACGCAGTTCCTCGATTGACGCCGCCAACAGCAGCCGGCCCTCGGCCATGAACCCGGCGTGACTGGCCACGCGCTCCACCTCGGCGATGCCGTGGCTGGACAACAAGATTGTCCGCCCCGCGCCGGCCAATTCGACCATGCTGGCCAGAAATTCACGACGGATAAATAGATCGAGGCCGGAGGTTGGTTCATCGAGAATCAACACCTCCGGGTCCGGCGCTAGCGCCAATGCCAGACCGACCTTGGCATACCCGCCCTTGGACAGCGTCTTGAGCCGAACCGCCGGATCGAGCCGGAAGCGCTGCACCAACTCGACGTAGCGCGCGAAGAAGCCGGCCTTATGAAAGCCGGCCGTGAACCAACCAATCTCGCGGACGGTCATCCAGTCGTAGAAACGCGGTTTTTCCGGCACGTAGCCGACGCGATGGCGTAGAGGGATGGCGGCCGACCAGCAATCCTCACCGAGAATGTTGGCCGAGCCGGCATCCGGCTGGAGCAGGCCAGTCAGCATACGAATGGTCGTGGACTTACCCGCTCCGTTACCGCCCAAGAGGGCGAAGATGGCCCCTTGCGGCACGGTCAGGTCGAGCCGATTAACGACGATCTTACCGCCGAAGCACTTGGTTAACCCGTGCGTGGCGATGATGGTGTCCATCGCGATTGTTCTCCTGCGTTGCCAGGCGAACGGCCGGCGTGAGCCGGCTGGTATAGACTGATGAAGGCTATACCAGCCGGCTTACGCCGGCCGTTCGCCCCTTACGCTTTTTTGCCCCGGCCTATTACTTCTTCAACGAGTCGGCGGATTTCCTCGGCGGACAAACCGCTGGCGACTGCCTCGCGCAGCGCCTCGTGGATACGTTCGCCGATCCTTTTCTGTCGCTCCGCCCGGCAAATCTTGGGAGCGTCCACCGTCACTTCCATGCCGCGGCCGCGCCGCGCCGTCAGCACGCCGAGCCGTTCCAGCGCCTGAAACGCCTTTGCCACGGTATTGGGATGAACCGTCAACTGCATGCCCAGTTCGCGCACACTCGGAATCAGGGCGCCCACTTCCAGACCGCCCGACGCGATATTGAAAATGACCTGCGAGACGATTTGCTCGAAAATCGGAATCGCGGAGTCCGGTTGGATGTCAAACCACATTCTTCATCCCGTGCCCAAAGTGTAACACATATACAGTACACTAGAGCAGTTGAATGAGGAATGCAAGGGGAATTCGCCGGTCCATTCTCGATATTGGCCTTGGTGCGGTACGCTTCTGTTCGGAAACGTCCAGTTGTGGTAGATTGCATGGGAAGGCAAACATGATCGTGGAGACAGCTATGATCAGGGGATCGAGGCGTGACCGGGTCGAAACCGTTCGCGCATTTTCTGGGCGAACACTATGAAAATTGTGGGCATTGTGGAAACAGGTAATGGTCAGACTGTCCCCCTGCCGGAGGAATTTCGTTTTGAAATTCCCACGGTATCCATTCGCCGCGAAGGTACCGCCGTGATTTTGGAGCCTATCAAGCCGATGCACTGGCCGGAACATTTCTTCGACGACATTCGCATCAATGATCCCGCATTCGCCCGCCCCGATCAGGGGTCAACTCCCCCCGCGCCATTATTCGATTGAGGATTTCCAACGATTATCGTGGAAGGGATGTACCGCAATGTCCGCCGATGTGCCGACACGCGATGAACTGACCGAGCGTTACCTGGCTCAGTTGCCGTATGCACCTTACCCGGTGCAAGAGGACGCTCTCCTCGCTTGGTTCACCGCCGAACAAGGCGTCCTCGTCTGCGCTCCAACCGGCACCGGCAAGACCCTCATCGCCCAGGCCGCTCTTTTCGAGGCGTTGCACACCGGCACCGTCGCCTATTACACGACGCCGCTCATCGCCCTGACCGAGCAAAAGTTTTACGAGATGCAGGCATCGGCCGTGCGCTGGGGCTTTTCACCCGACGATGTTGGACTCGTCACCGGCAATCGCCGCGTCAATCCTAACGCCCGCATCCTCGTCGTTGTCGCCGAGATTTTGCTCAATCGATTGCTGCACGCACACCGCGAGCCGGATCTGCCCGATGATGTGCCGCTCGGCCCCGAAGCGTTCGACTTCACGCTCGTCTCCGCCGTGGTCATGGACGAATTTCACAACTTCGCCGATCCGCAGCGCGGCATCGTTTGGGAGTTGGCCCTTGCCTTGTTGCCGGCACATATTCGCCTCCTTTTGCTGTCTGCAACGGTCGGTAATGCCGTGGAGTTTCTGAACTGGCTCGAACGCTGTCATCATCGCAAACTCGAATTGGTCGAGGGCAAAGAGCGCAAGGTGCCGCTGACTTTTCGCTGGGTGCCCGATGAATTTCTCGGCGAACAACTGGTTCACATGGCCAAGGGGCAAGACGAAAACCGTACGACGCCGGCGTTGGTCTTCTGCTTCAACCGCGATGAATGTTGGAGTGTGGCGGAGATGCTCAAGGGACTGGATTTGTTCGCTCCCGGCACGCGCGGCCCCCTCAACGATGAGGTGGACAAACTCGACTGGACCAAGGGCGTCGGCCCCAAGCTCAAGCAAATGCTGCGTCGCGGCGTCGGTGTCCATCACGCCGGCTTGCTGCCTAAGTATCGCCGCGTCGTCGAGGATTTGTTCGTCAAGAAACTGTTGGCCGTCGCTGTCTGCACCGAGACGCTGGCGGCGGGCATCAATCTACCGGCGCGCTCCGTCGTGCTGACCACACTCGTCAAGGGGCCGCACGGCAAGGAGAAACTGGTTGATGCCAGCACGGCCCATCAGATTTTCGGCCGCGCCGGCCGGCCGCAGTTCGACGATCGCGGCTTCGTGTTCGCGCTGGCTCACGAAGATGATGTGCGCATTCTGCGCTGGAAGGAAAAATACGATCGGATTCCCGAAGACACGCGCGATCCGGGGCTAATAAAAGCTAAAAAAGCTCTCAAAAAGAAGAAACCTTCGCGCCGCGATAATGCTGTTTACTGGAGTGAGGCACAGTTTCAGCAGTTGCAGGCAGCGCCGCCGGGCAAATTGTACAGTAAAGGGCCGATGCCGTGGCGACTACTGGCTTATCTGCTGAAACTGTCGCCGGAAGTCGCGCGCGTGCGCACTGTCTTGCGTAAACGATTGATGGATGAATCGCGCGTCAAGGCCAGCGAGAAGGCGCTGGATCGCATGGTGCTGACGCTGGCCGAACGCGGCTTCGTCACGCTCGATCCCCCACTACCGCCACCGGAGGCAGATGCCGCCGGCTCGCCGGTCGAGATTCCCGAAGGCTACCAAATCGTCCGCGCTCTGCCGACGTCGGCGCTCGATACGCTGCTGGTTTTTCGCAGTGTGCATCCGCTCTACGGCGCGTTTCTCATCGAGCAGCTTGGCATCGCCGACCGCAATGAACGCCTGCAAGCGATGGAGAGCGTGCTGGAAGTGCCGCGACCGCTGTTGCGTCATTTGCGTGTGCCGCGTCCCGATCAGCTGCCACCGGGACCGCTGGCCATGAATCGCCTTGATTCCGAGCTAATCCGTCGCGGTCTGATGATCGCTCCGGTGCCGAAAAGCGAGGACGAGGACGAAGACGACGAGGAGGAAGAAGAGGAGCATCCGCCGACGCTGGCCGAGAAACTGCGGCTGTTGTTCGATGCCACGCATCCCGCCGTACTCGATGTCTCGACGCAGTCGGTATGGGCGGCGGGCGAGTTGCTGCGTTTCAATGGCAATTTCAATCTGTATGTGCAGACGCGCGATTTAATCAAGCAAGAAGGCATCGTCTTTCGCCACTTGCTGCGGCTGATTCTGCTCTGCGGCGAGTTCGCGCAGGTATGTCCACCGGAGACGACGCCGGAAGAATGGCAAGCCGATCTGCGTGAACTGAGCGAACGACTGACAGCGAGTTGCCGCGAGGTCGATCCGACCAGTACGGACGAGGCCATCCAGCACGCGCGCGCCGCCGACGTGGTCGCGGGCGAAGGCGACCCAATGCAGAAGTCAGAATGCAGAATGCAGAATTAAAGACATCTGCCTATTGCCTACTTCGGCAATACCCGCCCCGAAGGGGCGTTTCTTATAGCCCAGGGCGCAGCCCTGGGGAGCGCGACGTTGTCGTTGAACATTGTCGTGGGGCGTTGGGCGTCGTCGTGGGACGTTACCCCAGCCCAGGGCTGCGCCCTGGGCTAGAAGAAACGCCCCTTCGGGGCGGATAACGCCACTTACTGCCGACTGGATTGCTGCTCACTCCTTCTTCAGCGGCGTTTCCCATAGATAAATCTTGTGCTTGCGTCCGTCCTGCGTCTCCACGGACACCATTTGTTTGGGCGTCACGCCTTTGATGGCGAACTCGTAGGAGACGATGCGCGCTCCCTTTTTCAGCTTTTCGAGTTGCGGCAGCAATTTGACATTGAGGTCGGGCAGCAGATAGAGCGTCACCACGCTGGCCGGCGCGAGGTCCACCTTGAAAAGATCGTCCTCCTTGATGGTGACAAGGTCTTCCACGCCGTTGGCCTTGGCCTTGGCTTTCGCCTCCTTGACGCGCTGGGGATTGATATCGATCCCGACGGCCTTGCAGCCGTACTTCTTGGCCGCCGCGACGACAATCCCGCCATCGCCGCAGCCGGGATCGTAAACCACATCGTCTTTCTTGACGGCGGCCAACTCCAGCATCTTGTCCACCGCTTCCGGCGGCGTCCGGAAGAAATCTACATCCGGTTTGCGCACCGGCTGCTTCGTCTCGTCCTTCTTCTTGTCCGGCTCACCGTCCTTGCGGACAGGTGGTTTCGACTCCTCTTTGACATCTTCGTTGCGCAGATCCACCGACTTGTTATCGCCGGCGTGGACGTGAACGACCTTCTTGCCCTTGAGTCGTTTACCGTCCTTCTCGTAAGTCCATTCGAGAGTGTAATGATAGCTTTTACCCGCTTCCAGCGGTGGCGAATAGAAACGCCGCGCCTCTCCGGTTTGCTTCGTTTCCTTGCCGTCAATAACCAGGCGAGCGGCGGCGGGCAGGCGGACGCGCAGCGTCGCGCTCTGCGCGTCCTCTTGCCCCGCGGCGGGCGCGGCCGTCAGCATGAGACAAACTCCCACAAAGGCGAACCGAGCGCGATGCAAGTTGCGTGACATGGATGTACCTCCGCATCAATCGGGACGAAACACGGACTTCCCGGCCGGCGTCCGCAAACGGACCATCCGCAGCGAAAGCCGATACAGTACCAGGCCGGCGACCGCCAGGAAACCGACCACGGCGAGCAAGCCGCCGAGCAGATCGATCTTATGGGCATACGTAATGCCCGCATAGATCATGTAGGCGCAGATGCCGCAAAAGATAAGGGGCAGCAGCGGATAAAGGGGAACCGAAAAGGGGCGAGGGAGGTTCGGATCGCGCCGGCGCAGGGCGAACAAGGACAGCGCGGCCAGGAAAAAGAACAGCCAAAACACAGGCGTCGTGAAGACCATGAGGATCTCGAAACCGCCGTGTCCCTGCCATTTCACCAGCGGTAAACCGGCGGAGGCAAGCCAGTAATTGACGAGCGTGCGGCCGGCCTGGGTGCCGACCATGCCGATCATGATGAGACTGATGGCCGTCTGAGCGAGCAAGGCGGCCCACGGCGTTCGCGTTCGACCATGCGAGCGTCCCAGCCAGGCGAACACGGGATGATCCCGCCCCATCGTCGCGTACATGCGCGAACCGGAGAAGAGCATGCCGTTGATCGCTCCGAGAGCCGAGATCATCACCAATACCGACATGGCTCGCTTGCCCCAATCGCCCAGCGGACGCGCCAGCAAATCGGACGCGATCGCCTTCGACTGACTCGCGCTCTCGAAGCCCAATCCCCACAGGAAGGCGGCATTGATGAACACATAAATCAGCGTGATGGCCGCCGTGCCGAGGATCAGCGCCCGCGCGATGGCGCGGGGACCGCCGCGCACTTCGGCGGCGACGAACGCCGCATCGTTCCATCCGCCGTAGGCCAAAAAGACGACCACCAGCGCATTGGCCAGCGATGGCGTTCTCGTCGAGACAGAAGGCTCGACCGTTGCCAGAGGTTGCGGCCAACCAAACCCGGCGATGAGGATACCGGCCAGTCCGATCACCTTGGCCAGCGTCAGGGCGTTTTGCGTGCCCTTGCCGAACACGATGCCCAGGACATTGAGCAGCGATAGAGCTACCACCGCGCCAGCCGTCCATATCCAGCGCCGCCCTTCGGGTACACCCCATAACGGAGCGGCATAGTCGGCGAAAACGAACCCCATCATGGCGATATTGGCCGTGCGAATGGCGGCCAACTGAAACCAGCCGAACTGAAAGCCGAGCCAGGGTCCGAACGCCCGACTCAAATAGACATAATCGCCGCCGGAATGCGGATAGGTGCTGGCCAACTCCGCGAAGCATAGCGCGCCGATGAGCGACAGCACTCCGCACAAGGCCCAGAGCGCCAACGCTATCCACGGCCCGGAGACGTTTTGCAGCATGAAGGGCGGCGTCTCGTAGATGCTCACGCCGACGACGATGCCGATCATAATGCTGACCACGTCCCACATGCCGAGCGAGGCGTGGTGAGACGGGCCATCGTCGGTCGAGCGTGTCATGAGTAGATCGTCCTCCGGGATGGGTGAAGGAAGGAGAATAGCCCATCCACGGATGTATTACAAGCGGCGGACGATCTATCGAGAAAGGGAATTACGCCCGGAGGGGTTCGAACCCCCAACCCTCGGCTTCGAAGGCCGATGCTCTATCCAGTTGAGCTACGGGCGCATTTGCGCTTCGTCTGAAGCCACTTTACCGCATTTGTCACCGGCGACAAGGCCGCTTAATCGTCCCTCCAATCGACACCCATCATCGAAACGGAGTTCGGCTCAGCGGCGTGAGGACGGCCACAATGCGGAGCCGTATTGGGCGGCTTCTTGCAAATCTTCCTCGATGCGCAACAGTTGATTGTACTTGGCCACGCGGTCCGTGCGGCTGGCCGAGCCGGTTTTGATCTGGCCGGCGTTGGTCGCCACGGCGATGTCGGCAATCGTCGTATCTTCCGTCTCGCCGCTGCGGTGGCTGATGATCGTCGTGAACCCATTGAGGCGGGCCAACTCGATGGCGTTGAGCGTCTCCGTCAAGGTGCCAATCTGGTTCACCTTGATGAGGATACTGTTACCGGCCCCCTTGCTGATGCCCTCTTGCAAGCGCTTCGTGTTCGTGACAAACAGATCATCGCCGACCAGCTGCACTTTGCCGCCGAGTTTGCGGGTTAGCTTTTGCCAGCCCTCCCAATCATCTTCGGCCAGGCCGTCCTCAATCGAGCGGATCGGCCATTTCTGGCACAGCTTCTCCCACAGGTCAATCATCTCATCGGAGGAGGCGATACGATCGGGCTGGCTCTTGAAGAAGCAATAGCCGGTCTTGCCCTTCTTCTTTGCTTCGTCGTACAGTTCCGTCGTCGCCGGATCGAGCGCGAAGACGATGTGTTCGCCGAGCTTGTAGCCGGCTTGCTCGACGGCTTTCGATAGCAATTCCAGGGCTTCATCGCTGCTCTTGACGTTGGGCGCGAAGCCGCCCTCGTCGCCGACGGCGGTACTCAAATGGCGATCGTGTAAAACATTCTTGAGGTGATGAAATACCTCGGCTCCCATGCGCAAGGCGTCGTGGAAGGTCGGCGCGCCCAGCGGCATAATCATGAATTCCTGGAAATCGACGTTGTTGTCGGCGTGCTTGCCGCCGTTGAGGACGTTCATCATCGGCACCGGCAAATAGCGCGCGTTGGTACCGCCGAGATAGCGGTACAGCGGAAGACCGACCGAGACGGCGGCGGCGTGGGCGGTGGCCAATGACACGCCGAGCATGGCGTTGGCGCCCAGCGTCGCCTTGTTCGGCGTACCATCAAGTTCGAGCAGCGTCTGATCGAGAGCGATCTGTTCCAACGCATCGTGACCGTGCAAGCGCGGCCCAATGGTATCGTTGACTTTGGAGACAGCCTTCAAGGTGCCCTTGCCGAGATAGCGCGCCTTATCGCCGTCGCGCATCTCCAGCGCTTCGTGCGCGCCGGTGCTGGCGCCGCTGGGCACGGCGGCTCGGCCGACTGAGCCGTCTTGCAGAATCACCTCGACCTCAATGGTCGGGTTGCCTCGGCTGTCCAGGATTTCGCGGGCGTGAATGCTCTCGATACTGCTCATTCGTCAATAGTCCGTAGTCAGTAGCAAAGGCGAACATCTTTTTACTACTGACTGACTACGGACTAGGGACTATTTCGGCGAGATGGATTCCGAAGAGAACCAGAAGAGGACTGCCGGCAGGTTCAGGGTGAGACCGCTTCGCGGGTGGGGGACACGTAGGGGGAGAACGCGAGTCGAAGCGGTCGTGGTGACAACGGCGGGTTACCGGCAGTCCTCTCGTGGAGGGAGCGCCGCTGCCCTCCTCGTCGAGACGAGTAAGAGCAGCGGCGGCGGGTCGGCCGCAGGAACAGACCTCCGCTGGGGGTCGGGGGCATGGTGGTACGGAGGTCTGAGTCGATCTCGGCATCGGCGTCCCGAATCAGCGATCCCGGCAGCCTGTGGTGAGTCCGAGTCCGACGTTTCCTGACGGCCGCGGCATTCAGGCGGCAGGCGAGTTTCAGGAGGTTTCGTCCGGTTGACAGCATTAGTTATCGGCTGAGCATGCCGTGGACTTGAAGTAAGGCGATGTGTTTGGCGAACGGCCGGCGTTAGCTTGCTTGCCAGCCCGCAGCGCCAGCAAGGGAAGGACTTACCCTTGCTGGCGCTGCGGGCTGGCAAGCAAGGGTTTTGTCCGGTAGCTTTACGGTTTCGCCCCTCCTCCATGCAGACGATCACTGGGCTTGTGCCGGCGCAATTCGTCTTGCAGGGTCTTCATTTCTTGGAGGATCTGGTTGACCTTCTTCTCCAACTCCTGCAATCGCTGGGCCTGCTGCTTGGGGTCACGGACGGCAGAGCGTTCGGCCGGGCGCTGGAGGCGAGCGAGGCGGCGCTCCGCTTGCTTGAGACGGATAGCGGCTTCTTCTAACTCCGCCTCACTCACCCGGAGCTGGCCCGTATGAGTCGTTACAGCCAGAATCGCGTTTTGGCGCTCCTCTTTACTGATGCTGCCTGGCGCGAGACGATTTGCCTCTGTCATCATGGCCACACGTCTGCGAAACTCATCCAGCAAGGCCTTCGGAGCGCGCACATGAGCTTCTTTCAGCCGCACTTGTACCTTGAGTAATTCAATTTCGTCTTGCAGTTTTTCGATCTGTTCGGCCCGTTCGCGTTCCGTCGCCACGGGCAACCGATTGCCAGTCTCGCGCAGCTGAGCTTGTTTGCGACGAGCTACATCCATCAAGCGGATGGCTTCGTCGTGAGCCTCTCGCCAGGTTTGCGGCTTCCGCTGTAAATCCCGAGAATGCACCGGCGCTTGATGACAACTGGCGCAATTCGCCAATCGAAGCCCGACAGACCAATCGCCGTTGGAAGAGAGGTCTTTTGTCTTATTATCGCTGGCAGCCGGCTGGCTTTTCGACTCGCCATGTGCTGGCTGCTCGGCAGTAGCAGGCGGTTCCGTCTTGCCTGCGCCGGGCGTGAACGGCAACAACAACGCACCCAGACCAAGTACGGCCCAGAAGCCGGCGCGCGACGAATTGCGCGAGGGATTCTCGGTCAAAATCATGGTCAATCTCCTTTTCAAAAGGGGAACCTGTCCCGCGCCGCTGCCTCCGAGAAGCGCGGCGACGCGCGTTTGCGAAAGGAATGCCATCGTCTCAACCAACACGGCGGCGTAAGCGGATGCGGCGTCCGGCAGGACGGCGACGACGCGGGCATCGCAGCATTCTTCCTCGGCTTCTTGCAAGCGCCGCCGCGCCCACCAAACGACGGGATACCACCAGTACAGCCCCAGCACGATGAATTCGAGTCGGCGTATCCAGTGGTCGCCGCGGTGCAGATGAGCCAGCTCATGGGCCAGCAGCGTATCGCGTTGCTCCGCGCTGAGGCGCGTCCACAAATCCGCCGGCACCAGCAGACGCGGCGACAACCCCAACGCCCACAGCATCGGCGAGAGTGGCGCCGCCAGGAACACGATCGGCGGACAGCGGCGCACGCCCAGCAATGCGGCCAGCCGCCGGCCTTGTTCTTGCACGCCATCGGGCGTCGCCTTCGCCTCACGCAACAGCCGCTGGAAGCGAAACAACCGCACCCCGGCCATCGTCCACCAGGCGACTGAGCCGGACAACCACAGCGCTAGGATGACGGTCTCCCAAAAGGTGCTTGTGGAAGGCAGGGGCGAGGAAAGATCAGGCTCCGTTGATACGGGTTCCTCGTCAGCCACATCAAGCGGAGTCGCCGGTTCCGCTGGCTCGCCGAACGAGGTCGGCGGCGTGGGGTCGGTCGCCCGAGGCCAGGTGACCGACAGCGGGATCAGCGGCGGCGTGAGCAGTTTCAGCAAGACCAACAACCATAGGCCGTGAACCACGGCCGGACGGCGGATGAGCCGCGCGATTGCCGTCACCAGCACGGCCAGCAGCATTGCGACAACGGCGTTGCTCAGAGCGAGAGATAGGAGCGATTCCACGGCGGCACCTCTCAGCGCGGCTTGTTGCGGGATCGACCTTGCTTATTCAGTTCCTGAAGGATGTCTTGCAGTTCGCGCAGTTCGCGCGCGGTCAGCGGTTTGCTGCGGACGAGGTTCATCAACAGCGGCGTCAGCGAACCGCCGCATAGCTTGTCGGCCACGTCCAGCAAACGACGGCTGATGAGTTGCTCGCGGTCGATGGTCGCAGTGAAGGTCACGGGGCCGTCGCCGGAAGCGCGGCGAACGTATCCTTTGTCTTCCAGGCGTTCGAGCAGTTTCTGCACCGTCGTGAAGTGAGCCGGCCCACCGCCGGGATAGAGAACATCGGTGATCTGCCGGCGCGTCGCGCCGCCGCGATCCCACAACACTTGCAGGACTGCCAGTTCGGTATCGGTGACATCTTGGGGGGTACGCGCCACATCGAACCTCGCTGTTAGACAAAATGACTAAACGCAATATTAGTCAATCCGTCTAGGATGTCAAGAGAGTTTCAACTCATCGCGGAGAAGTATCGACAAGCCCAGAGCGCAAGCGACGGGTCCGCCCGTCGCTTGCGCTCTGGGCTTGTCAAAACGATTGTCCCGTCAGACGCTCGTACGCCTCGCGGTATTTCGCCGCCGTGCGCTCGACCACATACGGAGGCAATTCCGGCGGCGGACTTTGTTTGTCCCAGCCGGTCGTCTCCAACCAATCGCGCACGAATTGCTTATCGAACGATGGCGGACTGATGCCCTCGCGGTATTGATCGGCCGGCCAGAAGCGCGAGCTATCCGGCGTTAGCACTTCGTCGATAAGAATGATTTGCCCGTCCGGAAGAAGCCCCCACTCGAACTTGGTGTCGGCGAGAATGAGACCGCGCGACAAGGTGTATTCAGCGGCCGCGCGATACACGAGGAGACTGTGTTCGCGCAGCTTCGCGGCCAACTCCGCGCCAACGCGCGCGGCCATTTCGTCGAACGAGATGTTTTGATCGTGGCCGCTCTCCTCCTTGGTGGCGGGCGTGAAGATCGGTTCGGGCAGACGAGCGCTCTGGCTCAATCCAGCCGGCAAGGGAATGCCGCAAACGGTGCCGTGCTGACCGTACTCCTTCCAGCCGGAGCCGGCGAGATAGCCACGCACGACACACTCGATCGGCACGACCGACGCTTTGCGCACCAGGCAAGTGCGGCCGGATAGCTCGGCGGCGCGTTCGGTGAAGGCTGGCCCCATGTCACCCAGGTTCGTGCCCAGCAAATGATGGGGCACTCCCACACGCTCAAGCCAGAATAGGGTCAGAGCCGTCAACACGCGGCCTTTGCTGGGGATGGCGGTCGGCAATACCCAATCGAAAGCGCTGATGCGATCGGTGGCGACGATGACGAGACGGTCGCCGAGATCGTAGACATCGCGGACCTTGCCGCGACGACAAGGATAGCCGGGAACATCGCTGCGCAGAAGCGTCGCCATGAGTCAATCATCCTTCCAGGGCGGAAAACAACTCGTCAAGGTATTTTATAGCTGGCTCCCTCCCTGTCGCCGGTTTGACCGAACGGCCATAGGTTGCGCGCGATCGACACGATCCGCATTGCCGTCACGGTCCCCTCTGCAAATCGCGTGAGTGCCGGTTGTTTCCGCGAAGGAAGCAACGTAAAATAAAGTGGAGAGAAGAGAAGAGAGGCCACGGCCCCCGAAGCCCCACCTCCCGGCCCGTGTCGCACGTTTTTTCGCGTATCCGTTTTTCGCCTCCCTCCCTCCATTGAAAAAATCCAGATCGCGGTATGCGCATTGCATTGCAATGGCGTTGGAAGGAGAGCCGCCGTGATGTCCCTATCCTCGATCCAATCTTCCGGTTTAAGTGTCTCATCCTGGCAACAGTCCTGGCTGGACGAATATCCTTGTGACATGCCGTCGTCAGTGCCGTATCCGCGCGTGCCCCTGAGTACGCTGTTGGAACGTGCCGCCCGGCGCACGCCCAACCGCGCGGCCTGCACGCTTTACGGTCGGGCCACCACGTTCGCGCAGCTCAACGAGCAGGCACGGCGACTGGCTCGCTCTCTGGCCGACAAAGGAGCAGGGCCGGGCCGGCACGTCGGCGTTCTGCTGCCGAACATCCCCGAATATCTGATTGCTTTGCAAGCGATCTGGTTGACCGGCGCGACGGCCTTGCAGCTGAGTCCGCTCATGGTCGCCGAGGAAGTCGGCCACTGGTTGGAGGCAACCGGCTGTCACATTGTCATCACGCTGGATTTGCTGGCTCCCGCCGTGATGGGGGCGCTCGAACGCGGCCCGCTGGAGCATGTGGTGCTGACCTCGCTGGCGCGCCGCATCGCCGTATGGCGTGGCATGCTCTATCGCATCGAGCGTCTGCGCCGCAACGGCTATCTGCGCATGCCGCACGATACGCACCGCCATCGCTTCCAGGATCTGCTGCAAGCGGAACCGCTCGACAAGCCGGTCCTCATCCGGCCTGAAGAAGATGTCGCCGTACTCGCCCCGACGGGCGGGACGACTTCGTCGCCCAAGGCTGTCATGCTGACGCATCGCAATCTGGTGGCCAACGCCTTGCAGCTGCGCAACTGGTGCGGCGGCGAAGACGGCACCGAAAGTCTGCTCGGCGTGCTGCCGTTCTTCCACGCTTACGGCTTGACCGTATCGCTATTGACCAGCTGGGCCAAGTGCAGCACGCTGCATCTGTATCCGCGCTTCGAGACGCGCGCCGTGCTATCGCTGATCGAGTCGCAACGGCCGGAAATCGTGCCGGCGGTGCCGGCCATGCTCGGCGCTCTCAACAATCTCATGCGCGGCAAGTCCCACGATTTGTCGTTCATTCGCTTCGTCATCTCCGGCGCTTCGGCGCTGGAATCGAATGTACGTACCGAGTTTCAGAAATACGGCATCGGCGCCATCGTCGAAGGCTATGGTCTGACCGAGGCGAGTCCGGTGACGCACGCGAACCCGGCCGGTGACGCGAACCGGCCCGGCACCATCGGCAAACCGCTGCCGGACACCGAGGCGCGGCTGGTCGATCCCGACACGGGCGCGGAGGTAGTCGCGGACGATCAAGTGGGTGAATTGGTGGTACGCGGCCCGCAGATTATGAAGGGTTACTTCAACAATCCGCACGCCACCGAAGCCGTACTCAAGGATGGTTGGCTGTTCACCGGCGATATGGCCCGGCGTGACGAAGAGGGTTATTACACCTTGGTGGATCGCAAAAGGGATATTATCAAAACGTCGGGTTATTTGGTGTTTCCGGCGGAGGTGGAGGAAGTATTGCGGGACTATCCCGATGTGGCCGAAGCAGCAGTGATTGGCGTGCCGGACCACGATCGCGGCGAGGTGGTCAAAGCGTTGATCGTACCGCGCAGCGGCAGCCATCTCGACTTGGCCGCCCTGGAAAGCCATTGCAAGCTGCACCTGGGCAAGCAAAAACGCCCGCGCAGAATCGAAGTGGTCAGCGAACTGCCCAAGAATTTCCTCGGCAAAGTGCTGCGCCGCAAATTGCGCGAGTCGCCCCCCTCGGTTAATGGTAACGGAACAAAGAGCTAACCACAGAGACACAGAGAAGACAGGATCATAGTTTTCTGTCTTCTCTGTGTCTCTGTGCCTCTGTGGTTAGCTTCTCGCCTCCAGGGAGGTCTCCTCATGCTCGACATCGCCATTCTCGAAGGAATCCGAACGCCCTTTGCCAAAGCCTATGGTCCCCTGGCTTCCGTGCCCGCTCAGGAACTCGGCCGTATCGCCACCACGGCCGTACTGGAACGCGCCGGCCTGCGGCCCAATCAAGTCGATCAAGTTATCTTCGGCAACGTCGCCATGCCGCCCGACGCGGCCAACATCGCGCGCGTCATCGCGCTGCTGTCCGGCATTCCCCGCGATCGCATCGCCCATAGCGTGCAGCGCAATTGCGCCTCCGGCATGGAAGCGATCACGACAGCCGCCCAGCTTATCCAACTGGGTGAGGCGCGTACGGTTGTCGCAGGCGGTGTGGAGTCGATGAGCCGGATACCTTTACTCTACAATCGCGAGGCGACAAATCTCTACATGCGTCTGGGCAAGGCGAAGAACTGGCGACAACGGCTCGGGACACTGCTGCAATTTCGGCCGCGACACTTCAAGCCGATCATCGGCGTGCAGCTCGGTTTGACCGATCCGGTGTGCGGTCTCATCATGGGCGACACGGCGGAATTGATCGCACGCGATTTCCACCTCACGCGACAGGAGCAAGATGCGTTCGCGTTGGAAAGCCATCGCCGCGCCGTCGATGCTCAGAAACGCGGCGTTCTGGCCGAGGAGATTACGCCGGTGCCGGCGGAGGTCGCCAGCCGCGCCGTCACCGAGGATGTCGGTCCACGCAAGGATCAAACGATGGAAGCGCTGGCGCGCCTGAAACCGTTCTTCCAGAAAGACGGCACGGTGACGGTGGGCAATTCCTGCTCGATCACCGATGGCGCCGCGGCGATGATCGTCATGCCGGGCGAGGCGGTCCGCGCCGAGGGCCGCCGTCCGTTGGGCTATCTGCGGGCCTACGCCTACGCCGGCTGCGATCCGTCGCGCATGGGCATGGGGCCGGTGTTCGCCACGAGCAAGCTGTTACAGAAAACCGGCCTGAGTCTGGGCGACATCGATCTGATTGAGATGAACGAGGCGTTCGCGGCCGTGGTGCTGAGCAACGAAAAAGCGTTCGCCTCGCAGCAGTTCGCACGCGAACACCTTGGCCGTGACACGGCAATCGGCGAGATAGATGGCTCTCGGCTGAATGTCAATGGCGGGGCGATCGCCCTGGGGCATCCGGTGGGTGCGACGGGTACGCGGTTGGTGCTGACGCTGCTGAAGGAACTGCGGCGGCGCAACCTACGGCGTGGCCTGGCGACATTGTGCGTCGGTGGCGGACAGGGCGCGGCCTTGTTGGTGGAGACGGAATAACCAGCGAACGAAACCCATCGGAGCCGCGACCGTGAGGGAGCGAGGGAAACTACCACTCCCTCACGGTCGCGGCTCCGATGGGTTTGCCGCCCGGACACTCGCCCTACCTCCCAGCTTCCCCTTCTTTATCTGCTCGCCAAGCCCGATTGTTGGTAGAATGAGCAAGCATTATCGCAAGAACAGGAGGAGGGTGAGATGCCAGTTCCTAAGAACAAAGTTAAGGGCGGACCGCATCCCAAACCCACGACAACGCTAACAGCTTTCACTAATGACGACGTCCTGGCGTTGGCTGAGACAGCGGAATACCTACGGGTAACGGAGAACGAAGTCGCGCGACTCGTTCGGGACCAGGGGCTTCCGGGACGCAAATTGGGGGATGAATGGCAGCTCCTTAGGATTGCTCTACAGGATTGGTTGCGGGCGCCGCCGAGCAAGAAGGAAGGCCTCCTAATGCAGATCGGTGCCTTCAAGGACGATCCGAACCTCGGAGAAATGCTTGAGCAGATTCACAAGCAACGCGGCCGACGGGACGCCGAAGAGGACTGATGTACTTCCTGGACATGGACACGTTAACGCTGGCGCATGCCGGCCATGCTCGCATCGGCGACCAACTCCGAAGGTGATCGCATGCAGGTCTTCCACTCCGAAACGGTTGTCGTGGAACGCGACCCCGATGGCAGCGTGGCACTCATCCTCGATGTGCCGGGCCGCAGCGTCAACGTCTTCAATCGTCAAGTCGTCGCCGACCTCGACGCCGCGCTGGACGCCGTCGCCGCCACGACTGCGCCCCTGCTCGTCGTGCGCAGCGGCAAAAAAAGCGGCTTCGTCGCCGGCGCGGACTTGCATGAGTTTCTCGCCATCAAGGACGCCGCCGGCGCGACGGCGACTTCGCTCCGAGGACAGAAGCTCTTCGACAAGCTCGCCGGTCTGCCGATGCCGAGCATCGCCGCCATCAGCGGCGCGTGTCTGGGCGGTGGCCTGGAGTTCGCCTTGGCCTGCGATTATCGCCTCGTTTTCGACAAGGCGAACACGCAACTCGGTTTGCCCGAAGTCGAGCTGGGTTTGCTGCCGGGCTGGGGCGGCACACAGCGTTTGCCGCGTGTCATCGGTTTGGAGCGGACCCTGCGCGTCATTCTCGACCGTAAACGATTAAGCGCTACCGAGGCGTTTCGCTGGGGGCTGGCGGATGCCCTTGCCTCGACGGAATCCGAGTTGCGCGAGCAGTTCGCCCAGTTGACGGCTCGCGCCATCGCCCAGGGTAAACGGCAGCGTTCGGGTTTGCCCCTCCTCACCTGGCGGCAGCGATTGCTCGAATCGAACCCGATTGGCCGACGCATTCTCTTCAAAGCCACCGAGCGCCTGATGCGCCGGCGTGTGTGGGATGACATGCCGGCGCCGTTCGAGGCGTTGGAGGCGATTCGCGCCGGCATTCGCGACGGCATGACGGCAGGGTTGACGTATGAGCGCACGGCGGCAGGCCGGCTGGCCGTTAGCACCGCTTGCCGCAACCTGATTACGCTGTTCTTCCAGAGCGAAAAAGCTCGCAAATTGCCGGAGGAAGTGCGCGGCGCGACGCCGGCGGAAGTGCGGCGCGTCGGCGTGGTGGGTGCGGGCACGATGGGCGCGGGCATCGCGCAATTGGCCGCGTTCAAGGGCTGCAAGGTGATCGTGCAGGAAGTCAGTCAGGAGGCGCTCGACGCCGGCTTGACGCGCATCACCAGCCTGTTTCGCAAAGCCGTCGAACGCCGCCTGTTGACCGAACCGGAATCGGTCGAGCGTCTCGCGGCCATTCAGGGCACGCTGAAATGGGACGGCTTTGACAATGTCGATGTCGTGGTCGAAGCGGCCCTTGAAGACATTGACGCCAAGCGTGCCGTCTTCCGCGAATTGGAAGCGCGCACTCGACCGGCGACCGTGCTGGCGACGAATACTTCCTCGCTGCCCGTCGAGTGTCTGCAAGAGGGATCGACTCATCCGGAGCGCATCGCCGGTATGCACTTTTTCAACCCGGTCCACAAGATGCCGCTCGTCGAGGTGGCTCGCACGCCGTCGAGCAATGACCAATCGTTGGCGACGCTGACGCAATGGGCGATCAACCTGGGCAAAACGCCGGTGGTAGTGCGCGACAGTCCGGGCTTCGTGGTCAATCGCATCTTGATGCCGTATCTGAACGAGGGCGTTCTCCTGGTGTCCGAGGGGTTGGCTATTGAACAAGTGGATCGCGTCATGAAGCGTTTCGGCATGCCGATGGGACCACTGGAATTGCTCGATCAGATTGGGCTGGATGTGGCGGCGCATGTGGCGCAGTCGATGCAACCGGTGCTGGCCGGTCGCTTCGAGCCGAACACGGCGTTCGAGAAGATGCGTGCCGGTGGTTTGCTGGGACAGAAGAGCGGGCGAGGCTTCTATCTTCACGACGGCAAAAAACCGAAGGTCAACACGCAAGTGCAGGAGTTGTTGCGCGGCGAACGTGTATCCACGGCAACCTCGACACTGCCGGCCGCGGTGCGGGTGAGCGAGGGCCGCGAGCGCATGGTGTTGCTCATGGTGAATGAGGCCGCCCTTGGATTGAGTGAAGGATTAACGGCGAACGCCGCGGCGATCAATCTGGCGATGGTGTTGGGCACCGGCTGGGCGCCGCACCGCGGCGGCCCCTTACGCTACGCCGATGATCGCGGCATCGCCGACATCGTGCAGGCGCTGACGACTCTGGCGACGCGACACGGCCGGCGCTTCGAGCCGTGCGCGGAACTGAAACGCCGCGCCGAGACCAACGAACCATTCACGCAGCCTACGACGGCATTGGTGTAAAGAAGATTTCACCACGGAAAACACGGAAAACACGGAAAAAATACAAAAGACAAAAAACAAAAGACAAAAAGAATCGACTGAGATGGAAAAAATCAGCCTCCTCAATTCTCTCTCCATTTGCCAAATGGCTTTTTCCGTATTTTCTATGGTGGACCCTGTTGTCTAGACCAAAATCAGGCGAATCGAGAAGTGGATTGGCCCTCAAACTACCCTCATGATTCTTGGCCTTGCCGGACTCTTCGGCTCTCCTGCTGATGCACTTCGGCAGGGGTTCGGCAATCCAGCGACTGATGAATCCGGTGTCGGGCGGCGGCAAACCCTTGCCGGCAGGCGTGAAGACATTGGTGGCTCCATTCGGGTTGAAGTCGAGGGCAGGCGGGCGCTCAGGGCTTGTCGCTGAGTGCTTTTCGGTTGGGTGCCTGTTTAAAGTCCGAGTTCGGCCTACCCATCGTGAGATCGGGGCAGAATGATTCGCTCCAGTAGATCGGCCCACGGAGGAACTATGTTGGAGTACCAGATCACGAAATACAATCCATCCTTTCGCGATTCCAGCGGTGCATACACGCGGGATGAGTGGACCTCCATCAGCGACATCGGCCGCTCCTTCGGCGGCGTTGTCCTAACCGCGACAGAGTATCGTCGGGTTGAGGATGCCTACGTCGCGGTCGCCCTTAGCTTTCTCCGCGAATCCGGACAGTCCGCTCTGACAGTCAGTGGACTGGAAAACAACCGCAAGTATCCAATTGAGTTCGGCGAGGGCAGTGTCCTTGCCCTGGAGCAACTCGGGACGGTGATCCGGCTGGTTCTCCGCGAGAAGTTTTGGTGTCGGCTGGAGGGGCTGGCTAGCTTCTTGCACTTCGGCTGGGACTACTACATGTACGCCGGGGTACCGTGTTCGTGCCCCGCGTCGCAAGAGTTGGCGAAGAAGCTACGGGTGTTCGTGGAAGAGTCTCCTTCGCCGTACAAGCGTGAAGCAGGGGCACAAGGTTCCGGCAATGTCTCAGTCAAAGCGGAGTAAGTTTAGGGCCACCCAGGAACTTCTTCTGCGGTACGCGTTGCTCGGCGCGCTGCCTCCGCTTGCCCTTCGGCCCTCTCCCGTCACTGCAATCAACCCGCGCCGCGACGTGATCGAAAGAAAACGGCCGGCTGGATGACTCCAGCCGGCCGCGTCACTTTATCGAGTATGGCTCACGGCATCAGTGTCCATGCCCATGTCCGTGTTCATGGCCGCCCTTGAACAGCGGACTGCGTTGATCGCCCTTGGCGGCGACGTACGCGATCAAATCGAGAATCTCCTCGCGCGTCATCTTGTCGAGCAATCCCTTCGGCATGATCGACGTGGGCGACTTCTTGCGCTCGGCAATCGACGATTTCTTGAGAATCACCGGGTCGGCCTTGGCCAGCGGGTTTTCCAGAACCTTCACCATTTCCGGCGTCTCCGCGACGACAAGACCTGTGACGACCTTGCCCGAATTCAGTTCGAACGTGAACGTCTGATACTTTTCGTTGATGCGGAACGACGGATCGAGAATGTCGTGGAGAATCTCAATCGGCTTATCTTGCTTGGGATCGATCTTCGTCAGATCCGGCCCAACTTCAATACCGGCACCGTTCAGCTTGTGGCAAGCGACACAGTTGGCCACCTGGAAAATCTGCTTCCCGTTGCTGAACGAACGGCCCTCCTTGAGATGTTCCACCGACGCGGACAACTCCTCAAACTTCCATTCCTTACGCGGCCGCACGAACTTAAGCAATTCATCCGCGATCGGCAGCGGATGCTTGGCCAGATAGCCCTCCGCGTCGGCGAGATATTCGTCGAGATCTTCGACGACATACATCGCGCCGTACATGCGCCGCCAATGGCCAGGGTAGGTGCAAACGTAAGGATAGACGCCCGGCTGCTTCGGAGCTATGTAACTGAGCTTCTGCGAATTGCGCGGCTGAAGCAGCCGGCTTTTGAGCAATACCTTATCCGACGCCGGAACATAATCGCGCTCCAGCGCCCCTGGTTGGGTGGCAGTCGTCTCGGCGAGCATGCCGATCGCTTCCAGCGAACCGGGTTTCGTCACGACGAAATTGTGCGGCATCAGATCGTTATTCTCGAAAAGAATCTCCACCGGCTTGCCGGCCTTGACGACGATGCGTTCCTTGTCGAACAACATCTGATCCGGCACCGTCGCCATGCGGAGGACACGCACGCCCAGCTCGCCGAGTTCGCGG
Organism: Gemmataceae bacterium; assembly: GCA_035553375.1. Taxonomy (GTDB): domain Bacteria; phylum Planctomycetota; class Planctomycetia; order Gemmatales; family Gemmataceae; genus JAJPHU01. The sequence continues at coordinate 22,723 of DATNCY010000030.1, forward strand.
CGTACCTGCTTGGCCTCAGCCAACGGCAGCTGTGAGGCCAACGAATCGGCCAGTTGCAGCGCATCGAGAGCGGCCGGCGAAGTACGATCCGCAACCGGAATCGTGCGGATGTACGGCAGCAAAACTTCGAGCAGCGGTTTAGCCTGCTCCTTCGGCCAGTGCATGGCGGGGATGTGTTGAAGTGCCTGAATCGCCGTCTGACGATCGGCCTTGTTACCGACGTACTTGGCCAGTGCCTTGAACGCATCGGCCTCCTTGCCGCGAACCGACGTGAGCGCGTTCATGGCGGCGCGACGGATGACACGCTCGGGCGCTTCGCCGCCAATGTCATAAGCCGTCTTGACCGGCGGAGCCGGCAGGTTCTTTTTCTCGAAGATGACCTTGCTGTTTTTGTCCAACACCTTGAGCGTAAAACGATCGAGACGCTGGCGGAGACCGTCGTCGGTGCGGTTCCACACGACAATCGAATCGATGGGCACCTCGCTGCCGAGATCGACCTGCCACCACGGATTGGCGGTATTCTCCGCCGTGTGGGTCTGACCGCCTCCGTTGTAGTTGCCGTTCTTGTTGCCGTCGATAGCCCGGCTTGCGTCACCGCCGTAGGCGGTGTTCTTCTGCGTCGCCTTGCCCTGCGGAGCGATATTCCGGCCATCGCTGAACACTTCGACCTCAGCCAACGTCAGCGTTCGTCGTTTGCCGGGCAATTCAATGCGAACGTAGCGGCCCAGCGTGGATTTGCCGTTGTTCGTCGTGGAGGCCAGTTCCTTCGGCAGACCGGCGAGCAGCGGCTCGACCTTCGGATAAAGGCTGGCCTTCTGGTTGGGATCGCGGATGAGCGGCATGGCACGGAGAAGGTCACGCAGACCGGATACCGATTTCGTGGCCAATGCCCATGCCTTGTCCACGTTGCCGTCCGCCGCGATGAGGGCCACGAAACCGAGTTGCCGGGTCACCGGCAATTTCGAGTCCGTGGCCATCTTCACCAGTTCGCCGCGTGCCTCGGCCAATTCGGAGGCGGGCCGGCTGGTCAAGAGACGAATGAGATCGAAAACAACGCTTTCGTCCTGCTGTTTCCGCTCATCTTCCTGGCTGCGCAGCGCGTCGAGCAACACGCGCAGCTCACTCTTCTTCTGCCCCTTGGCCAAGGCCGTCAACGCCTCACGGCGATATTCGTCGCGGACGCCCTTGCGGAATAGCAATTCGAGATATACCGCAGGAGTACGCTTCAGGCGGAGAAGATCATCCGTGCTGACGTTCTTGAGGAAATAACGCGCGCCGGCATCCGTGGTGAAATGAATTGTCTTGCCGGCCTTGACGGCCTTGCTGACGATGGGGTCGAGCGCCTTCATCGTCTCGCCACGGACAAAATCGACATACGGGTCGGCCGGTTGATCGGCGGAGATAAGCGGCACCTCAATGGCCTCGGGTACCGTGAAGAAACTGGCGGCGCGAACCGCCTGCATGCGTACGCGCGGATGCGGATCGGCGGCGAGGTTCTTGAGCAACTCCAAAGCCTCCGGCACGCGCTCACGCCAGTAGCACAACACGCGAACCGACGCCGCGCGAGCGCGGAAATCCGGTGACGCCAGCATGCGTTTGAGCAGCCCCTCATCGACGACATTGTGATACTGGTGCATCCACAATGCTTCGAGCATATTGTGTTCGTATTGCGGATCTTTCTTATCTAGCGCGGCGGTCCACTTCTTCACGGCCGCGATAACCTCCTTGCTTTCGCGTCCGCCCAACTCGATGCGGGCACGCGAGCGGACGCGGTCTTCCGGCTCCTTGAGGATGTCGAGCAATTTATCGATCGGCGCGCCGGTGATCTTCACCGGCTTGAGCAGCGGGCGATTTGCATAGGTAACGCGATAAATGCGGCCATGCGTGCGATCGCGGCTGGGATCGCGCAGCGCGTGCTGCAAATGACCGATGATCGTGTTCTGCCAGTCGATGAACCAGATCGCGCCGTCCGGCCCTATTTTCAGGTCGGAAGGACGGAAATTCGGATCGCTGGAGTAGATAATCGGTTCCGTTTCGGTGGCACCGAAGCTGCCGCCCTTGTTCTCCAGTTTGTATTGCAAAATGCCCTGGAAGCCGATGACGTTGGCGACGAGCAAATTGCCCTGGTTTTCCTTGGGAAAGTGCCGGCTGGAGAGAATCTCGACGCCGGGGCACGGCCGGGTTCGCTGCTGGTAGACCTGCGGCGGACGGCCATGTTTTTGCGGGAAATCCAGATGCCCGGAGAACAGCGCACCGTGATACGGATTGGCACCCGTGCCGTCGTAAACGAAATCCTCGCCCCAGTGCGTCCAGACGTGGCCGTGCGGATTGGCGAAGCCAAAGCTGACATACACATCGAACTTCTGGGCACGCGGCTCATAGCGAAAAACGCCGCCGTTGGCGCAGCGCTGCGCGGGACCATACGGCGTCTCCACCTGCGTGTGATGGAAAGTGCCTTCCTGGAAATACAGCGCGCCACCCGGATCGAGCGCGAAGCTGTTGGAGGTGTGATGCGAGTCGGCCGAGTCGAGTCCGTGCAACACACGCACGCGCAGATCGGCCTTGCCGTCGCCGTCGGTGTCCTTGAGGAACATCAGGTCGGGAGCTTGCGCGACGAGAACGCCGCCATTGTAGAAATCGAAGCCGGTCGGACAGTGCAGCTTGTCGGCGAAGACCGTCATCTTGTCGGCCTTACCGTCGCCGTCGGCGTCCTCGAAAATGAGGATCTTATCGTTCATTTCTTCTTTGGGTTTCCAGTGCGGATAGCTCGGCCATGCCGCCACCCACAGCCGGCCCTTCGAGTCGAACTGCATCTGTACCGGCTTGGCTAACTCCGGAAACTCCTTCTCGGAGGCGAAGAGATTGACCTTCAAGTTCTTACCAAGCGTCATCTTCTGAATGGCCTGTTCGCCGTCGAGATAGATATGCGAGCCATCCGGCCCCTTGCCGGGCTTGTTCGTCTTCACCGGAATGAACGGCGGCGTATTGCTATCGTCAACTTTCTCATCCTTACCCTGCGCGACGGCCCAGATGTGCTTATCGCGGTTGGCGGTCATCACGTCGAGAATTTCCATCTCGCGCTGCTGATCTTCGTAGTTGGATTGCTTATCGGCGTACTTCTCGAAGGCCCGGCCGCCGTAGACATTGAAGCCATCCAGCACACGGTAGCGATTGAACCAGTAGAAATTCTTATCGACGACGGCTTGCCGCAATTTCTCCAGCCCCTTCACATCGCGCTCCGTCTCGCCAGCGAACAGCGTCTGGTCGATGATGCGCGCCACGGCCTCATTGCCGCGTGTGTTGAGGTGAATACCGTTGATGGTCATCGGCTTATCGGGCGAATGGTCGTACAGCTTGCGCGTGGGATGGAACAAATCCACGAAGGTAACACTATTTTCTTTGGCGACTTCGCCCATCGCTTTTGTGTACATATCCAGGCGTTTGTTGTTCGCACTGCCATCGGGCAGATTGCGGTCGTGCAAGTTCTCGTGAGCGATGGGAGAGAAGAGAACGAGACGCGGAGCGGATTTGCCGTTGTACTTCTGGCCGAGCGTATGCTTGATAAACGTCTCAAGATTTTTCTTGAACTGATCCAAGCCGGCTTCGCCGGCGAACGATTCGTTGTAGCCGAAGAAGGCGAAGACCACATCGGCGCGCGTGTTCGTCCTCTCCAGGCGGTTATCGGTCAATCCCTTGCGTGTTACCAGTTTGCCCGGCTCGGGGATGGGTTGCGAACCGGCCAGCCATTGATCCTGGCTGCCGAAGTTCGCCGAGCGCAGGCGAACGGTCAATTCGTCGCCGGAGAAACCAAGATTGCGAACCACGAGTTCATGCTTGGGGAAACGGCTTTGCAGCATCGTTTCCAGCCAGCCATCGTGCTGCATGCGGTCGGCGAGCGTGTTGCCGATGATGCAGATATGATCGCCGCGATGAAGCTCGAACTTCGCGGCCGGCTTCGCCGTATCGGCGCTGCGCACCGGAGCGGCGTTCGGTAGGAACGTCACGAGAGGCAGGAGGGCGGTGAGTAGTATGAGCGAAAGGCGCGGCGGAAGTTGAGATAGGCGGGACGGTAATTGCATGATGCGTGGCCTCGAAGTACATCGGCAGGTCGATTCACGGATGTTTGGACGATATAGCGATTACACTCGATACGGCTCGCTTCGGCAAGTGTTTCCTCGACTTCCTTCGTGGATGTCGATGAGGAGATGGCCGCTTCACGCGATGCCTCGGAAATAATGCGCATTTTCTCCAAGACGACCGCGATTTGCGTTCGTTTCACATATTGCATTTATTTCACTTGGCCGATAAACTGTAACGGTAGTGTGCGCCGCCAGATCCACAACCAAGTGATGCCATGTCAAACCCACGACGAAAAGCTGCTGCGATACTCCCGACCGAGACCGTGAAAGTCAACGAAACTCCTGAGATGCCCCAACGAGGCCGGATTGAAATTGCTATTGACGGCGTTCGCGTCGAGGTGTCGCCTGAATTGGAGGCTGTTGTGCATCGAGCGTACAAAGGATTGTGCCAACCGCTGCCCCTGGAAATGACGACCACTCAAGCCGCAGGATTCTTGGATGTCTCGCGGCCGTTCGTCATCAAACTCATCAAGCAGAAGCTGCTGCCTTGTCGTATGGTCGGAAAGCACCGTCGCATTCCGGCCGACGCCCTGGTGGAGTACCGGGAGAAAATGTTCCAGCGCGCGAAGAACGCGGCGGACGAGATGGTCCAGTTGTCGCAGGCGTTGGGACTCTATGACACCGAAGGGCCATCTACGACGAAGGCAAAGCCGATGTGATCGTGACTTTCAATATCAAAGACTTTCCAACGAACGTACTGAAGCCGTTCGGAATAGCCTCGGCGGTGCCCGATACCTTTGCCTCTCAACTGATGGAGAGTGGCATCGTCGTTGCCGCTGCCGCCGAACACCGGGCCGCTTTGAAGCGGCCACCCCTGTCACCCACCGAATATCTCGACGCCCTGCGCCGCAATGGCTTGCCCGGAACCGCCGATGCCTTCTCCACCGACGCCCTATGATCGCGTCCATCGGCGATACTTGCGACAGTTCGCTCCCTCGTCAGCAGCCGGAAATCGGCGCGGATGTGCATGCGGGAAGGTGAATGGACGGCGTCGAGTCACTTGCCTTTTCGCTTCAGCTTGTGCTTCTTGGCCAGGCGCTCCAGGGCGTCGAAGGCTGGCTCCGTGCGTCCGGCCTCGACATCTTCGCGGCTCTCGCGCAGGAACGCCATCCGTTCGGCTTGTTCGGCTAACTCGATGAGCCGTTGATAGCTGGCCGCGTCCTGAACCACCAACTCCGTTTTGCCATTGATGGTCAGCTCTACCGGGTGTCCGTTTTTCTTCGTGCGAACCATGAATTCGCTGGTCTTGCGTTTGAAATCGCTCAACGAGCGAATAGCCTGGGACAGATCAATCATGGCTCGAACTTCCGCATCAACTTTGCGCTAAAAGCGAGGTTAGCAGCCCTAACGCTTCGTCCAAGAGGGGCATGAAAGGACCGCAGCGGACTTGCTTGACAAGAGGAGGGCCAATGCCGATGATATGCCGGCTATGACGGGCTAATTACGAGTTAATCAGGAGGAAATGCCGATGCTCGCGGACACAATCCAGGCGAAGTTTCCCAAAGGCATTCGCGTACCGGACGATCTGCGTAAACTGTGTGACTTCGCCGAAGAACAAGGAAATTCCGTCAGCGGCTGCTTTGAGTTGGGTGCGGACACAGCGGATTCATGGTTCGGCAATGCCGAGGATGCTTCTCGGTTCGCCGTGTTCGGCTGCGGTCCCGATGGTTCGTTGATCGCCCTCTGGTTCTACAAAGAGATGGACTCTGCGGAAGCTCCGGTCGTGAACCTCGGTTCGGAAGGCGACGACAACATTGTGCTAGCGGCGAACATCCGCGAATTTCTCAAGTTGTTAGGCATTGGCTACAGCGAATTCGGGCCGAATTATGTCACCTGTGAGCCAGATGAGCCGGATTCGGCTGCCGATTTGCGCGAGTGGTTGGCCGAGGAGTACGGCATGGAATCGCCTGAGACCGCCGAACCGATTCTTCAAGAGGCTCGACGATTGCACCCGGATGTCGATGCCTGGATCGAGGAATGGCGGCAGAAGCGAGACGAATCCGCTTAAGCCAGCGATAGCTTGCGATCTTATCCACACCACAGATGATACGAAGATGCTGAGCGTGACAGCGTTACTTGCTTGCTATCCGCGTGCCATCGGCTACGCTGGCAATCAGCCGCCCTACGCCTCACCATCCACAAGGAGACGCCTCCATGATTCGCTGTCTGTCTGCCTGTCTATTCAGCCTGTTCATCGTCTGCCCCGCTGTGGCCGATACGCCGGCGGCCAAGGTTCGCCAAAAGCTCTACGTCACCAACAGCGCCGGCAATGACGTCACCGTCATCGACGCGGCCACCAACAAGCCAATGGGTCGCATCGAGGTTGGTCCTCATCCGCACGGCATCGCCGTGCCCGCCGCCCAGGACTTCATCCTCGTCACCATTGAGGGACGCAAACCGGGCGAACTCGTGTGGATCGATCCGCACACCGACAAGGTCACACGCCGCATGGATGTCGGCCCCGCGCCGAACCAACTCGCCGTCACGCCCGATGGCAAGATCGCCTATGTTCCATGCAGCGACGGCTTCTGGGATGTCGTCGATGTCACTAAGGGCAAGGTACTCAAGCGCGTCTTCACCGGCGGCCGGCCACACAATACCCTCTGTTCGCCGGACGGCAAGCATATGTATTTGGCACCAATGGGATCGCCTAAGAAGGTGACGATCACCGACACGGCCACACACGAGATTCTCGGTACCATCCCGTACAGCAACGTGGTGCGGCCTATTGCGCTGTCGGCCGACGAGAAACGCTTGTTCGTCGAGGTCGATGGGTTAGTCGGTCTTGAGGTTGCCGACATTGCCAAGCGCAAGATGGTCCATCGCGTGCAGGCCGAGTTGCCGGACGAACAGCGCAAGGTCGCCAGCCGTAGTCATGGTCTGGGCATTCGTCCGGATCAAAAGGAAATCTGGGAATGCGATGTCGAGCATCACGATGTGCATGTGTACGACATTACGGGTGAGACGCCGAAGCAGATTGCGACCATCCCCATCGGCACGCAAATCTACTGGCTGACGTTCAGCCCGGATGGCAAGACGTGCTACGTGGCGGCGCGCGGCGGCAATGCCGTGGCCGTCGTTGACACCGCGACGAAGAAGGTGACGGCGCGCATTCCCGCTGGTAAACAGCCGAAACGTCTGCTCATGGTGACGGTGCCGGAGAAGGCGGCGCAATAAAGTCGTACCAGCCCGAAACGCTAGCGAAGGCTTCTCGTCACCCATCGCTGGCGCTTCGGGCTGGTGGGGATGTCCAACCATGCGAACAATCCTCGCCAGCGCTTCCACGCTGCTACTCATTTCATCGCTGTTCCTGTTGTCGCCGCGAGTCCATCCCGCGCCGCGTGAGGAACCGCATCGCAGTCCGGTGGATGTGGTGCTGTTGCCGGGCGGTCGGCTCGCGCTGACAGCCAATCACACGGCGGATTCGCTGTCTTTGGTGGATATATCGGCGGGCAAGGTACTCGCCGAGTTATCGTGCGGTCGCAAACCCGTGGCGGTAGCCTGTTCGCCGGATGGCCGGCATGCCGCCGTTAGCAATCTCTGGTCGGGCACGCTATCGCTGTTCGATCTGGATGGCACAACCATCAAACCGGCCGGCACGCTTCAGATTGGTATTGAGCCGCGCGGTCTGGTCTTCACGGCGAAGGGCCGTCTTTACGCGGCCCTGGCTGGTAACGATGAAGTCATAGCCATCGATTGGGCGAGCCGAAAAATCACGCAACGCTGGCCTGCGCCGCGCGAACCGCGTCATCTGGCGCTGTCGCCGGATAGTCGCTTTCTCGCCGCGGCCAGCAGTCGGTCGGCTCAGGTGTACTTGTGGGATCTGACGACCGGCAAACTCGTTTGGACGCGAGAAATCGGCGATGCCTTCAATCTCCGCACTTTGGCATTCACGCCGGATGGTCGGGCGCTAATCTGCGCGCACGGGATCAAGCGATCGTTCCCGGTATCGCGCGAGAACATCGACAAGGGCTGGGTGACGGACAGCCGGCTGACGCGCCTGCCGCTCGATGCGAAAGCTGTACCGTCGCTGGAGCAAATCGCTCTCGACAAACACGGCCAAGCCGTCGGCGATCCGCACGGCGTCGCCTTCGATCCGTCGGGACGCTATCTCGCCGTCACAGCGGGCGGCACCCATGAAATGCTGGTTTTCGAGTCGTCCGCGTTGCCGTGGACCGGCGGCGATCCCGGCGATTTTCTCCATGAAAGCCTGGCGAAGAACGACGGTAAGTTGCGCCGCCTGCCGTTGGAGGGCCGGCCGCTCGCGCTGACGTTTCTGCCCGGCGGTTCGCAAGCCGTCGTCGCCAACTACCTGCGCGATGCCCTACAGATCGTCAATGTCCGCGCCGGTCGAGTGGTGCGGACGATTGCCTTGGGAGAACCGAAGCACCTCTCACCGGCGCGACAGGGCGAGGCGCTATTTTATGACGCCCGCCGTTCGCACAATCAATGGTTCAGCTGTCACACCTGTCACGTGGACGGACACACTTGCGGCTTGACCTTCGACACGCTCAACGATGATTCCTACGGCAATGCGAAGCTCACGCCGAGCCTGCACGGTGTCGCGCGGACCGCGCCGTGGACATGGCACGGCTGGCAGAAGAGCCTCGGCGCGGCAGTCGAAAAATCCTACGTGCAAACCATGTTCGGTCCCAAACCGAGCGCCGACGAAGTGCGTGCCGTAGTCACCTTTCTTGGCACGCTCGATCATCCGCCCAATCCGCATCGCATCGCCGACAATCGATTGTCAGTCGCGGCGAAGCGCGGGCAGGCTCTCTTTGCGGGAGCAGCGAAATGTGCGCGCTGTCATGCTGGCCCGGATTACACTTCCGAACATCTCTACGATGTGAAGCTGGATGCGGATGGCAGCCCGTACCGGCGCTGGAATCCGCCGACGCTGCGCGGCCTGTGGCAGCGTGGTCCCTATCTGCACGATGGCCGCGCCGCTACGCTCGACGACTTGTTGCAAGGACCGCACGCCCCGGAGAAACTCGGCGGACAGAAACTGAGTCCAGGCCAACGTCAGGATTTGATCGCCTTCCTTCAATCCTTGTGAGCCGATGAAACTTGTCATTCACCCTCCCGTCGAAGACGCCCGCCTGTCACGCATCACGGCGGAATCGCCCGGCATGATTATCGTCAACGCCACCAACGAATCCGAAGCGCTGGCGCACATGCCCGACGCGGACGCCTTTTTCGGCAAAATTACGCCGTCCTTACTTGCCGTCGCCGGCCAGCTCCGCTGGGTGCAAGCGCCGACAGCCAGCCTGGAACATTATCTATTTCCCGAACTGGTCGCTCATCCCTGCGTGTTGACCAACATGCGCGGCCTGTTCTCCGATGTGATTGCCGATCAGGTGTTCGGCTACATCCTTTGTTTCGCCCGCAATCTGCATCGCTACATCATTCAGCAGATGTGCGCCCACTGGGCACCCGTTGGCGGTGAGGATGCCCGCGTCGCTTTCACGACTGGCCCCGGCGTCGTCAACGCCATTGATCGCGCGCACCTGCACCTCGGCGACGCTACACTCGGCATTGTCGGTCTGGGCAGCATCGGCGCGGAGGTAGCACGTCGCGGCTTGGCCTTCGGCATGCGCATTCTGGCCGTGGATCCAGTGCGGACAGAAGCGCCGGAGGGTGTCGAAGCGCTGTGGCCGGTCGAATGCTTGCCGGATTTGCTGGCGAACAGCGATTTCGTCGTCATCGCCGCTCCGCACACACCGGACACGGTCAAGATGTTTCGCCGGACGCAGTTTCAACAGATGAAACGGAGTGCTTATATCATCAATATCGGCCGTGGCATCCTTGTTGATCTGGAAGACCTGACGGCCGCGCTCCGCGCCGAGGAGATTGCCGGCGCGGCCCTTGACGTGTTTGAGACGGAGCCGTTGCCGGCGGATCATCCGCTCTGGAGCATGGCCGGTAAGGTGATTATCACACCGCACGTCGCCGGCTATTCTCCGCGCATCGCCGAGCGCCATCTGGGCGTGCTGCTAGACAATATCCACCGCTTCGCGCACGGCGAGCCGCTCGTGAACGTGGTCGATAAGACACGGTGGTTTTAACGAACAGAACAAGATCAGCCGACGTTTCTCGATCCCGGCGCTTCCGCTAGAATGCGGAGGTTGTGCCCAGTCCCTCTCGATTCGAGGTCAGCCATGAACCACACGGGACATTCCACTACCGGGAAGAATGGTAAATCTCGCCGCGCGAAGCAACCCGATCCGTTTCGCTTCGGGTGGCGCTACGTCCAGCAAATCGGCCCCAACGGTCGCAAACGATCCGTTCAGGTGCCGTTGACGCTGGATGATGTGTTGCATCCACGGGAGGGCGATGAGATTCCCGAAAACACGCGACAAAGTAAAGACCGCCGCTATCTTGCCGAAGTGCTGCAATGGCGGCTGGCCGACAATCCGCATGCGTTGGTGCTGACCGATTGCTTGATTAATTGGGGCGTGCGCAGGCTGCGCAATCATTCGCCGGACATCAGTGTTTTCGATGGGGTTCTGGACGTGAACCGTCAATGGGGGACTTTTGTTGTCGCCACGGAAGGCGCACGGCCGGTGATGGTCATCGAGATTGTCTCTCCCGACGCGCATGACAAGCGCGCCCGCGACAACGATGTGGTGATAAAGGTGCGCGAATACTACCGGGCGGGTGTGCCGTTGTATGCGATCGTGGATCAGGAGCGTGAGAATGGTCCACGGCAATTGATGGGCTATCGGCGCGGAACGCGCAAGTACGCGCGTCTGCCTCTGGATAGCCAGGAGCGGTTATTGTTGGAGCCGGTGCGCCTATTGATGGGCTTGCGGAATGAAATGGTTGTTTGTTGGGACGCGGACACGATGGAAGAAATCCAGGATTTCACCGCGATGGCTCAGGCTCGCGCCGCCGAGGCGCAGGCGCGACAAGCTGCCGAGACAGCCCTCGCTGCTGCCCAAGCGCGCATCCGGGAACTGGAAGCACGGACGCGAAGCGGTGAAAGGAGACAGTAAACATGGCTGCGACATCGGTTCGGCGTATCGTCCTCACGGGCGTGACGCGCGGTTTGGGGCTGGCGATGGCCGAGCAATTCATCGCTCTGGGCCACACGGTTTTTGGCTGCGGTCGATCCGAGAGCGACCTGGCTCGACTGCGGCAGCGCTTCGGTGCGCCGCATGACTTCGCCGCTGTTGATGTGACGCAGGGCGAGCAGGTGCGCAGCTGGGCCGAGCGATTGCTGGCCGAGCATGGCGCACCGGACTTGCTCCTCAATAACGCGGCGGTGATGAATGCCAACGCTGTTTTGTGGGAGGTGCCGGCGGATGACTTCAATCGGTTGATCGACATCAACATCAAGGGCGTGGCCAATGTGCTGCGGAGTTTCGTGCCGGCCATGGTTGCCCACGGCAGCGGGGTTATCGTCAATTTCAGTTCGGCCTGGGGCCGTTCGACCTCGCCGGAAGTGGCGTCGTACTGCGCCAGCAAGTTCGCCATTGAGGGATTGACGCAGGCACTGGCGCAGGAACTACCGCGCGGACTGGCCGCGATCCCGCTCAACCCCGGCATCATCGATACGGACATGCTGCGCAGTTCCTTCGGCGAAGACGCATCGCGCTATCCGCCGGCGGCAGAGTGGGCCAAGCGCGCGGTGCCGTTCATCCTGGGACTCAATCGAAGTGACAACGGCAAGTCATTGAGTGCGCCGTGAAGGAGTTCCCTTTGTCGATGACGTGCCAACAACGGGTTCTCCGCGCGTTCGAGCAACATTTCGACGCCGCACCTCGGTTCGTGGTCCGCGCTCCGGGGCGTGTCAATCTGATTGGCGAACATACCGACTATAACGACGGCTTCGTCTTGCCCCTGGCCATCGATCGCGCGGTGTGGATCGCTCTACGGCCGCGCTCCGATCGGCAGGTGATCGTTCATTCGCTGGACTTCGCGGACACGGTGACGGTTTCGCTCGATCAACTGGAGCGTGCCAAGGAAGGTTGGGCGGAATACGTCAAAGGCGTGGCGTGGGCGCTGCAAGAGGCTGGCCATGTGCTTCGCGGTTGGGAAGGCGTCGTCGCCGGAGACGTGCCGGTTGGTGCCGGGCTGTCGTCCTCGGCAGCGCTGGAAATGGCCGTGGCGCGAGCGTTCGCCGCCGTATCGAATACTCCCTGGGACGCCGCGACAATGGCCAAACTCGGCCAGCGTGCCGAGAACGAATGGGTCGGCGTGCGCTGCGGCATCATGGATCAAATGATTTCCGCGGCAGGCCGCGCCGGACACGCCCTGCTCATCGACTGTCGCACCTTACAAACGCAAGCGGTGCCCCTTCCGCCGGGAACGACGGTGGTCGTGTTGGATACCGCCACGCGCCGCGGCCTCGTCGATTCCGCCTACAACGAACGTCGCGGCCAGTGTGAGGCCGCCGCCCGCGCTTTTGGCGTGACTGCCCTGCGCGATGTGTCGCCGGCTCGCTTTGAGATAGAGTCCGGCCGATTGGATGAAGTCACGCGTCGTCGGGCGCGACACGTCGTGACCGAGAACGAGCGCACTCTGGAAGCAGCCACAGCCATGCGCCGAGGAGATGCCCTCGCGCTGGGTCGATTGATGAACGCCAGTCACGACAGTCTGCGCGATGACTTCGCCGTGTCGAGTCGAGAACTGGATGTCATGGTCGAGTACGGTCGATTACATCCCGCTTGCCTGGGCATTCGCATGACGGGCGCCGGCTTCGGCGGTTGCGCCGTCGCCTTGGTTCGTAGCGACGAGGTGCATGCGTTTACGAATGTGGTCGCCACCAGCTATCAGTCGGTCACGAAGCTCACGCCCGTCCTCTACGTTTGTGCGGCGACCGATGGGGCCGCTGTGGTTTAAACGAGGAGGCCGCAAGCGTCGATTAATCATCATACCCCTTGGGATGGCGACGATGCCAGTGCCAGGCCGTTTCAAGGATGGCACGCAGATCGGTGTAACGCGGTCGCCAACCGAGTTCGCGCTGGACCTTGTCGGCCGACGCCACCAGCGACGGCGGATCGCCGGGCCGGCGCGGTCCTTCCTTCACCGGCACGGCTTTGCCCGTCACTTCCTCGGCCGTGCGAATCACTTCGCGCACGCTGTAGCCCTTGCCGGTGCCGAGATTGTAGCGCAGCTGCTTGCCGGGCGTCAGGTTCTCCAGGGCGAGCAAATGTGCCTCGGCCAAGTCATCGACGTGAATGTAATCGCGGATACAGGTGCCGTCCGGCGTTGGATAGTCACTGCCGAAAATCGTGATGGCCGGCCGCTGGCCCATCACCGCTTGCAAAACCAGCGGAATCAAATGCGTTTCCGGATCGTGATCCTCGCCGATGTCGCCGTCGGGACTGGCACCGGCGGCGTTGAAATAGCGTAGCGCGGCGAAGCCCCAATCGTAGGCGCTGGCATAATCCGCCAAGGCATGCTCAACCGCTAGTTTCGTGTTGCCGTAGGGATTGATCGGTTTTTGCTTCTCGTCTTCCGTGATGGGCACCTTCTCCGGGACGCCGTAGGTGGCGCAGGTGCTGGAGAAAACGAAACGGTGGATACGCAGCCGGCGCAGGGCGTCGAGCAGATGCAGCGTGTTGATGAGGTTGTTCTGATAGTATTTCGCGGGCTGCTCGACGGATTCGCCGACGAAGGCATAGGCAGCGAAGTGTACCACGGCCTCGATGCGATGCTCGACGAGCGCCTGATCCAGTCGCGGCGTCTCGGCGAGATCGCCAACGATGAGCCGCTCGGCGGGTACAGCGGCGCGATGACCCATCGAGAGATTGTCATAAACCCACACGTCATGGCCGCGCGTGAGGAATAGCCGAACCGCGTGACTGCCAATGTAGCCGGCCCCGCCGGTGACGAGAATACGCATAATAGTGGTTAGTGGTTAGTGGTTAGTGGTTAGTGGTTAGTGGTTAGTCAATGTTAGGATAGACTCTTGCGAAGACCGTTGAGAATTTGGGCGACTTCGCCGGATGCGTTCAAGAATTTGCCGACCACCTTCTCATCCAAATAGCGCAAACGCCCAGCTATCAGCATTTGTGTTTCCAGTTCTTGAAGCGACCCACGGGCGATGGACAAAAGTGCAGAAAATCTCGCGTCGAACTGCGTCCCTGCCCTTCTGCGATATTACTTGGGACTGAGACAGCGGCTCGCCGCGCTTGATTGCATAGTCCGAAGACTTCACGCTGGGGAAAGCATTCCGTGGTACGATAAACCATTTCCACCAGATCCATCGCCTTTTGCCAGGCGATCAGATCTTTGTAACTCTTCAAAGTCATGGTCGCTCCCACCAAACCGATGGAATTGATCGCTCACATAATGTATCTTCCATTCGGAGCCGCGATCCGGCCATGATAGTTCACCACTAACCACTAACCACTAACCACTAACCACTAACCACTAACCACTATTAGTTTGTTATTCCCTTGGTGATGCCCATGAATACGTCTTCCAGGTCGATCTCTTCTTCCTTGAACATTTTCAGCCGCAGGCCATTTTGCAGCAGCAGTTCCGGGATGAAACTACCGTCATGTACGCTATCGTTGAGCGTGACGCGCAGGCAGTCCTCTTCTTCACGCGGTTCAACCTTGAGAATGTCGAGGTGGGCTTCGAGATGCTCGCGCGCCACGGCATTCTGACCGTTGGCCACCGCCACGAAATAAACAGTGTGCTGCCGCACTTGCTTGATGGCCGATTGCACATCGCCATCGAACAGCAGTTGACCGCGTTCGATGATGCCGATTTTGTTGCAGATGTCGGCCAATTCCTTCAGGATGTGGCTGGAGATGAGGATCGTCTTACCCATGTTGCGCAATTCTTTGAGGAGGCCGCGCATCTCGATGCGGGCGCGCGGATCGAGACCGCTGGCCGGTTCGTCGAGCAGCAGCACTTGCGGTTCGTGCAGCAACACGCGAGCCAACCCCAGGCGCTGCGTCATGCCGCGCGAAAGACTCGTCACCAGGGCGTCGCGCTTGTAGCCGAGATCGACCAGATCGAGTACCTGATCGACCTTACGGCGTCGTTCCGGTCCTTGGATGCGATAGGCGGCGGCGAAGAATTCGAGATATTCCGTAACCTTCATGTCGTCGTAAACGCCGAAGAAATCCGGCATGTAACCCATCAGCCGGCGAATCTCCTTGGCGTTGTTGTAAATCGAGTAGCCGCACACCGTCGCTTCGCCCCACGTCGGATTGAGGAGCGTCGCCAGGATGCGCATGGTGGTCGTTTTGCCGGCGCCGTTGGGACCGATGAAGCCGTACACATCGCCGCGTTCCAGCTTGAGCGTCAGCCGGTTAAGGGCGTACAGGTCGCCGTACATCTTGGTCAGGTCGCGCGTTTCAATCATGGTTATTAGTCCGTAGTCCGTAGTCCATAATCTTGCCAGCCCGCAGCGCAAGCAAGGGTAATTTGTTCCCTTGCTTGCGCTGCGGGCTGGCAAGATTATGGACTACGGACTAAAGGGATATAAATACGCACATACGTTTCTTGTTGCAGATAGCCCGACAGGGGCGGCCGTTGCGGTTGCGTACCCGGCAACTCATCGAGCCACAAGCGCGACGGCGAAACGCCATCTCTCGCGACCGTCTCGGCCTTATCGATACGTGGCGGCGTGCGGCCGACCAGGATGACCTCATTGCGATAACGTCGCTGTCCCTCTCCTTGCGGCAACAAACGCCAGGTTTCATCGAGGTTGCGCAGACCGCTGTTAGGTTGTCGGCCGCCGCCCGGCGCACTGTAAAACAGCAGCGACCGCAGGGTACTGTACGATGACAGAAATTGGAACGAACGCTGTTGCCCTGTCGGGAGCGAGCTGAAACGCGGTTGCAACACGCTCGGATCGTTGAACCAATCCGCCAGGATGTGCCGCTTGACATCGCGCTCGAATAACGGACCAACCTCGCGCATCTCGCCGGGCACCAGATCGCCCAACACATACCATTGCTCCTGGAAAAAGAGCATGGTCCCCAGCAATTCCGCCGGCAGATTGTTGGTGATCGCGCCCGTCAGAGCCTTGCCATCTCGACTGATCCGCAACTCCGCCTGAACCGGCGACGGATGATCGGCGGTTTGCCGATCCTTCAGCGGCGCACGCCACGAAGACGTAAACGTGCGTGTTGCCCATACGGGAATCGGCACGCGCACGAGTCCGCCAGCGTCCTCGGTATATTCGTAAGGACGGCGGAACAGACTTTGCGAGTTGCCGCCCAAACTCGGTTCGGGACCATCCAGCGTCGCCATCATCACGGGCGGTACCGGGGCGTCGGCGTCCTGCGCATCCCAGCGCCCGCCCCACTCCGGCGCGACCGGCTCCAGGCCGACCGTGTAGTTTTGAATGCGCGGGCTGAACAGCGTGAACCAACTTGTACCGTACACCTGCCCCGGACCGTGCAAATCAATTTCGACTAAATCGATCTTGTTAATGCGCAGATCATCGCCCTTGAAATAGTAAGCCGTGGCATACGCCGCCACGCTGACAATCAGCACCAGTACGGGGAAGGTGATCCACGTTAGTTCGAGTCGCTTGAAAAATTTCTTGAGGATGAAGTAATCGAGTGGACCAACCAGAACAATGTAGAAGAGGATGAACAGGGCGACCCAGCCGAAGGAAATGACCGGCACTTCCTCAAAGCTCTCCAATCCGCGCTTGAGTTCGGCTCCCAATTCGCCGGTATCGCCGAATGGCACGGCTTGTTTGTTGGCGTTGGCCGCCGGCACGCGGGGCGTGCTGTCGCTGAGCAACTTCTTCCAGAACGCCGGCTGTCCATCCCAGGTCGAAAACGGCGGCGCATCGAGATCAAAGGCGATGAGGATAACCCGCCCCAGACCGCAACCGGCCTGCAAGATGATCGGTCTCTTTTGCAGATCGCCGCCGGCGGGATCTTCCCAGACGAGGGCGTGCGTGTTCGCTCCCGGTTCGACGCCGGCGATTTCGACTTGCTTGAGCAATTGTTGCTTCTGCCCGCCGCCGCACCACGATTGCAAATTGGGCAGCGCGGAGCGTGTGATCTTGCTCTTGATGGCGCAATCCAGCAGCGGTACCTTGTCCAGCCAACGGGCCACACTCTGCTGATTACGACCGACCGACAACACGAGTTTGCCACCGCGCCGCACCCAATCGAGCAGCGCATCACGGCGAACCTTGTTCATCTCCAACAACTGATTGACGAACGTATCGCTGGCGGTGGTCAACAGGATGACATCGACGGCCTCGTAGCCGAACCAGTGATCGGGTAGAGCAGCGATGTTCTCGATAGAGGCGAAGCGCTGCGCCCCGCTTTCCTCTTCGTCCTCGGCAACCTCGCCGGGAACGCCCGGCTTCTCAGGATGTTTCAACGCTTGCTTCAGCGCCGGCAGACGCGCACCGAGGGTCAGATACAGCACATCGCGCGGTTCGAGTACCTCGCTCTTGGGCGCGCTGGGGTCGCGCTGGATGCGAGCCAGCGTTTGCACGTCCTGCCCGTCGGTCTTCTGCAAGGTGACGGAGAATGTGCTGCCGGCGCTGCCGGGCCGGACGTAGGCGAAGACGAATTGTTCGCTGTTGGCGGGAATGGCCGGCACCGGCACGGTATAGCGATAGGGCACGGCTTCGCCGTCGGCGCTCTCGACGATGAGGCGATAGCTACCTGAAGTGATGTCGTCGGCCCCGGCTTTGAGCGTGATTTGCATCGGCGCCCAAACGCCGTTACGCGATTGTCCGCCTCCCTGCACACTACGGAAGCCGATGCGTGGATCGCCTTCGATGTGCGGCGGCGCGGCGGCCCACAGAGGGATGACACTGGCCCACGCCAGCAGACCAAGCAGGACTGCCGCTGGCGAATTCGGCGCCATCCACCAGCGACAAGCCCGGAGCGCCAGCGACGGGAGTTTACCCGTCGCTGGCGCTCCGGGCTTATCGTGAAAATGCTTTGTCAGCTTCACGGTTTCTCCATCTGATCGCATACGCACGGACTGCGCCGGCAGCCGGGACAGCCCGCGCCATATTTCGCTTGCACGGCCGCCTCCAGATCGACGCCGGCGATGTTGGCCAGCGTCGCCAACCACGCTAACACGTCGGCGAACTCGGCCGCGCGCTCGGCGTCGCTGCCGCTCCGTAGCGCCGCCGATAGTTCGCCGACCTCCTCCATGAACCACATGAAGGTGCCCTCGACACCGCGCCGCCGATCCTTGGCGTCATAGGTGTTACGGATAGTTTCTTGCAATTGTGCGAGGGAAAACGCCATGCTTCACTTGTCCTTCGCGGGATTCTCGAACAGCTTGCGAATCTTGTCCGCTTCCGCATCCTTCTTCTGCGCTTCCAGCGTCTTGAGCAACACCGCGCGACAATCCTTGTTACGCACGTCAATCTCCATCGCCTGTCGCGCATACTTCTCGGCCTCGGTCGCCTTGCCGTCTTCCAGCAGCAAACGAGCCAACCGTAAACGCTGCTCCAATTCATCCGGATCAGTCGGCACCAGATCCTTGAGGACGCCAATGAGTTTGGTCTTATCGTCCTTCTGCGCGTACACGCGGGCCAACTGCATCAGCCAACTCGTCTCGAACGGTTCCGCCTTGCGACCCAGTTCAAATATCTCCGCCGCCTTATCGAACTCACTGGCATCGTAGTATATTTTTCCCAGCGCCAGCGCTAGGCGTGGGTCCGGATCGTCCTTGTTGAGCGCCCCTTCGAGCAGACTGCGTTCCTGGCGGACATTGCCGGCCAATCGTTCCAGGCGAGCGAGTACGTACGTGGCCTTGGGCTGTTTTTTCTTGCGTTCCAGCACTTCCTCGGCGATTTTCCGCGCTTTCACGCGATCGCGGGCAAGGTAACGCACGGCCAATTCGGCCCCCGCGTCCAGATCGTTTTCCTTTTCGTAGGCCGTCTTCAGTTCCTCAAGTTTTCGCTTCTTCTCGACCGGCTTGCCCCGCTGCAACGGCTTGACCGCTTCCTCAACGAACGCGAGATAGCCCTTCTCGAACGCGGCCTTGTCCACCTTGCAAACGCGCTCGATAACCTCCGCCGTGCTAAGCCCCTCGCGGTACGCGGCCAGCATTTCACCAATGGCGGCCGGCCCGTACTTCGATTTGATGTATTCGACGTATAGCTGACTCTGGCAATACGCCAGGTTCCATTCCTCCTGATTGCGTGGCCGAATAAAACCGTATTCGATGTTGTCGAGGTTCATCAATTTGTTGGTCGGCACTCGTTCGAGCAGCAGTTGATTCCACAACGGCGGTCGCGCAAAACCTTCGTTGCCGACCGCCAGCCCTTCCGTCAGCCAGTGCGTGACGAGGAAATGCGTTTGTTCGAGATTGAAAATATGAACAATCTCATGGCGGAGAACGCGGCCCCAGTTGAAGGGCTTGCCGAGGTCGCGCGCGTTGGGCGACGCCATAGCGATCATCTTGCCGGTGCAAGCGCCGATGGTGTGCAGATCCGGCAGGGCGATGGTTCGACCGCTGAACATCTGATGGCTGTTGAAAACCTCAATGAGAATCGGTCCCTTGGGTCGATAAGCAAACTTCTCCGCGAGATCGGCGTAGATCGTTTCGAGATACGAGGCCATGTAATGGGCCAGGGCGCTATCGTTCTTGGGGTCGTAGCGAAGCTCGAAATGCGCGGTTTTCAGCGTTTCATACTTGTCCAGGTGACGCAGTACCTTACGCAGATTGTTGACGCGGACGTTGAACGGATCGGACTTGAAAGCCTTATCGAGCGTCTCGCGTGCTTCCTTTTCCAATCCCATGCGCATGTAAAGTTGGCCGAGACTCTTGAGCGCTTCGGGCACATGGGGCCGCAATTGGACCGCCTTCTGAAAACACTTTTCCGCCTCGTCGAAGTAACGGCGTTCTTCGAGTCGTTCGCCCATCTCGAAATAAAACGGACTGGGTTTGGCGTCGAATTGCTCGACTTCCTTCGTGAGCGCGGCCACCTCTTCTTTCTTGCGCTGGAAGACGAGACAGGCGGCGATGCGTCCGAGAGTGCGTTCATCGCGCGGATTGACTTTGCGAGCTTGAGCCAGTTCCTTCAGCGCAGCCTTGGCATCGCCGGAGGCCAGATGTACGTCGGCTCGCAGGCGCAGCGCCGCGGGCAACTTTCGATTGATGGCCAGCGCCTGCTCGGCGAGCCGCTCCGCCTCCTTGATCTCGAATTTCGTCAGGGCGAGCGCGCCCTTGGCGGCAATCACTTCAGCGGCATTGAGGTTGACCTTCAACGCCTTCTCGAAGGCATCGAGTGCTTCGGGCCGGTTGTATTTCTCCAACAGCAGCATGCCGGCCTGATACTCGGCCGGCCAATAAAGTTTGTCGTACTTAATGGCGTCCTTGTACACATCGTTAAGAATGAACTCGAACTGATCGGATAGGTTGTTCCAGCGCGCGTTTTCGGCACCGGCGAGACCGACCAGTACCAGTTCCTCGGCATCCTTGATGGGATCGTCCTTCTGGTCGCGCTGCGTGTAAGTGCGCACGAACCACTTGCACTCGGCGTCGGCTTTTTTCATGTCGCCGCGATCGCGGTAGATTTGCGCCCGCACCCAGCGCGCCAGGAACTGCTCTTTATTGGCATCGATGGCGGCGTTGGCCGCTTTCTCGGCATCGTCCCAACGGCCGCGCAGGTACAGCAATTCCGCCTGCCGCGCCAGCAGGCTGGCGTCCTTGGAATGATCCTTCAGGATCGCCTCGACGACTTCGAGTGCCTTGTCGTATTCACCCACGCTTTCGAGCGCTCGGCTAAGTCCGATGGTGGCGGCGGAACGCAGCTTGGCGTCCTTGGCCAGCGTCTCGAACTGCTCGCGTGCTTCGTCATAATTGCCGTGCAACCAGCGTTCGCGGGCCTCCTTCAAGGTTGGCTCGGCAGCCGTGGCGAACAGCGTGAAACAGGGGACGAACAGACAGGCGAGCAAGTGTTTTTTCATGGCGGAGCATTCCGGCGGATGCGACAGAGACCACGGAGGTTAACTTAGCGGTCGCCGTGGCAAAACGCAAGGAAACGGCCTGCTGCGCTTGGGACACGATAGAACGGGATGTGGCAATTATTCCGGGCGGCATCCATGCGCCGAATCCAGCCAGGGGCGGCGGCTTGGCAGCTATCCCGACCATCCGACCTGGATGGTGGTGGAGCGATTCTTCTTGCGCAGTTGTCTTCCCAGACCGCGTTTACGCGACTGCCAAAAAGTCACTCCGCCAGTCTGCCAGTCCGCCAAGAGGATACACCTTCCCGAATGAATTGCTATCTCCGTAGACCGCAATGCCGGAAACAACGGCCAGGAAAGATGGGTCGTTAATCTTTTCCGTGTAGGGGCCATCCTCGTCGGCTAGGCTTGCTGGAATGGACGTGACCGGGTAAAAGAATCCTGCGATGCAACAGCCACAAATTGCCAATACAATTGGAACATCTTCACTCGTTTGGTCAGGGTATCTTGCGTTAGCTGGATTGGGAAATTTTAATAAGGAACCGCCACCATCCCAGCCCCGGCAATCAAACCCGATGCTCTGAAAGGGCCATTGCGGTTATGTGGATACCGCGCGAATCTCCTGCGGTTCGATTTCCGCTACGGGGACAACGCCTGCGTTCCGCTTGTCGCGTTCGCCCAGATGCCGATGGATTCTCGGTCGGCGTGTGTGGCGGTGTTAGCGGTAAACGGGGAGCCGCGAGTAGCGGTTGAAGCATGTCGGCCTCTGGGAACTCCTGTCGTATTCGTGTGCTTTAACGACACATTGCAGTGGTGGAAACAAGGGGCGGCCTCGGCCGAGTGGATCGAAAGCATCCCTTTTGGTGGCGTTGACAGCTTCTTCCAAAACCACCAAGACGATTTTTCCCCAGAAGCCGTCTATCGAGCAAAGACGCTTGGGCGAATCCGAAGCGAATACCAACTCTCTTTCGTTGACTTGGGCCTCATGCCGCTCGTTGAGGAGGAGGTCGGCGAGGCTCTGGGCCGCCTTATTGAACAGAATGTATCTGGACTCAAAACCCGACTCGGCTGGAGCGACGTGACCGACGAACAAGGTCACTGGTTGCTCAAGTCTGTGTTCTGGCTAGTGTCCGGGAAAATTCTGCGGGACAAGCAAGTTCCGCAATTCGAGGACATTGAACTCACAAACGTCGAGGATGTTTTCGCCCGCGTCGCCAAGCACTACGGCACAACCCCATTCAGGGCTGGATCGAAGCAGAAGCTGGCGGCTCTGGGGGAGTCAGCGCGGACCATCGATCAGTTCAGCAGCTTGGCTCTCACGACTACAGAATCATTGGGGTACGTTTACGAAAATACGCTGATCTCCAAAGCGACGCGTGCATCTCTGGGAACG
The DNA here is from genome assembly GCA_035553375.1 of Gemmataceae bacterium. Classification (GTDB taxonomy): domain Bacteria; phylum Planctomycetota; class Planctomycetia; order Gemmatales; family Gemmataceae; genus JAJPHU01. Next base: position 45,126 of record DATNCY010000030.1, read on the forward strand.
CACAGCACACCGCCGTATCTCGTGGACTACATCGTCGGCCATCTCGCCGACTGGATCGAAGAGATTCCGGAGAACGACCGGAGCGTTTTCGAGCCGGCCTGCGGACACGCGGGATTTCTCGTGTCCGCCATGCGACTGCTCACCCAGCTTCTTCCGCCTGAAAAGGCGATCCCGAGTCGTCGTGGTTCGTATCTTCGCAGTCGCCTTCACGGCACCGAGCGAGACCCGTTCGCGCTGGAACTCGCTCGTCTCTCTCTTACTCTCTCCGACATTCCCAATCCTGATGGATGGGACTTGCGCGTCGAGGATATGTTTATCGGTGATCGACTCGCCGAGCAAACGCGCGGAAAGACGATTCTTCTGGCCAATCCACCGTTCGAGAAATTTGCGGACCATGAAATAGCGGCGTATGCACAGGCTGACACGGAGATTGTCGTCAACAACAAAGCGACTGAGATGCTTCGCCGAACGCTTCCGGAGTTACGGCCGGGCAGCGTGTTTGGGGTTGTGATTCCTCAGACTGTACTGCATGGGGCGTTTGCCGAGGATGTGCGGCGCTACTTGATCGAGCACTTTGAACTCCGCGAAGTCTCGCTGTTTCCAGACAAGGTATTCTCGTTTTCGGATGCAGAATCGGCGGTTCTGCTAGGGCGACGGCTGCCGGAAGACTCGCATAAGAGGACGACACTTAGGTTTCGCCGGATTCGCGAATGGCAGATGCCGAAGTTTCGTGAAACTTACGACGCGCCCAGTTCACGAACCATCGAGCAGTCACGTTTCAGTGCGGATGTACGTTGGGACATGCGCATTCCAGATCTCGAAGAGGTTTGGCTGGCGTTGGGAGATAATCCGAAAGCGACTGCTCTTGCAGAATTTGGGATAGGGATTGTCTACCACGGAAAGGACTTACCACCGGGCGTTTCCACATACTCCGAAGAGCAATTCCCCGGTGCCTACCGTGGCTATATTCGCCTCGAACGTGGGCTGCAAATTCATCAGCTTCCAAAGCTGTACTGGATGAACCTTGAGGAAGAGTCAACCCTACGGCGGCGGGCCGGTACGACCGTTGGTGTCCCACAGGTCTTGATGAACTACGCGCGAGTCAGCCGCGGTCCGTGGCGGCTGAAAGCATTCATTGACCGTAAAGGACGACCCGTCGCCAGTGCCTTCCTTACGGTACGTCCGCATACATGCTCCCTCGAAACGCTCTGGGCACTATTAAACTCGCCGGTGGCCAACGCATACGCATTTTGCCATCTCGGAAAACGACATAACATCGTCGGCGACATGCGAAGAATTCCAGTGCCCCGCAGCACGGCATTCAGCGAGATCGAGACGGCCTCTCACGAATACTTGGATGCTGCTACCGCTCGGACCGACTCCGACGAGCTTTGTAGGCTCATGCTGCGGGTTGATGCTGCGGTGCTTCGACAGTACGCGTTGCCAGTCGAGCTAGAGCAGGCTTTACTGTCGCTATTCACGGGCTGGGACCGCGTCGGAGTGCCCTTCAAACAGGCCCGGTACTTCCCGCCAGAGTTGAGCCATCCGATGAGTCTTTCCGATTTCATGGCTTACGAATCGGACTGGCCGACCGCAAATCGACGAAGGGGCGAACTTGTGGACAAGGAGATTGGCGGGACGATAACCAGCGGGGAAGCTGCGGAACTCGCCGGTCTCCAGGCATACGCGGACTATTACCTGGAGAAAGTGTCGCCTCGCCCCACGCATTTCCTGGAGGAGTTGGAAAACCGCGTCTTTGGAAGCGCGACCATCCGGAAGAAGGACATGTGATGCAGGGATTCGAGTATCCAATTGAGCCACATATTAGGCAGCACGGTCCTGGTGGTTATCAGGATTACGAGAGTTACCGCGATTGGGTCCGGGATGAGTTCATGTTTCGGTGCGTCTATTGCCTGCACCGAGAGCAATGGTACGGCCGGGGAGCCACGTTCAATATCGAGCATTTTGTCCCCGTCGCCGGAGACCCACATGGGAGATTGGAATACGCGAACCTGCTTTACGCCTGCGCCACCTGCAACAACGCCAAGTGTAACATTCTCGGTGTTCCAAATCCGTGCAGCGTTGCTTTCGCAGACTGTGTCAGAATTAGGGATGATGGTCAGGTAGAGGCACTCAATGACGCGGGCGAATCGCTCGTCAAGAAATTGCGATTAAACAGCGAGAAGAATGTTCAGCACCGATCCCGGTGGATGCGAATTCTCGCGGCGCTTCAGGCTCACCAGCCGGATCTCTACCGGGAATCCATGGCCTTTCCCGATGATCTACCGGACCTCCGGACGAAAAAATCTCCGTTGAATTCAAAGCCCGAGAGCGTCGGCGATTGCTGTTTTGCTCGGCGAGAACGTGGCGAACTTCCAGCAATCTACTGAGCGCTCATGATTCGCGTCGAGGTAGCGGAGAACGACATCTGCCGAATGGTCGCCTACCCGGCTCCCACCTACGTCGTTGGCGTACACGAGAGAGAAGAGCGAGCGTTCATCATCTCGGTCCATGGCGCGATGGCCGAAGCGATGCCGTCGATTACCACCGCGCATGAACTGACGTGCGACACGCTCCAACGGCTCTGGGAAGAAGTTCGGGCGTTCTGGCAGGACCGCGATATGTCGCGGTCGGCATCGTCTTTCCTGGACTGAGGTGTAGCCGTGACCAACGAATCGAAAGAGCGTTTTATCGCCGATCAGGTCCGCGCGCTCGCGACCATCATCCTCACCCGCCGAGGCGACCTGATGATCGTGGAGACGAAGAAGGACACCGGCCTGGACTTCCACGTCACCATCGACCGCGAAGACAAGCCGATGCGTCTCCTGTTCGGGGTTCTGCTTCGCGGCGTGCCGTCCCCCGTTGTGCCGGATCACGCGAACAAGATTCTCGGCCCGACGATGGGACAATTTCAGGGGATGCGTAAGTTTACCTACCCCGTCTGTCTGTTTCTTTTTACCATGCGTGAGGAACAGGCGTTTTTCTCCTGGCTTGCCGAACCGGTCGTGAATGAAGATGTGCCGAAACTCGTTCATCACAACAAGGCGAACATCGTCTCGTTGACGAATGAGTTCTTGGACCACGTCATCCAACAGATCGTGGCCTGGTATGATGCCGTGGAAACAGTGTTGATTGCATGATCGTCGCCGTTTGCGCACGGGGAGCGTCTTCTCATCCGCTTCTGCGGAGGCAGTAACAAGGATGGCCAAGTCGTGAAAAATGTCCAGATCGTTGGAGACGCGGACACCGCCTTCCCCGCGGTTTATGACGGCACCGCCGGCGATTCATCCTCCCCCCGCTTACGCGGGAGGCTCGCTTACGCGGGAGGCTCGCTTACGCGGGAGGGCTGCGCCAACATGAGAGCGCCTCTCCAGGAGTGTTCGGTTTGAAACACGCCGCCACGCCTCATAAAGTTCGTGCCTCTAAATGGTTCCTGAAACTTCGCCCGCCTCTGGATCGTCGGCGTGCAGCGCGCGACGGCCCAGGAAACGGCCCGCGATTACACGGAGAACCACGAGAAGCAGAAGAATCGGTCCCCAAAAGAAGGTCATCAGGAACCGAACAATACTGTGCAGGCCGTGACTATCAACTGAACCCGGCCCCAAGCCATCGCGGAGAATCCAGCAAAGGGGGCTTACCGCCACCCAGAAGAGCAAAAAGGCATTGAGCAACGCGAGTATTATTTCCCGAAGCATGGCGAGCATCTCCACGACGCCTAACGAAGAAAACCATCCGTCCAATTTATAATCTAGCCCGCGAATTTCCGCCCTGGGTTTTTCAGATTTTCCGCGCAACTCGTCCCGCGAATCGACTCTAATAGAGGAGAAGCGCCGGCACGGACGGTCGTCGCAGGGGAGGAATTGCCGTTGGCCGTGATGGGGCCATTCGTCTTTACCACGGCTCCGCATGTCCTTCTCGTTCCAGGAGTCTCCCATGAGCAACCGTTGGTTGGGCATCTGTTGTCTGGGCATATTCGAACTGAGTGGGCTGGCTCCCTGCGCCTCGGCCGCTCCGCTGGATGCGGAAGCGCTGGCCAAGGGCATCGACCATCTGCTGGCCGTTCGCCAAATGGAGAAAAGCGTCCCGCCGGCTCCCCTCAGCGACGACGCCGAGTTTATCCGCCGCGTCTATCTCGACCTGGCCGGTTGCATCCCTCCCATCACCGACGCACACGATTTCCTCGACGACACTCGCCCCAATAAGCGGCGTATCTGGGTGGAACTGCTGCTCGACGGCAAGAAGCCGAGCCGAAAACCAGACGCCTTCCCGCGGCACTTCGCCAACGTCTGGCGCGGCTGGATTCTGTCGCGCGTCAACACGGAGAACGCGGCCAACCTCGCTCCCGCCACGGAAACCTGGCTGCGCGAACGCTTGAAGACGAACACCCCCTTCGATCGCCTCGTGCGCGAGATGATTACCGCAGCACCCTTCGAGAGTAACGGCTCCTCGCCCAGCGTGTTTTACCAGATCAACGAGTTCAAGCCGGAGAACCTGGCGGCCAGCGCCTCGCGGCTGTTTCTGGGCATCAAGTTGGAGTGCGCCCAGTGTCACGACGATCGCTCCGGCGGCAGTTGGTCGCAAAGCCAGTTCTGGTCGTTCGCGGCTTTCTTCGCCGGCGTCGAACCGCAGCGCGGTCAGGTATCGGACAAACGCGAGATTGAAATTCCCGGCAAAAAGAAACTCGTCCGCGCCCGCTTCCTCGATGGACCGGAGCCAGCCTGGAAGTCCAACGACAATCCGCGCGTCGTCCTGGCCGACTGGCTGGTCAACGCCAACAATCCCTATTTCGCTCGCGCCATCGTCAATCGCCTGTGGTCGTACTTCTTCGGCATTGGTCTAACGGACCCTGTTGACGAGCAGGGCGCCCACAATCCGCCGAGCCATCCCGAACTGCTGGATGAACTGGCCCAGCAATTCGCCGCTCACGGCTTCGATTTGAAATACCTCATTCGCGCCATCGTCGGCAGCCAAGCCTATCAACGTACCAGCGTCGCCAACCATGCCGGCCAGGACGATCCGCGTCTGTTCGCGCGCATGACGATTCGCGGACTCAGCGCCGAACAATTGTTCGACAGTTTGGCGGAAGCGACCGAGTATCAGGACACGAGTTCCGCCCCGTCGAATCGCTTCGGTAACCCGGAGAATCTATCGCCGCGGCAGAAATTCCTGGCGCGCTTCGCGCACCAAGACAAACCAACGGAGGCACCTACGTCGATCTTGCAAGCGTTGTATCTGATGAACAGTTCGTTCGTCGCCGAGCGGACCAGTCTGGAACAGAATAAGACGCTCTCGACCCTCGCCGATCAGTCGGGGCCGGATTCCAGACGTATCGACTCACTATTTCTGGCGGTGTTGTCGCGTAAGCCGACGGCGATGGAATCGAAGCGATTTATCGCTTACTACGTTCGCGGCGGACCTTCGCACGATCATCGCAAGGCGTTGGCTGACATCTTCTGGGCGTTGCTCAATAGCGCGGAGTTTCGGCTCAATCATTAGCACGACTAGCCCGAAGCGCCAGCGACGGGTTTCGCCCCGTCGCTGGCGCTTCTGGTAGATCGACTGCCCTCACGAGCTTTTGTGCCCGTTCGGCGCCGGCGCGCCGGTGCGGAATACGTCAATTAGCATGTCCTTGGCATGGTCGGGCAGCGGGCTGGACTGGATGATGCCAATGGTGTCTTCAATGGGATATTCTACCCTTTTAAGATCTACTTTATAGTCTTCGATGATGGCATACGAAGCGCGTGGATCGCCGTCGCGCGGTTGACCGACGCTGCCGGGGTTGATGACCAGTTTGTCGCCGACCTCCAACACATACGGTTGATGCGTGTGGCCGACGCAGATGACATCGGCCTCGACGTTTTGCAGACGACGCGCCCAAAAATCGGCGTCCGGTAGTGCGTACTCGTCGAGCGGATCGCGTGGCGTGGCGTGGACGAGAAGATAGCGGGTGTTATCCAGTGTCACCAGGCGCGTCACCGGCAGACGCGATAGAAAACGCAATTCGCTCTCACCGAGCCGTTCGCGTGTCAGCGGCCGGGTGATGCTGGTCAGATACTTGAAACCGCTGCGGCCCTGAACGACGACGTTTTGGGCGACGCCGTGGTCGTGGTTGCCGCGCACGGCGTGTTGCGCCTTGTCGCGCACCCAGGACACGCACGGCCCCGGTTCCAGGGCGTAATCGACCAGATCGCCCAGACACAGACAGACATCGTGCGGTTCGGCCGCCACCGCTTGCAGGGCCGGCCAGTTCCCGTGAATGTCCGCGATGACCAAAATACGCATGAGAAAATCGTGAGAAAAACGAGGGGCAGCGCTTGACGGCGACACTTCTGGTAGAGTATACACAAGGAGATTGGTTGAGGGGGATACTCATCGCCATTTTTTCGCCTCTCAACTCAATCACTCCGGCGTCGCTCACCATCGCATCACGCTTTTCCGTTTACTCGCACGGAGAAAGCGAGAGAATGTGGTTGGCGCGAAAACTTCGGACACCCGAATACGTCTTAGAGTAAGAACGCCTCTCGTTTGCTCACAATCCCCAACTGCGGGAGGGGTGGCTCATGATCTCCAAACCGTCATTTCGCCGTCTGCCGCTGCGCGATCTGATGACCGACGCCGAGAAACGGGCGCGCGATCTGGTCGAGCATTTCACCGTCACCTGGCTGGCTCGCGTCGCCGACCTGGGCGACCTTAGCCGGCCCATCCGCAAACGCAGTCATTATCCGACGCTGTCGGCCTTGCAGAATGCCTTGCAGAAAACCGTTCAGATCAACGACGAGACGCGGCAAATGATCGCGCATCTGACGCAGGAACTCAACGAAATCCTCGAACACGCGCGACGCGAACAACTGGCACGCCGATGAGCTTTTGCCAAGAAATGCCAAAATCCAGAGGGTGCCCGCTAAACGGGGTGTGCCTCTGGATTTTGGAGTTTTTCTCCCCTCTCCCCTGTACTCGGGGGAGAGGGGTAGGGGGTGAGGGGGCAGCAATCCCGCAGAATTCTCGCCCCCTCACCCCAACCCCTCTCCCCCTGAGTACAGGGGAGAGGGGTTTCGCCTCGATAGATCCAAAATCCAGAGGGTGCCCGCTAAACGATGTCGTCTTGTTTTTCCCCAAGAACTTGCTATCTCTCTCGCCGGTTCACAGCGAAAAAGAGCCGCGAGAGGGTGTGAAGGGATGAAGCCGATCCGTCACCAACAATTCGACAATCTAACCTTCGAGGATTTCCGCCGGATGGCGGCCGATCGTTCGCTGTCCTGTTACGAGAAAATCGGCTTCCCGGACTCGTATCGGGCGGGCAAGGAAGAAGCCATCTTTCACGACATTCGGGGCAAACTGCCCCAACTGGGTCGGGACCGTCAAGTCGTGCTGGACATCGGTCCCGGCTGTAGCGGCTTGGCTCACGCCCTGATCGACTTGTGCGGCGAACGAGAACACACGCTCCTGCTGGTGGATTCGCGGGAGATGCTGGACCAACTACCGGATCGACCGCACGTCCGCAAATATGCCGCACTTTATCCGAACTGCCCGGAGTTGTTCGCGCAGTACGCCGGTCGGGTGCAGGCCCTCCTCGTTTACAGCGTCCTCCACTACATCTTCGACGAGGGCAACCTTTTCCATTTTCTCGATCGCTCGTTGGAGCTGCTAGCTCCCGGCGGAGCGATGCTTCTGGGCGACATCCCCAACATCTCGAAACGCAAACGATTCTTCAGTTCCGCCGCGGGGATCGCCTATCACCAGCAGTACACCGGCCGAGACGAGATACCGGCGGTCCCCTTCAACCAAGTGGAGGCGGGCAAGCTCGACGACGCGGTTATCGTCGCCCTGCTGATGCGCTGCCGCGCGGCGGGCTATGACGCCTATCTCTTACCGCAAGGGGCCGACTTACCCATGACGAACCGCCGCGAGGACGTGTTGATCGTACGGCCTTGATTCCGCGACGCCAACGATTCTCTCAAGTTGGAAACAGTAACGATCCGAACGATAATGCAGGAGATAACGGCGACCGGCCCGACTTTTAGGAGCGGAAATGGATACGCGGAAAGCTCTCGTCCTCGTCGGTGACAGTGCCTTCGCGGAAGTGGCCTACGAGTATTTCACCCACGATTCGCCCTATCGGGTGGCTGGCTTCAGCGTCGAGCGCGCCTACCTGAAGCGCGAGCGCCTCTTCGGTCTGCCGGTGGTTCCGTTCGAGGAGGTGCAGACGCATTTCGATCCGGCCCATCACGATCTGTTCGCGGCCGTCGTTTACACGCGGATGAACCGGCTGCGGGCGCGACTGTGCCAAGAAGCGAAGGCCAAGGGCTACACGCTGGCCAGCTACGTCAGTAGCAAGGCCTTCGTCTGGCGCAACGTCCACCTCGGCGAACACTGCTTCATCTTCGAGAACAACGTCGTGCAACCGTTCGTCAAGCTCGGCGACAACGTGATTTTGTGGAGCGGCAATCACATAGGCCATCATTCGGAGATCAAGGACAACTGTTTCATCTCGTCGCATGTGGTACTGTCCGGATTTGTATGTGTCGGCGAAAATTCGTTCCTCGGCGTCAACAGCAGCGTGAGCAACAACCGCACCATCGGTCGAGATTGCTGGGTGGGGCCGGGCGTCACCATCGCTCAGGATGCCCCGGAGGGCAGCCTTTACAACCTGGACAAAGTGACGCCGTCGCGGGTGAGCAGTCTGCGTTTTTTCAAGGTGGCGAGTTGAGCCATGATGTGGGACAAACTCGGTCTCGTTTACGAAGCGAAGGGAGAGCAGCCGTGGGCACAATCCCACGCCTTCATCCCCACGCCGCTGGTGCGCGACGAGAACACCATCCGCGTGTATGCCGCTTTCCTCGATAAGGAAAAGGTCGGCCGCATCGGCTACGTCGATGTGGATGCGCGCGATCCGCGCCGCGTTCTCGACGTGTCTCCGCAACCGGTGCTGGATATCGGCATCGCCGGCACGTTTGACGACAACGGCGTGACGCCGGTCTGTGTGTTCGATCATCGGGGCAAGACGTTTCTGTATTACGTCGGCTGGCAGCTCGGCATCCGGGTCCGCTATTACCTGTTCGTTGGCCTCGCCATCAGTACGGACGGCGGCGCGAGTTTCCAGCGCTATTCGCGGACGCCGATCCTCGATCGCAGCGATGGCGAATTGTTCGTTCGCACCGCCGCCCACGTCCTGGTTGAGGAGGGCGTATGGAAGATGTGGTACATCGGCGGCAGCGATTGGACTGAGGTCCGCGGCAAGAGCGTCCCATCGTACACCTTGCGTTACCTGGAATCGGCGGACGGCCACAACTGGGGAAAGTCGGGGCGCGTGTGCCTCTCCTTCGCCTCGGAGGATGAGTACGGCTTCGGCCGGCCGTTCGTGCTGCGGCAGGACGGCATCTACCGCATGTGGTACTCGATACGGACCATCAGCAAGGGCTACCGGCTCGGCTACGCGGAATCGCCGGATGGGTTGGCCTGGCAGCGGATGGACGACCAGATCGGCATTGACGTTTCGCCTGGCGGCTGGGATGCCGAGATGATGTGTTTCGGCGCGGTCGTGAGCGTCCACGACCGCACGTACTTGTTTTACAACGGCAACAATTACGGGCAGAGTGGTTTCGGTGTCGCGGTGAGGAAGTCCTAAATGATCGCTATCTCACGCTACTCGGACTCGAACAAAGACGAATGGGACGCCTTCGTCCGCGTCGCCAAGAACAGCGTGTTCTTCTTCCAGCGCGATTACCTGGAGTATCACGCCGATCGTTTCCACGATCATTCGCTGTGCTTTCACCAAGACGGCAAGCTGGTCGCCCTGCTGCCGGCGAACCGGCACGAAGGGCGATTGGTCAGCCACAGCGGCCTGACCTTCGGCGGCTTCCTGACGGATGCGGCCATGACCACGCGGCTAATGATCGAGATGCTTTCCCAGCTGACCGTTTACCTCCGCGAGAACGGCATCACCACACTGGTTTACAAGTGCATCCCGCACATTTACCACACGCTGCCGGCGGAAGAGGATCGCTACGCTCTGTTCCTGCGCGGCGCTCGCCTGTGCCGCCGCGATGTCACCTCGACCATTGAGCAGCAGAGCAAACCGGCCTTCCAGGAGCGTCGCCGCCGCGGCGCTCGCAAGGCACGGACGGCGGGAGTGGTAGCCCGACCGAGTGAGGACTTCCCTTTGTTCTGGGCCATTCTTGAGGACACGCTTCAGCGCGCCCACGGGGCGCGCCCGGTTCATACGCTGGCGGAGATGGAACTCCTGCGCCGCAAATTCCCGGACAACATCAAGCTGTTCGGCTCCTACCTGGGCGAGCGGATGCTGGCCGGCGTGGTGGTCTTCGAGAACCGCACCGTCGCCCATGCTCAGTACATCTCGGCCGGCGAGGAGGGAAAACGGATCGGCGCTCTCGACGCTCTCTTTTCCTGGCTGATTAACGAACACTACCCCGATAAGAGATATTTCGACTTTGGTATATCCACGGAAAGCAAGGGCTTGGTTCTGAACGAAGGGCTGATCGACCAGAAGGAAGGGTTCGGGGCGCGCGGAGTGGTCCACGATCACTACGAATTGGATGTCGCCAGCGCGACGGGAATGCCGTCTCCCAGCGCCGCTTAGACGCGATTTCAGAAGTCGGCGAAGCGGGGGACGCTAGTCCCCCGTGGAAACGGATTCGTGGCGGAAGATGAAAAGAAAGGTCAAGGATGATCCCGAACCAACCAGCGGCTTATGGCGTGACGAAGGTCACGGCCGCCGAGAATCCGTTGGAGATCCTGGCGGAGGAAGTGCTTCGCCGAGGCTACGTGGTGACCGACAGCGGCCTTTCCGCCGAGGACATCGCACGCTATCGCGAACAACTCGACGCCGTATACGCCGTCCAACAGCAGGAGATTGGCGGCGAGGAGAATATGCAACGGATCAACGACGCCAATGTGGCCCGTTGCCTGCTGGCTTACGACGACGTCTTCCTGACTATGGCCGCCAATCCCGTGTTGCTCGGCGTGGCCGAACGTATCCTCGGTGCCAACTTCGTCCTGCTCATGCAGAATGGAGTAATCAATCCCCCCGCCACGAAGCACTATCAGATTAACTGGCATCGCGACCTGAATTACCAGCATTGGGTCTGCTCGCGCCCCTTGGCTCTGAGCGCCCTCTTCTGTCTGGACCCCTTCTCCCGCGAGACGGGCGGCACCTACATCCTGGCGGGAACGCACCTGAAGGAGGACTTCCCCTCCGACGCATTCGTCCGCCGCCATGAGGAAGTGATCGAGGCACCGCCGGGATCGCTGATCCTTTTCGACGCCATGATGTTCCATCGCGCGGGGCACAACACCTCCGGCATCATCCGCCGAGCTGTCAACCATGTGGTCGGAATGCCGATCCTGGGACAGCAAATCAGTATGCCCGATATGCTGCAAGGCCGATTCAGCGACGATCCGTTTCTGGCCCGTTATCTCGGCTACCGCTGGAATCCACGGGCGGGAGTGCGTTCGTGGCGGATGCAGCGCTTGCGCGACGCGGACGAGACACGGCAGCGAAAGGGAGCGTGAGAAGATGGATACCACCCATTTGCGTGGCCAGTTGGATGAGCTGTTTGGGCCGGGCGCGGCGAAGCGTGCCGAGGCGATACGACAGCGCTTGCGCGAGAATCTACACGGCGCGTCCGGTATTCTGATCTACGGTTCCGGCCGCACCGGCCGGACTATCGCCCGCGCCTTGAAGTCGGCCGGCCTCGCTCCGTTGGCCTTTCTGGACGATACACCCTGTAAGCAGGGGATCGAGATCGACGGCCTAGCCGTCTGCTCGCCCGTGGAGGCCCGCCGCCGTTATGGTGACGGTCCCACGGTCCTCGTCGCCATCTTCAGCCCCGGCCATTCCTTCCGCGGCACACGCCGCCGGCTGGAGGAGTTGGGCTTTCGCTCGGTGCTGTCGTTGTTCGCCGTTGCCGCATGTTTGCCCGAAAAGTTGCTGCCGTTCTATTTCTTTGACCGACCCGAGCGCGTTCTCGCCGCTCGCGATTCGTATTACCGTTTGTTCGATGCCTTGAGTGATCGGCGGTCGCGCGAGGAACTCGTCGCGCATCTGCGATTCCGGCTTGAGGTGGATCTTGAGGTTCTGCCCGAACCTGTGGGACTCGATTACGGCTATTTCGCCGGACGGCTGGCGGACAACGTCGGCTTTATCGACGGCGGCGCGTTCGACGGCGACTCGGTGCGTGCGTTCTTCCAGCTGGCGGGCTGCCGCTTCTCTCGGGTGATCGCCTTCGAGCCGGACGCGCTCAGCTTCGGCAAACTGACCATGTATTGGCAGGGGTTGCCGGACTCCGTCCGCGAGCGGGTCGAATTGCGCAATGCGGGGTTATGGTCGGGATCGACGCGGCTTCAGTTTAACGCCACCGGCACCCTGGGATCGTCTCTGGGCAACGGGCAGGGGTCTGAGGTCGCCGTCGTCGCGCTGGACGATTTACCGCACGCCTCGTTCCCGTTGTTCATCAAATATGACGTGGAAGGGGCCGAACGCGATGCCTTGCTCGGTGCGCGGCGTCTGCTGGCCCGGGGAGATACGGCGCTGGCGGTAGCGGTTTATCATCGAGCGGATGATCTGTGGTCATTGCCGGCCCTCATCCGCGAGATCAATCCCGCTTATCGCTTCGGTCTGCGTTCGCACATGGACGACGGGGCCGATCTCATGCTCTACGCCGTGCCGCCGTCTCTGCGTACGGCCCAGGTTATGGAATGCAACTAAGGGGGGGTCCGGGGACTCGTCGCCGGGACTACAAGGGGGATGACTCACATGAAGGTCGCCGAACCGCTCGTGAGCGTGACCATACTCGCTTTCAACCACGGAAAATACATCCGGCAGGCGATCCAAAGCGTGCTGGAGCAGACGCACCACGATCTCGAAGTCGTCGTCGTCAACGATGGCTCGACGGACAATACCGCCGAGGTACTCAACCGTATTGCGGACCCGCGGGTGAGGATATTCCATCAGGCCAACATGGGGCCGAGCATGGCCGCTAACCGCGCCTTGTCCGAATGTCGGGGCAAGTATGTCGCCATCATGGCCGGCGATGACCTTCTGCCACCCAACCGCATCGACCGGCAACTCGGCGAATACTTGAAGGGAGGGAGCCGGATTCTTTTCGCCCAGGCGGAATTTATCGACGACGAGGGGAACCCGTCGAACACGGATCGGTATCACACCAACCTGACGCCGGCAATGGGTCGGGCCGCAGTTCTCCGTCGCCTGTTTGAAGGCCGGGCACCCGCCTTCATCCTAACCCTGTTCACCGAGGCCAGCATCCTCAAGGGGTTAGGGCAGTACTGCGACCCGGCTCTGTACCAGATGCAGGATAGCGAACTCCTCATCCGGTTGGCGAAAAAATACGAGTTTTGCTATCTGAATGAGAAGTTATATCGCTTTCGACTGCGGCGCGGCGATCTCAACCTGAGCGGTTGGGATCCCTTCAAGCTCATCCGCACGCGCAACGAATTTTACCTGTTGATGAGAAACTTTTTCGACGACATCCCTGCGGATCTCTTCAAGGAGATGTTTGCGGATCTAGTGCGCAATCCGGCGTTCACCACCCCTCTCGAATACAAATGCGAGCAGGCTTTCGTCTGGCTTAAGTCCCCAAATGCTTCTCTCCGCTTGTTCGGTGTGGAGCAATTGTACGACTTGCTCCAGAAGGACGAGGGCAGAACTCTCCTGGCGGGGAGCTACAGCTTCACGAACAAGAGCTTCGCCGACACGACCAAAGCGCTCGATGTGGAACGACAGTACCCCGACCATTCGGATTTGTACCTTGACACCGGGGCCGGCTTCGAGGCGGCGATGCGCGTCGTAAGTCCGGCCAACCAAGACATTGAGGACTTCACCCTCACGTTCGACCTGTCTGGGTTGGGACCGGTGCGCGCCGTCCGTTGGGAGCCGCTGGAAGGCTGTTACTGCAAAGTACAGCTGAGCGATGTCTGCTACTGGGATGCGGCCGGCAAAGTCACTTCGGTGAACCTCGACCGTATCGTGAGCAACGGGCACCTACGGGCGGATGGGATGCATCAGTTCCTCACCATCAGCCCAGCTCTTTACCTCCCTATCGAAGGGGATGTGGCCGGTATCTCCCTCAAGGGGAAGTGGTGCAGCCATCTCGGCGGCCGCGGAGAGCGATTCTGGCAATCGACTCTCTATCCCGACGATGGCAACAACTTCCGCGAAGAAATCGCCCTCCGCAAGGGAGCCTCTTTGGAGACGGAGACGTTCTCTCTGACGTTCAACTTGTCGGGACTCGGTCTCGTACACCGCCTCCGCTGGGATCCCGTGGAAAACTGCTTCTGCAAGGTGCATCTGGACTCCGTCACCTACCGAGATGCGTCCGGCGCAAGCCACTCCCTCGACATGACCCTGCTCGCTTCCAACGGCGCATTGTTGGCGTCCGGCGCCCATCTCTTCGACACGATCGACCCGATGTTCTTCTTCCCCATCGAGGGGAATATTCGGACGGTCACGGTCCAAGGACACTGGTGGGGGCCTCTTTCGGCGGCCGAGGTCGCACGGCAGAAAGCCGGCGGGCAGGCGTCGGAAGAGAGTTCGCCGCGTTGGGTCCGCCGGATCTTGAATGGGGGCGTTCAGCAGCTACGTAAGCTGAAACGGCGGGCGCGCATCGCGTAATCCGCTTCAACGAGCGGGGTCGCGTTAGCGCCCCGAGTGCCTGCTTTCTCGGGGCGCTAACGCGTCCCCGCTCGCCGAAACTTGGGAGTCGATCCGGGACCGTTGCGTCCCCGCCTCTAACACCGGATCTCACAATGAGTGCATTATCTCTCGCTTCGTACACGGTTCTCCCTCAGTATTCGGTGCATCACGCCCGGATTATCCAGTTGCCGCGCGTCCAGGATCCACGCGGCAACCTCACCTTCATTGAGGGCGAGGATCAAGCGCCGTTCGCGATCAAGCGCGTTTACTACATCTATGACGTTCCCGGCGGCTCCAACCGGGGAGGGCACGCCCATAAGCGATTGCAACAGATGCTCATCGCCATGGCCGGCAGCTTCGACGTTCTTCTCGATGACGGGAAGGACAAACGGCGTTTTCATCTAAACCGATCTTATTACGGTCTGTACATTCCGCCGATGCTCTGGCGCGAGTTGGACAACTTCTCCTCCGGGTCGGTTTGCCTGGCGCTGGCCTCCGCTTGTTACGAAGAAGCCGATTACTACCGCGACTACGAAACCTATTGCCGCTCCGTGGAGGCCGCGAAATGACGGTGCCGTTTCTCGATGTCAAGGCTGCCTACCTTGAACTCCAAGACGACCTCCGGGTCGCCTTCGAGCGCGTTATGGATGCCGGCCAGTTCATTCTGGGGCCGGAAGTGGAGGCGTTCGAGCGCGAGTTCGCCGCCTTCTGCGGCGTCAAGCATTGCGTGGCGGTGGGCAACGGTCTGGATGCTCTCGCGCTGGCTCTGCGCGCCAACGGCGTGCAACCCGGCCAGGAGGTCATCGTGCCGGCCTACACCTTCATCGCCACCTGGCTGGCTGTCTCCGCCGTGGGCGCTATTCCCGTGGCAGTCGATGTTGAGGAAGACACTTGGAACCTCGATCCGCGCAAGATCGAAGCGGCTATCAGTTCGCGGACGGCAGCGGTGATGCCCGTGCATTTGTTCGGCCAGCCGGCCGACATGGACGCCGTCAACGCCCTGGCTCAATCGCGCGGACTGAAGGTGATCGAGGACGCCGCCCAGGCTCACGGTGCCCGCTATAAGGGACGCCGCGCCGGCGCTCTGGGAGACGCGGCCGGCTTCAGCTTCTATCCCGGCAAGAATCTCGGTGCCTTCGGCGATGGCGGAGCCGTTACGACTGACGATGACACGGTGGCCGAGCAGGTTCGCCTGCTGCGCAACTACGGTTCTCGCGTCAAATATCAGCACGAATGTTTGGGCGGCAATAGCCGTCTCGACGAATTGCAGGCGGCTTTCCTGCGCGTGCGTTTGCAACACCTGGAGGAATGGAACGCCCGGCGGACGCGCTGGGCCACGGCGTACCGCACGGCATTAACTTCCGTACCGCAGTTGATTCGGCCACCCATCTCGCCGGAGATCGAACCGGCTTGGCACCTCTTCACCGTTCGTCACGAGCGGCGCAACGAGTTGCAACACTACCTCGCCGGAGTCGGGATTACCACGCTTATTCATTATCCGACGCCGCCGCATCGGTCGCCCGCTTATCGCTGTGGGCGTTGGCGGGGAATACGGCCCGTCGTCGCCGAGCGATTGGCGGAGGAGACGCTAAGTCTGCCCCTCGGTCCGCACATGACCGCCAACGAATGGACTCAGGTTTGTGACGCTCTGCACCATTTCGCGGTGCCGCGCCGCCTGGCCGGTTGAGGAACCGTCATGACAAAATCCGCGCCTCTCGTGAGCGTGAGCATGCTGACCTACAACCACGAGAAGTATGTCGGCGCGGCCATCCGCAGCGTCCTCGAGCAGACCTGCTCCGACCTGGAGTTAGTCGTCGTCGATGACGGCTCAACGGATGCCACGCCGCAGATGATTGCGTCCTTTCAGGATCCGCGCATCGTCTCGATCCGCCAGCGGAACCAAGGACCGAGCGCAGCGGCCAACCGTGCCTATCAGACCTGCCGCGGCCGCTACATCGCCCTCATGTCCGGCGATGACGTCTGTCACCCCGACCGTCTGGAGAGACAGATGGCGGAGTACCGGCGCGGCGGAACCCGACTCCTTTTTTCGGCCGTCGATTTCATCGACGACGAAGGAAGGCCGCTCACCCAGGCTTCCTTCTGCGAAGACATCTTCGACATCCGCCCGAAGAGCCGAGCCGAGATCTGCCATCGTTTCTTCCACCGAGGCAACTTCATCAACGCCATCACGGGTTTCACCGAAACCGAGGTTCTGCAAAAGTTCGGCACCTGCGACCCCCGCTTGTTGCAGTTACAGGATTTCGACCTGTGGATTCGCCTTCTGAAGACTTATGATATTCATTTTATCCCCGAGGCGACCCTGAGCTACCGAATCCGCAGCGAGAACCGTAACCTGAGCGCTCCGAACCCACGCCAGTCCCTGCGTTGCGTCAACGAACTGTATTTCATCGTGCGACGTTTTTTTGACGGACTCTCTCCCGAGGTATTTCGAGAGGCTTTTGGCGGCGAATTATTGCGGCCGGCGTGTTCCTCTCCGGTCGAAATCGCCTGCGAGCAAGCCTTCCTCTTGCTGCGCTCGCCGTCTCCCGTCTATCGTCTCGTCGGGATCGAAAAAATCCACGAGTTGCTTGAGAACCGCGAGGCCACGGAGGTTTTGCAAACGCACTATCAGTTTGACACCCGCGCCTTCACGAGACTGCTGGGAGAGAAGGAGTTGTTCAATCCGCTGGGCGATTGTCTGACGACGCTCTACGTCGATAGCGGCGAAGGATTCAGCGAGGCAGCTGCCTTTCGCGTGGCGGCCGATCCCCGGAACAGCCAATTCACCTTCACCTTTGATATGGCCGATGCCCCGGCGGTGCGACGGCTGCGCTGGGATCCTCTTGAGGGACGATTCTGTCGGGTTCGCGTTGAAGAGATGGTCTGGCGCGCTCCCGATGGGACGAAGGGACGTGTCGATCTTTCCTTGGTGGCGGCCAACGGTGTCTGCGACGACGGCACCTACCATTTCGAGACGACGGATCCCACGTTCATCTTCCCCTATACCGGCCCCTTGGCTCGGCTGACGGTGCGCGGCTGGTGGGAGGTTCAGACGATCGCGGCGTCGGTAGTACGGGTCGCCAGCGTTGCCACCGAACGCGACACGCTGAGCGCGGAACTGGCGAAGCGGCGGGACGAGTTAGCAGAGCGAGACCAGCAACTCCATGCGATCCTCACCTCCACTCGCTGGAAGCTCGCTACCAAGGCGCATTCGCTCTGGCGCTTCCTGAAACGGAAAAGGGCCGCTTAAATGCCACTGAGAATTTCTAACAAGTGGACCACACTATCCTCCTCGTCCCTCACCCTGCACTTGCAAGCCAAAGCCTTCGAGATCAATGTCCTCGCCCTTCTCCGGTTCGCCGGGTCCGCCGCGTTCCAGGCTGACGCGCAAAAAGCCCCACACGCTGACCGGCTCACCGGTGTGGTCGTAGCCGTCGGCGTCGGTATCGCCCTCCAGCAGCCAGCGCCACGAACGCCGTTCGCTGCCGGGGTCGGCCTCTTCTTGCCAGCCCTTGAGGACGCGGGCCACCGCTTGCAGCGCCGAGCGGCATGTCTTGGGATCCTCAAGGTGCAGGCGCAGTTCGTCCGGTCCCTCCTCCATGACGATGCGCGGCAAGGCGCGGATGGCCTCGAAGAGACGGTGTTCCAGAGCGGCAGCCCGCCACGGCGACCACAGGTAAAAGGTGACGCGCGGCGTCTCGAACGCCAGGCCATAGAATTCGATGCGCATGGTTCGTGCCCCCAACAGAGCGCCCGAAGACAGGTCAATGGTAACGGTCGCTCGGCTCCGCCGGAAGGTCAATGGGCCGTAAAGCTTTCGCTCGCGGGACGCGGATGCACCTCGCCGTTGAGCGTCGCCGCGTGCTTGGTTTCCCCTTGGGGCATCGCCTGGCGCGTCAAAGCGGTCGGCAACGTGGCGCGCATGCGCAGATATACGAGATAGCCGATCAGCCCAAGTACCCAGCCGATGACGCGCTGCACCAAGGAACCGAGGACGCCGTTGACCGCTTCGCCTCCGAACAGTTGATACAGTCCGCCGAAACCCCATTCGCCGCCGCCGGCGCCGCCCGGCGTCGGCACCAGCGCTTGCACGACCAAGCCCATCGGCACGAGAAGAAAATGCTCCGCCAACGGCGGAATCGGCCCTAGTTCCGGACTCCAGAGAACATTGGCACTGCACCAGAACGCGAAGACAAACCCGACATGGCCAATCCACGACAGGCCCAGCACGAGGGCGACGCTGCCTTGTCGGCAACGATACATCCAAACGGCGCGCCAAAACTCGGCCGCCGATCCGCCGATGCGCGGCAGGTGTTCCAATCGGCCGGCAAAGCGTTCGGCGCGCCACGATGGCAGCCGGCCCAGCAACAGCCAAACGGCCACGGAAATAGCCACAAGGGTTATCGCACCGAGGACAACTCCCTTGGAGCGCTCGGCCACCGAGTCTTCGAGCTGGCCGGTCAACCAAAAGAAACTGCCCATCAGGGCCACAAACCACACGAGTGCCCACAGGGCAATGGCTCGATCCATGATGACCGTGGCGACGGCCACCGTGCGCCGGCTCTGCTCGCGCGCCAGCACGGCCGCCTTGATGATGTCGCCGCCGACGGAGCCAGGCAGGAACGCATTGAAGAACAGCCCGACCAACCCCAATCGCAGCGCATCCACCAGGCGGAACGGCAGGTCCACGGCACGGACCAGCAGATACCAACGGAAAAACGTCAGCAGGGCAGACGCCAGGAAGGTCGCGACAGCGACCAGCAAAAACCCGGTGTGAATCGGTTTGCCTTCGACGATATGGGTCTGCCAGACGTAACCGAGTCCCTTGCTGTCCGTGGGTGCCCAATTTCGCTGAATCACCCAGACAAGCAAGCCGATGGCCAGCAGGTACTTGCCCACGTTGATGACGGTTCGTTTGCTCACGATGGCTTCCTGCGAGTTCATTCTCGAAACGGAACATCCGCGGCGATTCATTGTCCCGATGCGGCGTCAGGCTGTCCAGCGGAGATTTTGCCGCAAAGCCAGCGGACACGATTGACACCTTGGGCCGTGTCCGCTAGGTTATCTGTGGTTGAGAACCAGTAGGGGCTGTGGCGCAATTGGGAGCGCGCCAGAATGGCATTCTGGAGGTTAGGGGTTCGATCCCCCTCAGCTCCACTTCCGTTTTGATCTCATAATCTCCTGCCCAACGAATCCGCGTTTGCTGGCCGTTCCGGGGTGCCTCAACACGCAGCGAACATCCCGTCCGCGCGGCATCCGTCACGGGCACCAGGTAACAGGTGTGATTGTCCGGGCAGTACACGCCAAACAAATCGATCTCGTTCTCGTCATATCTCTTTCGGATACATCCTCCCTGCTTGCTGCGCGAATCGATACTGCACGGATTGAACATGATCGCACCCTTGGATAATCTCCCCGTCTTGCACTGCACACGCAGGAACTTGTCCCCGTCATCAATGACTAGATCGTAACGCTGGAAATCACCCAGAGGAGCCAGCAGCGTCTTTCCCTGCAAAGTCAGCGCGGCGATAATCTGGGTACGGCTGATCTCGCCAATATGGCTCGTGTTACGCATGATGATCCATCCTCGAGTGTGCGGGCGTTGTCAACTCGTTCAATCTGCATTCTAGGCTTATCCTCCTCAGATGGTGCGTAATTTTTCTTTTCAGGACACTGGCAATAAAAGTACGGCCCATCTCGCCCCAAGCGAGCGATGAGCGGCGCGCGGCAGCACGGACAGCGAGCCACGGTGACAACCTCCGCTAGATCACTCGCGGCGATGGATTGAGAGGGAGCATGACAGCGATAGGGACGCATGGCGGGTACTCCGAAAATGGCGAACGGCTGGCGTGAGCCGGCTGGTATAGGCTGGTGGAGTCGATACCAGCCGGCTTACGCCGGCCGTTCGCCGGGAAACAGCGGCAGACGTTGTTTGGCGCGTGCGGTGAGGTGGCGCAGGTGCATCTCCCATTCAGGAGTCCAGCCGCGCCGCCGCAGGTACAGCACGCGGATGTTCTTGGCGGCATGACAGACCGAGCAGAGGTCCAAAACGCTGACGGCCGGACGCTGCTCGCAATGAATGCAAACCGGATCGTTCAAGGATGGCATGGCGAGGAAGATTCTGGGCTGGGAGACGAAGGTTTCAGTTTTGTTCGTGGAGACGATTTTGGATCTGCTGCGCTTCGGGCAGGATGTTACGGAGAGCGGTTAACAGCGCGCGGGCGTCACCGAGGTTCAGGGCGAGGCCACGCGGTTGGCCGCGGTCGGCGTGTTCTAAAAAGAGGATGATATGCTCTTGACCGTCGAGTACGCCATCGGTGAGGGCGACGAACTGCATGGGGAATGCTTCGAGGTGCATGGGATCTCCTGGGATGCGAGAGGGCCGAGAGGACGTTGAGGTTGGGACAATGCTATTCTTCGCGGCAAAAAACGGATAATCAAGAGGTTATTGATGTGTCAATTCGTGCCATCTCACGCCATTTTTCGCGCTCCTTTATCCGGCGGCGTCGCGGGCAATTGGGCGATCCACGCGGCCAAGGCGGCGCGGGCTTCAGGATAGGCCGCGAGACCTTCCGCGCAGCGTCCCAACAGCGCCAGCACCTCGGCCCAGATTTGCCCTTTGTCCGCACCGTCGGCGGACGCGCTGCGCGGCTTGCCGGGATTGGTCCAGCCGGGATTGTCGGCGCTATCCTTGCCGGGACCGGCCTTGAGCCAATCCAGCGGCTTATCGGTCAGGGCGGTCAACTCGGCGTGCAATCGCGCCTGCGCCTGCGCTTCCATCACCGCTCGCGCGAACTCGCGGTAGGCAGCTGGCGCATCCGCGCGTTGGCCGCGTTCGAGCCAGCGCGCGAAGAGGTGGCGCGGCAGACCCGCCGCCTCCGCCGCGATATGGGGAAAGCCACCGGCGCGGATGTAGGCGACAATCTGCTCTTGCAGAGCGGCCGTCAGACGATAGCGCGACTGAGCCATGCGGTGGGCAACTCACGAAGCGAGCAGGAGGTGAGCCAGGCGAAGCGGCAGCGCGGGACCGATGTACTCGAACCCAGCGGTGAGCCGAGTCGTGGCGTGTTTGAGTTTTTTCAAGCGCCGTTCCGGGCCGGTCGCCAGTGAAGGCGAACGGTGCATGCGCCAGTGCGGCGACTTCAAGCGCGCACGCATCATCGCCGGATGGCTGGTCGTCGAAATGGCGCGGTAGCCGAGCGCCTTCCACAAGGATGCAATAGCAGCCGACAGAACATTGCCAATGCCGGCTCCCTGATAATCGGGCAATGTCACCGTGCGATGCTCGCGCCGCGTCGGTGGACCGGCGCCGACGAACGGCAACCAGGCGCTGAAGGCAACGGGCTGTTCGCGCCAGCTGGCGAGGAAACAAACAGCGCTGGCGTTGAGATTATCGCTCAGATAGTGATGCGCAGCGAAAAGCCGCCACGCCGATGTCCGGCAACGAACGACGGCGAGGGCGAGGGCTGGCCGTCGCCGAAGACACCTCCAGGTAAAGGCATTCTCCGCCGGACGATACACCCAGTCTGGTTGCAGCCACGGCTCGACATCCTCGTGGCACGTCACCGCGATGAAGCGCTGGCCGCGCTGCCGGATGACCTTCGCTAAGGCCGCCGAGCCGATCTGCGCCACGGTGCGATCGACGACACTGGTGTATTCATCCATGACGGCCAGGTCCGGCGCTTCCGCAAGCAACCGGGCGAGCGTGACGCGGAATTGCTGGCCGGTCGAGAGAACGTGAAATGGCCGCAACCACGCCGGCGGCGACGAGAACCCGACGGCAGATAGCAGAGTCGTTATGTCTTTGATTGACAGAGACGCGGGGAAGCCGTCCACGAGCGCGGCGTCGCGCGGCCAGTTGAAATCGCGGTGAATGCGCTCGGGCCAAAAATGCCGCGCGAGCGTGCTTTTGCCGCAGCCCGATGGTCCCGTGATAAGTCCGATATTCCAGGGGCGTTCGTCGAGCGGCAGCGAAACCGTCCACTGCAACCGCGAGGATTTCTCGGCGGTAAGATCGAAGATACCGCGAATTTGTGACACGCGCGGCGATTCGAGGATGGGCGATTCGACAGTGAGGGTAGCTTGCATGGTGTAGGCTTTTTGCCGCTTGCGGCTTAGCGCGTGTGAACGCGAGCCAACAGCGCCGTTCAGGGACTTGCTTCCGAAAGGACGGTCAATCCGTTCACGCCAGCGTAATCGGCGGGATTATGGGTCACCAGGGGAACGCTTGCCAGCTGGGCCGTGGCGGCAATCCAGGCATCCGCCGTCTGAATGGGTCGTCCATTCCGCCGCGCGGAATCCGTCACTTCAGCCCACTTCAGACATAATGCTCGATCAAACGGATGCAGCACGAAGCGGCAAAGATACTGTTCCAGGCGGGCTTTGCGAGATACTGTTCCAGGCGGGCTTTGCGAGTTGCTCCCCACTGATGCCGCAAAGCCCACAGCTCCAACTCGGCCACCGTCATGAACGAAATCATCCACTGCTGGCCGACCAGATGTCTTTGAAAGAGTCGCGCACGGGTGTCCTTCTTGAATAGAAAAGACACCACGTCGGTATCCATTACGACAGTGCCCATCAGCTATCCCGTCCTTCGCGGCGCAACTTGCGTAGCCAGGCGATGAACTCATCCGCACTTTCCTCTTCGGGCCACACATCGCCGATCTCATCGAGAAACGCCTCGAAGTCCTCAATCGGCTGAACGCCTTGTTCCGCAGCCAATTCGTCCGAACTCTTGTGTCTCCAAAACGCGGAATCGTCCGTGCCCTGTCCTTGCGAGGAAGAGAAGGGCGGGACTTCGCTGGCGGTGTCTCGTTGAGGAACGGGATCGACAGGAGGGTTCGACATGATTGCTTGCCTTTCGATTGCTTATCTTGACGGCGTACTTTGCGGGAACACTGGTCATTCTACTCACGACACCAGCGCTTTGCACGTCAGCCCCTCTTGCTGAAAGCGCTCAAGCAATTCAATCTGCGCCTGCTCGTCGGCGCACTCGACGAGGATGAGAAACTGTTCCGGGATTGTCTCCGTTTTCTCCTTCGGCGTGCGCGCGGCGGCCAGCGATTCCGCGACGGCGGCATTCGTCTGCGCGATCGATGCCCACAAGTTGGCGATCGCATCGGACGAGGTGCTGGTCAAGCCGCGCAGTCGATCGAGGGCGGCGCGGTCGTAGTCGGCCAATTGCGCCAGCGGATCGAGCGAGAGCAGCAGCGCGCGGGCCTCGGCATCGCTGACATCCAGCACCTCAACCTCCACCTCCATATCGGGCGCGAGATCCTGACGCAGATGACCGTCGATGAGTTTCAGTCGGCCATCGGGCAATGCGTAGGCGAGCAACGAGCGGGCAAAGCCGATCTCTTCATAGAGTGCGGCCAGCGCCGCTCGCTGCGCCGCGCTGTGCGTGCGCGGATTCAATTCGTGCGGCAGCAGATCGCCGGCCCGCACGCGCACATGAGCCTTGATGCGATTGCGGACGGCGCCGGCCAGCGTGTCGGGGTTCATGACAATCGTCTCGATTACTTCGCTTCGGGTTTCGACGCGGACAGCGACGCCTTGACCGCGTCGAGGAGGTCTTGCAACAGATTGCGGCTATGGTCCTGCTGCTTCCGCGCCAGCAAGTCTTCGACCACCGACAGTACTTCCGGCGGCACCTTGATACTTTGATGTTTGAGATACCATCCCAGCGCGACACCGACGGCCGCGAACACCACATGCCAAATTTCAGGCTGAATCATGTCTTTCTCCGCAAGAAGAACAGCAACGCCGCGGCGCTCAGCAGCACCAACGGTACACTCCACGGAACTCGGGACGGCAACCAACGCGCCAGATCGACCTTACGACGATCCCTGTCTTTCTCGGGTTTGTAATGCGGATCGAGCTTCCGCAACACTTCGGCGAGCGCCTCGGCGCCGCCTTGATAATCGTCCTGTCGATGCAGCACCGCGCCATCGGGTGCCTGCAAGTAAATCGTCGGCCAGCCGCTGGTTTGAAAGCCCTGGCGCGCCATAGCCCAGTGATTCGGCGGATACCAGGCGGCGACGATCTTGTCTTTCCACGACGCCAGCGCCGGATGTTTCGGCAAATCCTCATCGACGATCGAACGCCAATTCGGATCGCCAATAACGGTTAAGCGTATCTTCCCGCTATCGTCGGGAACGCGACGATCCGCATCGCCCAGCACCTGTTGAATCTGCTCCTTGCTTACCTCGCGTCCATTGAGGCTGTAATGATCGCCGTCGCGGATTTTTTCTTGAATCAGGCCGAAATTGCGTCGTGGCGGCGCGATGGGCGGCGGGCAGCGTTCGCCCCACTGCAACGTCAACGGGTCCAGCGGCCGATAATAATCCTCCACGAGATGATAGGCACCGATTTGCCGGCCCTCGTGATACAGCCCCATCTGGTTGACATCGTCGGCGAAGGAACGCCATTCGTACTGTGCCTGTGCCGGGCGAGCCAGCGCCAGGAGGACCGCCAGACCGAAGAAGGCGAAACGCATGATTCACTCGCTTTCATTGTGAGGAGGCAACGGCGGTCCGGGGCGCAGCGGGATGATCGCCCAACCGGAACGGCCGCCGGTATAGGTTTTCTTGAACTCATCGGCAGAAAGCCACTCGTAATTGCTAATTCCAGGATAGTTATTATCTAGTAAAACAAAGTGTTTATCTTCGGCATGAACCAAGTTGACCATGTGCGCGATGCGCTGGCCTCCGTAGCGTCCCGTGGGGCTGAACGAATAGGTGACGCAGGGCATGCGTCCCGAACGACAGGCGGCCTTGAGAATCTCCAAATCCGTGCCTTCGACCTGGATGTAATTCGGCTGCGGCAGCCCTTTTTCTCGGCGGAATTGCTCGATCATCCGATCGACCTTGGCGGGATAGCCGCCGCCGGGATGATGTCTCATCCACTCGAACAAGCCGGCAAAAACGGGATCGTCTTGCCAGATACCGGCGTGCTTCATCGAGCAGTACACACATAAACCGGCTCCGTCGCTGCCGCCGGTGTTCTTCGTGTGAAACTCACCGGGCAGAGGACACTGCAACTCGGTCCCATCCGGACCAATCTCGCCGCCGATGGCCGACGACGCCAGGCTGCCGACCGGCAGCACAAAGCGTTTGCCCCACGGCCGCGGTTTGGGCTTACGCGGACAGTTCGGTCCCGGACACAGTGGTTTGGGCGTCGGCACGGGCGGTGCGGGCGGAACGGGCGCTAGTTCACGCTCGAATTGTTCCAGCACGATGAAGGCCGCCAGCACCGCGGCGCTCAGCAACAGCAACAAAGGTAGTCGGTTCTTCACGATTGCCTCACACATCATTGGTCGGCCAGGGGGCATTGCCGCGTTGGAGGTAGACAATTTTGTGATCGACGGCGGTGCCGCGTCCCACCCGCGCCACGGCCACCACCTGAAATTCCGTGCCATCCTGATCGGGCACATAGACCTTCGAGGAGCTTGTTACTCCGTTATAATCGTCGCGGATGTCCAGATCCCACGCCACGCGCAGGATGTGGTCGTAGATGAGGCCCGGACTGCCGCCAATCGGCTTGATGTTGCGAAAGCGCTCTTCGAGATAGCACGATACTCCGGCGACATCCGGCGTACTCGGCGGCGCGTTGGTTCCGTGGTAGACATCGCAGGTGGCATTCGGCGGGACAGGCAAACTCATGATTTCACCCTTGAATGGTGCTGACCGTGTGGCGGCGATACGGAGCGAGCAGGGCGCGCACGCGCGGCGGCGGATGCAGCGGATTTTGCAGACCCCATACGTGATGGATTGCTCCCGCTATTGCCTGGCTGAGTAGACTCGGATCGCGCAGCGTCTGGTTGTAGGCAATGGCCACCCACAGAGCGCACGCCTCCTGGATCGCTTCGGGTATGGTGGAATAGCCCGCCGTGTATTGCACGCGGAAATTATCGATGCCGACCGGCCAACGAAGATCTTCAGGGTGCAACAATTCCGGATCCGTGTAGGGGATGGCGCGCAAGAGCCAGCCGCGCGGATCCCATTGATAGCCCTGCAATTCGTAGGTGTGCAGCTTCAACTCGGCATAGTTGCCGCGCGCCGTCAGCGCTCCCTGGCTCGCGGTCGTCGTGCCGTCACCGTAAGAACTAGGCACGTAGAGATCGGCGCTGGGGAACAGACCGTAGTCGCCGGTCGCTGAGCCGACCGCCTGCGCCGACCAGCCATTGCCCAGGCTGTTGATGTTGTCGGCGATGCCTTGCAAGGTCGGAAAACTCGCGTAGGTGCTGCTGGCGTCCGTGCCGGTTACGCCGGACGCTACCCACGTCAAAGCGATGCCGGTGGAAGTCACTTGCACCGTCGCGCGTTGAATGCTCGCCGTATTGCTGTTGATGATCTTCAACACGGTAACGGGCCGATAGCGCACGCTCTGCACACTCTGAAGGGGATATTCGCGGAGCAGCAATCGGCGGTCGCCGTTGCCGTTGTAGAGTTCATCGTAAACCGTGCTGACGAAGCGCCGCCGGCAATACTTTTCAATGGCATCGGAATACGCCGTGATGAGCGTGGCCAGCAAAGCGTTTTGGCTATTATCCGTGATGGCTTGGATATTCTGTAAGGCCCGTCCGCTGGTGATGAGGTCTTTAGCGGCCATCGGCATCCTCCTTTTTCCATCGCGCGGCGCGCATCCTGGCGGCTTGCAGCGCCCAATGAAGTTGGCTGTAGCCGCGCGCCAATTCCGGCGTACCTCGGTTGTGGATTTTCAGCCCGGTCCAACTGCGGGCGTGATCGATATTGCCATCCACATAGCGGACGCCGTTGGCATCGTGTCCGATGAGGTAGGGAAAGATGCCCGCTTTGCGGATGGCGCGATCGAAAGGCTGTTCCGTATCCGGGTAGCCGTGCTGTTGCGGCGGTGCCTGGCCCGACTCCCAATAACGCTCGAAACTCCAGGTGATGCCGTGTTTTCGCATGGTGGGCATGTACAGCAGGGTGCAAGTGTGGCTGACCACGTTGCGCCAACCGTTGGTGTTGGGGCGCGGACTCATCTCGTAGCCGACGACGGGTTGCTCGGCGTTGCACAGCGACAGAAGCCATTCGATCAAATCGCGTCGGACGGGGAAGACATCGGTATGCGTGCAGAAAAGGTATTCGTTGCGGCACAGGGCGAAAGCTGTGTCCATCGCCGTGGTGACGGGCGCGCTCGTATGCCGGTAGGCGTGAGCGCGCAGGTAGTGGACCTCACAGTCTGCGGAGCGCGATTTCTCAACCTGGCGAACCGTCCGCCATGTCGAGCCGGTATCGATGAGCAGAACATACGGGCGCACGGTTTGGAGGCGGAGCAACTCCAGCAGAACAGGCAACGTCTCCGGTGTCTCGTAATGAGGGAGGGCGACGCCGACCCGATAATCCCAGGGACGGCGGTTGCTCTGCTGTGGCGCAAGTGCGTCTCGCGCTTTGGCCAGTGTGATGAGATTTTTCGTAGTCATATTCGTACTTCGAGGCTGTAGCCGCATGCAGTAGGTCCGGCGAGCCGAGCCGGACGGGAAGAAGTGCCGCTCGGCTCGCGGCACCTACTGGCGGTAGGTCCGGCGAGCCGAGCCGGACGGGAAGAAGTGCCGCCCGGCTCGCGGCACCTACTGTCGATTGCAGTAGGTCCGGCGAGCCGAGCCGGACTTTACCTCCACAAGTGCCGCTCGGCTCGCGGCACCTACCCATCGGATCAATTGACCACGGTTTGACTGACGACGCTGGCGTCATTCTGGGCGCTGCCCGGCTTATGCGCCGCCTCGTCGGCTTCGGCGACGATGGCAACCGGAATGGTCGGACTGCTGCCGCCGATGGTGCAAACAGCCTGAAGGCGGACGTAGCGAGCGCCGCTGTTGAGCTGGTCGGCGCGAATCTCCTGGGTCGCCTGTTTGCTCGCGGCCGTCACGGTGGCGCTGGAAATGGTGGCATTGCTGGTCCAGGTGGTGCCGTCGGGACTGTCCTGCATTTGCAGCACAGCCGACAAGGTGGGGCTGGTGCCGCCGAAGGCGCCCGTCTCGAAGAAGAAGAGGGCGCGGTGGAAGACGGACATATCCACCTTGCCGCTGTTGACCGTGCTGGTCGTTGTCAGCGTTTGCGGCGCGACCGGGGCGGTGATGCCCAGCCGCTGCGTGAGTTGTTCGGTATACATGCTGGCTCCTTTTCTCAGTGTTCAGTTTTCAGTTGACCGAGATCTGAAAACTGAAAACTGAAAACTGAACACTGAACACTGTTGTTAGTTGAGGGCGACAAACGGCGAAACCTGCGTGCTGCTGTCTTGCAGCGTGATGGGCTTTTCGAGCCACGGCTGCCCATCGACTCGCTCGACGACACGCCACGTCATCTGGTTCTTCAAGAAATTCACATGTTCAGATGCGGCAATCTCAATCTGCATGCGGTCGCCGATGACGTAGAGCGACGGATCGAGCAACATCAAATCGCCCTTGGTGCCCAGGGCGGGCACCTTCTCGCTGGGGAACGCCGGCCGGCCCAGCAGCGACCATACCGGCGATTTCGTCACGCCCTGATCGATGCTGATGAAGATGGCGCGGTTGGCACCATCCTTGAGTTGCAACAACTGCGGCACCACGCTCGGCGAGAATACCCAGATAGCCGTACTCCACGATGACGGCAGCAGCTTCGACCACATGGTTGCCACATCGTTGAAACTGACCTGATTGGCGCCGTCGCGCGTCTTCGTCAGCGTCGCCCCGGCCGTGAGCATGCCTTGCGGTTTGCCCGCGCCGTTGCCCTGCAAAAAGGCGTACTCCTCGAACCAGGCGATCGATTTGGCGAACAGCGTCATCAAGAATTTTTCCAGGCCGAGAATGCTGTCCTGAAGCAGCACATTGGAACTGACGCTGTAACCGGATAATTCCCAGGCTTTTAGTTCCAATTGCTTGAACTGCGGTTCGGTTTCCGTGCGCGTCTGCGCCTCGGCCGTCCAGTACATTTGCAAGCCGCCGAAAAACGGCGACACGCCGGCGCTCTGCGCGGTCGTGATGTCCAGATAAGGAATCTGTAAACTCGCTCCCGCCATCGGGATCACGAAGGCGCGTGGCCGGATGAAGGCCAGCTCGGCCACGATGGTCATGAGTTGCTCGAACAATTCGGGCGGCACCGTGTAGCCGCCGGTGACGCCGGACGACTCGCCCAACGCCGCCTTCGTCTGCCAGGCGACAAACGAACTACCATAATGTTTTTCCAGATAGCGTGCGTCATTACGGGCGCAGGCCAGCAGCCAGTCGCCGAAACATTTGCGCGAATCGCCGCTGCCGCCGGCGCCGAAGATGGCCGGTGTCGCGTGCTTGCGGGCTTGGCTCTGCGCCTCGCTGAACTGTTTCAGCGTCTCGCTAATGACGGTATCGAGTCCGCGCGTGAAGCCGGCCAGGGCGCTCTCCATCGCCTTGGTCACGAGCGGCGTGATGGGGTCGTCGCCGACGGCTTTGGCGACGCCGCTGGCGATGAGTTGTCGGCCTTCGGTCTCGGCGAGATGAATGCGCTCGCCGGCCTTTTTGCCGAGGAAATCTTTCAGCAATTCGACAAACATGGTGATTGCTCTCGGAGGTCCACGGATGGGGTGAAAGGGCACGAAATCATCCGTCCATCTCGGGACATGTTCGGCGGAACGCTTGGTGTCGTTCTCGGTCGGCCGACCCGGACGGCTTCGATGAGGCAGGAATTCTATCTTACACGCGACCAATAGCTTTATAGAAGGTGTCTTTTATCGCTTTTTCAGCCAAACCATCGAAATCGATGGCCGCGATACGGCCAAGGATGGCGTTGTGAATTTCATTCAAGGACGTGAAAGAGATAACACGCTCTTGCAAGCCGCCATCACCATCGCCGAACAGTTGCTTGCCCAGTCCCAGCGCTTGCAGTACATCATCGCCAAGCGCAAGGCTGCCCTTGGCGACGCTCTCAACCAGGGCGTCCTGGTTGGCCGGCAGAAAAACACAGGCGTATTCGAGCAACAACCATTCGTCGATGACGAGGCCGACGCGATCGGTCCAGTTATTTTTCTGCACTTCCTTGCTGTCGGGAATGTGGACCTTGACGGGCAAAAAGCCAATGGATTTGCCCTGCAACAGGCCGGCCTGGATGAGCGCGAACACCTGATCGGAGGGCCAGGGATCTTGTCCCGACCACATTTCCGGCCGGGCGGGATAGACCGTCTTCGCCTTGATACCGACACGCTCGCCGTCGCGCACGCGCTTGCGCCACAGCGATTTGCCTACCGGCGGCAAGTAATACGCATGTCCCAGGGTGACAATGGGATTGCCCTGGAATTGCGAATCATTCATGCCCTTGGCGACGACAACTTCGCGGGTGCGGTCGGGACTTTCGCTGCTAATCCAACTGACATCGCTGCGTTCGCCGGGATTGATCTCCGTGGCCGCCTTGGTCGTGACGAGATGACGATATTCGTATTCCGGCGTGTGCGGCAGCGATTTGAGCAGCGTATCGAGCGTGTGGGCGGCGCGGTTGGGCATGGGGAAACCGAGCGGACCTTCGACCGCGCCATAGTGGGTGGTGAGAATATCGGACATGATTGAATCTCCAAACTCGAAATCCGAAATCCGAAATCCGAAAGAAATCTCAAACTCCAAAAAGAAAAACTCAAACCAAAACCGATTTTGTTTTTGTCCTTGGTGATTCGGATTTCAGATTTCTTTCGGATTTCGGATTTCGGATTTTCTCGCCTGTTGGTGCGTGCCCATCGGAGCGGCAACCACGGCACCTCGCCCCACGGCACCGGCGGCAAACCGCGCTCACTGCGGATCTCATTGATCGACACAACACCATATTTGAGGTCGGCGATCTGTTGCTGCACGAGCAGATTCTGATCGACCGGCACCGGATCCTCGCTGGCCAGAAACAGCCGGCCCGTCGGATCGAACAGCGGCACGAGCTGGGCGTTGAGTTTCTCATCGCGGCGCTGGAGTCGGGGACCGATGGCCAGGCTCATATGCTGGCTCCGCGACGCCTGCAAGTTCGCCAGGTTCGTTTGTGAGGTTAGAAACGCGATCGGGATATGGAACGCATTGGCGATGTCGTTTTTCGTCGCGGCCATGTCCGCCAGCGCGGCGACATCGCCCATCGATTGATTGAGCAGCGACACCTTCAGCGACGATTCGGCCACGACCACCTTGCCGCTGCCGCCGCGGCGAAAGCGATGATTCCACTGAGTTTCCAGGCGATCGCGCTCCTCTTCGCCCATCACTTCATCCGGCGAAATGATGGCGTCGGGAATGGCGTGGTTCTCGAACTTGGCTTTCTTGAACGCGGCGTATTCACTGGTCAGGGCGACTTGCTCGAAGCAGGCTCGCAACGGCGACAAGCCGCTCGTGTACGGATCGCGCGGATCGGGATAGGCGAAGTGGATCACCCGATTCGGCGCAAAGCGTTCCTCACTGGTGCCGTTGCGATACAGGTAATAGTCCACGAGGTTCGCGCTATTGGGATCGCGGCGCGGTGTGACGTTTTGCGTCGGCAAAATCCAGATGGTGCGCGGCACTCCCAGCATGGGGTCCACATCGAGACCCCAATAAGCGCTGCCGTGGACCTCCTGATACAGCGTGGTCAACTCCCAGAGATCGAACGCATTATGCGCGACATTGGCGCGCTGGAGCAGCGTCAGCAGCGGATGGTCGGTGACTTCCTCAATGATGGCGGCGCTCTTGGCGCGGATGTGCAGATGCGGCAGGGAACGCAAGCGGCGCTCGGATTGTTGTGAGAGCGATTTTGTCAGACATTTCGGGCGCGGTTGATTGTGTTCGGTGATGACGTACAAACGCGGTGGATAATTGGCGCAGGTCGCGGCGTTGATGCTGGCACACGTCCAGGCGGTGTTTTTCAGTTCGGCCAGGATTTCGTTCGGCGTCGGCTGGCGATTGCGTTTGTAGCTATCGACGAAACTGGTGCCCGACCATTGTGAGCCGGCCAGCGCGTAGGGCATTCCCTTGGACTGGAGCCAATGGGCGAGCCGAAACAGCGTTTTGGCGAGAAAAGTACGCATTATGACAGCCTTTTCAATGCAGAATGCAGAATGAAGAATGGAAGTCAGATGCGTTTTCATTCTGCATTCTGCATTCTGACTTCTGCATTCCAATTCATGACAGCCTCGTCCACAGGTCTTCGTTTCCGCTATCCGCTATCCGCTGCCCGCCGTCCGCTGTTGTCTCGGGCGGATGGCGGGCAGCGGATAGCGGACGGCGGCGTAAGCGGGCGATGAAGTGCGCATCCAGGCGCGAGATGAGATAACGCAGCGCACCCAGCGCGTGATTGTGGTCATCCACCGGATTTTCGCCGCGCAGAACGCGCTCAGTCGCCGTGGGATAGCGGTACAGCCGCGCCTCGGTGAGCAGATTCGGGCAGGCGTCGTGCCGCACCTTGAGCCGGCCGGTGCGCAGCCGCGCCGTCACGGCGGCGATGCCCGGTCGAATGTCGTTGTCGCCGCGACGCACCACCAGACCGCTCGCGCGCAGTTCCTCAATCTCGGTGCGTCCAGCGGGATCGGCGTACCACATCACGTCGCCGAGTTCGCGCAGGGCGGCGGCGTGTTCGTGCAGCGGCGTCTCGCGCAAATAGCGTTCGCCGGTGATCCACAGCACATCATCACGATCCAGCACGCCCCACACGGCCGCGAACGGATTGCGCCAGCCGAAGTCGATACCGCCGACCAATCGGCCTGTTACCTGCTGCCCATCGTCCACCAACGCCTGCTCGAAATCGGGATAAACAAGACCTTCGAGCGCGGTGAAAAGACATTCGTATTCCTGCTGCACCCATGACAGACCCATCGCGCGGGTTTCCTCGGCGATGAACGCCGGCGTGATGCGCGGGCAATCGCGCCAGGTGATGCGAATCTTTTTCCACGGCCCCTCGCTCTCCCATTCCTGCCAGAACCAACCGCGCTGACCGAACGGTGTACTCAGGGCGATGAGTCGTCCTTGCGACACGGCGAGCATGGGGCGAACGCTGCGATACAGATCGTCGGGAATGCGGGCGGCTTCATCGAGGACAAGTAAATTGACCCCACCGAAGGAACGAATCGTTCCCTCGCGTCCCGGCAGGCACAAGACGCGCGAGCCGTTAGCCAGTTCGAGCCGCAACTGCGTTTGATGGCGAGCCGGCAGCGGTTTGCCGAGCG
Source organism: Gemmataceae bacterium (assembly GCA_035553375.1). Lineage (GTDB taxonomy): Bacteria > Planctomycetota > Planctomycetia > Gemmatales > Gemmataceae > JAJPHU01. The sequence continues at coordinate 78,928 of DATNCY010000030.1, forward strand.
CCTTGTAAGCATCGAGTACCTTGCGAAAAATCTCGGTACTTTGGCGCTGCGATGGCGACAATAGCAGCACCAGCGCGCCGGACGTGAACAACGCCGTATGCAGGGCCAGGGCGCTGACGACCGTGGATTTCCCACTTTGACGACTGCAATTGAGTAAAATCTGGCGATCGCTGGACAAGAGGAACGCTCGCTGCCAGGGGTCGGGGAGGATGCCGCGGGCCTCAAGAATGCGGGAAGGATCGAGAGCCAGGGCGAGTAGTTGTTGCGGATTCACAATTTCGATACTACCCTGGCGAGGGGTGTTATTAAGAGAGTAGATTCGGTGATTTTTCGGGACTTTCTGAGGATTTTTTCCGCCAATCCTGTCAACTCATGCCAAGAAGCGACATCAACTCGGCAGCATTCACGCTGGCGCATCCAAAACCCGCAGACGGCCAAGAGGCTGCCTGCGGGTTTTGGATGCGCCATATCCGGCCCGTGCCAGCCCGCAGCGCCAGCAAGGGATCTTCCTTGCTGGCGCTGCGGGCTGGCAATCAAGGGTTTTGTCTGGAAGCCCCAAGAGATGGAAGGGATTGCTGGAGGAGGGACTCGAACCCTCACGGGACTTACGTCCCTTCGGATTTTCGTACCACTATGGCTTTCGCCACCCTTGCGGTTTGTGGTCTGGACTTTCCCTTGGCCGTGGGTCGCCCCCGTAGGCCTCAGCCGCCAAGTCTCTACACCTTCTCCCGCCGTGTCGGCCGGAGCTTGGCTCGGGATTGCCGCCACCATCCGCGGACGTGCTGCGGTTCCCCCGACTTCGACTGAATTCACACGGAGGGTTTCCCACTCCGGTGCTCAAATTTCTTTAAGTCCGATGCGTCTGCCGATTCCGCCACTCCAGCGGCGGGTTTACTTTAGCGGTGGAAGCGACGCCGTACAAGCCATCTGCGAAATTGTCGAAATCGCTCGACAGCGATCGTACCCCAAACCTCACGCGCTCTCCCCCTTTTTCTCTCGGCCGCGCATCTCTCCACGCGCACGGAGCGCAGCCGACACAACCGCTATCTTCGGCGTTTTCCTTCAACTTCGCCCCAAGAGCGAACGATAAGAGGAGAGTCAAGTCCTGATGTTTGGGCCAACGATTCGTGTCCTTGCAGGAGTATTGTGGCGATGAGCCTCCGTGATCCTCAGCATACCCCCGGACAGATTCCGCCGGACGGCAAGAGTCGTCGGGCCGTCATCGTGACTTCCTACATGACCGGCGCCACACGCGGCAAAAACCTGGGTACGCCCGGTTACTCCTACGACATCGTCGCTCAGTTGTTCGTCCCGCTACTGTCGCGCTGGGGAGAAGTCATCCAGGTTTCCCGCGAGGCTGAACCGCTGGAGGCCGCGATCCGCGAAGCGCGCCGACGCGGACTCGACCCCGTTCATGTAAGTTTCCTGCCCTTCCAGGACTGCTATCTGACACCATCCGCGCCGAACGTGGTCGTGCCGGCCTGGGAGTTTCCCGATGTGCCCGACCATGTTTTCGACGGTAATCCCAACAATAACTGGGTGGCGACGGCCAACCAGTGCGATCTGGTGATCGTCGGCGGACAGTTTACCGTCGATACATTCCAGCGCGCCGGCATTCGCGCGCCCGTTCGCATCGTGCCCGTGCCGACGCCGGATGAATACTTCCGTATCCCAATCTGGCGTGCCGGCCAGCACGTCCAGCTTCCCTACGCTGCCTATGTCTTCCCTCATCCCGATGTACACGAAAGCGCCCTGTGGGATGCGCCCGAAGTGGTGACGGTCAAAGCGCATCGCCCCACCGGGTCGCTGCGAGGCCGACTGCGCCATCAGGCACGGATGACGTATCGCCATTATCTGAAGCCGCTCGTGCCGCCGGCGATGCATGGACTGCTCAAGAAGGCATCGCGCCGGGCCAACCGCGATTCATGGACTAACTACGTGGAGAGTTGCCGGCGCCCGCATCTGGATCTGTCCGGCGTGGTGTACACGAGCATTTTCAATCCCGGTGATGGACGCAAGAACTGGGAAGATCTGCTCAGCGGATTCCTGGGGGCGCTGCGTGATCGCGACGATGCGACGCTTGTCGTTAAACTCGTCACCAAGGAACGCGACTGGATCGACCGCATCCTGATGTACTACCGCGGCATGGGTCTGGCGCATCGCTGCAAGATTGTGTTCCTCACCGAATACCTCAAACACGAACACATGCTCGATCTCGTGCGCGCCAGCGCCTACTATCTGACCACGACGCGCGCCGAGGGCAATTGTCTGCCGGTCATGAACCACCTCGCCGCGGGCCGGCCGTGCGTTTCGCCGTGCCATACGGCGATCAGCGATTATTTTACCAACGAGATGGGTTTTATCCTCGAAACGCATCCCGAACCGACCATCTTTCCACACGACAATCGCGTGCGCTTCAAAACTACCTGGGGCCGTCTTGTTTGGCCGTCGCTGCTGGAGCAATTGCGGCACAGCTACCATGTGGCCAGCCAGGATCGGCCAGCCTACGAAGCATTGAGCGCGCGCGGGCAAGGCAAAATGTCTCAGTGGGCGAATGCGGAGAGCATCTGGCCGCGCTTGCGCGCGGCCCTGGATCTGCTCGACACCTTGGAACCGCGTCAACCACAAGCGGCGTAGAGGCTGTAACCGCATGCAGTAGGTCCCGCTTGCCGAGCGGGACCTGTTGGGGCAAGGTCCCCCTCGGCAAGCGGAACCTACTGAATTGCGTTAGGGCTTATTAACGACATCTCCCGGTGAATACCCAAACCTCGCGCAGCCGTGGGCCGTGCGCTCCGCGCGCATGGCCGCGCAGATGCTGCGCCCGGAGGGGCGTTATGAACGGCGAGTCAATACGATTTCCCGGCGACGAAGCGCAACTGCTCGTCACCTCCATGTACACCGAAGGCGACCTGGCTCGGCGTCTGGGGCGGGATGCGTACTCCTATCGCTACGTCTATCGCGCCTTCGCGCCGCTGCTGGAACGCTGGGGCCGACATCAGGAAGCGTCGGGTCCACGCAGCCGAATCGAACAGGCCGTGACGGAAGCGCGACACCAGAAACGCACGCCGGTTCACCTTAGTTTTCTGCCCCTGCACCTGATGGACGTTGTGCCGGACGCGCCGAACATTGCCGTGCCCGCCTGGGAGTTTCCCGATATCCCGGCCATCGATCTGGAGAACGATCCTCAGCAGAACTGGGCGCGGCGAGCCGAGGAGATGGACCTGATTATCACGCACACGCAGTTCTCGCGTACCGCCTTCCTGCGGGCTGGCGTGCGGACGCCGGTGCATGTGGTGCCGGTGCCCATCCAGCCCGACTACTTCCAGGTTCCCGACTGGCGACCGGAGCAGCGTGTGGTACTCGATTGTCCCTGTTACGTCTTTCCACAGCCGGCCACCCTGCCACGGCCGGCCCGCCCCTGGGTTAGCACGGAAACAGGCCATTTGCCGGCGCGTCTCAGTCTCCGTGAGTTGTACAAGAAGTGCGTCAAGGCCATGCCGCAGCGGTTCGGCAAGACACTGCATCGCTCGGCGCGGGCCGTGCGCGCCGTCCTGTGGTCGGCGCGGCAAGCCCTCAAGGAAACCGATGTGCGGCTGCTTTATCCCGCGCGGCCGAAATTGGAACTAAGCGGAGTTGTTTACACTGCCATTCTGAATCCGTTCGATGCGCGCAAAAACTGGCAGGATCTGCTGTCCGGCTACTTGCTGGCGCTGAAGGATCGCGACGATGCCACGCTGGTCGTCAAGCTGGTCGTGTCGGCGGAATGGGAGGCGGCGGCGCTGGCGGAGCTATTCGCCTTCTATTGCGGCACCGGCCTGAGCCATCGCTGCCGCCTGGCCTTCGTGACGGCGTATCTGTCCGAGGAGCAACTCGTGGAGTTGACGCGGGCCAGCACGTATTACCTGAACACATCGCGGGCCGAGGGATCGTGTCTGCCGCTGCAAAACTTCATGGCGGCTGGTCGTCCGGCGTTGGCGCCGCCGCACACGGGCATGGCCGATTCGATCGACGCGCAATGCGGTTACACGCTGGATTCGCACCCGGAGCCGGCCGGCTGGCCGCAGGAGGTCGGCGGCGGCTACCGCACTACCTGGCACCGCCTAGTTTGGCAATCGCTGCACGATCAACTGCGGGCCAGCTATGAGGCGGCCACGGAGAGCTTGCCTCGCTATCAGGCGATGGCGATTCGGGCGCGAGAGCGCATGCGGCAACTGGCCAGCGCGGAGAGCGTTTGGCCTCGGCTGGCGGCCGCTCTCGATGAGGGCATGGCGATCCAGCGCCAGCGGACGACAGCGCCCGCTCTGCGCAAGGCGGTCTGAAGCGACGTCCACAGGGGCTATTTATGGGGCGAGCGTCGATCCTTTTGCTCGTGGGGCTGGCGATCCTGGGAGGGACCGCCGGTTGCTCGCTGGGACATCGTTGTCGTTGCATCGAGCCGGCGGATGCCTCCGCCGCGACCGAACTGGCCCTGCCGACGGCCGAGCGGAACACGCTGGAAGCGGACATGCTTGCCCTGGCCTTGTCGCTCAAACCCATCGAGCCGCCGGACGATCCGCCACCTCCTTCCGCCTACCGCGCGCTCGAACCCAAACAATGTCAGTGCCTGGCGGCGCGGCACGCGCCGGCAGCCGATTCGCTCGATCGCCAGCGTCAGAAACTCGCCCAACAGCGAACGAACGGTTTTTGCCTGTGTAACGATCGCAAGTCCGCCAGTCAGCGGGCCTTTCAGGAATCCATGCTGCTCTACAGCGCCTTGGAAATCCGCGATCAGTTCGCCGGCACGGCGCTGGAGTGGTACTACCAACTCGCCGGCGCTGAGGCGAAGGCGGACTTGCTGGATACCAGTCTGGAGCGTGGCCGCGATACGCTGGCACGCATGGAACGCCTGAAAAAAGAAGGGATTCGCTTGCCGGCGCCGATTGAGGAATATCAACGGCGGCTCGTCGGGCTGCAATTGCAGCAGGCGCAAAATCAACTGGTGATCGAGCAGCTCAACAGCAAACTCCGTCAGGCGCTGGGATTCAATCCCTCGCACACCTGGCGATTCCGCCCCGACCCAAGCCTCCCACTGGGCAGCGAAGCCGTTCCCGATATCGAGGCGGCCGTGCGTCTGGGCCTGGCTGAGCGGCCCCAGCTTCTTTTGCTGCGTGGCATGATCACCCATCTCGACAAGGACACGCTGGACGCCGCGCGCAAACTGTTGGGGTCGATCAGTCCCATGCTCGGCATGTCCAGTCCCAAGTCGGGCTGCAAGATGCTGACGATTCTGGCTAAAGTGACGCACATTCAGCCGAGGCAAAAGGACGAAGTTGAATCCGTCCGCGCTCACCTGATTGATTACCTTCGCGAGCGTGAGCGCGTCGTCGTGGCCGAGATACGCGAGGCGGCCTACGAGGTGCGTGCCCGGCGTGAGGTTACCATTCTGGCCCGCGAGGCGTCCGGCCGTTGGCAGGAACGAATTAAGGATCTGGAGAAACAGCAAGGCCAGGGAATGCCAGTGTTCGCGGACCTGACCACGTCTTACATGGAGTCGTACAAGGCACGGGGCGAGGTGGTCAAGGAGTTCCTCGGCTGGAAGATCGCCGCCGTCAAGGTGAAACAGGCTCAGGGCATCCTGCCGGCCGAGTGCGGCTATACGAGTGGAAACTCGTGTGGTTCCTTTCCCTAAGTGCCGCTCGGCTCGCGGCACCTACCCCAATGCGTGCCGCTCGGCTCGCGGCACCTACCGGTAGGTCCGGCGAGCCGAGCCGGACTTTTTACGAAGTGCCGCTCGGCTCGCGGCACCTACCGCGAGCGCTTTTCTTTGCTCCGACCTGTTGCGCGGGCTAGGATTGCAGCGTCCCCGATCTGCGGGAGGACCGCCCCTGTCCGCGTGAGACGGTCATGATAAGTGAGCTGCAAACGCCTTCTCTGCCGGCCGCGATAGCGGCCGAACAAACCTACTTGCACATTCCCAGTCAGCCGGAGTGGATTGCGCCCACCGTCGAGTATCTCAAGGACAAGGCCATCCTGTGCGGGGCGTGTCACGAATCGCGCGCCAGCAAGCTCATGCTCGCGCTGCATGAAGCGCTGACCAACTCCATCGTTCACGGCAATCTGGAACTGTCTTCCGATCTGAAAGAACAATCCGACAACGTCTTCGCCGAGGCGCTGGCGGCGCGCTCGGTCGATCCGCACTACGGAACGCGGACGGTCGAAGTGCGCATCGATTATGACGGCAAATACTGCCGCTGGACCTTCACCGATCAGGGCAAAGGCTTCGACGTGGAACGTGCCCTGAAGCGGGCGGCCAATCCCGACCCGGAAACGCTGCTATCCAGCGGTCGGGGCATTCTCCTCATGCGATCATTCCTTGATGAGGTACGCTACGAGGCGGGTGGCCGGCGCGTCGTGCTTACCCTGGCTCGACCTTCGGGCGAGGAGAAGCGGTGTGGTCCGCGCTTGCCGGTGCAACGGCCTGTGCGCGTGGCACCGGTGCGAGCGGATGGCACCGTAGACTGGGAAGCCGCCTACGAGGGCGTAGCGCAGAACCTGTCACCGGAGGGCATGGGCCTCTTGCAAGCTCGCCTGGCCACGAGCGAGCGCATCCTCATCGGACTCGACTGGGAGGGACAGATGCTCTACGTCCCGGCCGAGGTGCGACATTGCCAGACGCGCGGCGGCGAAGTGGTCGAACTCGGTTGTCGTTTTCAGGTCGCGTCCGCCGCGTCGCATCCCTCTGCGACAACGTCCGCGAACGGGGATCATGCCATCGACACGCTGTTGGAACAGTTGCATGGCCAGACCGCGCGGCCCGATGAACGGCGGGTGCATCCGCGCGCCGTGTTCACCGCGCGCATCCGCATTCAGACGACCTCGAACAGCGAGCCGATCATCGGCTTCGGTCGCGATCTGTCGAAGGGCGGCATTTCTTTCCTGACCAGCACGCCCCTGCCACGGGAAGACGTGATGGTGTCCTTGCCGCAACAAGACCAGACGACGTTGCGGATGACCGCGCGGATTGTGCGCTGCAACCAATTGATGGCGGGGATCTACGACGTGGGGGCGCAGTTCGTGGATGAAGGTGATTCAGTATAAGCCCGGAGCGCCAGCGACGGGTTCAGATAGTGTGGGACACTCGCTCCGCGAGTCTTCCGACTCACGGCACAAGTCGGCTACTCTTTCGTGCGGGGCACTCGGTGTGAACGGGGCGAGCAAGAAAAAATCCCCATCCCCCAAACGGAAGCGCATTTTTCTTGACGTCGGCGCGATGTTTTGGATACTTGGGAAGAGCCTTGCTATATCGCGCACCCTTGCTATATCACGCGCGTGCACGACCTAATCAGATATTCGGCCACAGTCGCTCTAGCTAGTTGAGAGGTGTGTATGGCGGTTGTTTCTCGCTACCTGACGGTTACGCAAGGCAACATCGACAACAACCACCTGTATCTTACCGAACTACTCGACGTGTTCCCCGAGGACGTGTTCGGCGGCTCCGATGAGTCGCACGCTGCCTCTCGAACGGTCCGTGTCCAGTGGAGCACGGAGGTCGTCGAAACGGACATCGACCGGTTCTGAGGGAAGGGAGCGACGGCAACGCCGATTCCTTACCCGACCAGCAGACCGGGACCGCAGATGGGCTTTCCGAGTCATGTTGCCCCTCTCGCCGGCCCAGCGGCTGACCTTTGTGTTCGGCGATAAGCTGAAACATGGGACTGAGCAAGGTTTAGTCGTTCGGTGGCGAGTAATGGTCCATTTCAGCGAGGACTTTGTTGGCGGTTTCTTCGGCTTCGGGAGAACGTACGGCGCGAGCGTCCGGTTTGAGTGCGACTCCGTTGCAGCTCTGGAAGCCGATTGGCCCGCCGCGCTTGCCGCTACCGCAAGTTGGCGGGCCAGTCGAAAGGACAAAGCGACTTCGTTGCACTTGTTCTTTGAGTCAACCGCCTTGTGGTTATGGGATGCAGTCTCGTTCGTCAAGGCAAACGTAATCGTCTCGCCTGGTTCACTCGCTCAGGAATTGCATGGCCTTTACTTGTGCGTGTATGTTCTTACTCCAGACATGGAACACTACCTATATGCCGAGTTGTATCCGGTGGCAACAGCGAAGTCGGCGGGATCAAGCGCAACCTCTGACCGCGGCGTTTCGTAGATTTGTCGGTTCGCCACCCCACCCCAGGAACCTTCTTCGGAGGTGACGCGGAGGTGACATAGTGTACCTCTGCGGTGCGCGTTACTCGGCGCGCACCGTCGTCGCTCACCACCAGCCAAGGGTAGAATAGTCGGTGCCAAGTTCCTGGCATCGTGGGGGAGGGGAAGCCCAATTGGTTTGGCCGTGCGATTTGAAGATGATTGGAGTGCCAAGCGTTCACCTCCGCAAGGACTTGCCTGGCAAACGGCCGCTAAATGAGATCGGTCAATGACGTGAGACGCGCCTGCGCGGGAACCGCGGCGCGATGGTGTGGATCGAGCAATGCCGTCCGCAGACCCGCCGCTCGCGCCCCCTCGTAGTCATTGACCGGATCGTCTCCCACATACAGAACCTCCTCCGCGGAAGTCCCAGCCTGCCGGCACATCGCCACGAAGAAACTCGCGGCCGGCTTGCGCCAGCCGATCTCCGAACTGATGACGAGATGACGCACCGGCCGCAAAGCGGGAAAGCTCTCGACCAAACCACGGAGCCGACTGTCGAAGTTCGAGGCGATGCCCAGCACATGACCGCGAGCCGCCAGCGTTTCCAACACCTCGGCTGCTTCCGGCGTGCAGCGCCAGGCATCGGGCCGCGCGAAATGAGCGTATAACTCGTGAAAACACGCATCCGGGTCCATCACATCGTCGAGGACTTCACCGACGATGGCGTGCCAGCGCACGAACTCGCGTTCCTCGCTGGTGCGAAGATCATGGACATAATCCGCTTCTTCCTGACGGCGAAAGGCGGCGCGAAAACGAGCGATAAGGATGGATTCGTCCAGACGACTGCCGAAGCGCCGGCCCATCGTCGCGTACACCGCCGGCGCGGACGGTTCGGGATGAAGGAGGGTGCCGACGGCGTCGAAGAAAACGACCGGAGGCAGAGGGGAAAAGCGAGTCATCGGCCGTGCCGCCGAATTAAGAGGGATAGAGTTGCTCCTGAAGCTGGGCCAGACGCCGTTCAAGTTGGCGAATGAGAAATTGCAAACTCCAACACGTTTGTTCCAGACGAGGACTCGCTTCCTGATCGGCGGCCAGCGATTGACGGAGTTGATCCAGTTCCAACGCATAGCGCCACGCCTGCTCCGGCCGGCGGTTGCGCATCGCGATCTCGATGCGCGACGGCAGGAGGGCGGCGACGGTTGGGTTGTCGCGTAGACGGCGTTTCACGGCGGCCAATTCCATCCGCGCGCGCGTCAACTCCGCCTGCCGTTGGCGCAGGTCCGTCGTCAGGCGCTCGATGTCGTCTTGCAAGCGTTCGCGCGGGCTGGCGCTGAACAAACAACGACCCAGACCTAGCAGCCCCGACTCGACCGAATGCACCAATTGTTCCAGCATCGCCATCCTCGTCGCTCTCGGCGTTCGCCGCGCGGCCGGCAACATCCGCGTGACGATTCTGTTATTCTATTCGTTCGCCCCGTTGTCTTCTTGTCGTTTTCGGTAAAAAGTCTCTTGGGATAAGACGGTGCGCGTCATCCGTCCTAGCATCGGAGTAAGCAGCCATGAAGAAGACTAAGGGAGAACAGTTCGCCGGCGTGACGGTGGCGTTGGTCACGCCGTTTCGCGGCGGCGAGATCGACTTGCCGAACCTGCGCCAGCTGGTGGACTGGCACGTCGAGCAAGGGACGGATGGCCTGTCGCCGGTCGGCACCACCGGCGAGTCACCGACGCTCGATCACGAGGAACACGAGCGTATCATCGCCGCCGTGGTCGAGCAAGCGGCGGGACGCCTCAAGGTCGTGCCAGGCACAGGCTCCAACAGCACGCGCGAAGCCATTCGGCTGACGCGCTTCGCCAAGCGCGCCGGCGCCGACGGCGCGCTCATGGTCGGTCCCTATTACAACAAGCCGACGCAGGAGGGATACTATCGGCACTTCGCCGCCGTGGCCGAAGCATGCGATTTGCCGATCATGCTCTACAACATTCCCGGCCGAACCGCCTCGAACATTCTGCCGGAGACGATCGCGCGATTGGCGGAAATTCCCAGCATCGTCGCCATCAAGGAAGCGACGGGTTCGCTCGATCAAGCGTCGCATATCGCCTCGCTGTGCGATCTGACCATTCTCAGCGGCGACGATAGCTTGACCCTGCCGCTCCTGAGTATCGGCGGGCGCGGCGTGGTGTCGGTGGTCGGCAATCTGGTGCCGCGCGATTTGAAGGCGCTCGTCGCGGCCTACGATGCCGGCAAGCCGGCCGAGGCGTTGCAGTGGCATCGTCGCTTATTCACCCTTTGCCGCGATATGCTTGGTGTGGCCACCAATCCGATTCCGCTGAAAACGGCCATGAAGTTGCTCGGTCGCGGCACGGGTGAACTGCGGCTGCCCCTTTGTGCGCTCGACGAAGCCGGGGAAGCACGCATCGCCCAGACGTTGCGCGCCTATGGACTTTCCGGTACAGGAGGCGAACGGCCGGCGTAAGCCGGCTGGTATAGACTGGTGGACGCTATACCAGCCGGCTCACGCCGGCCGTTCGCCGGAATCCATTGGCGCGCCCGCGATATAGGAGAATGAAGAAATTAACAGGATTTTATTTGACGCACATGAAAACACTGATATTCTACTAATTGACTCGTAAAAGCCAAATGGCTGAGATAGACTCGGGATGAAGCTCGCCCTGCCGTTTTATCCCCTATCCATCCTCAATCGGTATAAGGTCCACCTGAGCCTTTGCCCATCCGATGCGTTTGGTTTTTCAGGCTCCCGGCCGCACGGCCGGCGAGTGTGCGATTGATCCGGCCTGGGCCGGGGAGTTCCATTCTTTTTCATTTAGGGGGACCCGCGCGTTCGCCGGGACACTCTTGCGCTATTGGAGCGCTTCGATGCGACCGAGCCAGCGTCTACCGGCCAAGACGCGCGGGACGTGGGAGGATTCAGTCTTGACCAATCATGCTACCGCGGTCCGAACCCGTTCACCGAAGGTCATGCCCTTGACCTCGTCACCGATCCGGGTCTCCGGCGACACCATTTCCCGCATGACCGCTGTCTTCAAACTGCTGGCGGATCCATCACGCTTGAAGATCGTTCTCGCTCTGGCCCAGGACAGTGAACTACACGTCTCGGCCCTGTGCGACATGCTCGGCCAATCGCAGCCGGCTGTCAGTCATCACCTGACGCTCATGCGCATGGTCGGTCTGGTCGGCTTCCGCCGCGACGGCAAGCACAACTACTATCACCTGGCCTCCGCTCATGTACGCGATCTGCTCGAGCAATTCTTCGCCGACTCGGGCAACGGCCACAAGGCTATTCAATTCGATGATTTCGCGCTCACCTTCAAACGCAAATGACGTCGGCGTGTTCGTCTGGCGAGCTTTCTCTCGCGTAAGCGCCCCGAGTCGGAAAGCACTCGGGGCGCTTACGCGAGAGAAAGCTCGCCAGACGAACGCCTCATTTCTAGGCGCAACCGTAGTCTGAACGAGGGGGAGGTTGACGCGGCTATTCTCTGACTTGCGTTCCTGCTCAGCTATGCACAGGGGGCAGCGGGTCGCTAAGATGACAGGGCCAAAGGGACGTTTGGGCCGGAGAGTCCGTTTTCCATGCCGCATTTGCTGCGCTGTCCGAATGGTCACGAATGGGAAATCCGCGTTACCGCGGAGGCACGGTTCGACGGCGCGACCTTGCCCTGTCCGGTGTGCGGCTCCCGCGAAAAAAGTGAATCGCTCCCAACCCTCCTCGTTCCGCCTCCACCCCGCGCGGACGAAACACTCGCTGCCGTCGTTCCCAGCACATTCCGGCTGGAAGACTATGAGATTCTCGGCGAACTAGGGCAGGGCGGCATGGGCATCGTCTACAAGGCGCGCCAGGTGCGAGGGAACCGCATTGTCGCCTTGAAGGTGTTTCGCAAGGAACGGCTGGCGCATCCGGAGGCGCTACGTCGTTTTCGCCGTGAGGCTCAGGCGGCGGCGCGGCTGTCGCATCCAAACATCGTCGTCGTGTACGAAGCGGATCAGGATGGCGATACGCATTTTCTGGCGATGGAATATGTGCCGGGGCTGACGCTCCAACGTCTGGTCGAACACAATGGCCCATTGCCGGTCGCCCTGGCGTGCGATTTCGTCCGCCAAGCCGCGCTGGGTTTGCAACACGCCGTCGAGCAAGCGCTGGTGCATCGCGACATCAAGCCCTCGAATCTCATGGTTGTGGCCCCTAACAGCGGCACACCGCAGCCGGGACAGCGCATTGCCCTGCCGCCGCGCCCGCGTGTCAAAATCCTCGACATGGGCGTCGCACGCCTGTATCAGCTGCGCGATCTGACCGAGGATTCGCTGACGACGCTGACGCGCGACGGCGCGGTCATCGGCACACCCGACTACATCGCTCCCGAACAATTGGAAGATCCGCACAAGGCCGATAGCCGGGCTGACCTCTATAGTCTCGGCTGCACGTTCTATTTCCTGCTCAGCGGCCGCGTACCGTTTCCCGGTGGAACGCTGATTCAGAAACTCGACCGCCAGCGCTGGGAGACGCCGCCGTCGGTCGATCAACTGCGGCCGGAGGTGCCGGCGGCGGTGGCGAGCGTGGTCCGCAAGCTGATGGCCAAGCATCCCGACGATCGCTACCGCACGCCGGGCGAACTGGCGTCCGCGCTCGAACAGCTGACGCGAACCGGCGTGCTGCCGGCCGGACATCAACCCGAACCGCTGCGCGCGCTGCGCACGATTCCGTCTTCCGGTGGCCCCGTGATCGCCGTGACGTTCGCCCAGAACGGACAATCGATTCTGGCGGCCTGTGCCGATCGTCAACTCCATTTGTGGGACATTGCCGGCGACGCGGAACAACGAGTTTTCGGGAAATCTCCTCAAGAGGTCTGTTGTATAGCCGTTGTTCCCGGCAGCGGACACGCGCTCGCCGGCCAGGGGGCGAGTGTCCGCGTTTGGGATCCGGTAACCGGCCAGGAGGTTGCACGACTGATGGGCCACACCAACGCGGTGCGCTGCCTCGCGGTCAGTCGCGATGGCCGGCAGGCCGTCAGCGGCGGCGAGGACCGCACCTTGCGTTTATGGGACTTGCACAGCGGCCGCGAGATTCAGCGCTGGATCGGCCATCGCGCCGAGATTACCAGCGTCGCTCTGTCCGATGATGGCCAGCATGTCGTATCGGCTGGGCGCGATCAAACCCTGCGCCTGTGGGATGTACGCGGCGGGCGCGAAGTGCGGAGCTTCGCCGTGCCGCGCGGCCTCATCTTCGGCGCGGCGTTCGCGCCCGGCGGCCAAACGATCGCATCTGGACATTTTGATACGACGATTCGCTTATGGGACGTGGAGAGCGGCCGCGAACTGCGGCGTTTCAGCGGCCATCGCCAGATGATCGCCGCCGTGGCCGTGACCGCCGATGGCCGGGTGGTTTCGGGCAGTCACGATCAGACGCTGCGCGTGTGGGATCCGGAAAGCGGCTCCGAATTATGGTGCTGTCGCGGCCATACGGCGGCCGTTACTTCGCTGGATATATCCGCGGATGGCAAGCACATCGTCTCCGGGAGTCTTGATGAGACGATTCGGGTGTGGCTGTTGCCGGAGTAACAAGCTCGGACGCATTGGTAGGTGCCGCGAGCCGAGCGGCACGCATTAAGTAGGTGCCGCGAGCCGAGCGGCACTGGTTGTCCGGCTCGGCTCGCCGGACCTACTTACTTTGCCGCCGCTTTCCGCACGCCCCAAACTTTTTCGAGCAAATCAAACATCCGCGGATCGACTTTCTTCAACTCCGCGCGAACGAAGGGATAGAAATCGTTCGTGCCGAAATACGCCTCCGTCATCTCGGCGAAATACTCCTTGGCATTGTTCAGCGCGTAATGACGCACTTTATTCGCGCGACCATTCAGCACCGAATCGTACAGCTTGGCGCTGACGGCGGCATCGTAGCACGCTTGCACCTCGGCGTTCTCGAAACCGAGTATCTGATGATGATAGCCGTGAGCCAGTTCGTGCAGAACCATCCACGGTTGCTGAAGTGTCCAACTGTTGAAATTGCGTGCATTGGCGATTTCGACCGCGCCGGCCTTCGCGGGATTCATGCCGTGTTCGCGCAACCATCCCGCGCCGGGATGATAGCACATGCACGGATGATGCGATTCCTTCAACTCAACCCAGATGGGAATCTTCCGCAATTTGGCCAGCGCTTCCGCGGGAACGACGCGCGTAATCTGGAAGAGTTGATCGCCCAGCACACGCAGCGTCTTGTCGCGCAGTTCACGCTGTTCGTCGGCGAGCAGGCTCTTGTTGATGAGGAGCTTCCAGCCTTCCAACCGCCGCGTCTCATAGCGATCGATCGAATCGTAGGCGGGCTGCGGCTTCTCCGCCCGGACCGGCAATACTCCGCCATACCAAGGGAACATCGCGAGCAGTATCACCGTAAACTTTCTCATGTAATTCTCTCTTTATTCGTGGAAAATTAGGCCATGATCTCCGGGATCAGCCGGCCATGCACATCGGTCAAGCGGCGGTCGATGCCGTTGTGGCGCACGGTCAGGCGCTCGTGGTCGATGCCCAGCAGACGCAGGATGGTGGCGTGGACATCATAGCAATACGTCGCCTTGTCGGCTGGTTTGTACGACCATTCATCGCTTTCGCCGCAGGTGACGCCGCCTTTGACACCGCCGCCGGCGAGCCAGTTCGTGAAGACGAACGGATTGTGATCGCGGCCCTTGCTGCCCTGGCTGCACGGCATACGGCCAAACTCCGTCGTCCACAGCACGATGGTATCGTCGAGCATGCCGCGCTGTTTCAGATCCTTGAGCAGCGCCGCCGCGCCGACGGCGAGGCCGCGTCCGAGCGGTCCATGATCGCGCTCAATGTCTTCGTGTGAGTCCCAATTGCGGCGCGGGAAACCGTTGTCGGCCCCGCTCCACACCTGCACGAAGCGCACGCCGCGTTCCAGCAGGCGGCGTGCGACCAGGCAATTTCGGCCGAAATACTGAATCTCGGCTTTCTCACTGATGCCGTCCTGCAAGGCGATGTCGAGCGAATCGAGTCCGTACATGCGCAGGATGTGCGCCGGTTCCTTGGCCAGATCGAGAACTTCGGGGGCGCTCAGCTGCATACGAGCGGCCATTTCGTAAGAGCGAATGCGGGCATCGAGCCGCGAATCGCCGGGCCGCGCTGTCTCGTGACGACGATTCAGCGCCGCCAGTGCCGCCTGCATATCGGCATCGCTTTGGCGCGTGACGAAACTCGATTTCGGTGGAAACAGATCGGCAATGGGGCTTTTGGCGCTGGGACGCACCATCGTTGCCTGATGTTCGGCGGGTAGGAAGGCGGCCCCCCAGTTTTGTGGACCGTTGGGCGGAAAGCCGCGCGGATCGGGCAGAACAACGAAAGTGGGCAGATTGTCGGTGAGCCGGCCGAGTCCGTAGCTGATCCAGGCACCCATGCTGGGGAAACCCGGCAGAACGAAGCCGGTCGCCTGCATGAACGTGGCCGGACCGTGGACGTTCGATTTCGCCACCATGTTATGGATGAAGGCCATGTCATCCACGCACGCGCCGAGCGGCGCGACGCAATCGTTGATCCATTTGCCGCTCTGCCCGTAGCGCCGCCATTTCCACGGCGATTGCATGGTCTGACCGGGACTGGACTGAAATAGCTCGACCTTCTCGCCCGGATCCCACTTTTTGCCGTGGTCCCGAATGAGACGCGGTTTGTAGTCAAAGGTGTCGCACTGGCTGGCCGCGCCGGACATGAACAATTGCACGACGCGCTTGGCTTTGGCGGGGAAATGCGGCGAGCCATGCGGCCCAGCGGCCGGAGCCGCGAGTAATCCTTCGTGGTTCAGCAAGCTGGCCAGGGCGATGCCGCCGAGTCCGCCGCCGAACTGCCAGAGAAATTGCCGACGATCGGTGTAGCAAACGCCGCTATGCATGTTGGGATCGCGAGTCATGGTGCTATCTCCGCTCATTAAGAGGCACGAACCAAATGGCGAGCCTCCCGCGTGAGCGGGGGGAGGATACTGCTCACGCTCCCCCCGCTTACGCGGGAGGCTCGCTAAACCAAGAACGCCTTTCCAGGAGTGTTCGGTTTGAACACGCCGCTCTGCGCCTCATAAAGTTAGTGCCTCTAAGGATGATAAACTGGTCGTTCGCGGTTGCCAAGCTCCGCGACGATGAACCGTAAGGCTTGTGGAGCTACGGATGTAGCTGCGCCCGAACGGAATCCGTTGGACAGCCCGCGCCGGGGCGAATACGCTGCCGTGATGGGGAATATGGTTGCGGAACGTAGAATCCGATTTCTTTCCGAAAGGACCATCATGGTGCGACATCGAGGGATGCTGGGCGGAGGGATGTTGCTGGGATTGCTGGTAATGACGGCGACCTGTCGGGCCGACGAGGCCGACGCCGTGAAGGCGATAGAGAAACTGGGTGGACGGGTCGGGATGGACACCAAACAACCCGGCAAACCCGTTGTGATGGTCATGTTGTCCGGCTCCAAGATCACGGATGCGGGGTTGAAGGAACTGAAGGCATTCAAGAGCTTGCAGGAGCTGGACCTCATCGAAGCCAAGATCACGGATGCGGGATTGAAAGATCTAAAGGGACTAACGAACCTACAAACGCTGAAACTGAGGGACACCAACATCACGGACGCGGGGCTGAAGGAATTGAAGGAACTCAAAGGCTTGCGGGCGCTGGACCTCGGTCTCACCAACATTACGGATGCAGGATTGAAGGAATTGAAAGAACTCAAGAATTTGCAGACGGTGTCCCTCGGATACACCGCGATCACAGACGCAGGGCTTGAAGAACTGAAGGAACTCAAAAGCTTGGAAACGTTGGACCTCAGCAGCACCAAGGTCACGGATACAGGACTGAAAGAGTTGAAGGAACTCAAGAGCCTGAGGAAACTGCGGCTAATCGGCACTAAGGATGCGGATGCGGGACTGAGAGCACTGAAAGAACTCAAGAGTTTGCAGACGCTGAGCCTCGGCTTCACGCAGGTCACGGACGCAGGACTGAAAGCGTTGAAGGAACTCAAGAGCTTACGAGAGTTGTGGCTGGAGAACACCCAGGTCACGGACGCGGGGCTGAAAGAGGTGAAACAACTCAAAAGCTTGAGAGGACTGTCGCTAATCGGCACTAAGGTCACGGACGCGGGGCTGAAAGAGTTGAAGCAACTCAAAAGCTTACAGACGCTGGACCTCAGCGATACCCAGGTCACGGACGCGGGGCTGAAAGAGTTGAAGGAAATCAAAAGCTTGCAGATGCTAGGTCTCGGTGCCACCCAGATCACGGACGCGGGACTGAAGGAACTAAAGGAACTCAAGAGTTTGAAGACACTACGCCTCGGAGGCACCCCGGTCACGGATACGGGGCTGAAAGAGTTGAAGCAACTCAAAAACCTGAAGGTACTGTGGCTATTCGGTACTAAGGTCACGGATGAAGGGCTTGCGGACCTTCGGAAGTCTCTTCCGAAGCTCACCATCAGTCGCTGAAAGGCGAGCCTATTCCCCGTGCTGGGGATTTTGAAATACGGAATGCAAGCCACGCTATTCGTTCCAGTTAATCGACAAAGGAAAACTCATTGGTGTTCAGCATCAATCGACAAGTATTCGCCAAGCCGTGCTTGCGGCAGTAATCGACAAGTAACGGCGATCACACGACGCGCTTGGCCTTGGCGGGGAAGTGCGGCGAGCCATGCGGCCCAGCGGCCGGAGCCGCGAGTAATCCTTCGTGATTCAGCAAACTGGCCAAGGCGATACCGCCGAGTCCGCCGCCGAACTGCCAGAGAAATTGCCGGCGATCGGTGTAGCGAACGCCGCTATGCGTGCAGGGATCGCGGGTCATGGTGCTATCTCCATATATTGCCGTCCTACGGCAACTCCAGCGCAGCCTTCAGACAATCATCAATCTTTCGCAGGAGCGTCACCGACAATCTCCCGCGTATGCGATAGATGAGTTGCCGGTCGATGGTCACGAGGTTTTCGCATTGCACGACCGAATCGATACTCAGGCCCGCCTGTTGTCCATCCGGCGTCGAAATGTCGATTTCCAGTTGGGTGGCCGCTCCCACGCGACGGCGGGGGCTGCTGGTGATGAGCGCCAAGATGGTGTCGTCCAGCGCCGTGTTGTACACATCCGCTTGAATTACCAGAGCCGGACGTTTCTTGCTTCCGGTTCGGTCGCTGTACATCCAATCCACCATGACGACATCGCCGCGTTGAACATTCATGGCATCCCCAAATTCTTCTCCTCGCGGTCGTAGATTTCCATTTCGGGATCGTCCCAACCTGCGCGCAATCCAGCCGCATGCAAGAGTGCCTGTTGCTCGGTTCTCGGCAGACGTTCGGGGGCAAGAAGTGCCTGCATGCGTTCGTAGGCCTCCTCGCTCACGAGTACGTAAGTCTTCTTTGTCTGAGGATCAATAACGCGAGGAACATCCCCCTTCAATTCCTGCCGCTGCTGTTCGGTGAGTTCGATCATCGTGTTTCTCCTGTGGACTTCATCCTATTTGGTTGCCGGAAGCGGTGACAATCTTGATTTTCTCGCCTGCAATGGGGAAGCCCGAGTAGCGTTAATCAACAAATGAGAACTCATTGGTATTCAGCATCAATCGACAAATATTCGCCATCCCATGCTTGCGGGCGTACTCGATCAGCACACGCCGCTCTTCCGCCGTTGGCTCGCGGCCCAGCGCCAACCGATATGCGGCGATCACTTGAGCCGGCAAATCACCGCCCTGCTTCTCAACGCGCTCGGCGAAATGCGCGGCCATGCGGAGCATGAATCTGTCATTGAGCAAGGCCAACGCCTGGAGCGCCGTCAGCGATTCATTGCGTTTCTCGACGCGCAGCGACGGATCGGGACAATCGAGCGTCTCCATGAACGGATCGGGCACCGAACGGACCAGGAAGCGATAGACCGAACGCCGGCAGCCGGCCGGATCGTCGGGATTGTATTCCTCGTATTTGTAGTGCGGCGAATGATCGTCGAGGAAGCCGAAGGTGCGGAAGCCGGGGCCGTACATTTTCAGATCGAGCCGACCACTGACGGCCAACACCGCATCGCGGATCGATTCGGCATCGAGACGGCGACGGTTCATACGCCACAGCAGACGATTGCCGCTGTCGATGCGAGCATACTCCGGCTTGACCGCTGAGGTCTGGCGATAGGTCGCGCTGTTGACGATGAGGCGATGCAATTGTTTGATCGATTGCCCACCGTCGCGGAACTCGACGGCCAACCAATCGAGCAATTCGGGATGCGAGGGTTTGCCGCCCATGCGGCCAAAATCGTTGGGTGTCTCAACAAGTCCCTGACCGAAATGATAGAGCCAGAGGCGATTGACAATCGACCGCCACGTCAGCGGATTGCCCTTGGCGGTGATCCAGCGTGCCAGGGCAGCACGGCGTTCGCCTTCGGGTTGTCCGGCCAACGGAAAGCGCGACGGCAAGCCGGGCAAACAGGCAACCGTACCGGGACCAACCTCGCGTCCGGGAGCTTTTTCGCTGCCGCGACGGAGGAGATAGATCGGTCGCGGTTTGCCCTTGGTCGGTATGAATCCGCCTGCGGGAGCGAAATGCGCGGCGGCGGCGTAGACCATGCCGGGTCGCGGCAGCGCGGCGAGGCGAGCGGTCGTGGCCTTGATTTCCTGTTCAATGGCAGCCGTTTCGCGCTGAAGCGCGGCATCGTTGACGTGGGCCAGGATGCCCCGGCGTCGTTCCTGGAGTCGGGCAATCTCGGCCAGGTGCGCGATTCCTTTCGCCGCGTGATAGTAGCCGTCTACCAGATTGGTCTTGCGCCAGCGCGCCGGCGCTTCGATGGAATCGAGCGACGTGACCGGACGGCCAGCGGCCGCGTTCACGCCTTCCGGCGTGAACACGCTCAGTTCGGCCAGGGCGAAGATGAAATCACCCGAGCGCGGGGCTAACTTCGTCGCCGTGATGCGGATGTAGCGCGCCTGCTTGCCGCCGACGATCACACTCCGCGGCGCAATGCCGGGGTTGGGTACGTCCGCCTTCGTGTGATCTTCGACAAGTACGGCCGTCTTGAAAGCGGCATCGTCGCTTATTTCGATCTTATAACGCGCCGGAAAACCGAAACCGGCACCGATATTATTGAAGTTGTCGTGACAGCCGACATAGACGATGGAATCGAGGGGCGTCGAACGACCGAGATCGACCTGCACCCATTTCACGATGTCCTGACGCGGCGAGATACCGCTGTGATAGCCGAACTCCGGCCGCATCGGTCCCTTCGCTTTCGCCAAAAGCTGCGCGATTTGTCGATCGAGGATGGCGAGATCGGGGCCGGCCAACTCTTGCCGGCGAACAGTAAGACCGCGTTTGCGCTCCGCCAGTTCGGTCAATTGTTTCTTCAGGGCGATGCGTTTTTCCGCGGCCCCGGCATCGATCTCGTAAGGCCGATCCGCCCGATCCACGGCGGCGAACACCGCTTGCAGACTGTAGTAATCTTCCTGTTTGATCGGGTCGAACTTGTGATCGTGACAGCGGGCGCACTGCACGGTCAAGCTGTCGAACGTGTTCATAACGGTGGCAACCATGTCATCGCGGTCGAGGTTGCGGGTGATTTTCTTATCCAATGTTCCCTCGCGCAATTCGACCTGACCGACGAAGTCCCACGGTCCCGCCGCGAGGAAACCGAGGCCGACAATGCCAGCGCGCGTATCGGGAAAGAAGACATCACCGGCTAATTGCTCCTTAATGAATCGTGAATAGGGCCGATCTTCATTGAAGGCGCGGATGAGATAATCGCGGTACGGCCAAGCGTTGGGCCGCACCTTGTCCTTGTCGTAACCATGCGTGTCGCCGTAGTGGACCACATCGAGCCAGTGCCGCGCCCAGCGTTCGCCGTAGCGCGGCGAATCGAGCAATTGATCCACCAGCCGTTCGTAAGCGTTCGGCGTCTTATCGCGGACAAAGGCGTCAATCTCTTCGGGCGTCGGCGGCAGGCCAAGGAGATCGAAGGAGAGCCGGCGAATGAGCGTGCGACGATCCGCCTCGGCACTCGGTTTCATGCCCTGCCGCGCGAGTTGACGCAAGATGAACGCATCGATGGGCGTGCGCACCTGAGCCGGCGATTGGACCATCGGGACCCCCGGCCGCGCGAGTGGTTTCAGCGACCACCACGTCTCCTCCTGCTCTTTGCATTCGGCGAGCGTGAGGTTCTTCGGCCACGCTGCGCCTTGCTGAATCCATTCGCGGAGCAAGGCGACTTGCGCCGGTTTCAGCGGCGCGGCTTTTTTCGGCATCTTCGGCTTGTGACCGGAGATCATCTCGACGAGCAGGCTTTCGTCCGGTTTGCCGGCGACGACGACGGGGCCGCTATCGCCTCCGGCCATCAGATCCGCAGATGTCGCCAACGACAAGCCGCCGCGCTGCGTTTTCCCACTGTGGCAGCGCAGACAATGCTGTTCCAGCAACGGAGCAATCTGTTTCGAGAACAACGTCTCGGCGGCGTGGCTTCGATTGTCGGCCAACCCCATCAGCAGGGCCAGAGAACGGAGAATCATCCACATCGCCCGGTGTTTATTCCGAAGGGGATTCATCGTCATTCTCCCGCGTCTCCGGCATTCACTACTTGTGAGGGATTGTCAACCTTCGGTCGTTTCGTTCAAATCCACTACAACAGGCTTCTCGAAACCTTGGGAGAATCGCCACACCGATGTCGCGAACCGATCATGTTTCTCAGGTGGCCGACCAGTTGGAGCGAGCGATCCTCGCCGGCGAGTTCGCGTCGGGCGATCTGCTGCCGTCTGAACGCGATTTGAGCGCTCAACTCGGCGTCAGCCGCAGCGTCGTCCGCGAAGCGCTGGGACGGTTGGGCAGCCTGGGGTTGGTTCGCAGCGTCCACGGTTCCGGCACGCGCGTTGAAGCTCCCAGCGATCGACAGGTGGCGCTCGGCTATCAGCGTCTTTTGAACCGGCCCGATTTCCGGCTGGAACACCTCGCCGAAGTTCGGCTGCCGCTGGAAACCACCATCGCGGCCCTGGCCGCCGGCAAGCGCACCACAGAGCATCTCGATCAGCTGAAAGAAACGCAGAAAATACTCGGCAATCCTCGGCGTTCCCTGGAGGCACAGGTTAACGCCGACTTGATGTTTCACGCCACGCTGGCCGAGGCGACCGGCAATCCATTCTTCCAGATTGTGCTGACGCCGATTCAACAACTTCTCATCGAAAGCCGTCGCCGCACCTTGGGCCGCTACGGTTCGGAAATCGCCCATCAGCATCATGCCAAAATCCTCGCCGCCATCGAATCGGGCGACGCCGGCGCCGCTGCCCAGGCCATGCGCGAACATATCGAGGCGAACTTCCAGCATCTACATCAGGTGGGCGATGAAGTCTCCGACTAAACTTTTACTGGTCTGACCAGTTATGCCAACTGGTCAGACCACTTTAGTTTAAGCGGATACCCAGCGATGTCAAGTAAATTGACGGATTTGTTTACGTTTCGCGCGAAACGTAAACCGCGGATTATTTCTCTTTTTGTTCCAGCAATTCTACCGCCGCCCGCAAGCCGCGATGACTCTCGAAGAAACGCTGGGCCAGGCTATCCATTAGTGAGAGGAAGGAGAGCAAATCGTTGACCCGACGTCGCTGATCGGTGGCGCGCGTGTCCTCCGCGCATGCGCCGAGCGTCTCCGGCGACAGATGTTCGCGGCACTGGCGGAGCGTGTTGAGAATCGGATCGATCTCGCGGCGTTTGCGCTGCGAGGCAACCAGGGTGAACATCTCCCAAACATCGCGGAGCGATTCGTAGTAATCGCGACGGTCGCCGCGCTTGTGGACGCGACGAATGAGTCCCCACTCGGCCAACTTGCTCAGATTCATGCTGACATTGCCGCGCGAAATGCCGAGCCGGGCCATGATGTCATCCATCGACAGGGCCGCGCCGCTGATGTAGAGCAAACCGTGAATCTCCGCCATCGTCGGACTGATGCCCCACAGCGAACTCATGCTCCGCCACAATCCGACGAACTCCTGCTCGACCCCTTCCAGCGTCCGTGCCAGTTCCGCTTTCGCCGCTTTCATATCTTTTAGCCTCTTCAGGAATGGATGAAAGCATCGTAACCGGAAGATGCGGACCATTCAAGAGACCGCCCCTTGACCATCCTCGCGAAACGAGAAAGGATGAATCCATACGGGTGCGTGAATTGTTTCTAGTATTGTTTTTTCGCTAGCCCAGCCCTAAAGGGCTGGGGTAAGCATGGGGTGGTGGATTTTGTTGGGCCTTCAGGCCCTCCGCTATGCAGGCGCTATGACCGGGAGGGGCTGAAGCCCCAAAACCGCACATCACGCTGCAATCCCCAGCCCTAAAGGGCTGGGCTAGCGAAAAATGCCAGAATCCGTACATGCACCCGAATCCATACACTGGCTGGATTCTTCCTTGTCTCACGAGGTCTGTTGTGTCGTATCATCTGCGCGTCAAAATCTGCGGCGTCACCTCCGAGAGCGACGCCCGACAAGCGGCTCTGTTGGGGGCCGACGCAGTTGGGTTGAACTTCTATGAAGGTTCGCCGCGCTATGTCGCCCCAGCGATGGCACAGATGATTCTGCGCGAGTTGTCGCCGTTCGTGGCGGCCGTCGGCGTCTTCGTTGAGTCGCCCATGCGCCAGGTGTTCGAGCAGGTGCAGGCGCTGAGACGGATCAACATCATCCAGTGGCACGGCAAAAACCGCGAGTTGAGCGATTGCTCTCCCTATCACCTCATCGCGGCGTTTCCGGTGCGCGACGCGGCGAGTTTGCAGGCGATCCAGCGTTATATCGAGACGTGCCGGGCGCTGGACCGACTGCCGGCGGCGCTCTTGCTCGATGGCCATATGGCCGGTCAGCACGGAGGCACGGGCCAAACGGCACCGTGGCATTTACTCGAATCGTTTCAGCCGGGGGTGCCGATCATTCTGGCCGGCGGACTGACGGCGGACAATGTCGCCGAGGCGGTGCGTATCGTGCGGCCTTATGGCGTCGATGTGGCCAGCGGCGTCGAACAAGCTCCGGGACGCAAGGACGCCGAGAAGATGCGTCGCTTTATCGCCAACGCGCGCGAAGCGGCGGCGCGGCTGTGAGGGGCCTTGTGGATTTTGGAGGTCTTGCTCCCCTCTCCCCTGTACTCGGGGGAGAGGGGTTGGGGGTGAGGGGGAGAGAAACCCACGGAAAGCTCTCCCCCTCACCCCCGAGTACAGGGGAGAGGGGAGTAAAACCGCCCCCTCACCCCAACCCCTCTCCCCCGAGTACAGGGGCATTAGTATCTACACAAGTAATTTGTAGAGCCGAAGCGCAGTTGAGGAAGAGCGTAAACAAGGCATTTGACGCTCTTCCTCAACTACAAAAGATCCTCTAACTCAGCACTCTCCGCACTTGTGTAGATACTAATGGTACAGGGGAGAGGGGCTTTGCCTCGACACCTCCAAAATCCAGAGGCGTACTCCATCTGTGAAGTCACCTTGACACGGATTCATGTCTTGAACAACAATCCACCACTCTTAGAAAGAGACTACAGATCAAGGTGGATGTTCGGGTATCAACCCGCCACCCGGTTGCGAACCCGATTTTCGACGGAGTGAATATGACCACGGCGACGAAAGCACGTTGCGACATTAAGGATCTCAAATTAGCGCCCGAGGGCAAGAAACGCATCCTGTGGGCCGACGGCGATATGCCGGTGCTGGCACGCATCCGCGAGCGTTTCACCAAGGAGCAGCCGTTGGCCGGTCTGCGTTTGTCGGCCTGCCTTCACGTCACTTGCGAGACGGCCAATCTGGCCCGCACTCTGAAGGCAGGCGGCGCCGATGTGGTGCTGATCGCCTCCAATCCGCTGAGTACGCAAGATGACGTGGCCGCCAGTCTCGTGCAGGACTTCGGCATCTCCGTCTTCTCGATCCGCGAGGAAGACAACGATACCTATTACAAGCACATTGTCGCCGCCCTGGAACACGAACCGCATGTCACGATGGACGACGGTGCCGATCTGGTGTCGGCGATGGTTTTCGTGGCGCTGGAACGCCTTGATGATGTGCATCCGCAGGTGCGGGCGTGGGCGCAGAAGCTGCCGCCGGCCGAGCGACAACGGCTGATCGCTCAGGTTGTCGGCAGCATGGAGGAGACGACCACCGGCGTCAATCGCTTGCGGGCCATGGAACGCGACGGCGTGCTGCGTTTCCCGGTCATCGCCGTCAACGACGCCCAGACCAAGCACTTCTTCGATAATCGTTACGGCACCGGCCAAAGCACCATCGACGGCATCATCCGCGCCACGAATGTGCTGCTGGCCGGGCGCAAGGTGGTGGTGTGCGGTTACGGCTGGTGCGGCAAGGGCGTGGCCCTGCGTGCGCGCGGTCTGGGTAGCTCGATCATCGTCACCGAGGTTGATCCGGTCCGCGCTCTGGAAGCGGCGATGGACGGTTTCCAGGTCATGCCGTTGGCCGACGCCGCCCCGCTTGGCGATGTGTTCATCACCGTCACCGGCAACGCCGGCATCATCCGCCGCGAGCATTTCCTGAAGATGAAGGACGGTGCTATCGTCTGCAACAGCGGCCATTTCGATGTCGAACTCGACATCCCGGCCCTGCGCGGCGAGTGCGAGAGCGTCACGACGAACGTGCGGCCTCACGTCGATGAATACAAACTGAAGAAGGGGACACGCATCTATCTGCTCGGTCAGGGGCGTCTCGTTAACCTGGCGGCGGCCGAGGGGCATCCGCCGAGCGTCATGGACATGAGCTTCGCCACGCAAGCGCTGGCCACCGAGTATTGCGTCCGCAATAAAGGCAAGCTCAGCGCCGCCGTTCACACGGTCCCAACCGAGGTCGAGGAGTTCGTCGCCCGGCACAAGCTGGAGTCGATGGGCATCAAGATCGATGAATTGACCTCGCAGCAGCGCAAGTACATGAGTGGTTGGGAACAGGGTACGTAACCCGCGCGGTCATCTTACCAGCCCGCAGCGCCAGCAAGGGAAC
Source organism: Gemmataceae bacterium (assembly GCA_035553375.1). Classification (GTDB taxonomy): domain Bacteria; phylum Planctomycetota; class Planctomycetia; order Gemmatales; family Gemmataceae; genus JAJPHU01. The sequence continues at coordinate 104,992 of DATNCY010000030.1, forward strand.
CCTTGCTGGCGCTGCGGGCTGGCGAGGTTTCGTCAGCGACCTCAAGCGGCGAAATCGGCAAATCCCATCCCCTCGCCAATCTCGCTTCCCTTTACCACGCCGGTTTCCTCTTGCCCATTCTGCCACATTATTGAAGAATCAAAGCGAATGCGTTTCCTCGCTCCCGATCGTCCATCGTTTCGCTCGTGGAAGGATCGATCCATGCCAAACCGTCGCCGCGGCTTCACGCTGATCGAGTTGCTGGTGGTGATCGCCATTATCGCCATCCTCATCGGCCTGTTATTGCCGGCCGTGCAGAAAGTGCGTGAGGCGGCCGCGCGCACCAGTTGCTCCAACAACCTACATCAACTGGGCCTGGCCATGCACAGCTATCACGATGTCAACCACGCTTTCCCACCGGCATTCGCCAAGCCCTCGAACTATGGCTGGTCGGTCTGGCTCATGCCGTATTTGGAGCAGGGGAACTTATCCAATGCCGTCAATCCGTATGGAACCACGCTCTCGCTCAACGCCGCCACGACAACGAAACTCTCCTCCTTCCTCTGTCCGTCGGACCCTGGCGGAACCATCAATAACTATTTCGGCGGCTATGCGAAAAGCAATTACGTCGTCAGCGAGCAGGTCAGCGACGGCGGATCGGCGATCCCGATGTCGGCGATCACGGATGGCACCAGCAATACCCTCATGATCGGCGAGCGCGACATGCAAAAGCAGGTCGGCGCGGTCTGGGCGGGCCGCGACAAAGCCAGCGTTCTTAGCGGCGTCGAAGCCATGATCGGCAGACCCACCTGGCCCATCAACACGCCTTATGCCGGTGGGTCGGACGCCGGCTGCACACGCTATGCCTGGGCGAGCTATCACACGGGCGGGGCCAACTTCGTCTTTTGCGACGCCTCGGTTCACTTCCTGAAGAATAATATCGCCAATGATCCCGGACAGCAGAGTTGTAGCAAGCCGGTGCCGACAAACTTCCCGCTACAAAATTTGTATTTCGCCAGCGATGGCTACATCGTGAACGGCAATGACTTCTGAACCTACCGCGCCGAGACGCCTTGCCGTCTTCCCACGCCGCCGAGTTGTGCTTGTCCTCGTGGGCCTGATCTTGCTCGCTCTGACCGTGTTCCTTGGGCTGACGTTCCATCGCACACCATCGAAAGCCAACGGCCCGACGTTGGTATGGATGTTCGAGCAACCGCAGCGCGGCGCGATTCTCTCGGCTCCGGTCGTGACGGGCGATGGCCTTTGTGTAGCAGCCATCCGCGACAGCGCGCTGGCGCCTTCGGGCGTTGTCTACGGCCTGAGTCGGCTCGACGGAAAAGTGCGCTGGACGTTCGACGATGACGGCGCGATGCTGCACACCATCTCCACGCCGTGCCTGGGCGATGGCCGGCTCTACATCGGCGAGGGCATGCACGGCAACGACATTTGCAAGATGTATTGCCTCGACGCCGGTACCGGTCGGAAATTGTGGCAGTTCGTCACGGGCGGGCACATCGAATCGAGTCCGTGCATCGCGGAGGACGCCGTCTATTTCGGTTCCGGCGACGATGGCATTTACTGCCTCGACGCCGTCACCGGCGCGAAACGCTGGCAGTTTGCCGGCCCCTGGCACATCGATGCCAGTCCCGTCGTGATAGACGGCCGCCTGTACGCCGGCAGCGGCGTCAGCCGACTACACCAGCGCACGGAGATTTTCGGTCTCGACGCGGCCAACGGCCAACCGCTCTGGCGGACACCGACGGAACTGCCGGTATGGGGTTCGCCGGCCGTGGGAGGCGGACAGGTATTCTTCGGAACCGGCACCGGCCGCTTGACACAGAGCGCCGAACCACCGGAGAAGCCGGCCGGCGCGCTCGTTTGCGCCGATGCCGCGACAGGGCATCTGTGTTGGGTTGTCCGAGTGCCGGATGCGATCTTCGGCCGTCCCGCCGTGGATACGGAGCGCGTCTACTTCGGAGCGCGCGACGGTTGCTGTTACTGTCTCGATCGTCGAGACGGCCAGCACATCTGGCAAGCGGACATGGGCAGCCCGGTCGTCACCCGGCCGGCGCTGCTCGAGGGACGTCTTTATATCGTGGCCAGCGGTGGACGAGTCTGCTGTCTCGACGCGGCCAGCGGCCGAACCTTGTGGACGTTTGACGTAGCCGGCCATACACAGACCCGGCCTCAACTGCTGTCTTCGCCGGTCGTCTTGGTGGAGGGCGAGGGGGCGGAGCGAAAACGGTTCGTTTTTTTCGGGACGGAACTGAGGAACGGCATCCGCAGCGCGGCCGTGCTGTATTGTCTGCGCGATTGAC
>DATNCY010000031.1:0-23444 GCA_035553375.1 Gemmataceae bacterium
CGAGCCTCCCGCGTGAGCGGGGGGAGGATACAGTGAACCCTCCCCCCGCTCACGCGGGAGGCTCGCCAAAACGAGAGCGTCTCTCCAGGACTGTTCAGTTTGAAACACGCCGCCCACGCCTCATAAAGTTAGTGCCTCTGAAAGCAGGTCTCCCGGCCCAAACCGGGAGACATTTTCATTTTCGCTCCACCTCTCGTATCGCTTCGGACGATCGTACCGGTTCAACGCGATGTCGGACTAGCGAAGCCGCTTTTCCTATTTCCCGCAAACCATAAAATCATCATTCTCTTGCCCTGCCTGGCTCGGCGCGTTACTCTCCATACCGTCCGACTTGCTGGACATCGTACCGACACTGACCAACAACGGATTGGGTTTGCGCGTGAACGGGAAAACGGTACAGGGATGGTTGACGGAGAACTCGCTGGTCCGGCGGACGGCGGAGGCGTTGTTTCGCGCCGCCAGCCGTCACCACCTAGCCCGGCTCGATCGGCAAGCGCCGGTGCGCTGTCAGCCCCGCATCCTCCTCGGTCTCCTTCACCAAGCGCAGACGACACGCTTCGGCCGCGAACACGATTTCCACCGTATCCGCACCACGGGCGATTTCCGTCGTCTCGTGCCGCTGCGCACACGCGCCGATCTCTGGCGTCAATATTGGCAACCGGTCTATCCGCACCTGGCCGGCGCGACGTGGCCCGGCCTACCCCAAGAAGAGGAGAAGAGAAGACAAGGAGAAGAGGAGAAGAGGAGACAAGGAGACAAGGAGAAAGAGACTTCTGATTCTTTCTCCCCTTCTCCTCCTCTCCTCTTCTCCTCTTCTTGGCTTAACGCTGCCCATCGCCGCGCCCTGCGCACTGCCCTCGCTTTTGTCGTGGACGCCCAACCTCGGGCACGGCTCCTGTCCGGCGATCTGCTCTTCCCAGGCGAAGAAGGACCGTCAAGCATTTCGGAGCGGAGTAACCTGCCCGAAAGACTTCCCGCCCTCGTGCGTCCCTTCGCGCGGATGGGGGCGGATACGTCGGCCGAGCGCTGCGCCCATCTTCCCGTAACCTGTCTCGCCGGCCCGCTCGAGCGTCTGCTGCCCTTGCTGGAGAATGTCAAGCAGGTGCGCGGCAAGACGTGTGTGAGCGATGTTTGGCCCGGCCTCACCACCATTCTGTACACGCGCCGTTCCGTCGTGACGCCGGTGGATCGACTCCGCGCCGCGGCTCAGGGCGTACTCCTTCTGGAGATGGCGGGGCGCGCCGAGGGGCCGATCGCCGTCGAAGATCCGCGGCATGGGCTGATGCGCTTACTGTGCGATCATGGCGTGTACTTCGAGTTTGTGCCGCCCGATCAGGTCGGCGAGCCACGTTGCCCCCGCTATGGCATCGACGAAGCGGAGATTGGCATTCCCTATGAGTTGGTCCTGACTTCACCTGCGGGACTATGGGCGTGCCGGATTGGCCGCACCGTTTGCCTGGAGAGCCGCGATCCGCCGCTGCTGCGCTTCCTCGACACGTCGCTTACCCAGCCGGCCACGATCCGCGAGGAACGTCTGCTGGAACGCATCGATTTGCCTCTGCCTACGCTTCCGTTACCGCTGTCCCATCCACAAAACGACGACAATCCGGCAACGCTGCCAGAAAGCTTTTTCCATAGCCCTTGGTCAGCACGCGCGGATCGAGAATGACAACCAACCCCGTGTCGGTGCAGGTACGGATCAAGCGACCAAATCCCTGCTTCAGTTTGATGACCGCTTGCGGCACCTGATAATCGAAGAACGGCTGTCCACCCGCCGCCTCAATGGCCTCCTGGCGGGCCGCGAGTACCGGCCGATCCGGCACGGCGAACGGCAGCTTGGTGATGATGACATTCGAGAGCGCTTCGCCCGGCACATCGACACCCTGCCAGAAACTATCGACCCCGAACAGCACGGCATTGCCCGCGGCGCGAAAGCGCTCGACCATGAGGGTGCGCGGCAGACCGTCGCACTGACTGAGGAGCGGATAGCCCTGACGCGCACACCAGGGCCGAAGCTGCGTCGTCGCCTTCTGCATCATCTGGTAGCTGGTGAACAGCACGAAGGCGCGACCGCGCGTTTTCTCGATGTATTCCGGGATTTTCGCCAGCACCGCCTCTTCGTACTTCGACGGAACGGCCGACGGATCGGGCATGGAACGGAACAGATGCAGTTCGACTTGCTTGCGGTAGTCGAACGGACTGCCCAGTTGCAGGGTCTTACAATCATCGAGTCCGAGCCGGCCCTGAAAGTGCCGGAAACCGGACTTGCCGCCGGCACTGAGCGTGGCGCTGGTCATGATGACCGTCGGTATCTTGTCGTAGAGTTGTTCGCGCAGAGCCGGCCCGACATCGATGGGAGCGCTGGCCAATTCGACGCGCTCGCTGCGGCCGGAGGTGATGTCGATCCAATATACCTGTCCCTCCAACGCCTGCGCCAGCCACTGCTTGATACCCAGCGACAATCCCCGCGCGCGGTCGGCCACGGAGATGAATTCAATCTGTTGCTCGTCGTCGAGTTTCTCGGCCACGGTGTCGAGACAGCTGCCGAGCTTTTGCAGTTCCTCGGAGAGAATGTCCGTCACGATGTTCGGCTGGCGGACGCGGATCGAATCCGAGGAGGTAGCCGGCCGCGCTCCGCCGCGATTGTCGCGCGGCTGACTGGCGACCCATACGCGGATGCTGGCGAAGAAACGCTCGGCGGCGTGGCGTGCGATTTCCGTCTGCGCAATCGCGTCCTCATCCGAGATGAACGCGAGCAGACCGCGCCGCGTGCGCGCGCTGAATAACTTGTTCAGTAGATAGTCAATGCTGCCGCGACTGACTTGCAGACCGAGATGGTCGGCGGCCACATCTTCCAGCGTATGCGCCTCGTCGAAAATGACGACTTTGTAGTCGGGCAGCAGGTTGGCTCCCTGACGCCGTAAGGCGAGATCGCTGAAGAACAGGGCGTGATTGACAATGAGCAGATTGGCCCCGAAGATCCGCTTGCGCGCCTGGAAATAGAAGCATTTGGCGTAGTCGGGGCAGCCGCGTCCCAGGCAATTGCTGCTGTCGCTTTCGACGAGATCCCACAGGGCTGGCTGCGGCTGAAAGGACAAATCGCTGCGGCTGCCGTCGCGCGTGGTCCGCGACCAACGGCCAATCTGCTGCAACTGCTCCACGCCATTGGGATCGACGAGCAACGCCCCGGCCCGCTGCTGCGCGCCGCGCAGTCGTCGCAGACTGAGATAGTTCGATCGGCCCTTGACGAGCGTGGCATTGAATTGCTGCGGCATCACATCTTGCAAAAACGGGATGTCCTTGTGGACGAGTTGTTCTTGCAAACTGATTGTGTGCGTCGAAATGACGATGCGGCAATCCTTGTTCGCCGTGGCCGCCTGGATTGCGGGCACGAGGTAGGCAAAGGACTTGCCGACCCCCGTGCCGGCCTCGACCATGAGATGGCGTCGGTCGGCGATGGCGTCGGCGACAATGTCGGCCATCTCCAATTGCTGTGCGCGCGGTTCGTAATTCGTCAGGCGCTGGGCGATGACACCATCGGGACCGAGGATGGAAGCAATGGTCATGCAGCCGGGTTCCACTAAGTGGGGAGCGATCCTTCTCCAACAAAGAGGATTCTACCACGCCCGCTCCCTCTACTGATAGATTGGCAGGGAGCGGATGTATGTGCCTCTTGATTTTGGCGAACGGCCGGCGTCAGCCGGCTGGTGGGAGCCTGTACCAGCCGGCTGACGCCGGCCGTTCGCCTGCAATGCCAAAATCGACAAGGGCACCCTGCGCCGACGAGCAAAAGGAGGAATGGAGATGGCATGGTCCTGGCTGGCATTCTGGCGGCTGTTTCATCGTGGACCGAGCGTGGAGCGCGCACGCCGGTTGTTTTCGCAGCAGCGCGAGCATCTGGAACTACAGTTTTTTCAGTCAGCTACGGCGAGCGGCAAGCCGCGCGGTCTGCGCTGGAAGGCCATCGATTGGGAATCGGGCGTCGAGTTCGCGCGCGAACTCGAGAGCGGCCGGCTTGCCGCGCTCGTTGGCGTGACGATTCAGTTTGAAGCCATCGAAGGCAGTGACATGGAAGGTTTGCCCGCCGTCGGCAACCTGCGCAATGCTTCCGCCGTGTTTTTCTTCCACGGCGACCGCTGGCACACAATCGGCAAGACGGTGTTCAATCTCAATCCCGATGAGGCGCTGATACACTTCAAGAATCAGTACGAACGATTGCCACATGATGTTTAGCCGCGACGCGCAGCGGAGCGCGGCAATCCCGCGCTCCGCTGCGCGTCGCAGCTAAACATCATGTGGCAATGGATATTCGATGATGGGGATGCCGAGTTTGGGCAATTCTTGCAGACGTCGCCAACCGCGCGTCACGCGAGCTTCCTCGGCGGCGACGAAATCGCGGTCCATCGATTCCTTGGCGAAGACGCCCTCACAGCGAATCGGCTCGAAAGCAGAATCGACGATGTACTGAGCCAGCGCCGGATTGCAGCGAATGTGTCGTTCGGGCAACAGATGTAATTGTTCGGGCGGCACTTCATTGAGAACATAGCGCAGATAGAGGTCGGAATCGGTTATTTCACCGACATCCTGGCCGCAGACTTCGCACAGATAGCCCTGTTCGCAGCGTGCCATGATTCCACGCCTGCCAGCCCGTAGCGCCAGCAAGGGACAATCCTTCCCCTTTCGCATCCAGTTACGTGGTGCCCCCTCTTACTCCCCTCTCCCCCGTACTCGGGGGAGAGGGGAGCCGAGTCAGCGACCGCTTAACTGGATGCGAAAGGGGACAATCCTTCCCTTGCTGGCGCTGCGGGCTGGCAAAAGAATGTCAATCTATCTCGATCTGATACGGCAGCGTCAACCACACCGGCTCGCTGCGCAGTTGCAACATGCTATCTAGCGAACGCAACTTGCGCCGCAATTCCGGCATGTCACGCAGCAGATATCGCAGTTGCACGGCCGGCGCCCGCGTGCCGAGCTTATCCTCAATGAGCGAATCGAGGAAGCCCTTTGACTTCGGCAGAATCAGCAATTCCGGCTCCTTGTCGGCGGGCAAACTCGTCATGGCGCGGGCGGCGGCTACGGCATCGTCGAGCGAGCCTAGCTCGTCGATAAGCCCATTCTCCTTGGCCTGTCGCCCCGTCCAGATGCGGCCGCCAGCCAGATTGACGAGTTCCGCGCGCGTCATTTTCTTGCCCGCCTTCTTGCGACCCTCCAGCGCCTTATCGAGAAACTGATCGTACACGTCCTTCATCAGCGCGGTCATCGATTTGCGTTCGGACTCCGTGAACGGTTTCTCCGACGACAGGATGCCGGAGTTGGCACCGCGGCTAATAATCTCGGTCTTGATGCCAAGCTTGTTGAAGGTGCCGCCGATGGCCAGTTTGCCGCCAACGACGCCAATCGAGCCGGTCAGGGTGCCGGGATCGGCATAGATTTTCTTCGCCGGCATGCTGATGTAGTAACCGCCGCTGGCGGCCACGTCGGACATGCTGGCGATGAGCGGTTTCTTCGAGCGCTTCAGCTCGTTCCAGATAAGGTCACTTGCCAGGGCCGAACCGCCGGGGCTGTCCACACGCAACACGATCGCCTTGACCGTGTCGTCCCTCTCCGCCTGACGGATCGCCTCGATCATCGTTGTCGAACCGACCGTCTCCGCACCCATGAACCCTTCCTCGCTCTTGCCGGTGGTGATGATGCCCACCGCGTAAATCACCGCGATTTTGGGATTTTTCGAGGATGTGATCTTGGGCGTTGCCAGCAGTTTGAGCAGGGCAAAGGGGTTGGAAAAATCGATGTCCTCGCTCTTCTTTTTGCCGTAGTTCTTGACGACTTTGAGCGTGTCAGCCTTGAGACGTTTTTTCAGCACATCCTGATACTGCTCCGTGTAGCCCACGCGGTCGATAAGGCCGGCCTTGAGCGCGCCGCGGGCCGTGTACGGCCCCTCATCGATCAGCTTCTTGACCTGCTCTGCCGTGAACTTCTTAGCGGTTCGCAAACGGACGATGCGCTCGACGATGTTGTTCACGTAGTAATCATCGATGACGCTCGTCAGTTGCTTGCGCGCCGGTTCGCTCATGCTGCTGCGCATGTACGGCTCGGCAGCGGCCTTGAAATCGCCCATTTGCAGCATGTCCGCCTTGACGCCGATTTTCTCGAACAGATCCTTATAGAAGGACACTTCGGCGCGAATGCCGGTCAGCATCAGCCAGCCGGATTCGGGCAGGCAAATCTCATCGCAAGCCAACGCGAGCAGGAAATCCTTGGTGCTGCCCGCTTCGAGGTAAGCGTACACTTTCTTGCCCGACTTGCGGAAATCGGCGATGGCCCGACTCAACTCGTCGATCTTGGCCCAGCCGACGCTAAGCCCATCGAGTTGGAGATACAGCCCCTGGATGGCGGAATCCTTGCGAGCTTTCTTGATGCGATCGAGCTTGGCCTTGAAGTTTTCGCTCGACCCGCCGAACAGCGGATCGGCGGCCGGCGGCGATTCGCCGAGCGAGCCGGACAGCTTGATATGAGCCAGGCTCACGGTCTTCGTCTCGTCGGCGCGAGCCGGCAACGTCACGGCCAGCACGCCAGCCAAAGTCAGCGCCATCCCATATCCATAGCGACGGAACAACATGCGTGTCTCCCTTTCAGTGTTCAGTTTTCAGTTTTCAGTTTTCAGCAAGAACATGAAGAACTCACCACTGAACACTGAAAACTGAACACTGAAAACTGTTCGTATTTCAGGCCATGCCGACTTCTTTTTTCACCCGGCTGTACCAGTTGCTGAACATGCCGGTCTTGACCTTGAAGCTGTTTTCCTCAATGACTTCGAGGACCATGCGCTTGCACTGCACGTCGTTCTTCTTACCTTGGGTGCGTTTCTTGCACTGGGCGACGGCATCGTTGAATTCTTTTTCATCGACCTTGCCGTCGTTGCCGGCGAAGGTGTCCACGAGATCCTTGATTTCGCTCAGAACCCGGCTTTCCAGAACGTAGCCGTTGCCCTCGCAAACTTGGGCGAGCGCGGAACGAGCCGAATCTACGGTGATGCCCTGCTGCAAGGCGATTTGCAGGATTTCGCGCTCCTCGTTCTTGTCCACGTACTTGTCATCGTAGGCGCGCAGTTTGACTTCTTCCACGAACCGCTTTTTCACTTCGTCCAGAGACATGAGAAAACTCCTTCCGCAAAGGGAGGGTGGGCGAGGTGTTAATGCCCAGCCTCAATGGCGCTTCTCGCGAAACTGTCACCCACGGCGGTGGCAGATGGCTCTCGCAGAGTAATTCGCCGAAGATCCGGCGGTATTTAGGGAAAGCATGAGGGATTATACCTTACCCGCCCCCCCGGTCAACCGTGGAAGGCGAACGGTCGGCGTTCCTCTGCCAGCCCGCAGCGCCAGCAAGGAGGAAGGAGAAATCCTTGCTGGCGCTGCGGGCTGGCAATTGCGGCCGTTTACAGCCGGGTCGGCAGCAGCAGGGCGGCGGGATTCTGGAGATGTCGCAAAATCGCATTGGCGAACACGGCGCCGACGGCGCCATCAACGACGCGATGATCGAACGACAGCGAGAGATAAATCATGTCGGCCGGGCGAATCTGGCCGGCCGCGTCGTAGACGGGACGCTTGACCACCTTGCCGAGAGCGAGAATCGCAACTTCGGGATGATGGATGATCGGCGTGGCAATCAGTCCGCCGAGGTTGCCGACGGAGGTGATGGTGAAGGTGCCGCCGGCCAGATCTTGGCGGCGCGATTTGCCGGCGCGGGCGGCGCTACTCAACTGCTCAATCTCACGGGCGATGACGCCAATGTCCTTCTGGTCGGCGTCGTGGATGACCGGCACCATCAGCCCCGAAGGCGTGGCGGCGGCAATGCCAATGTGATACTTGTCGTGCAGGACGATCTCATCGGTCTGCTCATCGAGACGCGCGTTGACGATCGGTACGTCCTTCAATGCGGCGACGACGGCCTTGACGAAGAACGGCAGATACGTCAGTTTCACGCCGGCGCGCGCGTAGGTTTCGCGCAGGCTCTCACGCAGTCGGACCAGATCCGTCACGTCGCACTCATCGACATAGCTGTAATGGGGAATGGTGCGCTTGGACAGAGCCATCTGCTGGGCGATGGTGCGGCGCATGCCCTGCATCTTGATGCGGGTACCGGGCTTGCCATAATCCGCTGCGGGCTTCGCCGGCGCGGTGTGATTGGCCGCAGCCTGGATTCGTGGGGCGAGGTCGTCGATCAGAATGCGTCCGTCCGGTCCACTGCCCTGAATCGTGGATAGATCGATACCGAGTTTGCGCGCGAGGTGACGCACGGAGGGTGCCGCCTTGACGGGGAGCCGACCGACTGCGTCCGCCTGGGCGGGACCATTGCGGTTCATCCCGGCCGCGATTACCGGGCGAGCCGTTGTCTCGGCAGCCTTGCCGCGCGGGGTGCTGGCAGGCACTTGGGCCGCGGCGGCGCTGTCGTAAGTGAGCAAGATTTCTCCTACCTTGACCTGTTGGCCGGGTTGGGCACGCAAGCTCGTGATGGTGCCGAGGAACGGCGCGGGCACTTCCATCGTGGCCTTGTCGGTCATAACCTCCGCGAGAGGTTGGCCGCGCTTGACGACCGCGCCGGCCTGGACCAGCCAGCGAATCAGTTCGGCCTCGTAAACGCCTTCGCCGATTTCGGGCAATGCGAAGTCCATGAGGGGAGTCCTCCCGACAGCCGGCTGTTTTGCCAAACAGCAAGCGGCCTATCACGCTTCTTCCATGACAACCGCGCGCAAAGCGCTCTCGATGTCGTGCGACTGTGGCACGGTGTTTTGCTCGTATACGTGATTCAGGCCGATGCCCGGCACATGCTTACCGGCCACCAGACGCGGACGCACCAACAAATCGTAGAAATGTTCGTCGATGACGCGGCGCAGCAAGTGTTCGCCATAGTTGGTCACTTCCGTGTCCTCGTTGACGATCAGCAAACGGCCCGTCTTCCGTACACTGGCGCTGATGGCATTCCAATCGTAGGGAAAAATACTTCGCAGATCGAGTACGTCGCAATGGCGCCCCGTCTCCTCCGCCAACTCGTCAGCCGCCTGCACACATAAGGGCAACGTCCGCCCGTAACTGATTACCGTGGCATCGCCTCCCTCGCGGACCAGCGATGCCACACCGAGCGGCACGTAATACGGTTGCACGTCAGGCCAACGCGGATGCCAGGCGCCGCGCTCGCCGAGAGGGGCGTCGATGCGTTCTTTCAATTCCTGCTCGCTGTCCGGCTCGCCGGGAAGTTTGTGTTCGCCGCGCAGCCGCAACAGCGCCTTGGGCAACAGTACCAAGACCGGGTTGGGATCGACGATGGCCGACAGCATGAGTCCATAGGCGTCGAGTGGATTGCTGGGCATGACGATCTTCCAACCGGCTAGCCGGCTCGCCCAACTCTCGAACGAGTGCGAATGATACAGGCTGCCGCGGATGCCGGAGCCGCTTGGCGTCATCAGTACCAGCGGCATATCGTAATTGCCCGCGCCGGCCCAACGCTGATTGCCGGCCACCTTGAGCAAATCGATGGTGTTGAAACCGTAATCGCAGAACTGGATCTCGGCAACGGGCCGGCCGCCAGCGTAGGCGATGCCCATCGCCGTGCCGATGATGCCGCGCTCGTCCAGCGGCGAGTTCCAGGCGGTTTTGAGTCCCTGCGTGGCGGTGAACACGCCGCCCAACGGCGGCCCGACATCCTCGCCGAAAACGTCGGTGACGCCGAGATGTTCCTCGCCGTAGTGCAGGGCGAGACGAACGGCTTGTACGAGCGTGGCCATCAGATACCTCGATCCAAAAATCTAACCACAGAGGCACAGAGACACAGAGAAGACAAACAAATTACCCTGCATGACAGCCCTTATTCATCCGCGTTCGTTTTGACGGGGAAGTTTTTTTCTTCTCTGTGTCTCTGTGCCTCTGTGGTTAGATTTTTGGCAATCCCGTGTAATCCTCTGGATAAACCGCGTCAACCGGGCTAGGGGCGTAGGTGTGCGTCTCGATATCCGACGGTTCGGGCATCGGTTCGAGCAAGACTTGATCGAGAGTCGCCTCCACTTCGGCGAGCGCCTCCTCGCGTGTGTGTTCGATGGCCACCGTGTCGAGAATGCCGGCTTCCTGCAATTTGTGTTCAAATAACTCGATCGTGTCCGGCTCACTCGTGACGAACTGCGCGCCGCTGGACGACGAATGCCCATAGAGCCGCGATACCTTCGCCTCCAGCATGAACGGCCGGCGTTCGCGGCGGCAATAGTCCATCGCCCGTCGAATGGCGTGCCAACTGGCGATGGGATCGTTACCGTCCACGACTTCGCCGCGAATGCCGAACGCCTTGCCGCGATCCATAATGTGCTTCTCGCCGTGCTGGCCGCCTGCCGCGGTCGAGATGCCCCAACCATTGTTGGTGACGATCATCAATACCGGCAGTTCGTTTCCAGGTCGGCTCGACCACACCAGGCACGAGGCGAAATCGCCTTCGGCGGTGCCGGCGTCGCCACCGGTGACGATGGTGATACCATCGCCGCCGTGACGCTTCTGTACTCGTGCCGTGCCCGGCGCCATGAGGTACTGCACTTCGATGACCGAGGTGACGGGGATGACGTTCCAATCGCGGTTAGCGAAATGGCCGGCGAAGTTTCGGCCCATCGAATGCGTGTCCGTGATGGTCATGGCCATTTGCCGGATGCTATCCAGCATGGGCATGCCCATGGCAACCAGGGTGGCGCTATTGCGATAGTGCAGGTGGAGATAATCGAAAGCGGGGCCACGGCCTTTTTTGACTTGCAATCCCAGGCAGATGTTGAACGCCTCCTCGCCTGGCCCGCCGATCCAGAAATAACCCTGTCCTGACTTGCTCATCTTAATCATCCGCTCTTCCATGGCGCGGGTGCGAACCATGAGGCGGTAGATTTCCAGGCAGCGCTCAGCGGGCAGCGTTTCGCGCCCGCTGGAAACTTCAGGGACGAGTAGGCCGACCCCCTCGTCCCCGAAGGAATTGTTTTTGTTCAGCATGCCACGTCTCCTCCTCGGAGAATCGTTGAAACCCTCATCGTCGGGCGACCGCGCCGCGGCAGAGGGGGCAAGGACGGAAAATCACCTGGGGCCATCCAGGCCGGGGAGGGGCTTCATTCTCTATTCTACGCTCCACCGACCGCGCAGGGATAGTCCCTGGGAGGTTTATCGATCCTTCCCCATATCGACCGGAAGAGATAAGAGCAATTCTTATTTTTTGCTGGAGCGTCTGGTCGGCCTAACCCGCACCGCCCAGATGACCGAAATTGCCGCCCTTGCCGTCTGGATTGAGGCGTCCGGGTAGTTTACATTGCCAAGGCGAATATCGTCCTCGGCGCTGGATTCTTCCGTGGACCCGCTATTACGGCGGCACGAAAAAGCCTCACTAGCCCAGAGCGCCAGCGAGGGGGCCCAAACCCGCTTTCGCATCCAGTTAAGCGGTCGCTGACTCGACTCCCCTCTCCCCCGTACCATTAGTATCTACACAAGTGCGGAGAGTGCTGAGTTAGAGGATCTTTTGTAGTTGAGGAAGAGCGCCAAATGCCTTGTTTACGCTCTTCCTCAACTACGCTTCGGCTCTACAAATTACTTGTGTAGATACTAATGCCCCCGTACTCGGGGGAGAGGGGTTGGGGGTGAGGGGGTGGTAGCGTCAAAAGCAAACTCTGTCTGTCTTTGCGGCGTTCTCCCCCTCACCCCCGAGTACGGGGGAGAGGGGAGTAAGAGGGTTCACCACTTAACTGGATGCGAAAGGGGGGGCCCAAACCCGTCGCTGGCGCTCCGGGCTAGTGAGGCGTTTTTCTTTCGCACCGGGGTAATATGAAAGTTTCTTCTCGCGGTGAATGGTTCGATGATTTCCTGGCCGGATTCGGCGGCACGTTTTCAACGTGCCGGAGAACGGGAAACCTCAACAAAGGGGCACGTTGAAAACGTCCTCTTAAAATCCAGCCATTCGCTCCCGCAATGCCAGATTCACTTCCAGCACATTGATGAGCTTCACACCTGCCAAGCCGCCCAACGGAGCTTCGCTTTTACTATTCAAGAGATCTTCAATGGTCTTGCGGACCTTGCTTTTGTCCGCCTTGGTCTTCGCCGCCCAAGCGGTCACAACACGATCCAGTTGGTAGCGTGCGTTCTTCAACGTGATATGCGGATCCAACCCCGAACCAGAGGCCATCAATCCATCGGCTGGGACTTCGATTAGTGCCACATCGGGATGGGCGGTCAACCACCTGTCAAAATAGTCGCGTTGGACCTCCGTGCCTTTGCCGACCGCTTTGAAGCGATTCTCGGCGACCCATTGTTCAATGTCCGGGCCGACGAGTTGATCCTTTTTCGGACCCGTGCGGTATTTGACAATGGGGCCAAGCGCCTGGGCGACTCGAGCGCGCAGCTTTGGATTGGTCGCACTCAGGTTCGACCCGCCCGACACGCTGGCGTCATAGGACGGCGCGGATGGACGCGGATGGAAATACTCCGGCCCATTGAAGGGTTGGGCGATCAACCGCGAGCCGGCAGCCTCACTCTCGTTATTGGTTGGGTTGCCGTTCTTATCGATCAAACTGCCCGAAGCCTGGTTCGGGAAGCAAATTTGTCCGATGCTCCACAGAGTTAAGGGATAGAGAATACAGCAGAGAAAGACCGTTAAGCCCAAGAGCAACAGATTGGCGCGAAGATGCGCGTTCATGGAATCACCTTGGAAACGAGGAAACATTTCGCGCGGCTTTCCGTTTCGCGAGAAATGCGAAGCCGCGCGAAACGCTAAATGAGTGACAACGCCATGTCAATCGCCTTGATGCCGATAAATGGCACGATGACACCGCCAAGCCCCCAGATTAACAAGTTGCGGCGCAGCAAGGCATTGGCGCCGACCGGACGATACACAACGCCCTTGAGCGCGATGGGGATCAACAGCGGGATAATGAGCGCGTTGAAGATCACCGCCGACAAGATGGCCGACGACGCCGAATGCAGGTGCATGATGTCGATGGCCTTGAGCCACGGCAGCGTCGAAGCGAACAAGGCCGGCACGATGGCGAAATATTTGGCGAGATCGTTGGCGATGGAGAACGTCGTCAACGCGCCGCGTGTCATCAGCAATTGTTTGCCAATCTCGACGACCTCAATGAGCTTGGTCGGATCGCTATCGAGATCGACCATGTTACCCGCCTCTTTCGCGGCTTGCGTGCCGCTGTTCATCGCCACGCCGACATCGGCTTGCGCCAGCGCCGGGGCGTCGTTGGTACCGTCGCCCATCATGGCGACGAGTTTGCCGCCCTGCTGCTCCTGGCGAATGTAAGCGAGTTTCGCCTCCGGCGTCGCCTGGGCGATGAAGTCATCGACGCCGGCTTTCTCGGCGATATACTTCGCTGTCAACGGGTTGTCACCCGTGACCATGACCGTCCGCAGACCCATTCGCCGCAGACGCTCGAAACGCTCGCTGATGCCGGGCTTGAGAATGTCTTCCAGCACGACCAGGCCGGCGATGCGGTTGCCTTCACAAACGAGAAGAGGCGTCGCTCCCTGCCCGGCCACGCTCTCGATTTGCTCCTGCAAACGCGCCGGTAATGTGCCGTTGTGCTGCTGAACGTGGCGAATGACGGCGTCGGCCGCGCCCTTGCGGATGACTCGGCCATCCGGCAGATCGATCCCACTCATGCGCGTCTGGGCCGTGAATTCCACGAAGCGAGCGCCGGATGGCGCGGCTAACGAAACGGTCCCGCCACTGCGCCGGTACAACTCGACGATGCTCTTTCCTTCAGGAGTTTGATCGGCGGTCGAAGCGAGCGACGCCAAAGCGCCAACGTCTGTCGCCGATAATTCGTTCAGCGGCACGAAGCGCGTGGCGCGGCGATTTCCCATCGTGATGGTGCCGGTCTTATCGAGCAGCAGTGTATCGACATCTCCCGCCACCTCGACGGCCTTGCCGCTCTTGGCGAGGATATTGGCACGCAACGCGCGGTCCATACCGGCGATGCCAATGGCCGCCAAAAGCGCGCCGATCGTCGTTGGGATCAAGCACACGAGCAGCGCGATCAGGGTGGGGATGTCGGTGCCGAGGCTGCTCGATTGTTCGCCCAGGTAGCCCTGCATGTAGTGTTCGGTGTAGCGTGCCATCGGCCACAGCGCCGCGGTGACAATGAGGAAGATCAGCGTGAATGCGGCCAACACCAGCGACAGAGCGATTTCGTTGGGCGTGCGTTGGCGGATGGCTCCTTCGACCAACGCGATCATGCGGTCGAGGAACGACTTGCCCGGCCGCGATGTGATCCGCACGACGATGCGATCGGACAGGACGCGCGTACCGCCGGTGACGCCGGAACGGTCGCCGCCCGCTTCGCGGATGACCGGCGCGGATTCGCCGGTGATGGCCGATTCATCGACCGAGGCGACGCCGGCGATGATCTCGCCGTCGCCGGGAATCAACTGTCCCGCTTGGATCGCGACCAAATCGCCTTCATTCAAACAGGTGGATACCGTCTCTTCCACGTCGGTATCCTCTGGGTGGCGCAGACGATAAGCCGGTGTCTCTTGCCGTGTCTTGCGTAATGCCTCGGCTTGTGCCTTGCCGCGCGCTTCCGCCAGCGCCGACGCGAAATTAGCGAATAACACCGTCAGAAACAGCCAAACGTCCAGGGCGATCAGGTAGCCGAGCGAGGCCGGACTAGAGTAATCGAAGACTTTCGCCACGGTGTAGAGGATCGACAAAATCGTGCCGACCTCGACCACGAACATAACGGGGTTTTTCCACTGAATATCGGGCCGCAGCATGAGGAACGCCTGACCCAAGGCGGTCCTGAGCAAGTCGGCAGCGAACAAGCCCTTCCGCCGGCTGATGCGACGCGCCGCTTTCAAGTCTGCGGGCGGTAGATCAATGTCCAAGGCGGCAGGGCGAGGGATGATGGTTTGCGACATATCGGTTTGACTCCGTTGTTGGCGAGCTTTCTCTCGCGTCAGCGCCCCGAGCGCGCGAATCACTCGGGGCGCTAACGCGAGAGAAAGCTCGCCTGTTTCATGGTCCAAAAGGAATCGGCCCCAGGTGTTCGGCGACGGGACCGAGGACGGCGGCCGGCATGAACAGCAGAGCGCCGACGAGCAAAATCGTGCCCAAGATGACAAAGCCGAATGTCAGCGTGTCGGTGCGCAGCGTGCCGGAGGTGAACGGCGTCCGTTTTTTGGCCGCCAGACTGCCCGCCAGCGCCAGCGGCGCCAGGATCGGAATGAATCGGCCAAGCAGCATGACCAAGCCCGTGGCGATGTCCCAGGGGCGCGTGTTGTAAGGTGCGGGCTTGGTGTCGTTGAATCCCCAGGTATCGTTAAGCCCCTCGAACCCCGAGCCATTGTTGGCGGAGGCCGAGCTGAATTCGTAGAGGATTTGCGAAAATCCATGTGGTCCCGGATTGCTGACGGCATCCGTACCCCACGACAGCGCGGCGAACAGACCCGTCGAACCGAGGATCAAGATAGGGTGGATGAGCAAGGCGAGCATTGCCAATTTCATCTCGCGTGCCTCAACCTTCTTGCCGAGATACTCCGGCGTGCGGCCGACCATCAGACCGGCCAGGAAGACGCCCACAATCAGATAAATGAGCAGGTTGACAAGGCCGACGCCCTTGCCGCCGAAAACGCAGTTGAGCCACATGCCGGTGAACGGCGTCAGTCCGGCCAGCGGGTTGAGGCTGTCGTGCATGCAATTGACCGAACCGCACGTCACCGCCGTTGTGATGGCCGAAAAGGTCGCTCCCGCCGAAGTGCCGAAGCGCAGCTCTTTGCCTTCGAGATTGCCCATGTCCCTTTGATCGACGGGCAGGGCCGGCAGTGCGGGAACATCGATGCCGTCCTTGTCTTTCGTCCGCTCCGCGTGGGCCATCAGCGCGGGGTTCGGTTGTTGGGTATCGAAGTGGACGGCCCAGCCGATCATGGCGAGGAACATCCCGAGCATCACGCCGTAGATGACGGCGGCATGACGCATTTGCTGGAGCATACGGCCGAACATCACCACCAGCGCGAACGGAAACAGGAGAATGGAGACGCTTTCAAAGTAGTTGCTCCAGGCGTTGGGGTTCTCGAAGGGGTGGGCCGAATTCGCTCCGAAAAAGCCGCCGCCGTTGGTGCCGAAATGCTTGATGGGCAGGACGGCAGCCACGGGACCGCGCGCGATGACCTGCGGCTTCAATCCGCCATCCTCCGTCTTTCCCAGCGCATCCGCTTCCACGGGAGCGACCGCGGCCGCCCTCTCGAACGTCATCGGCACCCCGGCCGCCATGAGCAGAATCCCACCGAGCAAACTGGCGGGAATGAACACATAGGCGACCACACGCCACATATCGAGGTAATAATTCCCCATGTGTTCGTCGCCGCGCAAGCCGCGCGTGATCGCCGCCAACGTGCAGAAACCGACGGCGGCGGACACGAACATATTCCACACGACGAAAAGAATCTGACTCCAGTACGAGAGGTGGACTTCGCCGGAATAATGCTGCAAATTCGTGTTCGTCAGAAACGAGGCGACCGTGTTGAAGATGGTCGTCGGCGCGAGCATGTCTTTCTTGTCCGGGTTGAGCGGCGCATCCGCTTGCACGGCGAGTACGAGGAAACCGAAGACGAACATGATGGTGTTAAACAGCAATAGTGAAACCGCATACTGCTTCCATTGTTGCGGTCCCGTGTTCAAACGCCGTTCGAGCCAGCGTAACCAAGCCGGCGCGCGATACCGTCCGTCCATGATCCAGGCCAGGTACAGACCGACCGGAATCGATAGGACGATGGTGGTGCCGACGATAAGCAGCGGCAAAAACCAAACCGACATGGGTTCGCCTTTCTTGCCTAGAACCATTCGGGACGCAACAGCGCCGCGAGCAGATAGATGAAGAGAAACAGGAGTACGAGGACAGTCAGCCAGATCATGCGAATCCCCTTACACCTTCTCGCAAGCCGCGAGGAAGGCGAACAGCAAGGCCATCGTGGCGAGGCCGAGCAGGAACACGGCCGGCAGCCAAACCTCAAGATTCATGGTGGTCCTTGTGCCGTGAATGTGGACAACGAGCATAAGCGAAAGCACACGCTTTCTTGTCCGCACGCTCGATGGAGGAGCCAAAAAGCATTTCCCGCGCCGGCAAGGAATGGTTTCCTCAACCGACGAAATCAGAATGAGTTCCGGCTACAAAGGGAATTGCCTCCATCGGGATGCCATTGCAAGATGCCCGAAGCTTCTTGCAAAATGCAAGGCGACAGGAAAAATGCGGCGCGTCTGGCCGATTGCGGAGAAAGCCACTAGGAAAAAGGGTTATGTATCTTCTACTCATCGACGATGAGGCGAGTCTGCGGCGAACGCTGCGCACCACCCTGGAGAGTATGCGGCATAACGTGGCCGAAGCCGGTTCGGGCGAGCAAGCCGTAAACTGGCTGCGCAAGCAACGTTTCGATGTCGCCTTTCTCGATCTGCGGTTGGGACGCGAGACGGGTATGGACCTGTTGCCGGTCTTGCTCCGCGAAGCGCCGGAGTTGGCTGTGATCGTCATCACGGCGCACGCCAGCATCGCATCGGCCGTGGAAGCGATGCGGGCCGGCGCTTTCGATTATCTGCCCAAGCCCTTCACCCCGGATCAGCTTCGCGTCGTCCTCGAACGCTGGCGTCAGGTACAGCGTTTGCGGAATCAGGTAGCGAGTCTCGAAGAGCAAGTGCGCTCGGCGACGCCGGAAACGGACCTGGATACTCAAGAGCCGGTCATGCGGCAGGCGCTGGATCTGGCGTTTCAGGTGGCGGCGAGCGAGGCGACGCTGCTGCTGCGGGGCGAGAGCGGCACGGGCAAGGGCGTGCTGGCGCGGGCCATTCACGAACGCAGTCCGCGCGCCGGCGGGCCGTTCGTCATCGTCCACTGTCCCAGCCTTTCGGGTGAATTGCTGGAAAGCGAATTGTTCGGTCATGTCCGGGGAGCCTTCACCGGGGCTGTGTTGGACACCGAAGGCAAGGTGGCGGCCGCCGAGGGAGGCAGTTTATTCCTCGACGAAATCGCCGATTTGCCGCCGACCGTGCAGCCGAAATTACTGCGGCTCTTGCAGGACCGCTGCTATGAGCGCGTCGGTGAAACGAAAACGCGGATCGCTAATGTCCGTATTATCGCCGCCTCGAATAGAGATTTATCGGCGGAGGTGGCGGCGGGACGATTCCGCGAGGATCTGTTTTACCGTCTCAACGTCATCGACATCGAATTGCCGCCCTTACGCCAGCGGCCGCATGACATCCTGCCGCTGGCCAAACATCTGTTGCGATTTTTCGCGCGGCAGACGGGGAAGATCCTTCATTCGTTCACGCCGGAGGCGGAGGCGGCGCTGCTGCGGCATCAATGGCCCGGCAACATCCGCGAGCTGCGCAACGCCATCGAACGCGGCGTCATCCTGGCCACGACGTCGACGCTGGATCGCGTGCATCTGCCGGGACAAGTAGGGAATTCACCGCCGGCGCGGGTCGAAATCGGCGGCGAGGTGACATTGGACACGCTGGAAGCCGAACACATTCGCCGCGTGTTGGCGGCCAGTGCGTCTCTGGAAGACGCGGCCGCCACGCTGGGCATCGACCCCAGCACGCTGTATCGCAAACGAAAACGCTACGGCTTGTGAGGAACACGCCGAACCCTATACAGTGCGTGGATTCACGATGACCCTACGACAACGTATTCTCTTCGCACTCGTGCCCCTGGTGGGGCTGCTGGCGCTGATCGGCGCGATCGGCATTGTGCTGCTGCATCGGGTCGGCGATCACATCAAGGACATCTTGCGCGACAATTATGTTAGCGTCGTGGCCATGCTCGATCTCAACGAGGCGCTGGAGCGCATCGATTCCTCCTTTCAGTTCGACCTGCACGGGCAGGCCGATGCTCGGAAAACCTATGAGCGAAATTGGACCACGTACCGAGAGCAACTGGAGATAGAAGAAAGAAATATCACGGTGCCCGGCGAAAGAGAACGGGTCGAGAGGCTGATGAGTCTGACGGAGGAGTATCGGCAGCGAGGCGATGATTTCTTCGCGGACGGCGTGACTCAAGGAGTGCGTGAGGAGAAATATTACGGTGCCGGCCAGCGCGGACTTTTGCAATGCTTTCGCGACATCAAGAATGTGGCCCGCGAGATTCGTGAGATGAATCAGCGAAACATGGAGCAAGCCAGCAGCAAGGCATTGCACACTGCGTCCGTCTCGGAAATCTGCTTGATTGTCGCCCTGGTGGTGACAACCGCATTGGCCACGCTGTTGATCTGGACCACGACGCGCTCCATCCTGCGGCCGATTCAGGAAGTCACGCAGTCGGCCATCGCCATCGGGGCCGGCAATCTCAATCAGGCGGTGCCCGTCGTTTCGCACGATGAGATGGGACAATTGGCCGAGGCATTCAATCGCATGAGCCGGCAACTGCGCGGCTATCGGGACTCGCACTCGGCGCATCTCTTGCGGGTGCAGCGCACCAGTCAGGCGACCATCGATTCGTTCCCCGATCCGGTATTGGTGGTCGATCCGAACGGCCGCGTCGAGATGGCCAATCCCGCGGCGCATCGGTTGCTGGGCATCGCTCCGCCACCGCCCGGCCAGACGCCGGCCTACAACTGGGTGCCACCCTCCGCGCTGCGTCAACCGCTGGATGACGCCTTGCACAAGCAGCGGCCGTTCTTGACGCAGGCATATGACCAGACCGTTACGTTTCGATACAACGGCGAAGATCGCGCCTACTTGCCGCAAGTTCTCCCCATTCAAGATCCCTTTGGGAGTACGCTCGGCGCGGCTCTCGTTCTCAACGACGTAACCCGGTTTCGCCTGCTCGATCAACTCAAGAGCGACTTGGTGGCCACGGTCAGTCACGAACTGAAGACGCCGCTGACCAGCGTTCGCCTGGTGCTGCATTTGCTTTTGGAGGAAACCATCGGCCCGCTCACCCCCAAGCAGGCGGAATTGCTGATCGATGCCCGCGACAATGCCGAGCGTCTGCTCAGCACGATCGAGCATCTTTTGGCGCTGGCGCGATTGGAAGAAGGGCGCGAGCCACTCCAACTCGCGTCTGAGACGCCGCAGGCTCTCTTGCAGGCGGCGGCCGAGGCCGCCCGGCCGCGCGCTGAGTCCAAACACATCGAATTGATCGTCGAAGATGCGTCGCAAGTGCCTCCGGTCGCCGCCGATCCCGTGCGTCTGGGCCACGCTCTAAACAACCTGCTCGACAATGCCTTGACCTATACCGAACAGGGCGGACGCATCACGCTATCCGCTCAGCGGATCGATGAGCAAACGGTAGAATTGTCGGTATCCGATACAGGCGCCGGCATCCCGGCCGAGTCTCTGCCGCATGTGTTCGACAAGTTTTTCCGTGTGCCGGATCAGAGTCGCGGCCACGGCACGGGTCTGGGGTTGGCCATCGTCCAGGAAATCGCGCTGGCGCACGGCGGACAAATCTGTTGCATGAGTCGGCCCGGACAGGGCACCGCCTTCCACTTGACGTTGCCGGTGTGGAAACAAATGCGATTAACCACAGAGGCACAAAGACACAGAGAATAAAGACATTAAAGTGGGTAATTATTAGTCTAGTCTCCTCCGCGAATTGATTTTTCTTCTCTGTGTCTCTGTGTCTCTGTGCCTCTGTGGTTAGTTCTTTTGAGGATCAACGGTGACAACCCCTTCGGGAGAGCGGCCATCGCCGGAGCGTTTTCTCGCGCTCATCCGCGAGCAGCAACGCGGCCGGCTCAAGGTGTATCTCGGCTTCGCGGCCGGCGTCGGCAAGACCTATGAGATGCTTCAGGAAGGCCAACGCCTCAAAAAACAGGGTGTCGATGTCGTCATCGGCATCGTCGAGACGCATGGCCGGGCCGATACGCTGGCGCAGATGGCCGAACTGGAGCAGGTACAGCGGCGACGCATCGAATATCGCGGCGTCGTGCTGGAAGAAATGGATCTCGACACGCTTCTCGCTCGCCGGCCGCAGGTGGCGTTGGTGGATGAATTAGCCCACACCAACGCGCCGGACAGCCGCAATGCCAAGCGCTATCAGGATGTGCAAGAACTGCTTCAGGCGGGCATTCACGTTATCTCTACTTTGAACATTCAGCATCTTGAAAGTCTTTATGACATCGTGGAAACCTGCACCGGCGTCAAGGTCAAGGAGCGCGTGCCGGATTACATTCTCGGTTTGGCCGACCAGATTGTGAACGTCGATCTATCGGCCGAGGATTTGCAAGACCGTTTGCGCAGCGGCAAGGTTTATCCCCGCGAGCGCATCGAGAGTGCGCTGAGCCATTTTTTCACCGGAGAGAATCTGACGCGGCTGCGAGAAATGGCTCTCGAAGAGATCCGCCATCTCCTCGATCGTCGGCGTCAGACACAGAACACCGAAGGACAGGCAACGGCATCGGGCCGGGTGATGGTCTGTCTCAGCTCGCGCAGTCCCGGCGTGCATGTCCTGTTGCGCAAGGGAGCGCGTCTGGCCGATCGCCTGCATGCCTCGTGGTATGCCGTGTACATCAAGACACCGCAAGAGGACTTCTCGCGCGTCGATGCCGCGACGCAGCGGCGCATCGGCGATACGCTTGCCCTCGCTCATCAACTCGGGGCCGTGCCGATGAACTATGCCGGTAAGGATTTCGCCGATGCGGTGGCCGCCTTCGTCCGCGAATACGGCATCACGCATATTGTGCTGGGCCGCACGCAGCGCCCGTGGTATCGCCGCTGGTTCGGCCAATCGCCGCTCGACCGCCTGCTGCGCACGGTTCGCGGCGTGGATGTGATAATCGTGGATACCACCTAGCCCCGACTCGCCGGGGCCAGGTGGATACTTCCGGTGGATTACTTTCTCGCGGCAAGGTTTTCCTTCACCCAGGTCAGAACCTCATCGGGATTCTTGTCGGCGTTGGCCTTCGGGTAGATCTTGCGGATGATGCCTTTCTTATCGATGACAAACGTGGCTCGATTGGCAAACCCGCGATCCGGATTTAGGACGCCGTAGGATTTGGCGATCTTCTTATCGGAGTCGGCAAGCAAGGGAAAATTGAGACTTTCCTTGTCGGTGAATTTCTTCTGCGCATCCAGCTTGTCGGTGCTGATGCCGATGATCACGGTATCGAGCTTGGCGAACTCCTTGTTCAGATCGCGAAATTTACAGGATTCGCGCGTGCAGCCGGGTGTCATGGCTTTTGGGTAGAAGAACAGAACAACATTCTTAGCATTTGCACCCTTTGAGAAATCGCTGAGTTTTAAGGTCTTTGCGTCCTTCTGGTCCGGCAGAACCTTTTCAATCTGAGTAGCAGGAAGATTGAACGACGGAGCGGGCTTGCCGACTTCCACCGGCGGCGCTTCGGCGCGAGCAGCGGAAACGCCGAGTGTCAGCAGAACGGCAAAGCTGGCGAAGAGGAGACGAGAGAGCAAACGCATGGCGGGTACTCCTTGACGGTTCGGGTGAGAGAACGGTTCGGGCGAGAGAGTTGTTCTAGCCAGGCAAAGAAGAAAGGCCACGCGGGTAAGTCGGGATGCAAGGACCGAGAGTTACCCGCGTGGTCTTCTGTAACAGGGTGTCTTGCTCAGGCCCGGCGGGAGCATCATCACCCGCCGGGCCGTGTTGGTGGTGGTGTGCGTGAGAGATTATTGCCCGACAAGTCCATCAAGCGCGGCCCACAAGTCATCAGCCTCTTTGCCCTGGAAATGTTCGACGAAATGGTCTGAGGCAGCAGGCCATGCTTGTCCTTGCGAAAGCGTTACGCCAGGCACGATGGTAGCGTGCGGAATGGCGAAATGGATTTCAAGCTGTCCCGCTGCTGGCCGCTCGGCGAATGCTACCAAACTCAGATTGATGATTTGCGTTCCTACCTTCA
This sequence comes from Gemmataceae bacterium, assembly GCA_035553375.1. Classification (GTDB taxonomy): domain Bacteria; phylum Planctomycetota; class Planctomycetia; order Gemmatales; family Gemmataceae; genus JAJPHU01. Next base: position 22,854 of record DATNCY010000031.1, read on the forward strand.
CCAGTTTCATACCGAACCTCACTCATTAGACCAATTCGGACCCAGAACACATCTATCCTTTGATCCTGCTTCATCATCAAAGTAACAGGCTGTTACTTTGAACCGCGCCCTCAACCGTCCAGGACCGCGTTGCAACGGCGCGGCAAGAAAATCTCCCTGCGATAGGGAGATTTTCTTGCACCATCTCCCCCGCGTCGATCTCCGTTGCAACTGCTTACTTCGGCGTCGTTTTTTCGTGTGGCATCGGGATCATGTGGCTCGGAGAATATCAGCTATGGGGTCGCAATTGTTCGCGTGGGCTTGCCTATCCTCCCATGCGAACATCTGATGGTCGATCCCGCTTACGAGCGCAGCCGAAGGGCTGTTTACTGCCTGCTGCCAACTGCTGAAGTGAGCGGCAGGATACTTCTTCCGAACTTCGGCTCTCGCCGTAGTTTCGTCAGTAACTTGCGTAACCGTTCAGACCTCGGACAGAAGGGACGGTGTTGATTGACCGGCAAAGTGAGCTTGAACAGTAGTTGTCATCCAAGCGAAGACATCGCGGTTCTGGCGACGGCAGGTTTCGATCACCGTCAGCAGACGCTCCACGAA
>DATNCY010000032.1:0-25956 GCA_035553375.1 Gemmataceae bacterium
CGGCACTTCGTGAAGGTGTCGAAGAGCTACTGGTCTGGTCTGTTCGGCTGCTATGCGTCCGCGGAACTGCCGCGGAGGAACAATGACCTGGAACACTTGTTCGGCAGCCACCGCTCCCACGAGCGTCGCGTCAGTGGCCGGCAAGTAGCGTCACCGGGACTGGTAGTGTTAGGTTCGGTGCGTGTGATTTCCAGCTTGGCCACACGATTGCGTCCCGAGGAAGGGTTGGTCTTGGGAGGCAGTTATGTCGGTCGGTGGCGACAGTTGCGTGCCGAGTTGGAGAAACGTCGTCGGAGGCGACGCCAACAACGCCGCTTCCGACGAGACCCGATCACGTACCTGAAGCAACTGGAGGAACTGGCACTCCAGCTGAGTTTGCCACCCTAGTTTTTTGCTTGGCTTTTCGATTTACCCGCTCCTGATCCTGGTCCTGCTCGTGCTGCCACCGGTCTGGCGAGCGTGCGGCGGTAGGGATGCCCGTGCCGGCGAGAAGGACCAATCCTGTCCGCGGCGCTTGGGATGATTCCCAAGAGGACGAGTGTCGTTCTTGCACCTGTCGCCGGGCGCGCTATGATACGGTTGTGTCCCGATAGACTGTATGATCGAGGTTCTTCATGCACGATCCGTCGCACGCCTTCCTTCAAAAACTCCTCGAAACCCCCAGCCCCTCCGGATACGAACGACCCGTGCAAGACGTGGTTCGCGCCTGGGCACGCGAGTACGCCGACGAAGTGCGCACCGACCGCCACGGCAATGTGCTGGCGATTCGTCATCCCACCACCTCCTCTCCCAGCTTGACTGCGGAAGGCGCCGCAGGCGAACGGCCGCCGCGCATCATGCTCGCCGGCCACTGCGATCAGATTGCCCTCATGGTGCAGCACATTGACGACCACGGTTTTCTTTACGTGCAGCCGATCGGCGGCTGGGACATGCAGATTCTCCTCGGCCAGAACCTGACCGTGTGGTCGCGTGGGGGGCCGTTGCCCGGTGTCGTCGCCCGGCGAGCGCCGCATTTGATGACCGGCGAGGAACGCAACAAGGTGCCGACCTTCAACGACGTGTGGATCGACATCGGCGTCAAGGATCGCAAGGAGGCCGAGGAGTTGGTGACGCATGGCGATCCGGTGACGTTCGCGCTGGGCTATCGGCCGTTGCGGAACGGGCTGGCGGTTTCGCCGGGCATGGATGACAAGGTCGGTTTGTGGACCGTGATGGAAGCGCTGCGGCTGATGCAAGGTAAGCCGTTGCACGCGGCCGTCTTTTGTGTCTCGACCGTGCAAGAAGAGATTGGCCTGCGCGGGGCGACCACGAGCAGCTATGGCATCCATCCCACGATTGGCATCGCTGTTGATGTCACGCACGCCAGCGATACGCCGGGCAACGACAAGAAGCAACTCGGCGATGTGCGTCTCGGCAAGGGGCCGGTGCTGTTTCGTGGGCCGAACATCAATCCGCGCGTGCTGGAACGACTGGAGGGCGCCGCCAAGCATCACGACATCCCGGTTCAGGTGCGCGGCGCGCCGCGGGCGACCGGCACCGACGCCAATGCCATGCAACTCTCTCGCGAGGGCGTGGCGACGGCGCTAGTCAGCATCCCCAACCGCTACATGCACAGCCCCGTCGAGGTGGTTTCTCTCGACGATCTTGAGCGCACCGCGCAGCTGCTGGCGGAGTTTTGCTTGAGCGTCACGCCGTCGATGGACTGGACACCCTGACCCGCTTCGCGGGAAATCCGAAATCCGAAATCCGAAATCCGAATGCTCAATTCCCGTTTTGAGTTTGAGATTTGAGTTTTAAGATTTCTTTCGGATTTCGGATTTCGGATTTCGGATTTCCCGCGAAGCGGGCGAGGATTTCCCGCGAAGCGGGCGAGGATTTCCCGCGAAGCGGGCATTCGATCTTTACAAGGCGACGAATGACAGCCAAGATAATTCCATGCTCCTGAAGTTGGTGGCGCTTGGCGCCGACGGTCTTGATGGTTCTTGAACAGGAACAAATGGCTATGGCGAACGATCGCATCCCGATGACGAGAGAAGGCTACGAGAAGCGCAAGGCCGAACTGGACCACATGCAGAATGTGGAGTTCATCGAGATCACCAAACGCATCGCCACCGCACGCGAGATGGGGGATCTCAGCGAGAACGCCGAGTATCATGCGGCCCGCGAGGATCAGGGCATGTTGCAAGCGCGCATCGACAAACGCAAAGACGAATTGGCCCGCGCCTACATCGTCGATACCAGTAGTCTGCCATCCGACACCGTCGTCTTCGGTACGCGCGTACGCATCAAGGATCTCGAATCCGGCGAGGAAGAAGTCTACGATCTGGTTGGCCCTGGCGACGAGGATTACGACAACAATAAAATCCTCACCACCAGTCCGCGCGGCCAAGGGCTGCTCGGCAAGAAGTGCGGCGACATCGCCGTCATCAAGGTGCCGCGCGGCAACCTCCGCTATGAAATCCTCGATATTTCCTTCCCGTCGTAAAGCCACCTTTGGCTTGATCATTACGGCCCGGAACCTTTTTTGACTAATCGCGCTCTTTTTGTCCATTTTTTGGTTGACCGTGAAGAAGAGAGGGCTACCATGAAGGGAAAGATGGTCGAAACCTCACCTCTTTCTCATCCAGGCAATTGATCGTCATGGCCGACCCTCGCCTGAATAGCCTGCATTTGGAAACGCCGCGACGGCAGGAGTATCGCCGCGCCCGAGACGTGTTGCTGCATGCACGCGGCAGCCAAACCATCTGCGCCTGCCACGACGACTCCCAGGCTTTCGGCCGCACCGTCATTCAGAGACAGCACGATGTGGCCGAAGCCCCATCTCCTTGCTGGCTTCTCGATGGCGAATTCCTCTACCCTCTTCATATCGGCGTGAACACACTCGGTCGATCCAGCGATAACGATCTCGTGGTGGAGGACGCTTACGTGTCGCGCCGCCATGGTGCCATTCTCGTCCACGTCAACGAAAAGTGCGAACTGCACGATACCGCGTCGAAGAATGGCATCTATCTCAACGGCACGCGGCTATCGGAGCCGGCTGTCCTCAAATCCGGCGATGAAATTCGCGTTTCCAATCGGCAATTCGTCTTTTTCACACGCTCCGGCGATCCGGCCGCGGCTTTCCCGCCGGCGACGCTAAGTGGTTGAAACAAACGCCGCTAGCCGGATCGTGTAAAATGTCTGCTGGCAGCGGACGAACAAAACAGCAGAGATTCCCTTCTGTCGCGAGGTTCCCATGTCTCAACTCAAACACGTTGTCGATCCCTTCGGCGAAGTGAACGTGTATCCATCAGGCGGCAAGCTCCGCGTTGTGGCGACAATCTTAATGGAACCACACAAGGAAGGCGCGCAAACCGGCATCGCGTTGGACGGCTCCGGCTCCATGAGCAAACTTTACGGCGTCGAAGATGGCAGTCGCGTCCTGTCGCCGATCTTCGGCGGTCCCAAGAAATTGCACAACGAGATTACGCCGATTGCGCAGAAACTGTGCGCGCATCTGGCACGCAAAATCGACGCCGACGGCGGCACGACTTGCATTTATTGGGCGGTCGGCGAAAACGGCGGGGCCATCGAAGAAGTTGGCGATTTGCGGGCCGATGAGGCGGAACGGCACGTCTTCGGGCCACCGCGCGACTTCGGCACCGGCACGCGCTTGCTGCCGGCCGTGCGCTATTTCGTCGAACGCTTCCGCGATGCGCCGTGGGGGTTTTATGTGTTCATCACCGATGGCGAACTGCACGACCTCGACGAAGTAAAGGCGTACAGTGTACGTCTGGCGCGCGACATCGCGGCTCGGCGGCGCAATCCCGTCAAGTTCGTCCTCATCGGCATGGGGCCGAGCGTCAACGAAACGCAGATGGAGGAACTCGACGATTTGGACTCGGGTACGCCGATCGATCTGTGGGACCACAAACTCGCTTCCGAGATGCGCGTACTGGAAGAAATCTTCGCCGAGGTGGTTGACCGGAATGCGCGGGTCGCGGATAACGGCCGTATCGTCGATCCACAAGGCCGCGTCGTGAAAGACTTCAGCGATTCTGGTTTGCCGGCGTATTTGGAGTTCGAGATGCCGGCAGGGGCGGAGTATTTCACGCTCGAAGTCAACGGTACGCGGGTCCAGCAAGTGCTGTCGGATCGCGCCCAGGCTCCCTCTTCGCACACGACGCCGATACAGGCTTCCCCATCGCCCGTCGTCGCCGACGCGCTCCCCGTTCAGAGTGCCAAAACGGAGGAGGAAGACGATGCGGACGCCGAATGGCGTTCGATCAACCTGGAGATGGCGAAGCAAGGGGAGCAAGCAGAGATTGACTTGGAAAAACCCAAGGACGTCTGAAAAGCGATTTCAACGCCAGCCCGCAGCGCCAGTAAGGGACTTTCCCTTGCGGCGCTGCGGGCTGGTGAATAAGAGATACAAGCGGAGTCTCCTTATGGCCCAACTGAAGAAAGTCGTCGAACCGTTCGGCGAAGTGAACGTGTATCCATCGGGCGGCAAGTTCCGCGTTGTGGCGACGGTCTTGATGGAGCCGCACAAGGAAGGCGCGCAAACCGGCATCGCTCTGGACGGCTCCGGCTCCATGAGCAAACTTTACGGCGTCGAGGAGGGAGGCGGCGGTTTTCTCGCCTCGCTGTTCGGCACGAAAAAACAAGCTCACAACGAAGTGACGCCGGTGGCGCAGAAGGTTTGCTCTTATCTGGCGCGCAAGATCGATGCCGACGGCGGCACGACGTGCATCTACTGGGCGGTTGGACCGGGCGGCAGTCAGATTGAAGAAGTCGGCGATCTGCGCGCCGACGAGGCGGAGCGGCACATCTTCGGCCCGCCGCGCGACTTCGGCACCGGCACGCAATTACTGCCGGCCGTGAAGCACTTCGTCGAGCGCTTCCGCGATGCACCGTGGGGGTTTTACGTGTTCATCACGGACGGCGAATTGCACGATCTCGACGAAGTGAAACGCTACAGTAGGCAGCTTGCCAAGGACATCGCGGCCCGACGACGCCATCCGCTCAAGTTTGTCCTCATCGGCATCGGTCCCAACGTCAATGAAGAGCAAATGGAAGAGTTGGACGATCTGGATACGGGTACATCAATTGACCTGTGGGATCACAAAATCGCCGCCGAGATGCGTGTCTTGCAGGAGATTTTCGCCGAGGTCGTGGACAAGAACGCCCGCATCGCGGACCACGGCCGTATCCTCGATCCGCAAGGCCATGTCGTCAAGGATTACTCCGATACGGGCATGTCGGCGTTTCTGGAATTTGAGATGCCGGCGGGAGCCGAATACTTCACGCTGGAGGTCAACGGCAATAAGATTCACCAAGGGCTATCCGATCATGCCCATGTTCCCCCGCCGCAGATGGTTTAGCCGCTTGCGGCTTAGCGTCAGGCGAATGCTAAGCCGCAAGCGGCTCGGAAAGAACGAGTTCTTCCGTGGATGTCTCTCCTCCTCGATCCGTTGTCACCAGGGTAAGCCTGGGACTGCTGGCCGTGGTCACCATCGGCCCGTTGCTGCTCGAACCGTCTTCGGTTGATTTCCTCCCGGCATACGCTTCAATCATTGCCACCGGCTTCAGCATGGCCGTGGTCCTGGGTTTGATGGCCGTGGCTCTGATAGTGCGCGCCGAACTCGACCGGTCGAGCGAACCTCATGCGGCGAGAAACATCGTCCTGTTCGCCGTCCTCGCCGGGTTGATGACACTGATGCACTGGATCGAGGTGGACCGCGAGGAGTACGCGCACGATTGGCAAACCAACGCCTACGTGAAAATACTGAATCACGAATTTGAAGCGCCGCACAATTATCGGCCGTTGCCCTACGGTTTCACGCGACTGATAGAGCGCATCACGCATGATTGGATGTTCTCCTGTCTGAGTTATCGCTGGTTTTTCACGTTCTGGTTTGTGTGGGCGTCCTATCGGCTGGCGCGGCGTTATCTGAATCCTCATCGCGCCCTGCTGACCTTGTTGCCACTGGTCTTGCTGTATCCGCTGTCGGTCCTCCGTTACGCCGGTCAGTTGACCGATCCGCTCAGCCATGCGCTATTCGTGTTGGCGTTTCTCTATTTGTTGGAAGATCGTCCTCTAGCCTTGGCCGCCGCGCTGGCGCTCGGCATCGCTACTAAGGAGACGGTGGTGATCGTTGCGCCGGCTTATCTCGCCTGTTATTGGCGGCGCGGTTGGCGATCGTGGTTCATCACGGCGGGACTCGGTGCCGCGTGCGTGGCGGCGTTTCTGGCGGCGCGGGTGCCGTTGGGCTGGCGGTTGGGCTTCAACAGCATCAACGGCACAACCGGACTGATGATCGGCAGCAATCTCGGCATCGGCGTCGTTCGCTACAAACGACCGCTGCCGCTGTGGGAGAATTACCTTCATCCGCTGCTGTTCGTCGGCGTTTTCGTGCCGGGGATTGTGTGGGGCTGGCGACGCATCGATCCGCATTTGCGCGCTCTGTGCCTCGTCGTCACGCCGCTTTTGTTGATGAGCAATGTGTGTTTCGGCTGGGTGTATGAATCGCGCAACTACATGCCGCTCGTGCCACTGCTTTGCACCGCTTGCAGCTTAGCGCTAAGTCGCAAGCAACCCATTCCTCACTCGGAGCGGAAAGAGTGCCATAAGGTCGGCACATAACCGATGAGCATGCCAGCAATCAGGCCGGCGGCGTGCGCGGCGTTGGCCACATTACTACCAATGACGTAATGGATCAACGGTGTCATACACAGGAAGAACCAGGCCATCATAATAATGATGTTGGTTGCATCGATGTGCAGGCCAAGCTCGGGGTGAAACCGCGCTTTCATCCACACGTAGCCGAACAAACCATAGACCACGCCGGACATACCGCCGAAATTGGAACTGGGAACGGGATGAGGAACGAACCTATCCCAGGTCGCATGGCCAAGGAAATACTGTGTCAGGTTCGAGCTAATGGCCACAACCACAACGAGCGCCAAATAGCGGAATGGACCGCGCCGGCGCTCAATCGCGCCGCCCAGGATGTACAGCCACGACATATTGAACAGCAGATGCCAGATGGTGAAATGCAGGAAGATGGGCGTTACCAGACGCCAGATTTCGCCGTGCAAGATCAGCGTCAAACCGGGTGGGTTTATCACCCACACGAACGACTCTTCCTCGTCGTCCGAGGTCGGTCCCGAGGGGTCAACCCACACCGGAACCATGCGGTAGGGGGGGGCGATGGACAGAGCTTGCACCCAAGGGATGGAGTGACCATTGCGCGACAGCAGCGAGACGAGGACGCTGATGACAATCAAAGCGAGGGTGCATTTGCCAGTAGCGGTTGCGGCACCCATGCGCGACTGGAACCGTTCTTGCCGGCGATGATAGGCGTTCTCAAGGTTGCGTTTCTCGCGGCGTAATTTCTCGGCCGCGCGGGTGGACTCGGTAAAACGAGGATCGTGCGGATTGCGATTGAACGCATCCAACTCCTGGCGAGCCTGGGGCAATTGGTCCTCGTCGCGGACCCAGATAGCCCAGCCCTCCGGTTGTTGCTCAACCTTGGTGTTGATGTGCAAGGTCAAAAAGTAGTCGGCCAGGGTTTGGGCCGCGTCGGCGCTGGGCAAAGTGGCGAGCTGTCGCATAGGTGCTATCTCCGGTGGGGCGAACTCTTTTCATGCTATGGCATGGAGACCGGGTTGGCCGCTTGCGGCTTAGCGCCAAGCCGCAAGCGACTCATTGCCGTGGCCGCGACGACGTGGTGATTATCCCTGAAGAATCCTTCGACGCCATCGGCTCGATGCGAACATCATCGAAATACACGGTGCCGATGCCGCTCAGCGCCAGAGTGACATTGATGACGCCCGAGGCCGGCACCGTCCGATAGAGGACGAACTGCTTCCACGGACAAGGCACCGACGTACGCACCGCCAGCGGTTCACCGCCGGCGCTGTCGAACAACAGGGCGCCATCAGGAGAGCCGATGATCGGCGCGGGCACATGCATCCAGGCACTGATGCGTACCACCGTTCCCGGCTCCAGGCGCAGAGCGGGACCGTGGAGAGCGACGAAGGTCCGCTCCAGCACTTGCGGCGGCTTTAAGGGATTTTTCGCGGCTACCTTGAGCATGAGACACTGCTTGCCTTCGCGCGGCTCGTTCCCCACACGCTTGGCCTGGCACTCCACATCATCCAGCGAGGGAACCACCTCCCACTGCCAGCCCTCCGGCTGAACGGTGGGGGGCGCTTCAAAATCGCCGTCGGTCAACACGTTCGCCTCCACACGCCGCTTCGCCAGATCGTCGAGGAATTGCCAGTAACGCGGCAGCGTGTAAAAGCTGACGGCGAACGGGCAAGCCACCGGCGTTGTCAGTCGCTTCACGGCAACATCCCAGTGTTCGCGCATGAGGATGCGCACCGCTCGCAGAGACAATTGCGCGTCGGTGTAAGCCTCCGTGTATTCGCCATCCAGCCGATGTTTGCGGCTTTTCTCCAACCACCGTCGAGCCGTGTCGAGCAGACTATCGCCGTCCTTCAAGGTCTTGCCCAACTGCTTCAACTCCTCATGAACGCGGGCCACCTTGACGATTTCTTCCTGCGCTTGGTCGTGGGTCCACTGGGCGGCGTCCTTGCGCATCTGCCGCTGTAGCTCCTGGAAGCGGACCACCAAGCCAGTCGGCCCGAGGTCGCCGGTGAAGACGATGGCGGCGGTCAGGCTGAAGTTTTCCAGGACAAGTTCGCGGCCGCCCAGCACCGGCTTGGTGGGATATGAACGGAAGCGTCCGGGACAGACTTCCCAGGCGGCGTAGTTCTCCGGCACCATCGGCACCTTGAGCATGAGCTTGGGCACATAACCCTGCGGCGGGACGTACTGCGAGCCGGGACCCATCCAGATGGGCAGCACGAGAACGGCCTTGTCCGTGCGTAGGATGGCGGCCATGACGTAGGGGTGCGAAGTTTCCACCCATTGCGGCTCTTCTTTGGCGGAAACCAACAGCGGCTCAATCATGCGAAATTCCTGATTGAGCAGAGCCAGAGCCAGCAAGCGATCACGTCCCATATGGCTGTCGGCCAGGAAGCGATCGGACCAGTAGCCCAGTCCACGATAGCCGGCGCCGACGGCCGTATAAGCGAGCAGACGGATCTGTTCCGGTTGTGGACCAATCGGTTCGTTGAAGCGGCCGGTCGTGCGCTCGTAGGCGGTGGTCATGAACCAATCGGGCAAGTGCGTTTGAATCCAGGTCCAGCAGAAGGTGTCCGCCGGCAAGAGGTGGCGGCGCTCGATCAGCCAGTTGCGATAGGCCGGTAGTTCCAGACTGGTCAAGAGCGGCCAGCGATGCGCGCCGATCATCATCTGCTGATTGCCGCGGATGTAATAGCTGTTGAAACCATCGCTGACATCCGCACCGACCGGACGCATCGGATCGACGGTGTGAATCGCCTCGGCCGTCTCCTTGACGCTCTTGGACTGCTCGAACGGCAAATTGCCGCCGAGATCCCAGAACAGCACCGATTGCTCCTTGATAAAGCGCGCGACATTTTGGCCAAACGCCGAGTTGGAGGTGAGTTGTCCTCGAACCTTGCCGCCCGGTTGCTCGGCGATCTGCGGCGGATGCAGCGTAGGCACAATCCAAAAACCGAGCGTGGCCGCGTCTTCAATTAAGCCGGAGGGCGAACTTTCATCGAGCCAGACCGTGTTGAAGCCGGCATTGCGAAGGACTTTCAACGGGGTGCCGGTGTGCCGAATGCCCATCAGGAAGAAGCGTTGTCCGCCGACCAGCAGTTGCGGCCCCTTGAGTTGGATTTCATCGGGACGACGGTTGAGGGCGGGCAGCGCCGGCGTTCCCTCACGCCGAACGGGTTGTCCGGTCGTCGGCCCTGCCGGGTCGAAGACCGGGCCGATTTCCAGGTCGTCGATCCATACGCGCGTATCGCCGGGGCCAGCGTAGACATTCAGCACCAGTTGATCGATGTAGGCATCCGTGGCGACGATCTCGCGCTTGAGATTGCCGGCAAGCAATTGCTGCTGCGACCGCAGCAATCGGACGGGAGAGGGCAAGGCGAGTTGCTGCCAGTGATTGACGGTCTGATAGCGATCGCCGGGCAGCAGAGCCGTCAGGGGCTGGCCCGGATTTTTGGGATCTTGATCTTTCGGGAATACCACTCGCGCCAGCAATTGCACGTCCGGCCGATTGGCACGGATCCAGATACTGACGTTGACGTCCTCCGTGACCGGCGCTCGGCCGACGGGGTAGGTGTAATGGATGTAATTGCCGCGCTCCGCCTCCAGCTGGATCGTCTCGGAACGCTGGCCGTCATGGACGTACTGAGCAGTGAGGTTGTGAGCCGTTTCTTTGTAAGCGGCGTCGTGTGGCCCCTGCACCCAAACCGGCTCGCGCGCCTCGAAGCCGTATTGGATCATCTGCTGACCGTGGACAAGAAAGGCGATCCCCAGCGCCAACAGGGTCGCCGTGAACGCGATGAATCCATTCCACCTCGCTCGTCCCAATCGCTTCATGTTTCGCCGCTCCTTGCAGGTTGCGCAATCTCCCCGCTAATCAGGGGGCGACGGTCATACCAAAGGGGCAAGGCACGGCCAAGAGCAATTTGCCAAAATCGAGAGCTACTCCCGTTCGCTGGGTGCCCCTCTCGATTTTGGAGATCGATCAGTGACGATGTTTCCCATCAAGGTCTTTCGGCCGGCCGTCTCCGCCTTACGCACCCTACGCCGGCAGCAGATCGCGATAGCCAAAACGCCCTTCGCGCAGCGTGTACTCGCCGAGCGAATACGGCACCGGCTAGGCAAAGTTCGACCACTAACGGGGAACATAGATCCGACTCTGATCGCGACTCTGCCCGTGGGCAATATCAAACAGAAGCTCGGCGACATCGGTTGCGACCCCTTCAGCGTAGCTGCGACTGTGTTCAAACTTCCCCTTGTTTGACAGCGTCAAAACAGGAAGGCATCCTGGTTGCCAGGAATCCATCAATGTCGCCTGAAGCGAGTCAGGACCGTCGTGGTTTCGATTCTCGGTGAACAACACCCAACCATCCTGCTGACAGCGATTCCATAGGGAGCGGTCGTCGAGATCGCGTGGGAGGTTGAGATCGGGGAACGTCACAAGGGTAAGCTTTAGCTCAGCAAGCACGGTCCACAAATCGAGTGCTTCGAGCAGGTGGTGAAGATACGGCAAGTGGCCCTGGATATTCACGTCGGCGAGCAACCCAGGCATGTCACGACCCCTCCTCCGGCCGTGATTCTCGTTGAGAAAGCCATTCACGGAACGTGGGGAAGCGGCCGGAATCGGGCTGGCCGTTTGCCCCTGTGGAATCGGCGGCGTGTTCCTCATCCGCGACTCGTTCGCGCTCGGCGAGCCAGTCCCTAAAGTTCCGAAAGGCAACGTGCGCCTGCTTCGCTCGCTCGATCACTTCGAGAGGATTGCCAGCCTCCATCCGCGATTCGATTTTGAGATGCTCGGCCAACACGGTATCCGGGTTATTCAGCACGTAGGCTCGCGCCGCCGCGACCTGTTCGGGGGTCAATTCGCACATTCGGCAGATGTAAGCCTCGGTAGCGGTGGGGTCCAAGAAATAAGGGAGTAGGTTGTAGACGGTCATCCTCGTCCCTATGATCTCCGGGCCGCGTCCCCGATCATGGAGTAGGTCGGTTGCCATTATTCCTCCTCCATTTATGGTTAATTCTCATTCCCATAGGATACCACATACAGAGATTGTCGGGCAGTCCAGGACCGAGCAAGACTCGCTTGGTCAGAACGAGATGTAGATGATATTCGGCTCGCGCTTGGGCACCGATCGGTTGACCAGCCGTCGCCACCACGACCACTGTTCCGGTTGCTCCGGGGTCAAGCGCGGGTGATATTCCAGCCGCTTGGCGCATACTCGTCCGTCCGTGTCGTAGCCGACCGCGAGGATGCCGTAGCCGTTACCCCAGCGGCTCCACCATCCCGCCTCGCCCCACTCGTGCTTGAGAGACTCTCCCGGTCCGCAAAACGTCTTATAACCGCCGGGACGCGCCCGAATGATCTTCTCCACATCGCGTTCGCTCATCCCCACGGTGATCCGCTCGTAGCTGCCGCGCGAAATGGCCGGTGGAGGCGAGGTAAAGTGCAGGTAGCCGATTGTAAGAGTGGCCAACACAGGTACAGCGAACAGCACCCCGTCGCGAAGACGCCGTCGCTTGAGTCGCCGTCCGCGTGCGAACGTCTGCCCCTCAACGCTCGTCGCCAGCTGATTCCCGTCCATGAGATTCCTCCAAACGGTCAATGATCTACCGTTTCCACCATTGTCCGCAGTGCATCATTCATCGGGACGATGTTTTTCGTCAAGGTCCTTCGGCCAGCCGTCTCCGCCTTACGCACCCTACGCCGGCAGCAGATCGCGATAGCCAAAACGCCCTTCGCGCAGCGTGTACTCGCCGAGCGAATACGGCACCGACTGCGCGAGATTCGGCCCAGCAAACACGAACGTATGGAACTCGCCATTTTCGCCGCATGGATCGACCGTCGCCGGCAGGTCCGCGAGCAGCGTCTCATCGTAGACGCGCCCGACGAAGCGTTGATCGAGAGCGTGTGTATCAACGCAGCACAGTACGGCGCGGAAACCCAGACGGATGAAGTGATACGCCAACTCGCGGCTGTCGCGCTGCCATAGCGGGAATACGCCTGATAATCCATCGCGAAGCAATCGTTCCTCGCGGTAGCGCCGCACGTCCTCCAAAAAGATGTCGCCGCAGATTACCCGTGTGACGCCCGCTATTCGATAGCGCGTCAGGGCTGCGCCCATTTGCCTCTCGTATTCGTCATTGCCGCATCGGGGCGAAATACGCACTTGTTCCAACGGATAACCGAGGGACGCCGCCTGTTGTTCCAGCAGCCGGGTCCGTACACCGTGCATGCTGATGCGTTCATATTCGGATGTCACCGTGGTGAGCAGGCCGGCAATATCGTATTCTGCCGCGACCTCGTAAAGCGCCAGAGCGCTGTCCTTGCCGCCGCTCCACGAGACGATAGCCTTTTCGCGCATGTTCGTATTCTCCCTATTCTTTGCCAGTCCGCGGCACCAGCAAGGGAACCCTTGCTGGCGCTGCGGACTGGCAAAGAGAAGTTATCTGGCACCAATTCGCGGAATCGTTACAATCCGCGCCCGCCCTCGGACGATGTCCCCGATAGGGCATTGCTCTTTGCGTCGAGGAACACGATGAAGTCCGCCAATGCAACGTCCGCCGACCACGTTCGCCGGCCCAGCGCCAACCTCGCCGCCTTGTTCGTCGGCGTCCCGCTGGCTCTGCTTCTCCTGGGACTTATCCACTACGGCCCCCTGCGCGGTACACCTCTGCACCGCTATTTTGAACACAAAGTCGAATGGGTCGAGCTGTTGCTATTCTGCTGCGCCGTCAGCGTCTTGGGAGCCAAGTGGGTACAAAATCTGATTGAACGCCGCGCTTTCCAGGCTGGTGCGCTGCCGCCGTGGGATGGTCGCGCCGTGGCGGTCGGCGAAGCGCCGGGCTTGCTGGCCGGCCTCCAGCGCGTGCCCGCGCGCCTGCGAAACACTTTTTTCGTGCAGCGTGTCAAAGCCATTCTCGAATTTCTCTGCCAGCGTCACTCGGCCGCCGAACTCGACGATCAGATGCGCGCCCTGCTCGATAGCGATTCCGTCGTTCTCGAAGGCAGTTATGCGTTGACGCGCTTTATCACCTGGGCGATTCCCATTCTCGGCTTCCTCGGCACTGTTCTCGGCATCACCGACGCCATCTCCGGGGCGACGCCGGAAGTCCTCGAAAAGAACATGAGCCAGGTCACGGACGGCCTTTCCTACGCTTTTGACGCCACGGCGCTCGCTCTCAGTCTGACCATGATAACGATGTTCTGTAGCTTCCTCGTCGAACGACAGGAGCAGGACATCCTCGAAAGCGTCGATCGCGAAGTCGAGCGCCAGCTCGGCCATCGGTTTCAACGCATCGCCGGCGATAGCGGCCCGTTCGTCGAAGCCCTTCGTCAGAATACGCAAGTGCTGCTTGATGCCACCGGGCAACTCGTCGAACGGCAAGCCGATGTTTGGGCGAAAGCGCTGACGGAGAATCAGCGGCGAACGAGCGAGAGTTCCGCCCGGCAACAAGAACAAATGGCCGGCGCGCTGGAGACGGCGCTGAAAGCCACACTGACAACGCATTCGCAGATGCTCGGGGCACTGGAGAAGCAGTCGCTGGAACAGGGCACACGCTTGTTCGAGCAATTGGGAGCGTTGGCTAGCGTGGTACGTCAATATGGGCACGATCAGCAGGCGGCGCTGGTGCGCGTCGGCGAAAGCCTGGCGGCACAAGTGGCGGCGCTGGGCGGGTTGCAGCAAGGCGAGCATCATTTGCTGCAATTGCAGGCCGGCTTACAGCAGAATCTCGCGGCACTGGCCGGGGCCGGTACGTTCGATCAGGCGGTGCATAGTCTGACGGCGGCCATCCATCTGCTGACTGCGCGAGCGGGTGCCTTGCCGCAGGTCGCCGCGCCGCCGCATCCACGGATACAACCCGGAAAGGCTGCATGAGAGGACGCCGGCACAAACTGGCTGTCTCGACGTTCCCCTTCCTGGCCGTACTGCTGTGCGCCATGGGGTCGCTCATTCTCATTCTGCTCGTCATGGACCGCAAGGCCCATCAGGCTGTCCAGGCCCGAGCGCGACGCGAGGCCGCGCGCCTAGTCGAACAGAGTGCGCAAACGGAGGCCGCCCAACGCGCCGAGTTGGAAAAGAAGCAGCAACAGGCGCGCACGGCGTGGGAACAGAAACGCGATGCGCTTCATGCGAACCTGACACGCGAACAGACCGAGTTGCAAATACAGATGCGAAAAGTCCGCGATCAGTTCAGCCAGATTGCCGCTCGCCTGCGCTACGAGCAGGACACCAGCACGGAGCTGCGCCACAAGGTCCAGGATGAGCGCGGCCGAATTCAGGCCGAACAGCGACTTCTGGCCACGCTGCGCTCCAAGGCCGGACAGAGCGAGGAGCAATCGAAGGAGTCCAGCAAGACGGTTCGGCGCATGACCCTCGATTTGTTGCAAATGGAGCAGGCGCTGAAAGACCTGAAGGCCGCGAAAAAGCGCGAGCAGCATACTTTCTCGGTGATACCCTATCACGGGCGGCGCGGCGAGAATCGCCAGCCGATCTACGTCGAATGCACCGCTGAGGGCGTGATCTTTCACCCCGAGCGCCGCGCCATGCCGGTGACAGCGCGTGAGGTGCTGGTCGGTCGCAATCAGCCCGGCGATGCTCCCGACGATGTGCGCAGTGAAGTCGAACGCCGTATCGCCCGGCAGCATGCGAAAAAAGCGGGCAGCGCGAGTGCGGCCAACACCACGCCCTATCTGTTGCTGCTGGTGCGGCCCGACGGCATTCATAACTACCTTGCCTTGCAAGCCGTCCTCCGAGATTTGACGGATGATAAAGAGAATCCCCTCCAGTTCGGCTACGAGTTCATCGACGCCGACTGGGTACTCGATTTTCCCACCGACGAAGATCAGCCGAACGCTCAACCGTGGATGGCAACGACCAAAACGCCCTCGGCCACGCCTTCCGCCGCACCGATCCGTACCGGCAGCAGTGTGCGGCCCGTCGCCATTCCGGCGCAAAGCGAGCCTGGCGTCATGGCCAATTCCGTCGTCGGCAGTTTCCGATTTGGCACGGGATCCGGTTCAGCAACCGCATCGCGGAATCCGGCGGGCGGGGCAGGGGCAGGAGCGAGCGGCACCGGATCGCGGTTGGGAGGGGCGGGACCATCCGTTCCGGGAGGTGTTGCCGGCGGATCGACCTCGACCGCTGCGGGCGGGGCGAAATTTCTCGGATCGAGCGATGGACGTCCCGGCGGAGTCGGTGGCGGCAATTCGCTCAATAGCGAGTCAGGACTGGCGGTAGGGGCGGGTTCCGGTGGAACGAATCCGTCTGGAGGTTTCTCGAATAACCTGGGTGGTTCGGGAAATGGATCGGGATCGCCGCTCGCCTCGTCCGGCATCGGAGGCGGGGAAACCGGTAGGGGCGGCATGAGTACAAGTTCCGGGCGCGGCGGCGGGACCGGCGGCAACTCCCTCGCGATGCCTCATCCACCGGGGAGTACCGAAGGCGAACCGGGGCGAACAAGCGGAGGAGCTTTCGGCACCAACGGCGGCTCACGAGGCGCGTCTGTCCTGGGTGGGGCGGGAAGGTCTACCGGGACGGGTTCGCCAACATCCGGTTCGCCGGGAGAGTTCGGTTCCGAGGTGGCTGGTCTGGGACCGCCCAGAGCGTTAGGTTCCGGCTCATCCGGCGCGGGCGGCTACTCGGGCGGCAGTGGGCCAGCGGGATCGGGCGGCGCGGGATCGAATGTTCCCGGCGCGCCCGGAGGGAGCAACACAGGCTATCCAGGGAATGGCGGGACCGGAGTTGCTTCGTCGCAGGCTGCTGGCCTCGGTGCTACAGGCGATGGTGGTTCGGGTAACGGCATTCCCGGAAGTGGCGCTCCCGGAAGTGGCGCTCCCGGAAGTGGCGGTTCAGGGAATGGAGTTGCTGGAAACGGTTCTCCGGGGACGAATTCTTCTGGTTCGCCGATCCCACCAGGAACTTCTGCTGAGGGAGGCTACTCGGTCGCTCGCGGCAACGGCGGGAGCGGTTCCGGTTTGCCGGGCGGTTCCGGCGGAACTTCCACAGGGATGCCCGGAGGAACATCATCCGGCCAGCCAGGGAACTCCGGAGCAGCCGGTTCCGCCGCAGGTTCTCCAGGCGTTCCAGGGCAGTCGTCTTCCGGCACTTCGGAGGCAAGGGGACAAGGCGGCAGCGGTGGACAGTCGGCGGGTACTCCGGGAGCGCCATCCTCCGGGCAACCGGGAACATCGGGCGGCGCGTCCGGCAATGCTTCACGCACCTCGCAGGGAGACGATGGTTCGGCATTTCCAGCCGTTGATCCGTTGTTGCCTCGATCCTCGTCCGGTTCGCGTCCCGGCGAAGGCGCGGCCGCGGGGCAACGCCCTCCACGTCGGTCGGAGGACGCAGAGTATGAGGCCGTGCCACGCAAACGCCGGCTCGTGAATGGCGGCGGGGGCGGATCGGACGAACCGAGTGATTCAGCATCGGCGAGCAATCGATTCGCACCGCCTTCCGCCCCATCTCGACGACCGCGCAAGCCGGCGGCGCTGCGTCCGGCCTGGGTTCACGGCGGCCGCGATTGGACCATCTATATCGAGTGCCGAGCCGACGCCGTGGTGCTGTATCCGTCGGAGAAAAGTTTCCCGCTCGCCCAAGCCGCCGGCGAGGCGTCCATTAATCCACTCGTGGCCGAGATTCGGAAAATGATCGCGCGTCGCCAGTCGGGGTTGCGTCCCGGCGATCCGCCCTTTTATCCGCAAATACGGCTGCTGGTGCGTTCCGAAAATGTCCGTACTTTTCTGATGGTCTATCCGGCTCTGGAGGCGCTGCCGGTGCCCAAGACGCGCCAGAACCTCGACCCCGACGACGACATACTCGACATCGTCCAAGGAGTTAACCCCTGACAAAATCATGATTCGACGACGACGCAAAGTCCGCGAAATTGAGTTCAGTTTCGACTCGTTCCTCGACGTGGTCGCCAATGTCGTCGGCATCATTCTGCGCCTCATCCTCGTCGCCTGGGTGGGCGCGCGTTCTTACAAGGCCATCACGCCGCCGACTCCGCCGCCCGCACTCACGCAGGAAGAAATAGCTGAGTTACCCGACCCGAAAGATCCTCTATCACCGCAGATCGAGCGCGAACGCCACGAGTTGGCCGAATTGCAAGCACGCCTGCTCGAACAACTCAAGGAATGGCAGAAGTTCCGCCAAGACAGCACACTGACCGCCGAGGAACTCGCCCGGCTAACGGTCCATTCGCAAGAAGTCGAATCGGAACGAAAAAAACTCGAAGACAAGACCCAGCAAGACAACCAATCCGTCCGCGTCGCCGCCCTGTCGTTGGCCGAGATTCGCGAGCGCAGCAAGCGCGTGATGGACGAACTGGAAGCATTGCGGAAGGCTCCTCCCAGCAAGCAAACACTGCGCTACCAAACCCCGGTGAGTCATCCGTTTCAGTCCACGGAATTGATGTTTGAGTGTCATCACGGCCGTATCAGCTTCATCGATCTCGCGAGATTCCGCGATGAGATGGAGCGCACCTGGAACGGCCCTGCCGGGGAAACGCTCCAGATTACCGGCCAGTATTCCGACACAACCGCGGCCGTTGGCGCGTTCCGGCTGCGGTATCTCCTGGAATTGGCGAAAAGCGGGTTGAAGTCACAGATTCTGATCTCTTACGATGTCGAGCCTATCCTGCCGAATCGGGGCGAAACGGTAGAAAAGGCGTTGGCGGCCGGCTCCGACTTCCGCCGCATCATCGACAGTATCGAGCCGTCTGACAGCCAGGTGACACTGTGGGTTTATCCCGACAGTTTCGCCCTCTATCGCAAACTGCGTGATTACATGCACGACCACGACATCGATGTCGCCGGCCGAGTCGTGCCGGAAGGTGCCACCATCGCCGCGGGCCGCCACGGCACCGCCTCACGCGGACAATAATCCTGTCCCAAGAGCGGCAAATCTTCTCCTCGTCATGATAAATCCACTTCCCTTTCTCAGCGTCCTTCTCACTGCGCGGCCGTAGAGAGTGCGCGAATTGTTTCTGGTCTTGTTTTTTCGTTAGCCCAGCCCTTCAGGGCTGGGGAAGGGCGTAGCGGTGGATTGGTTGGGCCTTCAGGCCCTCCGCCGCGCCTGCGCTACGACCGGGAGGAGCTGAAGCCCCAAAAACCCGCATCGCGCCGCAATCCCCAGCCCTTCAGGGCTGGGCTAACGAAAAATACCACAATCCGCCCACGCACCCGCCGTAGAGATAGGCCGATTGATTCAGCCGAAACAGACAAGATTCTCCGAAAATTTGTCACAGCCGCCATTCTCAGGGGAATAGGAAAGTGAGGGAACAAAACCCGCGAACCCTCTCTTCCCACCGCGCCCAAGCGAGCGCCAACCCCTGCACGAACGGAGTGTATCGCCATGCGGCAAACCACGATCAGCTCGCTGCCAACCTACGAACGAGCTGTCCTGTCCCGCAACGATGAGCGTATTTCGGTTGCCAAGGTCCCGAAGGCGAGATTGAGCCGGTCCAGCATTCGGCCGCGCCGTCTCCATCAATTCTTCGAGGCAGCAAATGATCGTACCCCGGATGCGTTGGCACTGGTATGCGGCGAGGAACAACTCACCTATGCAGCCCTTGATGCGCGCGCGAATCAGTTGGCCCACTACCTGATGGCCTGCTACGATATTCGGCCCGGCGCTTGCGTCGGCATCTTGCTCGAACGCTCGACCCATACTTATGTGTCGCTGCTGGCCGTCCTCAAATGTGGGGCCGCCTTCGTGCCGATCGATGCCTCCTATCCCGAGGACCGCATCGCGTTCATCACCGAGGACGCCGATACCGCCTTGCTTTTAACTGGCTCGCGCTTCGCCGCAGCGGTTGCCGGCGTGCGCTGCCCCATCTT
This sequence comes from Gemmataceae bacterium, assembly GCA_035553375.1. Lineage (GTDB taxonomy): Bacteria > Planctomycetota > Planctomycetia > Gemmatales > Gemmataceae > JAJPHU01. The sequence goes on from DATNCY010000032.1 coordinate 19,470, forward strand.
GAATCTTGAAGATCGCGTTGAAATCATCGCCTGGCAGCCGGACACACGCCCCGAAATCGACGATGAAGACGATGCCCTCGCTTACATCATCTACACGTCGGGAACGACCGGCCGACCCAAGGGCGTGGCCATCAGTCAGGCCAGCATTTGCAATTTCATTTCCGTCTGCACACCCATCTACGGGGTGACGGCTGCCGACCGAGTTTACCAGGGCATGACCATCGCTTTCGATTTTTCCATCGAAGAAATCTGGCCGACCTTCGCCTCGGGCGCCGCCTTGATCGCGGGACCGACGGATCATCGCCGCCTTGGATCTGGCCTCGCCGATTTCCTCAACGCCCAGCAAGTGACGATGTGCTACTGCACGCCGACCCTGCTGGCCACGGTTGATCGCGAGGTGCCGTCGCTGCATACCCTGCTCGTCGGCGGGGAGGCATGTCCGGCGGATCTGGTGAAACGCTGGAGCCGGCCGGGACGCCGTATGCTCAACACCTATGGCCCGACTGAAACGACGGTCACCGCGACTTACGGCGAACTCGTGCCGGATCGCCCCGTGACAATTGGCAAGCCATTGCCGACTTATCGGGTCTATATTCTCGACGAAAATCTGCAACCTGTTCCTCCGGGGAAATTCGGTGAAATCTGCATCGGCGGCGTGGGCGTGGCACGCGGCTACGTCAATCGCCCCGACCTGACGGCCAATCGCTTCGTGCCGGATCGCTTCGCATCGCGCCGGCCAGGAGCGCGATTGTATCGCACCGGCGACCTCGGACGAATGATGGCGGACGGCGACATCGAATTCGCGGGGCGGATCGACAGCCAGGTGAAGATTCGCGGCTACCGCATCGAATTGGCGGAAATCGAGGCCATCTTGCTGGAAAACCCGCTCGTCAAGGATGGCATCGTCGCCGTCACATCTGGCGACGGCGCGGTGCAGGAATTGGTTGCCTACATCACGCTTCGCGGCCCGATAAGCGATGAGGCGAGTCTGAAAAGCGAGTTGTATGCGGAAATGCGCCGCCGGCTGCCAGCCTACATGGTACCGGCCTTCCTCGAAATCCTCGCGGCCATCCCGATGTTACCCAGTGGGAAGGCCGACCGATCGCGCTTGCCGGCGCCGATCGCGCCGCGTCTTTCCGCCCGCACCGGCGCCGCGGTTCTTCCGGCGACCGTCCTGGAGCAAGAACTGGCCAACGCCTGGAGCAAGGTGTTCGGCCGCGACGATCTCTCGGTCGAAGACGACTTCTTCACGGACCTGGGCGGCCATTCGCTGTTCGCCGCGCAAGTGGTGTCCAAGCTGAGACAACTTCCCGCTCTGCGACATCTGCCCATCTCCGCCCTTTACGCCCATCCCACCATCCGTTCGCTGGCCCGACATCTTGAAGGCGCGGCCCAACGGAGCGAGGAGAATCGCCCGGCGCAGCGAGAAGTCATCCACCACGGCAGCGCGCGTGTTTGGCTCTGCGGCCTTGGCCAATTCGCTCTGGGGTATGTGCTGGCCATTGTCCTTGCGATACCGCTGGCGCAGTTTCTCATCGTCAAGATTCATCCGTTGCTGGCTTTGTCGTTCGCCGGGTTGGTGGCCATGCCGATCGCGCTGGTGCTGCCGTTCGCAGCCAAGTGGCTGTTGATTGGCCGTTTTCGCCCTGGGCGTCACCGGCTCTGGGGTTGGTACTACTGCCGATTTTGGCTGGTGCGCAAGATCCTCGGCATGAGTCCGCTCAGTTACCTGGCCGGCTCGCCTTTCCTTGCTCCGTACCTCCGTCTTCTTGGCGCACGCATCGGCAAGGGCTGTCACCTCGGCAGCGCCCGGTTGCAATTACCTGACCTTATCGAAATCGGCGAGGGTGCCAGCATCGGCTACGGCGTGGCCGTGGAACCGTACATCGTCAAGGACGGCTGGCTCATTATGGCACCTATTCGGATCGGTAAAGATTCTTATACCGGCACGAATGCGGTGGTCATGCTCGGTGGTCACGTCGGCGACGGTAGCCGGGTGATGGAACAATCGCTGGTAGCGTGCGATCAGGTCATTCCCGACAACGAAACCTGGGCGGGTTCGCCGTCGCAGCGTGTGGCGAACGATCCGGTACTCGATCGCATGGCCTCTCAGCAAGGGCCGGGCCGCTGGTCGGCGGGATTGCTGGCGGGTTTCGTGGCCGCATTCGTCTTCCTGGAACTGCTGCCCCTTCTCATGGTCGGTCCGGCGTTGGTCTTCCTGGTGGTTGTGTCCGGCGGCGACATGCTCGACATCGTCGCCTGGTCGCCGGTGGCCGGGATTCTCTTCGTATTCACCGCCTGTTTCTTGCTGGCCGTGGCGAAACGGGCGATCATGCCGGCGGCTCACACGGGCATCTTCCCCTTGCGGTCCTGGTTCGGCCTTCGCAAATGGCTGGCCGATAGCCTGATGAACACCAGCCTGGCGGTAACTAACTCGCTCTACGCCACGCTCTACACGGCTCCCTGGCTGCGATTGCTGGGTGCGAAGATTGGTCCGCGTGCTGAGGTTTCGACCGTTTCGCACATCGACCCCGATCTGCTCGTGTTGGGCGCGGAGAGTTTCGTGGCCGACCTCGCGGTTCTCGGCGCTGCCCGACATTACCGTGGCTGCATCGACCTGGGCATGACGGAAATCGGCACTCGTACTTTTGTCGGCAACGCCGCCCTGGTTCCGAGCAACACGTCTCTGCCGCACAACAGTCTTATCGGTGTGCAATCGGTTCCGCCCTCGCATCCGATCGAGGCGGGAACGTCGTGGCTGGGATCGCCGGCCATCTTCCTGCCCCATCGACAGCCCAGCGCGAAGTTCGACGAGAGCGTCACCTTCCGCCCGACGCCCCGGCTGGTGGTCTGCCGTCTGACGATCGAGTTTTTCCGCATCGTTCTGCCTTCCATGCTGCTGTCCGCGTTCGGTCTCCTGGGCACGCTGGCAGTGGCTCGGTTGGCTTCGGTATTGTCCCTACCGTTGCTCGCGGCCGTGTTGCCGGGCATTTATCTGGTATCGGCGCTGCTTCTTTACCTCACCGTGGCCGGCTTGAAGTGGTTGGTGGTCGGCCGTTATCAGCCGCGCGTCGCTCCGATGTGGTCACACTTTGTCTGGCGCAGCGAGCTAATCACCGCCTTGTATGAAAGCGCCGCCGTCCCCGCCCTGCTCGGCGGCTTCACCGGCACGCCGTTCCTGGCTCCTTTGCTGCGATTGCTCGGCGTCCGGATGGGCCGCCGCGTGTACATCGAGACGACGTACATGACGGAGTTCGACCTCGTCCGCGTGGACGATGATGCGATGATCGGCGGCACGACTTCGCTGCAAACGCATCTGTTCGAGGACCGCGTGATGAAGATGTCCACCGTGTCCATCGGCGCGGGTTGCACGGTTGGACCGCGAGCGGTGGTGCTGTACGACTCTCAGCTTGAGGAAGGGGCCGAACTGGACGCCCTTTCGCTGGTGATGAAGGGCGAGCGTTTGCCGGCCGAAACCCAATGGCGCGGCATCCCCGCGCAGCTCTCGCAATGAAGTAGGTGCCGCGAGCCGAGCGGCACTTGTGGAGTCAAAGTCCGGCTCGGCTCGCCGGACCTACTTGCCAGTAGGTGCCGCGAGCCGAGCGGCACTTGTGGAGTCAAAGTCTGGCTCGGCTCGCCGGACCTACTGCCGAGCGGCACGGTTTGGGTAGGTGCCGCGAGCCGAGCGGCACTTGTAGAGTCAAAGTCCGGCTCGGCTCGCCGGACCTACCTCACACGAATACAGCCACTTAACCTGAACCACGCGAGCAGGAGTCTCGAATCATGTACCAGCATAGGGACGAAGCCAGTGTTCTTCTCGCCGACCCGATGCCCGCCTTGCGGGAAAATTGCTCCGCGGTTGCCGTCGAGCCGAAACGGGTGGAAGACAGCGAGCGGTTCCACTTCCTCGTCGCGCGTCCCATCGCTCGGCCGGACCTGGCCGGAATGATGGAAATTGCCGCGCATGTGAATCTCGCCAGCATGCGGAGCGAGGAAGAAAAGAACCAACTCACCATCGAACAATCGATCCGCACGCTCGCCGGCACCCTCCCCTGGCAGCAGGGGTTGATGATGCTGGCCGCCGATCTGTTTCCCTTGAGCGGCGGTCCAAGCGAATTGGCCGGCAATATCAGGCTGCAAGTGGGTTGGGGCGGCTGCTGGCACAAAAAGCAACACGCTCGTCTCTTCAACTTTCCCGGCCTGCGGACCTGGGCGGAACACGAATACCTGACGTATCAAGCGAACCAGGATGACGAGTACACCCTGGAACTCGCGGGGCTTTCTGTTCTCCCGACGCATCGCGGCAAGAAAATCGCCCGCTTTTTGGCCGAGGCATGGGCCTTGTTCATCCTGCTCAATCAGGACGAGCTACAGAAACGCATCGGAACAATCGCCTCCCTCTACGCCAACATCTTAACGACGGATGCAGAGGGCAAATATCCGTTTTACGAGCAGGTTGTCCGGCCGCTGTTCGGCGGACTCGACTACGACACCGTCGATGCGTATCGCTACGCGCGCTGCAACGCGCGTAGCGCGATTCTCGATGAGTTTCTCGATGAACGCGGCGATCAGCCGCGCGCTCGCATCCTCTGTCACTTACTTCCCGATCAACTCCGTCAGAATCTCGGCAAGGTGCGCGATGAGTCGGCCGGCTGCCGGAAGAACTTGGAACGGCTCGGCTTCTGCCGCACCGACAAGTTCGACGTTCTCGACGGCGGCCAATACTTCGAGAATACCATCGCCCAACTCGACCACACCATCAAGCGCCGCGAATACGTGGCGCGGTGTGCCCACACTTGGGAGCTTCCAGCCGATGCACCGCGGCTCACCGTCGCCCCCGCCGGTCGGTCCATGTCGGACTTCTGTAGCGCTCAAGCTCGCTGCCGGATTCAGGGCAATCAACTATTTCTCGAAGAAGAAGTTTATGATGCCTTGCAGATGGAACACAATGAGCGCGTGATCGCGCTCGCATCTCCCACGCTCGCCAGGAGACAGGACGATGACGCCCGTGCATGAAGTGAACTTCGATGGCTTGATTGGACCGACGCACAACTACATTACTCTATCGTGGGGCAACCGAGCCTCCATGGACAATTGGGGGGAAACCTCCAATCCGCGCGCCGCCGCCCTGCAAGGGTTGGAGAAAATGAAGCGGCTGCACGACCTTGGCGTTCGTCAAGGCATCCTGCCCCCGCTGGATCGCCCGCTCCTCGCTCCACTGCGCCAGCACGGTTTCGCCGGCACCGACGCGGACATTCTCGCGCGGGCAAGCGAACAGACGCCGGATTTGCTCGCGGCTTGTTATTCCGCTTCCGCCATGTGGGCGGCCAACAGCGCGACCATCACGCCTTCCCGCGATTCCACCGACGGCAAGGTTCACTTCACGGCCGCTAATCTGCTGAGCAAATTTCACCGTTCCCTTGAGGCGGACCAGACTGCCGCATCGTTGCGAACCATCTTCACCGGCGATCACTTCCGGCACCACGCTGTATTGCCGCGCACCGAGGTATTTGCCGATGAAGGGGCCGCCAACCATTGCCGGCTGTGCCGAGATCACGGCGAACCGGGACTGCATCTGTTCGTTTACGGCCGCGACACGGTTCGCCCTGGGCCGGCTCCGCAGAAGTTTCCCGCTCGCCAGACGCGCCAGGCATTCGAGGCCATCGTCCGCCGTCATCGCCTCCGCGCCTCGCAAGTCGTTTTCGCCCAACAAAATCCCGCGGCCATCGACGCGGGAATCTTTCACAACGATGTCATTGCCACCGGCCACCGGGACATTTTCTTCTACCACGAGCTTGCTTATGTCGATACGCCGGGCGTCGTCAACCGTCTCCGCGATGCCTTTGCAGCGCGGACGGGCGGTTCCCTTCGCCTCATCGAAGTCACCGACCGAGAATTGCCGCTCGATCTCGCTGTCCGCTCGTATTTATTCAACAGCCAGCTTGTCACGATGGCGGATGGCCGCACTCTCCTCCTCGCTCCGCGCGAGTGCGAAAGCACACCGCGCGTCCGTGCCTACCTTGACGAACTGCTGGCGCGGAAGGGCTGCCCCCTCGACGCGGTGGAATTCGTGTCTGTCGATCAGAGCATGCGTGGCGGCGGCGGTCCCGCCTGCCTGCGTTTGCGCGTTCTGTTGACGGAGGAGCAACTTCGCGGCGTGCGTGGAAATGTTTTGCTGACCGACGAACTTTACGAACGGCTTCGTCAGACGATCGATCGCACCTACCCGGAGTCCGTTTCTTACGCGGATCTCTCCGACCCGGCCTTTTTCACGCACTGCCGGCTCGCGACCGCCGGGGTTTATTCCGCTCTCGCGCTGCCTTCGAGGCGCTAACACCATAAATTGCCAGCCCGCAGCGCCAGCAAGGGAGCCAGTAGATCCAAGTTGCAGCTGATGAGACAAGACAAACGCATGTTCCCTCCAGAGAATAACTTCTGTCACGATTTCATTCCTGGAGGGAAGCATGCGCAACCACCACTATACCAT
>DATNCY010000033.1:0-27773 GCA_035553375.1 Gemmataceae bacterium
GGCGTTCGACTGGAGGCATTCCCAGGCCGGCGGGCACCCTTCGGGGTGGAGGCCTCCTCGCCGGTCTTGAAAAGCGTGCCCAAAATCCACACGCCCACGGCGATGAGCGGAATAATCAACAACTCCCACTGCATACACTGCTCCCGCTCAGGTGATGTTGCGATCCCCACGATCGTTGTTGCCGCCGCCGCTGATGGCGCTGCGCATCTGTGTATCCGCTTGCAGGTTCTTCAAATTGTAATAATCCATGACGCCCAGATGCCCGTCGAGGAACGCCTGCGAGAGCGCGCGCGGCACCTCGGCCTCGGCCAACACGACTTGCGCTCGGTTCTCCTCGACCTTGGCACGCATCTCCTGCTCCAGCGCCACGGCCAGGGCACGGCGTTTCTCGGCGTTGGCCTGGGCGACACGCAGGTCGGCCGCCGCCTGATCCGCTTGCAGGTTGGCGCCGATGTTTGCTCCCACGTCAATCTCGGCCACGTCGATGGACACAATCTCAAACGCCGTCTGCGAATCGAGCGAGTTGCGCAGCACGGCTTGCGAAATCATGTTCGGGTTGGCCAACACGTCGGTATGATGCTCAGCGCTGCCGATGGCCTTGACGATACCCTCGCCGACACGGGCGATAATCGTCTCCTCGGTGGCTCCGCCGACGAGACGGTCGAGCTTGGTACGCACCGTCACACGAGCGCGGGTCCGCAGCTGAATGCCGTTCTTGCATACGCCATCGAGCGTGGCCCGGCCCTTGGTCGGATCGGGGCAGTCGATCACCTTCGGATCGACGCTGCGCTTGACGGCTTCGTAAATGTCGCGGCCGGCGAGATCGATGGCGGCAGCGACGCGCCAGGGCAGATCCATGGCGGCCTTGTGCGCGGCGATGACGGCGGCGGCGACACGCTGCACGTTGCCGCGCGATAGGTAGTGAGCCTCCATCTCTTGCGTGGACACCTTGACGCCCGCCTGCACCAAGGCGATCTTCTGGCGAACAATCATACTGTAATCCACCTTGCACAGTTTCATGCGGATCATGTCCATGATGCCGATCCGCGCCCCCGTCAGAAAACACTGAATCCACAGCTGCAAGAAACTGAAAAAGACAAACAGGATGGCAAGTCCCGCGATGGCCGCGATGATGAGAACGATCCACAGCCACGATTGCGTGGGCAGCGCGCCCTGGTTTTGTTGGACATCGGCAAGCAGGATAGCTCCCATAGGTATCTCCGTTGATTTTGCCAGCCCGTAGCGCCAGCAGGGGTAACTCATTCCCTTGCTGGCGCTACGGGCTGGCAAAAATTCCATCAATTAAAAATCGCTGTTTCCAGATCGCCGAGATCGGGTTTCTCGATGGGCCGTACCACGACTTTGCCGGCCCGCACATCGATACAGCGAACCATTTGGCCGGGATCGACCATCATTCCCTCAGTGATGGTGTCGATGCGCCGGCCATCGAAATCGACCATGCCGGCCGGCCGCAGCGCCGACAGGGCGCGCCCGATGCGGCCTTTCAGATGTTCCAACTCCTGATTGACCGGCAAGGCTGCGACTGTCGCATCCTCCGGCTGCTCCGTCAAGAAAAATTGCCGTCCCATCGACGTTCGCGGCCAGCAATACAATAGCACACGCACCAGGATCGGTAGAGCAAGAAAGACGACAATCGCCGTGCAGACGCCGACCGTGACGCCACCGCCGAGAAACGTCAGAATCACACCGCCGACCAGGGCGACCACCGAGAGAAGCGCCAAGATTCCGCTCATGAAAAACAAGTCGGCGATCAGGAGCAGAAAACCCACTCCGATGAGTAGAAAGCCCAATATCAGCGTGCTCAAATCCATTTCAGTTTTCAGTGTTTAGTTTTCAGTTTTCAGTGTTCAGCTTTCAGCTTTTGACTTTGGCTGAACACTGAAAACTGAACACTGAAAACTGTTCAAACTTCCTTGACCACGATGCGGTTGCCCTCAATCTCCACGACCTGGACGCGCGTGCCGGGTAGAACGTAACTGCCTTCGGCGAGGACATCGACATAGTCGTCGCCGAACTGCACCTTGCCAGCCGGCCGCAGCGGCGTGGCCGCGACACCGATCGCGCCCAGCAAGGCCGCCATTTCCGGGCGGATCGAATCGCTCAGCGACTCGCTGAATTCGCTTTCCTCTTGCGGCCGGAGCATCAGACGATTGATGTAGGGAATGTGCGGCAGATAGCGAGCCAGAATGAACGCCGACGCCATCGCTCCCAACAGGCTAATGGTGAACGGCCCCAGTGCGTGACCGTAGTCGATCCACTCCTCATTGCTGCGCGGCCAGTGGCCATAAGCGACCAGGCCGATACTACCGACCACCAGGACGATGCCGCTGATGCCCGTGACGCCGAAGCCGGGTATCACGAAAATTTCCAGTCCGATCAGCAGCAGACCTAGCAGAAACAGCAGGAAAGCCAGCCAGATAATTTGCCCGCTGATCTGCGAGTGCGACCAGAAGAACAGCAGAAAACAGATGGCCGAGATGATGCCGGGCAGCGTAACGCCCGGCATTTTCAATTCCAGAATCAAGCAGGTGATGCCGAGCATGACGAGGATGACGCTCGTCCACGGATCTTTGAGGAAATCGACCAATCCATCCAACCAGTCGGAGTCGGCCGTGTGTACCTCGGATGGCTTGACGCCCTCCAGTTCGCACACCTCGTCGAAGCTGCCGACAATCTCGTGGGCCACTCCCAGTTCGCGGGCCTGTGCCGCTGTCAAGGTGAGATATTTGCCCTCTTCTTTCGGGTTGGCTGGCTTGACGACGCCGACGCTGCGCCAGCGCTGCTCGCCCTGCTGATCGGCCTTCAGATCGGCCTCGCTGAGAAACTTCCGCGTGCTTTCCTCGCGGGTACTCTCGACGGCGACGATGCGAAGATCACGGTCGAGCATGCCGCGAGCAAGGAGGGCCGGATAGTGCTTCTCCTTGGCGATGTCGGCGAGATTGTCGCGCAGGGTCGTTTCCAGCGTCGGATGCTCCTGGATGTAGCGCTCGAAGTCACCCAGCCGCGCGCCTTCCTGGACGAGTTGGCCATCCTGCTTGATCTCGCGCTGCATGATGATTTTGTTGCAGGCGAACGCCAGGAAGGCGGCCGTGTTGCGGGCGCGGTTGGTGACGTAGGCGATCGTCTCGACCGGCTCGCGGCGGTTGTCGTTCAATTTGGTCAGGAACACACCGAGTTCATGAGCAGCTTGACTTTCACCGTCGCCACAGGCCAATTCCAGGATGAGCAAGTTGGCCTTCCGCCCCAGGGCGTCCGCGATGCGGCGTTTCACTTTGTCTTTCAAGGGAACATCGAGCGGACCGGAAACGACGATGCGCCAGGCGACGAGGTGATCGAGCGGCGGATACAGGCTGCTGGACGGCAGCTGATAGCGCTGGCGTACTTCGTCGAGACTGTTGCGAGCGATCGGCTGGCACAACCCAAGATCGCGTGCCTGCGCGAAGGAATACAGAGCCGTCTCGCCGGCTCCGAGGCCGGCGACCGTCGCCCCTTTGGGGCGTGGCTTATCGTTGCCGTCGCGGTAGGCACCCTGACGCGACTTGATGACCTCGACCTTTGAATCGAACATCTTGCGAATGAGGACGGGCGGATAGCGCGTGTTGGACAGTTTGATATAGGGATCGCGCTGCCAATCTTTCAGGGGGCGATCAGCTTCGGCGACCTTGCCCAGATGCGCCGGCGGATTGTTGGACAGGATGAGTTCCGAGCAGGCGAGTACCGGCAGCACGGCGTGGCGTGTCACCTTGCCGTGGACGTAGGCGATCACCTGAATGCCTTGCTTGTTGCGCAGATCGTGTAGATAGTCGGCCAACGTCAGGCAGGCGCCGAAGTCGTCACTGGCGTTGTCGTGGTTGTCCGGGTTGAAGTCGCAGACGAGGTAAAAATCGCCGACGCCCTTGGGATTGCGGTTGCGTTCGTCCTCGTAGCGGCGCAGAGGGCCGTACAGGGCGCTGCGCAGCCGGCTGGTCGCCTCAGTGGTGATGGTCGAAGGGATGGGCGCGACGAGACCGGCGTTGCGACGCTCCTCGGCCGGCAGAGAGCCTGGCGTGAGGAGAGCAATGGCAATGCAGCATGCAGCATGCAGCATGCAGCATGAAAGACAGCTGTTTTCATTCTGCCTTCTGCCTTTTGCATTCTGCATTGCTGTTGTGGCGGTCATATCGGCACCTCACCGCTGAGTTTCCGTTCACGGCAATACGTTCGCAGAGCCAGGAAAGCCATCCGTGCGGAGATGAGGATGAGAGCCCGAGTCTGCCTTGTAATTATAGGTGTTGATGCAAAAGGGTGTCAAAGTATTGCCCTCCGGGTGATGATGCTCTTCATTAAGTGATTCGCTGGCGGCGCGCGGGCGTTTCAGGAAAACGTTTTTTCTCAGGTCACGATGATAACAAGCGGATAATCAAGCGGTGTTCACTCCAGCGCTTTCACATCGGCGGTTTTGACATCCAGACGCAGGACGTAGACGTTGCTGTTGGTGTCCACCGCCCAGAATAGCTTGCGCTTGACATCGTACATCAGACCGAGCGAGACGTTGCGGCCCGTCTTGCCGCTGGGATCGTCACCGATGATCTTCAAGGATACCCAGCGATTGCCGGCGCAATCATACGCGGGAGTGCGGCGGAAGCCGTCCACCGGCGGCAGCGTGGCTCCGACCAGCATCAAGTCGTGTTCGGGATCGTAGCGAATCTGACAGAGGTACGAGATGGCAGAGGCCGCGTTCGCTCCCTGGGGCGTGAGCTTGCCTACGATGCCGGTGGTCAGATCGAGCGTGTGCAGTTCACCATCGTACTTCGCTTTGTCCCCGTATCCCTTGCGGGCGAACACGAGCCGATTACGCTTCGAGTCATAGACAACCGTGGAGTTATCGACGGCGGATCCGGGCAATTTACCTCTCTTTTGTTCTAATTCGATCCAGTCTTTCCGCGCGGCATCGAAGCGAAAGACCCGACCTTCCTGGGTCCAGGCCACGAGTCCGCGCGGCGTCGGGCAGACCGTGAGCGTATAAAAGCAGCTATTGTAGCTCATCCCGCGCGGCTTGGCGGCGCGGCCCGTCCACTCGCCGACCACGGGATCATAGAGGTAGAAGTTTCGCGGCCGACCCGTGAAAATCATCCGCGCGGCGAGGGGATCGTAGCCATAGTTTTGGTAGGTGTGCCCGGTGATCCACGGGCGCAGATTGAAGTTGAAACCGTCAGGATACGAGGTGTTCGAGTAGAGTTGACCCAGCGGAAACTCCACGGGATTGGATAGTTCCCAGCGATTGGTATTGAGATGGTAGTGCAGCACATCAGTCCCGCCGTGGGCGCAGTGACCGCCGCTCCAGCGCAGGATCAGATCGTGGTCGAGATCGAGGACGGCGGTTCCCCAATCGCGGTTGAGGTGCGGTAGATGCAGCGGTTTCGTGGTCTTCCAGGTATTCGCCGGTACGGTTGCCAGCCAGTGCGTGAAGTCGGCCGCATCCGGTCGCGGGCCGCGCAGATAAAAGTCAGGATGGAATGGTCCCGTGCGATAAACGCGCGTATCGGCCGGCACCCCTTTACCCTGTCCGGTCCAGGTGTTCGTGGCCACATCATACGTCCAGTCACCGTCCGCGAGGTCGCGGTACTGCCCACCCATGTAATCGGTGTTGGAGGTGTACGTGTAGCCGCCGGAAAGCAACACTTTACCATCGTCGGTCTTGAGCGTGTGATTGGCGCGCGGCGGCGGCGCGCTGGTCGGATGGCGTTGCTGCCATTTCCTCTTAGCGGGATCGAATATCCAGGTATCATTGCTCAGATAATCCAGATGATCGCCGCCGAACAGGACGAAGCGCTTGCTCCGCGAATCGTAGACAAGCGGGCTGAGTGCGCGCGGCGGCGGCTCGGCGTCGAGGCTCTCGGCCGCTTTCTCCACGTCGATCTGCACCTCGGTCATGCCCTTGATCGCGGCGACGGTCAGACCTTGCGGCAAGGACGCGGTGAAATCCTCGGCTCGCTTTCGGGCAGACTGCAAGTGCGCCAGAGCATACCGCGCCTGTTCCGCTTCATCGCCTTTGAGGTTTTCGCCCATATCCTTCAGCCTCGCAATGAGGCGAGCGTTCTCCTGATTCATCCGTTTTTGCGAAGAAACGATATTATCGATCTGTTTTATCTCGTCAGTCTTGGGCAGCCCCTTGAAGTAGAACAACCGAGAATGAGCCGCCGTCTCTCTCTGCAACTTCCGCAGCGCCCAGCAATCCTCGTAAAACTTCTGGAGCGGGTTGCGGGCACGAAGCTCCTGATGGATAGCTTTCCATTGACCGTCCACTTTGAGGCGTGTATGCGGCCGGCCATCATCGGCATTCTGGTCCTGACCGCCAAAGCTTAGTTCCAGGCCATCGGGACTGGCGCAGGTTGCGCCCCAGATCACCCGCTGCTTGAGATCCACGGCGGGCAACCGATAGCTCCGCGGCGGCGCGGCGGTCACGGAGACACTCCCCGCCAAAATCAGACCACATGCAAGACACCTCACGAATCGGCCCATGACCTATCTCTCCTCGCAATCGCGTGACGATGGCTCAACTCTTCTTCGGATGATACCTCGCGGACGGAAGTCGCGATAGCGTCTCGTTCCCGCAATCGCGCAATCCGCGGCGCGGCAGATTTCTGTTTCCTTCTCGGAACGTCTTGTTTATCCTGACAGCAGACTCGCCAACCTTGACCCACCAACCTGCCTGCTACGACATCTGTCTCGGACAACACACACTTGGTTGATCGCACAACCACCCACCCCCGGAGGTCCGTCCATGAGCATGTCGCGCTCCCACACTCGCAACGCCTCGTATCTTCTTGTCTTCGCCCTTTTCGTTCTTGCCGCGCGCGAAAGCCATGCGGGTAACTGGCCCGGCTGGCGCGGGCCGACCGGCGCCGGCTACAGTGATGAGAACGATTTGCCGCTCACCTGGGGCGGCAAGAAGGATGAAAACGTCCTCTGGAAAGTGGACCTGAAGGGCAAGAGCTTTTCCAGCCCGATCGTCTGGGGCGACCGCGTCTTTATCACCAATGCCCCTCGACAATCGGATAAGGACGTCAAGGATAAAATCGTCCCCGAACACTGGGTCATTTGTTACGGAGCCGCCGACGGCAAGGAGCGCTGGCGGACCACGGTTCCGCCCGGCAAGTTCGCCGATGGCTATTACACCATCCCCACGCCGGTCACGGACGGAGAACGAGTCTACGCCTGGTTCGGCTCCGGTGTGATGGCCGCGCTCGATTTCGAGGGCAAGATCGTCTGGCGGCGCGAGCAGCCCGGACCGTATCATGTCTACCCCGGCATCAGCAGCAGTCCGCTGCTGTACAAGGACACCGTCGTCATCCTCTGCGATCAGGGCAAGGACTCTTTCCTTTTGGCCCTGGACAAAAAGAGCGGCGAAGTGAAGTGGGAGAAGAAGCGGCCCAAGGTGAGCGGCAGCACCAACAGCAGCCCGATCCTCATGCCGGTCAAGGGCAAGCCGCAGATCATGGTTGCCGCCTCCAAGGCGCTGCAAGGGCTGGACCCCGCTACCGGCGACGTGTTGTGGTGGTGCGCCAAGGATGGCGGTTACTGGACTTCTCTGACCTACGGTTCGGGTCTCGTCTACGCTGATAGCGGCAGCGGGCGCGGCCTAGCCGTCGATCCGAGCGGCACGGGTGACATCAAAGAGAGCCATGTGAAATGGCAGCATCCCAAGGTGCCCGAAGGACTCGGTTGTCCGATCATCGTCGGCGATTATCTCTACCGTGTGCATAAGCCCGGCATACTCAAGTGCTGGAAGCTGTCCAGCGGCGATTTGGTTTACGACAAGCGGTTGGAGAACATCTCGTTCCTATCCAGTCCGATTGCGACACCGGACGGGCGTATTTACATCGCCAGCCCTCGCCGTACCTACGTCATCCAGGCCGGTCCCGAACCGAAGGTACTGGCGACCAACGACATCAAGGATAGCGGAGATAATGGGCCATCCCCGGCGGTGTCCGGCGGACGAATCTTCCTCAAGACCACCGAGCGACTGTACTGCGTCGGCAAGAAATAATTGCCAAGAGGCACGAAGCCCCGCTAGAAAAGTTGCCCAGTTTTTGCTTGACGAGCGCATATCACTTGTGTACTGTTACAGTGTTACACTTCGACAGAAAACATGAGATGTAGATTGTCTCTAAACAATATCCTACAAGGAGAAGGTCGATCATGGTGATGCAATGGTTGAAGCGCTGGCGCGCCGGCGGTGTGGCGACCGTCCTAATTAGTACGTTTCTTCTGGTCTTGTTCACGACCGAGAACGAGTTGCCGGCCCGCGAGGAGGCGAAGCCGGCGGCCTTACCCTCGGATTTGGCCAAGGTGCCGAGTGATGGTTTCTTCCTGCTCTCGGTGCGTATCGCCGACTTGTGGGACAGCGAATTGGCCAAACCCGTCCACCAGAAACTGGCCAAGGATCTCAAGGAGGGCGGCCGTGAATTTGAAAAACGGTTCGGCTTACCGCTGGAACATGTCGAACGCCTAACGATCGTTATCGTCGATCCTCCGACCTCTCCCTCGGAGCCGCTATTTGTTGTGCGCACTACCAAGCCGCACAGCCCGGACAAGGTGCTGAAGCAGGCCGATGGCGGCAAGAAGGCCAAAGAGCAGAAGTATAAGGGCCAAACTTTCTACGATGTGGACAATGACTGGTCCTTCTGTCCAATCGACGACCGATCGATGGTATACAGTAAGGGAACTCAGGCCATCCGCGCTTTGATCGACTATCCGATGCCGAAAACCGCAGGCAACTTGGCCGGCGCTCTCCGTCTGGCGACGGGCAAGCATTCGATGGTCTATGGGGTGAACATCAAGGCATTCAACGACGCGGTTGGCGACAAATTGCCGCCGTTGGAGCCATTCAAGCCGTTGCTGCAAGCTACTTCGGGTACGCTCAGCGTGGATCTCGCCGAGCAGTCCCGCGCCGTATTGAAACTGAATTTCCTGACTGACAAGGACGCCAAGGCCGGCATCAAGCCGCTCAAGAGCGGACAGGATCTGGTGGTCGGCGCTATCGACCGAAGCATGAGCGAACTGGCGAAACAGAAAGAGTCGGCCAAAATCGTTGACTTGGTCAAGCAGGTGCGGGCCGCCTTGAAAGCGAGCAAGATCGAACAGGAAGGCAAGACACTACAAGCCAGTGCCAACCTCAAGATCGATGTCGCCACCGTAGGCGTCGCGCTGCTGGAAGCTGTGCAGAAAACACGCGCGGCAGCCTCGCGAGCGCAGTCCTCGAACAACCTCAAGCAGATCGCTATCGCCATGCACGGCTACAACGATTCGATTGGCCGTCTGCCGGCACACGCCACCTACGACAAAAACGGCAAACCGTTGCTGAGTTGGCGCGTCATGATCCTGCCCTACATCGAGCAGCAAGATTTGTACAAACAGTTTCACCTCGATGAGCCGTGGGACAGCGAACACAACAAGAAATTGCTGGCCAAAATGCCCAAGCTCTACGCCTCGCCTTCCGACGAAAAGACGCTCAAGGATCACACGACGTATTACCAGGGGTTCGTCGGCAAGGGCGCTTTCTTTGAAGGCAAGCAAGGCCTCCGCTTTCCGCAGGAATTTCCCGACGGCACCTCCAACACACTCATGATTGTCGAGGCATCGAAGGCGGTGCCGTGGACCAAGCCGGAAGACATTGTCTATGATGCCTCCAAGCCGTTGCCGGAGCTTTGTCGGCCTGGGGCGGCGGGGTTCCTAGCTTCACTCTGCGATGGCTCCGTGCATTTCATCAGCAAGGCGATTACGGAGAAAACGCTGCGTAACGCGATCACACGCAACGACGGCAACCCTCTGGGAAGCGATTTTTGAGGACACAGGACCAGCCGCTTGCGGCTTAGCGCTAAGCCGCAAGCGGCCACGGAGATTCTCGTATGCGCGCCAGCTTCATTGCCTTCGTCATGGTCGTGTCTGTCGTGGGTCCGGTTGTCTCGGCGGAGAAGCCGGCCGCCGTGCCCGGTGATGTCCAGGATTTACTGCTGTTTCTGGATAAACGCCCCTACCTGATCCGTCTGCACTTGCAGGTTGAAGGACGGTCTTTCCAAACCAGTTGGGAGAACACCGTCGGTCATCTGTTCCATTATCTCGACGTGGACGGCGACGGCACACTCAGCAAGAAGGAAGCGACGTTGGCCCCCAGCAACACGCAATGGGTGCAGCTGATGACCGGCACCACCGTCGAACCGGATGCCGCTCCCGACTTCGCGGCCCTGGCCGGCGGTCCCAACGAAACAAAAGTGACACGCGCGCATTTCGTCCGCTATTACCAAAACTCCGGCGCTGGCGCGCTCCAGGTCGAATGGGGCTGGCGTCCGCCGGCGCAGGATCTTCTGACGGATGCCTTGTTCCGGAACCTCGACAAGAACAAGGACGGCGTTCTATCGCACGAGGAACTATCGGCGACTCAGGATGTGCTGCATGCGCTTGACCTGGATGGCGATGAGATTATCCGAGCGGTTGAACTGGCCCCTAATGGTGCCTATCCCGTTTTCACGTTTCGCTCCACGACCAATGAGCAACCCGTCCCGAAGACGTTTCCGTTCGTGATCCTGCGACCGGATACAACCGCCAAGGTGCTGACCGGCCAACTGCTGACCCGCTACGACCGCGACAAGGACGGCACGTTGAGCCGGACGGAATTGCCGCTGGAAAAGGCCGCGTTCGCCCGCCTCGACCGCAACGCCGACGGCCAACTCGATGCGGCGGAATTGGCCGGCTGGCGGAAGCTGCCGCCGGAACTGGAGTTGATCGTGCCGCTGGGCAAAAACTCGCGGCGTGACATTCTCGTCATGCCGTCCGCCGATGGCAAGCCGCATCCGCTGGCAACGCGGACGCCGCCCGGCGATGGCGCGCTGCGCGTTCCTGTCGATGAGAAACAACTCGAATTGGTGCGCCGCAATACCATTACCACCCTTCGGCAAGAATTGCTGAAGCAGTTCGATGCCCTGGCCGGCAAGAACGGTGTCCTCGGTGAAAAGACGGTCTATCGGCCGCCCTTCACCTTCGTGGCTCTGTTGCGCCTGGCCGACCGAAACGCTGACAATCAGTTGTCACGTCAGGAAATCGCCGATTTTTTGGACGTGCAGGAGAAATCGTTCTTCCGTACCACCTACCTGACCGTGGTCGATCGCGGGCAATCGCTGTTCGAGATGCTCGACACGGATCACGATGGCCGGCTCAGTCCGCGCGAGCAGCGTTCGGCGTGGACGCGACTGGCACCGTGGGATCGTGAAGGCGCCGGCCGTATCGCACGGCAACGATTACCGCGACAATTTCAGTTGATCGTCAGTCACGGTCAGCCGCGTGCTTACGGACCAGCGCTGGAAGGCGGACATGGCAATCTGCCGCTCTTCCGCGATCGCTCGCGCGGCCCGCTGTGGTTCCGCAAGATGGATCGCAATGGCGATGGCGACGTGTCTCCAGCCGAGTTTCTCGGCAACCGCGAGCAGTTTCGACGCCTCGACGCGGACGGCGATGGCTTGATCGATGTCAGGGAAGCGGAGCGCGCCGACCGGGATTTGCGCAAGCGGCCGTGACCCGCTTGCGGTTTCGCGCGAAACCGCAAGCGGATCACACCAAACTATAACTCCAACTCACGGGGCGTCCGTCTCGATACGGCATGACACCGTGGAATTGTCGTTCCGCGCGCTCGAAGATCAAAGGCAGGAAATGACGATCGCCTTCCCACAACGGCAACTCCAGCACGCGCTCCACCTCGACCCATACGAGGTCGCCCTCGGCGTTGCCGGCATAGGGTTCGCCCTGGAAGTGATCGATGCGGAAAAGGAAGCCGAACCAATCCTCGCCGTGTTTGCCGAAACCGGGCCAGCTGATGGTCCCGCGCAGCACCAGCGCCTCGCACTCCAGCCCGCTCTCCTCGCGGACCTCGCGACGAAGACATGCAACCACATCCTCGCCTGGCTCGACCTTGCCGCCCAGCCCGTTGTACTTGCCGAAATGCGGATCATCGCGGCGGCGATTACGGTGAATCAGCAGCACGCGCCGGCCGTCCGGCGAGAGGATGTAACCCAACGTGGCGAGAATGGGAGTATAAGGCATGCGGACAATCCGCCGCTAGCGCGTGAAATGGTGCGTATTCAGATACACTTCCTGCACAATATCCCCCGAAGGGCACAGGATGTCGCGCAATTGCCCGGCCGCTGCCCACGCCGTTTCAGCATCCGCGAAAACCAGGGGTTGATACGGTTGCCCCGGCTGTCGTCCGCAAACCAGCAGGGCAAATACCCCAACGCGGATACGCAGCCATATGCCTCGCCCGTCGGGGCCGGCCACTTCCTCAACGCGGCTGGTCTCGCTCTCGCTCGTCAGGGCTTGAGACAGTTCCTGAGCGAGCGTGTTCGCTTCATCGCGATGCAGTTCGCGGAACGCGCTGACCGCGTCCGGTCGCAGCAGCAACAGATCCCAGGACAGTGAACGCGGTCGAAGAATCAAGAACGTGCGCCGGCCCGGCGGCACCAGAATCCCCAGGGCGGATGGTCCCGCTTGATGGTCCTCGACGCGGCGCAGCGGACACATGTTCTCGATACCTCCTATAAGAAGCCCGAACGCCATGAGGTAGGTCCCACCTGCCGGGTGGGACCTGTTGGGGCAAGGTCCCGCTCGGCAAGCGGGACCTACTGCATTCCGTCGGAGACGATAACATTCTAGCAAAGTTTATTGTGAAAGCCGCTTGCGGCTTTCGCAACCGATTCTTGGACAGAATGAACCGCCAACCATTCCTCGACCGCCGCGCGGAAATGGGACAGCGCTTCTTCCAAAGAGCGATAAATGTCTCCCGCTTCGCGGAGGTCGCCGTCGCGTCCGAGACTCTCCAGGCGTTGCGTAATCCGCATCACCTCCGTCGCGGCGAAGTTACTCGCCGATCCTTTCAGCAGATGGGACGCCCGCTCCAAGGCCGCGGCATCGCTCGCCTCGATCGCCTCACGCACCTGCCGTAATAAACGCGGACAATCTGCCTGGAACATGTCGATTAATTCATGGAATAATTCGCGATCCTCGCTTATGCGCTGCAACAAAGGGCGCGGATCGAACACGACCGGCCGCGCCACCGATCGCTCCTGCCGCCCGCGTGTCAGTTCCTCCATGACGCGGGCCAGCGCCGGCACCTGAATTGGTTTGGACAGATACTCGTCCATCCCCGCTTGCAAGCAGTCCTCTCGCGCACCCTTCATCGCATGCGCGGTCATGGCGACGATCGGCACATGGCCTCCGCCCTGCTGCTCCCAGATTCGGATGGCGCGGGTGGCCTCCAATCCGTTCATCTCCGGCATCTGTACATCCATGAGTACCACATCGAACGACTCCTGTTGCACGGCCCGGAGTGCGGCCGCTCCATTGGGCACCGCGACCACGCGATGCCCCTGCTTTTCCAGCACCGCCAGCACAAGTCGCTGATTAACGAAATTGTCTTCCGCCAGCAACACCCGCAGGCTGCGCGTCGTGGCAACCATCTCGTTTCCTACCTCAACGAGAGTTCCCGCGCTCGGTGTCTGGGCGACGAGCGGCGCGGAGATTGGATGTGACGTGTTCGCTTCCAGATCAAGCAAACGCAGGATGGCAACGAGCAAATCCGATGGTTTGATGGGCTTGGTTAGACGCTGGCCGATTTTCAGCGCCCGACACTTCTCGCCATCGCCGCCCCGGTCGGCCGACGACAGCATCAGCAGACCCGGTTCTCCCAGGTGCGGGCGCGCGCGAATCTCGGCGGCCAGCGCGAAGCCATCCTCACCCGGCATATGTGCATCCAGCAACACCAGCGGAAATGGCTGGCTTGCGCCAGCAGCCGCTTCCAATTCGACCAGGGCCAATTGCACGCCGTCCACCGTCGTCGGTTTCATCAACCAACTGCCCAGCAAATCCGCCAAGATGCGGCAATTGGTGGCGTTGTCATCGACCACCAGCACCGACAAGCCCGCCAGATCGTGCGGCCGGCGCGGCAGAAGACGCGACGGCGAACGATCCTGCAACTTGATTCGGATCGTGAAATGAAACGTGCTGCCCTGCTCCGGCACGCTCTCGGCCCACAGACGCCCGCCCATCATCTCGACCAGCCGCCCCGTGATCGTCAGGCCCAGCCCCGTGCCGCCATATTTGCGTGTTGTGGAGCTGTCGGCCTGGACGAACGGGTCAAAGATATACGGCAGCTTGTCGGCCGCGATGCCGATGCCGGTGTCGGACACGGCGAAATGAAGCGTGATGTCGCCGCCCGGCTGAAGCAGCGTGGAAGGTGGATTGGTATCCTCCGCGTTTTGTCCGTCTTCCGAAACCAGCTGCACACGCACCACCACTTCGCCCCGTTCGGTGAACTTGATGGCGTTGCCGACCAGATTGAGCAGCACCTGCCGCAGTCGGCCGGGATCGCCCACCAGAAAATCGGGCACCTCCGCCGGAACATGGCAAGCCAGTTCGATATTCTTGGCATTGGCGCGCAGACTCAGGCTGCGTAGCGAATCCGCCAGCGTATCGCGCAGTTCAAAAGCGAGCGGATCCAGTTCGAGCTTGCCGGCCTCGATTTTCGAGAAATCGAGAATGTCGTTGATGACGGTCAAGAGGCCGTCCGCCGAGGTCTTGACCATTCGCAAATACTCGCGCTGGTCGCCGGTGAGATCGGTGTCGAGAGCCAGCTGCGTCATGCCGAGAATGCCGTTCATGGGCGTGCGAATCTCATGGCTCATGTTGGCCAGGAAATCGCTCTTGGCCTGGTTGGCTGCCTCCGCCGCTTGCTTGGCCCGCTCCAGCGTCAGCGCCGCCCGCCGCCGGCCCGTCACATCCGTGGCAACGCCGAGGTAACCACGGATGCCGTCGTTGTCGTCGCGGATGGCGGTGAAGGCGAGATTGACCGTGAGAGAACTGCCGTCCTTGCGGAGATAGGTCCATTCGCGCTCCTCATGATCGCCGCGCCGCGCCCGTTCGCTCAAGGCCGCGAAGCCTTCAATGGGGACGCCAAACTCCGCGGTCAAGTGCCGGCCATGTGCGGCCACCTCCTCCGCCGAATGGATTAACTCCGGAGTATGTTCGCCGATTACCTCGTTCGCCTCGTAGCCGAGCATGCGCTCGGCTCCGCGGTTAAACAGCGTGATCGTGCCTGCGGAATCGGTGGCGATGATGGCCGCCTGCGTGGCGGCGTCGAGCGTCGCCTGCAAACGGGCGTTGCTCTGCGCCAGCATCTCGGCCGTTTGCTTGAGTTGGCTGAGGTCGCGCACGTAGGCCGTCAGCATGGGCGGACGCTGCGCATGCAGCACCGAGATAGACAACTCAAGAGGAAACTCCCGGCCGTCCGCGTGCAGGCCAATGGTCTCGACCCGCTGACCGAGCAGCGCGCCTTGTCCGGTGGCCAGGAACTGAGCCATACCGCGGCGATGCTGCTCCCGCAGCGAGTGCGGCACAATCCATTCCTCCAGCGGTTGACCCAGAAGTTGCTCGCGTTGGAAACCGAAGATTTTCTCGGCTGCGGGATTGAAACCGATGACGCGGCCGGTGTGATCGATCGTGATGACACCATCGAGCGCGTTGTCGATGATGGCTCGCGTGCCGGCCTCGCTCTCCTGCATCTGCTCGGCAAACAGCGTCAAATGCTCGACGCGCTGTTCTTGCAAGGCCAGCATCGCCTCTAGTTCGCCCATGCGTTCCCGCAATTGCTCGCGTTGGTGGTTGCGCTGGGAAAGCAACCAGGCCAGCGCGACCGACAACGTCGCCTGGAGCGCAAAGGCGGCAACCGTGGCCCCATCGAAGAAAAAGGCCAACGACAGCACGGGTACGCATCCCAGGCCCGCCAGCGGAAGGATGACGCTGCGCAACTTCATGATTTATCCCTTCGCAGCCAATTCTCGGCAAGTTGAGCAAGATTAGCATGCGAAGTGGATGACGGGGCAGGAGGACGCGACAAGAGCGGCAAATTACTCCGGCGGAAGCATGCGGAGGAATGAGAAAAGACCGCATTAGCTCCCGCGATGGAAATTTCGGCCCTCACGAGAGAATCGGAGCAATCGCCACGTTCACGCCGCCAATTTTCGCGGATCGGGTGCCTCGCTGAGACGAACCTCGGCGAAGCGTTGACCGTTCGAATCATAAAAGAGAATGCGATCCTCATCGCCGGCCCACACGGCATACGTCTTAACCATGCGCGGCCCCTGCACCTGGAAAAAGAGGCCGCAGGGGCGTCCCGAACGTGTAATTACGCCTTGATGCATCGGTGTCTGGCTGGGATCGAGTTGATCGTGCGCGCACAGGGTGTTACGGACATGCTCGCGCAGCATATCCAGGGTGGGCAGACAAACAACGGTGTTCATACGAGATTCACGGCCTCCGAGACTGGCGCGGGATGAGACGAGGCAGCGTTCCCGCGTTCGCCGATTTATTATCGGCTCAATCGTCCTTCGGATGCAGCGAACCCGTGTTACTCCCCTCTCCCCTGTACTCGGGGGAGAGGAGTTGGGGGTGAGGGGGAGAGTCTTCCCCCCTCACCCCCAACCCCTCTCCCCCGAGTACAGGGGAGAGGGGGGAAGAAGTTTGCTCACCACGCTTGAACCTGTCGCAGTGCCTCATACAGCACAATGCTCACCGCGTTGGCGAGGTTCAAACTGCGGACTTTGCCGCCCGGCATGGGAATGCACAACGCGCGGTCGCCGTAACCCTCGACGACCGAAGCGGGTAGCCCTTTCGATTCACAGCCGAACAGCAGAGTATCGCCTGGTTGATACGCAACCCGCGTGTACGGGATGGCCGCATGCGCGCTGAGACAGAAGATGCGGCCATGCGTTTGGTTGGTCTCGAACTCTTCGAGTGTGGCATGACGGCCCAACGTCACCTCGTCCCAATAATCGACGGCGGCACGGCGCACCGTGCGTTCGCCGAGTGGAAAGCCGGCCCGTCCAATGACGTGCAAGAACGCTCCCGTCGCCACGCACAAACGGATAATGTTGCCGGTGTTTGGTGGGATTTCCGGTTCCAGCAAGGCAATGTGAAACATGGTCTCTCGATCAAACAAAGCAGCACTTCTTTGGGAACAATCCTTGCAATCGAATCTTTGGAGTGCTAGTCTCCGCTCTTGACCTCGTAGTCGGGACTCCGAAGGAATCTTATTGGGAAACGATCGGATTCAATCGAATAGGACGCCCACTCATGACCACCGAGCCGGCGTGGAGAGCCGCCCAGCACCTGGAAGGATTGGCCGGTGAGGTTCGCGTCAACCTCATTCGCCTCGTCGCTCTCGTGGCCTTTTATGGCCATCATCTCATAAACGTATTCTTAATCGGCGACAACCCATCTCTCAAGGGCGACTACCATGTCGCGGTCACGTCTCTCGTCCTGGCGTGGGCACTGGCCGTTCTCGTCATCCATTACTGTCTGATACGCCGTTGGGTTCCTCCGTCCCTGAAGTACGTCGTTACGGGCTGGGATATCCTCTTGATCACGACGCTGCTGATGATCGGCGGCGATGGCCGATCGATGCTGGCCGTGCTTTATTTCCTCGTTATCGTTGCCGCCCCCCTCCGTCTTTCCTTACTCTTGGTCTGGATCGCGACCCTCGGCGCGATGGCTGGATATGCCTTCTTTCTGGGCTACGTTCGCTGGCGAATGGAACTGCCGATCGAACAGAGGCTTTCTCGTCCTCAGCAGGTGGTGTTTCTCCTGACGTTAGGCGCAGCCGGTTTGCTCGCAGGTCAGTTTGTCCGCCAGTGCCGGCGGCTCGTGTACGGATCGCCCGTGGCGGTGGAAGAGAAGGTGTCCGCATGAGCCGTGTCACCACTTGTCCTCACTGCTCCACGCGCCTCAGTGTATCCGAACAGATCACCGACAAGACCTTGATTTGTCCGCACTGTCTCGCGGATATGGACAATGCCCAGCCGGGAGCCCAAATTCAGGCTCCCAACATCAACACCGATGTGAAACGCGATTTGAGCGCGGGCAGCATCGTACTCTTTGTACTCACTGGACTCTGTGTTCTCGGCATCGCAATGGCGCTCTTCGCTGTCCGCAGCAGCGAATCGCATGAGAGTGGAATACAAATCTTCGTTTCAGTGGCTCTTTTGTTCGCTGTACTAGACGTTACTGTCAGCATCGCAATCATTCGCGGGCTAGTCCGCTGGGGCATCGCCGGCATCCGAACACCGTCCGTCGGGAGAGTGTCTGGTATCATACTCCTCTCGCTGGGCACGATCGTGGCAGTCGTCATTTTTTTCTTCTTCACCTGCTTCTTCCTCGCCAAACATAGTAACCTTTGAAGATCGAGAAACAACCTTACCATGCAACTTCGCGATTACACCTATCTCGGCACGACGCGCAGCCTCTGTCCGCGCTGCCGCCGGCTGGTCGATGCCAAGATCGTCGTCCGCGATCGGCGCGTTTATTTCCGCAAACGCTGTCCCGAACACGGCCTCATCGAAGACTTCGTCTGCTCCGACGTCGCTTACTACGATCGGCACGAGTACAGCCAGCCGGCTCGACTTCCGCGCGCTTACGGCACGCAGGCCGAGCGCGGCTGTCCCTATGACTGCGGGCTGTGCCCCGAACACGAACAGCACACTTGTATCGGGTTGATCGAGGTCACATCGGGCTGCAATCTCCGCTGCCCCATGTGCTTCGCGGAATCAGGGCCGGGCGGGACTTACCTGGACTTCGCCACCTACACGCGCATGGTGGATCGCTACGTTCGTCTGGAAGGCATTCCCGATGTGCTGCAACTCTCCGGCGGCGAGCCGACGCTCCATCCCGATCTCAACCGCATGATCCGCTACGCTTACGAGTCGCCGATTCAGGTGGTCATGATTAACACCAACGGCATCCGCCTGGCGCGCGATCGGGCACTGGTCGAATTTCTGGCGACCATGCGCGATCGCTTCGAGGTTTATCTCCAATTCGATGGGCTGGACGACCGGGTCAATCGCCGCCTGCGTGGGGAGGATCTGCTGGAAATCAAGTTGGAAGCACTGGAAGCCCTACGCCGACACGACATTCGCTGTACCCTCGTCTGCACCGTCGATCACAATACCAACCTAGACCAGGTCGGCGCGGTCGTTCGCTTCGGTTTGGAACGTCCGTGGGTCCGGGGAGTGAGTTTCCAGCTCGCCAGCTACTGCGGCCGGCACGTCGATCCGATCGACCTGGAGAAGCGCGCCACCATGCCCGACGTCGTTCGCGCCCTCGTCGCCGACAGCGGCGGCCTGCTCGCCGAGAGCGATTTCTACCCGTTGCCGTGCGCCCATCCCAACTGCCATTTGCTGGCATATCTCTACCGCGGAGGTCCGGTTCCGGTTCCCATCAATCGCTTTATCGACGTGTCCCAACACATGGATCTCATCGCCAACAGCGTGGTGTGGACGCCTGCCCGCGCGCGCCAGCTGGCGGCGCGGTATCTCGAAGCGGCCGGCTGCGGCTGCGGTCCCAATGGCTGCGGATCGCTGCCTTCACGATCCGAGCCGCCCCTGAATGAATTCGTGGTCCGCGCCCTTGCCGAAAAACTCGGTGGTGCCGATGTCTTCCGCGTCACCTTGACCGCCTTTCTCGACGTCCACAATTTCGACACGCGAAGGGTGATGAAATGTTGCCTGGCGCACCTACTGCCGAGCGGTCATATCGTTCCGTTCTGCGCCTATAACACGCTCTATCGCGACGGCCACGTCGCCCTGCCGCCTTTGATCGATAGCATCGCGGATCAACCTACCCGGCACGCCTTGCAAGTGGTGAACTGATGCCGCCTCGCTTTTCCTACGGCCTGTTCATGCTGCTGGCACTCGTGGTGTTTGTGGTCGTTCGCCGCTTCGTGCCCAAGCCCGAGGAATTGCGCCGGCTACCTTGGCAGAATCGTCTCGCTCTCACCTTGTGTGCCTTCATCGGCGGGACGCTGGGAGCGAAGCTACCGTTCGCTCTCGGCGCCAGCGCGGGGCCGTTCACGCCGCTGGCCTGGATGTCCGACGGCAAGACGATCACCACTGGCCTCGTAGGCGCCTACCTCCTGGTCGAATTGGGCAAGTGGTTGATGGGAATTCACGTCAAGACCGGCGACACGTTTGCCCTACCGCTGGCCTGCGCGCTGGTCGTGGGCCGTTGGGGATGCTTTTGTAACGGCTGCTGTTACGGCACGCCCACCGCGTTGCCCTGGGGCCGCGATTTCGGCGACGGCTCGATTCGCCATCCAACGCAGGCTTATGAGTCGCTGTTTCATCTGGGTATGGCTTTCGTGTTGTGGCTGTTGCTCCGCGAAGGATGTTTACGCGGCCACCATTTTCAGCTCTATCTGATCGCTTATGGAATTTATCGCTTTCTGACCGAGTACATTCGGCCGGAGCCTGTTTCGATGGGCGGACTGACGTTCTATCAGTGGGTGAGCTTGGGACTGATCGCGGGAATGGTTGGGCAGTGGTGGTTGCAACGTGGGTGCGAACCCACGAACAGCCGAGCCAACGCGACGCGGGCAACGACCGACACATCGAGAGCGTGACGGGGAAAAATCCTTACCCTATTCCGCCCTGTTTTTCCTGCTTTCCTTATCCATTTTGTCAGAGGCTCTCAAGAACATATCATCGCTTGCCGACATAAAGGTTGATGTGCGGCGTCCGCTTGAGTGGCCGACTCGCTCCGCGAGTCGGTTCGCACTCGCTCCGCGAGTGCTCCACATAGCACCCTGGGAGGCTTCCTCATGCCGGATCGCCGCTACTGGCGTCTGTATCTCGCCGTGTGCGTTCTGCTGGTCGGCGGTCTATTCCTGACGGTTAGCGTCCTCGATTACCATCCGGGCGATACGGCCGGCGCAATCTATCCTGGCCGCGCGACGCCGCACAATCGTCTTGGCCCTCTGGGGGCCGGCATCGCCCACGAACTACGGCAAACGCTAGGCGCGGCCGTGTATGTCTTCCTCGCCGGTTGGTTCGCCGTTGTTGTCCGCCTTGTACTGCGGCGAAGTTGGCTGAGTTGGTCGCTGCGCGCTCTCGGCTGGATGGTGCTGGTGCCGTCCGCAACGGTCGTCGCCGAGCGCTGGCCCGCGCTGGCACCGTTGGCCACGCCTCCGCTCGGTCCGGGTGGTAGTCTCGGAGCGTGGCTAAATGGCTGGCTCGATACCTCGTTCCAGCCGATCGGACAATATCTGCTCCTGACGTGCTGCCTGGTACTGGGCCTTGTTCTGAGCATGGATTTTCTCCTGCTGCGCCTCCTGCGTCTCCTTTGGTGGTGTCTCCGCGCCAACATCGGCACGACTTCCACGGCCGAGAAACGGCCCGCCGGTCGAGCCGGCGTGTCGCCGCCCATCGTGCGATCCGTGCCGCTCACGGAACCGGAAGAAACGCAGGAGGTCGAAGAACCCGCTCCCATCGCGACCGAGACGAAAGCCCCTCAACCGGCCGGCGCGCACGTAATCCCGATTCACCATCACAACCAAGTCGTCGGCCGCGACCATCAAGGGCCGCATCTGTTCGCTCCATCGCGTCCCAAACCGGCGACGAACGCCGTGTCCGATCAAGAACGCTTCGCCGCCTACGAATTGCCGACATTGACGCTCCTGGAAGACGCTCAACCGTTCGATTACAGCGAACACGATCATCAGCTGCGCGATCGGGCGGGGCTTCTGGAGAAGACCTTCACCGATTTTGGTCTCAACGTCCGCGTCGTCGGCATCAACACCGGTCCAGTCATCACGCAGTTCGAGATCGCCCTGGAGACGGGGTTGCGCGTCAACAAGGTCACGCGCCTGGGTGACGACATCGCCTTGAATCTCCGCGTGCCGAGCGTGCGCATCGTCGCGCCGATCCCCGGCAAGAATACGGTCGGCATCGAAGTCCCCAACGAGCTACGGGCCGACGTGCGCTTGAAGGAAGTCCTGCTGACGTCGGCCAAAAAGATCGCCAAGTTCAAGATACCGCTGTTTCTCGGTAAGGACAGCGAAGGCCGGCCGCTCGTGCATGATTTGGCCGACATGCCGCACTTGCTCATCGCTGGCACCACCGGCACCGGCAAGTCGGTGTGTCTGAACACGATCATCCTTAGCATCCTCATGACGCGCCGGCCCGACGAGATCAAGATGATTATGCTCGATCCCAAGGGCGGTGTTGAGATGGAGGTATACAGCAAGATTCCGCACCTGATGCACCCTATCGTCACCGATATGAAAAAATCCGAGGCGATCCTGGCCTGGGCGGTGGACAAGATGGAGGAACGCTACGATCTGCTGCGCCGCGCCCGCGTCCGCAACATCGCCGGCTACAACGAACTGAAACCCGATGAGATTTTGCGCCGCGTCAATCCCGAAGACGAGGAGGAGCGCAAGCGCATTCCGCAGCATATGCCGTACATTATGATCGTTATTGATGAAATGTCGGATCTTATGTTGCAGATGAAAAAGGAGGTCGAGGGGCACATTATCCGTCTGGCGCAGAAGTCGCGGGCGGCGGGCATTCATCTCGTCGTGGCCACGCAGAAACCGACGGTAGATGTCATCACCGGCCTTATTAAATCGAACCTGCCGTCGCGCATTTGTTTCAAGGTGACGAACAAATCGGATAGCCGCGTCGTACTCGATGCGATGGGTGCCGACAAACTGCTGGGCAAAGGCGACATGCTGTTTCTGCCGCCGGGCACCAGCGAGCTAGTTCGCGCGCAGGGCACCTACGCCAGCGACAACGAAATCCAGCAAGTCGTCGCCGTCCTGGAATGCGAGCCGTGCTACGCGCCGGAATTGATTCAACTGCAAGTGGGCGACCGGCAAGGTCCCGGCGATCTGGCGGAGCGCTTGCGCGAACGCGATGAGTTGTATGAGCCAGCCATCGAAATCATTCTGCGTGAGGGGCGCGGCAGCGTGTCGCTGTTGCAGCGAGCGCTGGGGATTGGCTACGGTCGGGCGGCGCGGCTGATCGATTTCATGGCCGAGGATGGCATTGTGGGGAGTTATAACGGCAGCAACGCCCGTGAAGTACTGTACACGCCGGAGCAGTGGACGGCTCTCCGCGGCGCGGCTGCGGAGGAACAAAGTTAACGGAGACGGCTCAGCGGATCGTTAACATTCGTTTACGACTTCGTTAACATTACGCTAAACAAACTTAACCTTTTCGACATCCCTTTCCGTCGGGAAAGAAAAAAATCAGGAATTCCCCGCGCTATTTGCCGCGGGCATGAGACCGTACTTTTTCATCTTCTTGTACAGGGTAACGCGGCTGATGCCGAGCGCGGTGGCGGTGTGGACGCGGCTGTAACCATTGTTGACCAGAGTGCGTTGAATGATGTTGCGCTCCACCTGCTCGCGGTTGTGCGACAGCGAATCGGTCTGACTGCGGCTGGCGACCGCGAGGGCGACCGGCCGATAACTACGCACCTGCTGCGGGAGGTGATCGAACAGCAGTTCCGGGCCGCTGCTGACCAGTACCGCTTGTTGGATGAAGTTTTCCATTTGCCGAATGTTGCCCGGCCACGGGAACGATTCAATCGCGTCCATCGCTTGCGGGCTGATGTCGAACAATTCCTTATGAAACTTCGTGTTGAAGCGTGCCACCAAGGCGCGGGCCAGAGGAGAGATGTCCTGCACACGCTCGCGCAGCGGCGGCAGATGGAAAGACATGACGTTGAGACGATAGAACAGATCTTGACGGAACTTGTTGGCGGAGACGGCTTCTTCCAAGTCCCAATTGCTGGCAACGATGATGCGGGCTGAGCAGCAGCGCGTTTCATTGCTGCCGACCGGCTCAAACTCGCCGGTTTCGATGACGCGCAGCAGACCCGCCTGCTGTTCCAGTCCCAGCGTGTCGATCTCATCGAGCAAGATGGTGCCGCCGCCCGCCGCCTCGAACTTGCCGATCTTGGCGCGATCGGCCCCGGTGAAGGCTCCCTTGTCGTGGCCGAAGAAGGCGCTCTCGACGAGATTGGCGGGTTGGGCGCCGCACGGCACGGTGATGAAGGGTTCCTCGCAGCGCGGCGAGCAATCGTGCATCAAGCGAGCCAGGTGCGTTTTGCCGGTGCCCGTCTCGCCGGTAAGCAGGACCGTCACGTCATGGGTGGCCGTCAGCGCGATACGTTCGACCAGGGGCATCAGCGACGGCGTTTGGGTGAGCAGACGACGGCTGATGACTTCCTCGACCGTTTCGGCCGCGCCAGTGGCCAGGAAATCATGGACCCGACCGACGCGCTCGCGAATCAGCTGAGTTAAACGAGGAGCATCCGAGGGCCAACGCACGGACTGGGCCACGTACTGTTCGACGTCTCGGACCTCGGTCGTGCCGCTGGCGACGATCATGATAATGGGCGGCAACTTACGGATGTAGATTTCCCGGACCAGTCGCAACACCTGTTCGGATTGGGCGGCGGAAGCGGTGGCCAGCAGCAAGAGGCCATCGGTCTCTTGGCCGATGTGGGTGCGAATCGATTCAAAGGTGCATTGAAAAACATTCTGCCCGAAGGTTTTTTTCAGGTGGGTTTGAATACTGCTGGTAAGAGATTGATCGTCGCTGACCAACGCAACACGACTGCTGCTCATCACTTGTCTCCCTACCGCATGCTTGACCGGTGTAGAAGAGGGATGGTCCCATCTCTACCCCGGCCAGGGCGCGGGTGTTTTGTGGTGAAACCCGCGGCCCGGTTACGCCGTGGGTGCGCACGCGGCAACGTGCCGGACAGCGTCGGCCGGTCGCAGGGTGCATCGCATCCGAACCCTGTACCAGACCCCGCAATTACGGTCGAGTCCGTGACTGCGGGAAAATGCCAAACAACCTGTATTTGCGGGGGATACACGCCCTTGCGGACAATGGGGTCGCGGCAGGGGTGCCCGTTCTTCCACCAAGTGCGTCGCGGAACGCCTTGATGGCTTCTGGCGCGGGGAGAGCGGGGCGAACGGCCACGCTGCACGTCGCCAGGGGAGGCGTCGCTTCATCTCTGTTCGGGGAACTGCGATCCTCGCACAGCGTCCGAACCGTTAATCGGGAGGTAAACAGCGAAGACAGACGAGGCTTCGCGCTGGGGATGTCCATTCCGTGAGACATCCCGAGTTTCTGGTGTGCTTCCTTCACGACCCCCAAGGTCAGCAAAACGGGGCTGACCGTCATTAAGTGAACATTAACTTTAGGCAACATCTTTGGCCCTGTCAAGCAAAACTTCAATGCAAAATTGCGATAATTGCGGGAAATTTGGCTCCTCAGCCGTCCGCGCCACTCGTGCGGATCGCGACATCTCATAAAGTCGGGCCAGGACGATCCAGGGCGGGAGGTTCCTCGCGGTGTGGTGTGTTGGAGGAGCCGTTCGTTTCCGGCACAAACAACGACTTGGCGGCGAGTACGAACTGGGCGATGTCGCGGATCTGGCGGCGTTGCTGGCGCGACAGCACACGCAATCGTTGGTAGGCTTCCTTCTCCGAAATACCCAATCGATCCACGAGAATCCCCTTGGCGCGTTCGATGACAATGCGATCGTTCAGACGTTGTTGCAGCTGATCGATGCGTGTCTGCCCGGTCTGTTGGCGGCGCAAATGGGACAACACATTCAGGATAGCCAGCCCAATACCCTCGACGCTGGCAGGCAACGGTATCAACTGGATCGCATGCAACTCCGCGAAACTCCGATACGGCTCGGCACGTTCCAGTGAAGTCGCCACTACCAGGCCGACACCTTGAGCCATCACCTCGGCCACCCACGATCCAGCTGGACAGGATGGTTCGGCCAGCACCAGTACGTCGGGCCGCCGGGTCTGCACGGTGACAGCAATACCCGTTGTCAGACGTAGATAATCCACAGTCCATTCGCGGTTCTCCGGCCGGCTCGACCATTGTCGCAACACACCACCCAACTCGTCCTTATCGTTCTCTTGCACGCCCTGTAGTAACCATGCCTGCATGGGTATTCCTCCCCCTCGCCTGAAAACGCCTCATCAATCGGAACGAATCAGGCTGTTTCCAGCGGGAGACGGACGATGCTGCGGAAAATACGCCTGAGTTAGCATTGGCTTAATTGCTTCCCTTGTCAAGAAGCGGACGCCCCTCCGTTGGCGCGGTACGGCAAAGGGGCGAGGGACGGCGCATGCATCGCTTGGCACAAATCTTGCACTAATCCACCCACTTAAACTCGCCCGTTCCGTTTGGCGTTCCACGAGGTGCGAGCCAGCCCAGAGAAGGATTGTCCCACAAGGAGGAACGAGAGTGAAAGGAATGAGCGACGACATAGGGATGATCCGTGAACATCGTGACTGAGCTGCCGGTGGGCATGGAGCCGGCAGAGGTTGCTTGGCACACTCCGACGCCCAGTCGGGTGGGGTTCATGGAAGAGGATGCGCAACGGGGCCATCCTCGCACAAGCGGACTCTTGATTCAGACGCACGCATGACGCTTCTTGTTCCCGAAACGGGTTCGGCCCGTGAAATGGATGAAACTCTCCTGAGCCTGGGTGAGGCGCTGGCGAGCCTAATGGATTTTATTGGGGCTACCGCCGGGTCAATTGGTTGGCGGGACACCAACGGCGGACTGACGTTCCCCGTTCGTCGCGGCGATTTCCCGGAGAGTTGGCTGTCCTTGCAGCAATCGCCGGCCAGCGTCTGGGGCTTCGCCGTTTGCGAGAGGCCGACTCTTCTTAATGATTTACGACCGTGGGCGCCGTTGGGCGAGCCTCCTCTGCACAATTTGCTTTGTTGCCCACTCCGCCACGGCAACGCGATCGTGGGCCACGTCACGCTGGCCAACAAACCTCATGGCTTCAACTCGCACGATGCGGCCGTGCTTCAGGGCATGGCTCATCACATGATGCGCCTGCTCAACCGTCCGCCGACTCGATCGCGTTCGGGTGTCCCCGTGCCGGTCTCCTGGCGACGCATTCTCGATCGCGCCAGCGAGGGCATCCTTCTTCTCGATGATAGGGGTAGATTGGTTTACGCCAACACCACCTGGCTGAACTGGACCGGCTTCGCCGCCGAGGATTTGTTGGGCCTCTTGGCGCCGTTCCCCTTCTGGGTCAGTCCACACGACTTGGTACGAGCGATAAGCATGGCGTCGGCAGTGCCGGCCCGCGCGCTGCCCTTCCGTCGCCGCGATCAGTCGCTGTTCTGGTGCCAGGTCGAGACGGCGATCGAGAAACTGGACGGACGGCCCATAACGATGGCGTTCTTACAGCAATCGACGGCGCTGGCGGAGAAGTCTAGCGAGTTGCCGCCGCCGTGTCCTCCTCTCCCGAACTGGCTGCCGTTGTTGCTTGAAACGAATGGCGGCATCGATGGTTGGGGACCGCAATGGGAAAAGTTGACCGGCCTGTCGGCGTGTGATGTGGAAGGCAGCCGCAGCGAATTGGTACTCGACTGGCTGTTTCCCCAGCAACACGACCGCGATCGAGTGGCCGACTGCTTCCACCAACCAGATTCCACGGGCTGCCAACTCCTTCTGGAAATCGCCACGCCCACGGGCGGCCAGCGTTTACCGTGTACATTCCTGCCCCTGCCAACGGTTGAATCGGCCGCGACCTCGCGTTGCCGCTGGCTCTTGCTCGTTGGCGGACCTCAGTTGTCTGCCGCATTCGGCACACCATCTTGGAGCAAGACCGAGACCACATTGGATGGAGTAGTGCGTATCGACCCGGCAAGCGAGCCGCATGGACCGCATCCACGAGACGAGCATTCCTCAACGCCCTAGTGCAGGATCAGGCGACCTTTTTCCTGGTTTTGGGCGGATCTTTGGCTTCGACCTTTTGTTGCAGAGGTTCCAGTTGTTCGCACTGGTAATGTTCACAAACTCGGGTTTGGATTTCTTGAGCCGTCAGCAGCCGAT
>DATNCY010000034.1:0-3434 GCA_035553375.1 Gemmataceae bacterium
GCCGGCCGAGGCCCAAAAGATCGGCTTCCGGTACGCCAAGACAGCTCAGGAGGCGCTGCGGATGGCGTTCGAGAAACAGGGAGCGGAGGCGTCGGTTGCGGTGGTGCGCTACGGCGGGCACGTGCTGCCGATCGTCGATGACGAGGCCGTGGACCGGATCGCCGACAAAACGACGCGCGACGTGAAAGAGAAGAAGAAGGTCAAAGGCAAGCCGAAGCCGAAGGAGTAGTTCGCTTCGCCCGCGCGATGAGTTTCAAGCAATTGGAGAATCATGAGCAGCCTGACGGTATTACGCAAAAGCAGCGAGGACGGCCGACTTCATCGCCTGCACGAGGACGACAGCCGCACGGCCATTGCCCAGCCCGACGCACAGGCGATGGCGGCCGAGCTGAAGACTCAAATCGCAGGCGAGGTCCGATTCGATGCGGGCAGCCGCGCCCTATATGCCACCGATGGCTCCAACTACCGGCAGGTGCCGATCGGCGTCGTGATCCCGCGCAATATTGGCGACGTGGAGGCGACCGTCGCGGTCGCCCGAAAGTATGGCGCGCCGGTCCTCAGCCGAGGCGGCGGCACCAGCCTCGCCGGCCAATGCTGCAACGTCGCGATCGTGATGGATTTCTCCAAATACATGCATCATGTGCTGGAGATCGACGCGGCGCGGAAGCTGGCGCGCGTGGAACCGGGATGCGTCCTGGACACCCTTCGCGACACCGCGGCCAAGCACCACAGCCTGATGTTCGGCCCGGACCCCGAGACGCACGATCACTGCACGCTCGGAGGAATGCTCGGCAACAACTCCTGCGGCGTTCACTCGCTGATGTGCCGCAACCATGGAATGGGCCTGCGCGTCAGCGACAACACCCACGAGCTGGAAATCCTCACCTACGAGGGGCACCGTTTCCGGGT
Source organism: Gemmataceae bacterium (assembly GCA_035553375.1). Classification (GTDB taxonomy): domain Bacteria; phylum Planctomycetota; class Planctomycetia; order Gemmatales; family Gemmataceae; genus JAJPHU01. The sequence continues at coordinate 910 of DATNCY010000034.1, forward strand.
CGGCGAAACTTCTCCTGAGGAGCTGGAGCGCATCATCCAAGCGGGCGGCCCGCAAGGCCAGATCTACGCCAAGCTCAAGGCGCTGCGCGACAAGTATGCCGACGCCATTCGCACCAAAATGCCCAAGCTCCCTCGGCGCGTCTCCGGGTACAACCTCGACGACCTGCTTCCCGAGAACAACTTCAACGTCGCCAAGGCTCTGGTGGGGACGGAAAGCACCTGCGTCACCATCCTTGAAGCCACGATGAAGCTGATTCCCAATCCAAAAACGCGAACCCTGCTAATCTTCGGCTACCCAGACGTCTACTCCGCCGCCGATCACGTGATGGAAGTGTTGGAGTTCAACCCCATCGCACTGGAGGGCGTCGATCACCTGCTGTTCAAATTCGTCAAGGCCAAGGGCGATCAAAACGCGAACCTGGCGCTCCTGCCGCCGGGCGGCGGATTTCTCGTCGTGGAGTTCGGCGGCGATTCGAAGGCCGACTCCGATGCACAGGCCCGCAAGTGCATGGACGCGATCGGCAAGGCAAAAAACCCGCCGTCGATGAAGCTCTACGACGATCCTGAGCAGGAGCAGATGATCTGGAAAGTGCGCGAAGGCTCGCTCGGCTCGACGGCCTGGGTCCCCGGCATGCCCGACACCTGGGAAGGCTGGGAGGACTCGGCGGTGCCGGTGCCGGCCACCGGGAACTATCTTCGCGATTTGCGCAAGCTGTTCGACAAGTACGATTACCATCCGTCGCTCTACGGACACTTGGGCCAGGGCTGCATTCACTGTCGCATTCCGTTTGACCTGTACACCACGCAAGGCATCGCCAACTGGCGATCGTTCATTGACGAGGCCACCGACCTGGTCGTCAAATATGGCGGCTCGTTCTCCGGCGAACATGGCGACGGCCAGTCGCGCGGCGAGTGGCTGCCAAAAATGTTCGGGCCGGAACTGATGCAGGCGTTCCGCGAGTACAAGAGCATCTGGGACCCGCGATGGAAGATGAACCCTGGCAAGGTCATCGACCCCTACAGCATGACCGAGAACCTGCGCCTCGGCCCCGACTACAACCCGCCACAGCCCGACACTTATTTTCACTTCGGGTCAGACAAGGATTCCTTCGGCCGGGCGGCGCTGCGCTGTGTGGGTGTGGGTGAGTGCCGGCGCGAGGGCGAGCAGACCATGTGCCCCAGCTACATGGTCACCCGCGAGGAAAAAGACTCCACCCGCGGCCGCGCCCGGATGCTGTGGGAAATGATGAACGGCGAGGTGATCGAAGACGGTTGGAAAAGCGAGCACGTCAAAGACGCGCTGGACCTGTGCCTTGCCTGCAAGGGGTGCAAGGGCGATTGCCCGGTGAACGTGGACATGGCGACCTACAAGGCCGAGTTCCTCGCCCACTATTACGAAGGCAGGCTTCGGCCGCGGCACGCGTACGCGTTCGGGTGGATTCCGTTGTGGTCTCGGATGGCGTCGGTCGCCCCGACGCTGCTTAACGTCGTCACGCAGACGCCGGGCTTGAAAAATGTCGCCAAGTGGATCGCGGGCATGGACCAGCGCCGGCATCACATTCCGGCGTTCGCGCCCCAATCCTTCCAGGCGTGGTTCAAAAACCACAAGCCAAAGCATCCCAACGGCGCTGCGGTGATGCTCTTCCCCGACACGTTCAACAACTACTACCACGCGGAAACCTCCAAGGCGGCGGTGGAGGTGTTGGAGGATGCGGGCTTCCGCGTCGAGGTGCCTGCGCAACACGTGTGCTGCGGCAGGCCGTTATACGACTACGGTTTTCTAGGCATGGCTCGTCGCTGGGTGGAAGACATTCTTGAAAAGCTGCGGCCTCAGATCCAAGCCGGGATCCCCATCGTGGTGCTGGAACCGAGTTGTTGGGCGGTCTTCAAGAACGAGCTGACGGACATTCTGCCGCCGCACAACGAAGATGCCATTCGGCTGCAAGCGCTCGTCTACACCTTTGGTGATTTCCTCGAAAAAAGAGCGCCGCACTATCGAGTGCCGAAGCTCGCAAAGAAGGCGCTGCTCCACGGGCACTGTCACCAGAAGTCACTCGATCATCTCAACGACAAGGTCCACGGGGAGCTCAAAGGTGAGAAGGAAATCCTAAAACGGATGGGCGTTGAGTTCGATTATCCCGCGACCAGTTGTTGCGGAATGGCGGGCGCCTTCGGTTATGAGCAAGGCGATCATTATGACGTGGCCATTGCGTGCGGCGAGCGCGTGCTGCTGCCGGAAGTGAGACAGCGGCCGGATGACGACCTGATCATCGCCGACGGCTTCAGTTGCCGTGAGCAAATCAGCCAGGAAACCGACCGCACGGCGCTCCATCTCGCCCAGGTGATTCAACTGGCGCTGCATGACGGTCCCGGCCGGTTCGAGGGTGAACGGCCCGAGGCCGCGCTCTTGCGCGACCGGACGATAGCGCGTCGCAAGGGGGAGTTGAAGACCATCGCCTGCGTGGCGGCCGGCGCAGTGATTGGCGGGCTGATTCTTCAATCCGCGCGGCGCTCGGCGCTGCGCA
>DATNCY010000035.1:0-4801 GCA_035553375.1 Gemmataceae bacterium
GAAGTTGATTCGTCCGGGCTGACGCACCAGGGTCGGGCGCCTGTTCGAGCGGCCTTAGGCAGTGGGTCGGATTCGGGGCGCCAGGGGATGTGGCGAACGCTCGTCCCGCGCCGAGTCAATACGATTGGTGTCGATCGCGGCTTAAAAGGGAGCCACTTTCGCGGGCCAGAGTGAGCCAGCTATCGGGTTTCAGGATGGCGGTCGAGTGGGCGAATGTCGATATGGCGGCCAAGGTCGAGGGCAGCGTCACGGAGAGATATGTGGTGCAGTTGGGACCAAAGGTCGAGTTGGTCTCCGTGAGCGCCGCAATGAAAGCAGTGAAACAGCCCCTTGGTCAGATGGACCGAAAAACAGCGTGGATGGTTCGTGGAGGTGTGAAACGGGCAAGGGCCGCGGAGCTGTGGACCGCGGCGACTCGTCGGCCGATATTCGATCAGTTCCAGCACTCGCTCCATCGATAGATGGCGACGTAGCACCCGATAATCGACCCACGTTCTCATGCCCTGGCCTATGTCACCGCTTCTCGCTTTTGCTTCGGTGGGTTGGCGGCCGTTGTGCCCGGTGCGCCCGGTACGACTTGCCTTGAAACTTGTGGATAATGGCTCCATCCACGACGCGATCGAGCAGAGCCATCGCCATCGGCGGATCGCCCAAGTAAGTGCCCCATGTGTCGAAATCCACGTTGGTGACCAGCGCGGTGCTTCGCTTGCGCGTCCGGCTGTCGATCACTTTGTAAAGCAGACTCGGAGCCTGCGGGTTATCCTCTCGCTCTAGCTTATCGAAGCCGAATTCGTCGATGATTAACAACTCAAAGCCGGCATAGAAGCGCACCCGTTTGGGCATTGTCCCGTCGGCCAAGGACTTGCCCAGATCCAGCAGTAGCTCCGCGCTGGTGACATAACGCACACGATAACCCGCCGCGCAACAGCGACGCCCCACCGCTTGGATTAAATGGCTCTTTCCCAGGCCGCTCTGCCCAACGAGAACCAAATTGTCTCCACGGCGGATGAAGTCGCCGGTTGCCAGTTCCTCCATCTGCCCGCGGTCGATGTATTGGCCGTTGAACTTCCAATCGAACGTTTCCAAGGTTGCCGCGGGATCGCGAAACTTGGCATTCTTGATGCGCAGCTCCGTGCTACGTTCACGACGTTTCTGCGCCGGAACCGACAGGACATGCTCGATAAGCTGTACGTGTGAAAAACGCTCTTTCTCGGCACGGCGAAGGACCTCATCCAACTCGTCAGGGCTGAGCAGGAACCGTAACGTCTGGCTGTGCTCCAAGATTCGCTGTCGGAGATCGTCACTGGTCTTTTTGGGGCGGCTGGTCATCGTCGTCAGGTTCCTCGAGCAGTTCTTGGTAATCGGCCGTGGGGCGTGGTCCCACCGGCTCGTCATCACTGATGCTGGGACGATACTGCTCGTTGAGCAGATCCAACGGCGGTCGCGGACGCGCCTGCACCGCCAGGATCCGTTCCAGCGAGTTGCAGGAGAAGGCGCGGTAGCGCACGGCTCGCTCGATGGCGGCCCGCACATCGTCGCCGTGGTACATCGACACCAGGCTCAGCACCTTGCGGGCCTGGTGCTTGCCGTCGCGGTGTGAGCGGAGCAGCCCTTCCAAGAAAGCCACGGCGGTTTCACCTAGTTCGGCGAATCGCTCGCGGAGCACGTCTTCTTGTTCTCGCGTGTTGCGAGAGGGCCGGTGCGCGTCGCTGACTTGCCTCTGGCCTTTCAAATGCCGGGAAACCAACACGTGCCGGCCGACCTCTTTCAGACTGCGGCAGTCGTAGAGGATGAGCTCTTCTTCCGTGACACGCACAGGCAGCATTCGGCCTACCAGACGCCAAGGGGCCGAATAGAGGTTCCGTTCGTAAGAGATCATCCCTTCGGCGTCTACCGTTCGATAGACAAAACGAGCGGTATCGTAAGGGGCGGCGGGGAGGGGAAGCAGGTGCGGCAATTCCTCGGCATGCGCGTCGATGGGCCGTTTACGGGTCTCCCGATGGACGCGCAAGTCCGCCGTGTTCGCCAGCCAGTGCTGAGTGGTCTGGTTCAGGTGCTCCAAGCTGCTGAAGGTTCGGCCGTTCAACAGATTCGATTCCACATATTGAAACGGCCGTTCGACCTTCCCCTTGGTCTGCGGGCGGCGGGGCCAGCAGGCCAGTGGCCGAAAACCGTAGTGCGCCGCGAAAGCCAGGAAACGGACGTTGTAGACTGGCTCACCGCTTTCCCATCGATCGACGACGGTCTTCATGTTGTCGTACAGACAGGTGGCGGCCATGCCGCCCAGATGTTCAAAGGCCCGCACATGCTCGCGCAGCAGAGTCTCAAAGTCCTGACTCTCGGTGAACCGCAGGTACTGACGGCGCGAATAGCCGAGCACGTAGCTGAACAAGTTGACGCGGCGGCACCCCTCGGTTGAAAAATCCAGCGTGTAAACGGCCCAATCCATCTGGGCCTGCATCCCCGCTGCCGTCTCAAAGCGTTGAACCAGCGGCGTGTTCGTCTGGGAACGCAGTTCTTTGACACGCTCGCGCAAGACCGTGTAACCGCCCTGGTAGCCCAAGGCGCGCAGCTCTTCCAACAGGCGCACCACCGTGATGTTCGGATACCGGTTGAGGAAAACGGTGATCGCCTCCTGGTGGGCATCCACCGCGCTACCACGCGAAGAACGCAGCCGTGGCATGTCGGGATGGGGCGTTCCTTGTTCCCGACCGGCGGCGTGCTCGTCCAGGATCCGCTGCACGGCGCGGCGCGAAAGGTGCATCGCACGGGCGATACTGCGCGCCGACTGCTCAAGCGAGTGCCGATGGACGATTTCATGGATTCTGTCTTGACCGAGACCGCTCATACCAGTTCTCCCGCCAGCGCCGCACTTAACTCCGCCACCGATCGCGAATCACGCGAGAGCCGCTCGAATCCGCCCCGCAGAAAGTGGCCGTCCCGTTGCGAAAGCTCGGCGCGTCCCGAGTGGCGCAGCCAGTTCTCCATTCGCGCCAAGCCGTCTAACAACGATCCGAGGCGGCGACTGATGCGGTTGCCGGCGACGCTCAGCCGCGGGTCATAACCGCGGGCCAGGCCGCCGTTGGCTTCCCGGGCCGCCTGCCGCGGCTTCAACAGCACAAATTCGATCTGTTCACGGGTCGCGCAGCCTAAGAGAAGATCTACGACTTGCTTGACTTCCATTGCCGATAGATCGTCTCGGCGAATGGCGACCAACAACTCCTCCTGGTTGCCAGCGGGCAACCGCGTCAACTGCCGAGCCATCGAAGGGCTGAGCAACCCAAGCGCCATGTCTTCCTTGGCCGACGCGCAAAGTTTCTCCAACAGCGCCAGTCGTCGGCTGATCCAGCTCTTGTTGTGCCCCAGTAGTTGAGCGGCCTCCGGTTGCGTCAGTCGCTCTTCGCGCACCAAGGAGCAGACGATCCAGGCTTCTTCCAACAGGTGAATGCGGCGGTTCCATTGGTTCAGTCCATAGATGGCCGCCTTCGCCGTTCGCGCATCGGCCTCGATCAGCCGGGCGGCGAGCGTCACGAGCTCGGGCAAGTGACGCGCCGCTTCTAAACGCTTGAAGCCATCGATCAACACCCAGGCCCCGCCTGTCAGCCAAACCACCACGGGCGAAAGCTGACCGTAACGACGCAGAGACTGGATCATTGCCTGACGCGCTTCCTCCGTCGCCTGCAAACGCAAACCGGAGTACCGCTCATCAAACTCGTCGAGGGCCAACTGCCGAGCTTCAGCGACTTCGGACATCGTCACACTCCCAAAGGAAAGAGAAGCCTCTTCCCCATCCCTTCGTTGGAACCCGTTCTGCCCGCGGTGTGTGACGATACGACTCGAAAAGAACACGCGCCAATATGCGCGGCTTAAGGACGGAGCCGATAAACCGGACAGCGGCTAACGATCGCCGGCCGCAGATGACGGCGTCGCCAGCGTCTTTCACGCTGGAGGACTCGACGCAACGCTTGACGACAAAAGAAGCTGCAAAACTTCTTGAGCGGCGATCGGCGGCTTCCGCGGAACTGCTCGTAACAGCCGGGGCGCGAACAACAAAATTCTGAGTCGGGCGGTTCCTTCTGATAGCCCTCGCTCGCCGTAGAACAAGCCGACTTCTGGCGCTGACGTGCTAACGCCCGCCAGCGTCGCGACTGCTCCCGCCGCCGCTCTCGGCCTTGCTCGCTGGCGCGATACCGTCTGTTGGCTCGCCACTGTGACCAACGACGTGCTTCGGCAGTACACGCTTCACTGCAATAACGGCATAAGGGATGAACCGGGCGGAAGAGCTGCTCACAACCCTTCAACAGGCAGCGACGTTGGCGGCAACATGCCGCGTGAGCTTGCCCAGGCGGAGAATCGAGATAATCTGAAGGCGGGCCCAAGGGAGGATCGACTCCCGAAGGTCAAGCCTCGGCGCGAAGCGCCAACTTCGTACCGAGGCGTTCTTATGCGCCGGCGTCTCCTGTCCGCGGCCCGATTAAGAACAGACTAACATCGCCTCGAATCGCGGACCACTGGCCCGCGATTCGGACCTCCCAGTACGCCTCTGGCCCGCGATCGACTTAGGGCGGGCCAGAGCCCGTTGCGCCGCGAAAGTGGCTCCCTCTTTCGCCGCCACTGACAGTAGGCGTGCAAGCCTGAATCTTTGTATTCTTCCGCCGTGCCGTTGCCAGCCTCGATTAGGGGCCAGACTGAGACCCAATCGTCCCAAAGCTGGGTCGGAACATCGGGGACAGCCGATCCGCCTAGAACGCAACCGCCTTGGGGGATTGTGCTATTCAGGCTTTCGTGAGTGGCGCTACCA
>DATNCY010000036.1:0-5524 GCA_035553375.1 Gemmataceae bacterium
TCGGCGGCCACGCGATCGTGCTGTCAGTCGGCGCGGATGGGCGGTTCGACTATGGACCGACCATTTGGGGATAGCACCAAGCCAAACAACGGTATGATGGCATTGGCGTGGGGCCCGCTGAATCGGGATGCGTTCGGAGCAAGGGAGGAATATCATGGCTGACAATGACTTGACCGAAATCGAGGAGCGCTTCGAGCGATTGTCGTTCGAGGTCAAGCTGCGCGTGCTTGAACGACTTATCCACCAATTGCGCCACAGCTTCATCGACCTCAGCGCTTTTGAACAAAGTGTTCGTGATATGGCTGCTGATCCAGCGGTGCAGCGGGAACTGAGTGGGCGCGACCAGCAACCGTGAATTTTTCCGCGAAGGAGCGGCGCATGCATCGAGGCGAGATTTATTTCGTGGACCTCAGTCCCGTAGTCGGTCGAGAACAAGCGGGGAGGCGTCCCGTGGTGATTCCGTCGATCGACGCCATCAACCGCGTGCCATTGGTCGTCACCGCCGTGCCGGGTACCGATGGTGCCAACATTCCACGCGATTATCCCACGAATGTCCGAATTTCCGCGGCCGAAAGTGGTTTGCCCATGGAGACTGTCTTTCTCTGCTTCCAAGTTCGCGCGTTGGACCACAGCCGTTTTTCTGCTCAACCGGCCGGCCAACTTTCGCGCAACCGCATGCAAGAGATCGAAGATGTGGTTCGCTATTGTCTGGGATTGTGAGAGGTGTTTCGTTCAGCCGGTATCGCCCTTAATGAGTAAAATACCATGCACCCTTACCACGAATATCTCCGCCAATCGCGCCGCGACTTCCTGACCTCTTCGACCAGTGGCATCGGTCTGCTCGCGCTCGCCTCAATGCTGCGCGACGATGGCTTGCTCGCGGCGGAGACCAATTCGGATGCCGCCGATCCTCTTACTCCCAAAATGCCGCATTTCGCCCCCAAAGCCAAGAACTGTATTTGCATCTATCTCGAAGGAGCGCCCAGTCAGATTGATCTTTTCGATCCCAAGCCCAAGCTCAACGAATTGCACGGCCAGAAGTTGCCCGAATCGATGACGAAGAAGGTACGCTTCGCCTTCATTCGCAAGGAAGGGGCGCGGCTTCTGGGCAGCCCCCGCAAGTTCACCAAACATGGTCAGTGCGGCATGGAACTGTCGGACTTCTTGCCGCACCTGGCGACCTGCGCCGACGACATCGCGTTGGTGCGCTCGATGCACACCGAGGCGTTCAATCATCATCCCGGCCAGCTGATGATGAACACCGGTGTACCGACCTTTGGTCGGCCGAGCATGGGTTCCTGGCTCACCTACGGACTCGGCTCGATGGCGCGCAACCTGCCCGGTTACGTGGTGCTGACGGCCGGGCGCGGCACCAGCGCCGGCGCCACGGCTTGGTCGAGCGGCTTTCTGCCGACCACCTATCAGGGCGTACTGTTTCGCAACAAGGGCGAGCCGGTCCTCAACCTGTCCAACCCCGATGGCTTATCCGGCGAAATGCAGCGCCAGACCATCGCGGCCCTGCGCGACCTGAACCAGCAACGACACGAGCAACTCGGCGATCCCGAAATCAACAGCCGTATCGCCGCCTATGAACTCGCCTTCCGCATGCAATCAGCCGCGCCGGAGTTGATCGATCTGTCCCGCGAAACGAAGGCAACGCGCGATTTGTATGGCCTGGAGCGTGTGGAACCACCCATCAAGGCGTCGCGCGGCGGCGGACGCGGCGAGTTCCACGCCTTCGCCGCCAACTGTCTGCTGGCCCGTCGCCTCGTCGAGCGCGGCGTGCGTTTCGTCAATTTGTATCATGCGTCGTGGGATCATCACAGCAATCTCGACGCCGAGTTGGGCCACAATTGTCTGATGGCCGATCAACCCGTCGCCGCACTCTTGAAGGATCTCAAACGCCGTGGCTTGCTCGATACAACGCTGGTGCTATGGATCAGCGAGTTTGGCCGCACGCCGCTGGGCGAGAACCGCGCCGGCTACAAGACGGTGACGGGCCGCGATCACCATCCGTTCGCGTTTACGATCTGGATGGCCGGCGGCGGCGTCAAGGGTGGGCAAGTGATTGGCAAGACCGACGACATTGGCTGGAACGTCGTCGAGGATCCTGTTCACGTCAACGATTTCCACGCCACCGCCTTGCGGCTGTTCGGGCTGAATCATCTGAAATTGACGTATCGTTTTCAGGGCCGCGATTTTCGTCTGACGGATGTGGCCGGCAAAGTGGTGACGAAATTGCTGGCGTGAAGGGGAAGCGGATGAAACGGTGGATCGGCGGCGCGATCATCCTGACTGCTCTGATGACGCAAACCGGCTGCGGTGGTCAAGACAGATCTCCAGGCGCTTTGCAGGCGGCGTTTTTCGATTGTCTTCTGGATGGGGACACACAGACGGCTTACACGGCCAATACCGAAGGCGGCATTGATGCACTCGACTTGAACACGGGAGCGATTCGCTGGAGCGCGGCGGTCCAGGGCAAACCTCTTGCGGTTCTTGATCATCGACTGGTGATCCAGACACCCGAGCCGGGCCGCGCAAATGCGATCCGTATTGTCGTCCTTAGTACTGAGCGGGTTGGCGAGCGCCTGCGGATCTCCGACCCGGTGGTCTTTCCATCGTGGGTCGCCGTGGGCGTGGTTCACGGCCGATCGTTTCTCTCATGTGGTTGCATCGATAAGGGCGCTTTACTGTTGAAGTGGCGAGCTCGAGCCTGGTGGGATAAGGGGCACCCGAGTCGGGAGAAAGAACGGCGTGCCGAGAAGGCCGCGGATGGCGTGGCGCGGATCGACCTGACATCCGGTAGTGTGGAAATGGTCGATCAAAAGAAGTTACCCGTTGCGGTTGCCCAACAACTGAACCGAGAGTTGGGCAAGGCGACGGACCGACAGGGGCATGTGCTACTGCGCAGCGCGCCCCAGCCCCTCATTGTCGGCAATTGTGTCGTGACGATCACCGAGGAAATCCGCCCTGGACAAAGGGCGCTTGTGCTGAAACGTCAGAAGTTTGGCACGAAAGAAGAACTCGAATCGATTCGGCTTACTCAGGGCGTTTGTTTCGGCTGGGACGTACTCCCGGATGGGCGTTCGGTCCTGGTTCATCAACCTGTGGACGAGAAACGATTGGATGCCGACGCTAAGGGGTGGTTCGTGTTCTCCTTGGAGACGGGCAAGCTGTTAACGCGATTTCCACGGGAGGACGATACCCGCGCGATCACCGTGTTGGGAAGGAAAGCTTTCTATGTCATACTGGGAACTCACAGGAAAAAGGCTCCTGGAGGATCGGCTTGGGCTCAAACCTTGAAAGTCCAAGACGTGAAAACAGGTCAGCTCTTGTGGCAGTGTGCAATCGAGGACTACCGGCAAGCGGACGCGCCCGAATGATGAGAAACGGAACCAAAAGCCGACCGGCTTGGCACGGTCAATCGGCCTGAACGTGCAAGGTGTACTCCCATAAGCCTAGAGCATCGCGCTGGCGATCCAGGCGAAAGGCGCGGCCGAAGACGCGCGAACGCTGCCAGCCAGCGCGGATGGGCGTTGCCGCGTAGCCATTCTTGCGGTGAGACAAAATCTGGAAATGAATCTCGTCGCCCCGCGCGTCAATGAGCCAATATTCGGAGATGCCGGCGCGGTGATAGGCCTCGCGCAGTCGAGCCGTATCCTTTTGGACGGAACTGTCGCTGACCACTTCCAGCACCCAATCCGGCGTGCCTTCGACCTCTCGATACCTCTCAGTCTCGTCCTTTTTCGGCACCAGACGCACACGCCCCGACCGAAAGCTCTCCAAGGTGAAAAACGACGCATCCGGATTGTTCGACACCGACGCCTCCTCATTGGAGATGAGGAGGCCATCGCCGAAGAACTTGCCGAGTTTCAACTCGCGGACCAGAGTGGATAGGGCACGACTGATCTCGGTTTTGACCAAGATATGCGCTTCCAATTCTTCATTGCTCATTTCAATAAAAATCTCCCCCTCGATAAAGGCCGCCCGGATATGTTCTGGGAAATCGTCCGAAGTCGCCCAGTCGCGAAAGCCGGCTTGCGTTAGAGCGCTGACCGGAATACGGAAACTGAACCGATCCGGCGCGGGAGCAACCGAAGGAGACTTCTGAGATGAAAGAGGCTGACGTCGTTTTACGGAAACCGTAGCCATCGCAAGAATCCTGTTCGCGGTCCAGAACGAATGTCCAATGCGCTTATGATGCCACAAGCGGCCGTTCTTCATCCAGAGCAGTTGCACTCCAATCGTCCGCTGGATGCGGAATATACCTCCCCTCCTTCGCATCGGGATGATACAGTAACTCGCACGGCCGCCGACGCAGCAAACTATCCCGCCTGATGAGGTATTCCATGCAGCGCATCACCCGTGACCAAGCCCGCAAGTACGCCTTCGATTGGCGCGACGAACCGTTGTTACGTGTTCGGCCCGGTGAAAGTTTCGAGATCGAGACGTGGGATGCCAGCACCGGCTACTTCAAGACGCCGGCCGACAAGGCCATCCCCGGCCAGCGTCCCGGCTTCGATCGTAGTCCCCCGCATGCCAACCCCATTGGCGGTCCGGTTTATCTCGAAGGTGCGCAACGTGGTGACACTCTCGTTGTCACTATCGAAGACATTGTAGTGGCCGACTATTCGTGGATCGCCATCGGCCCGCGGCGCGGCCCTCTCGGCGAATCGACACGCTGGCCGGAACTGTCGGGCGATTACACAACGAAAATCTTCCGCCACACGCCCGGCCCCAGCGGCACGATGCGCGATGGTACCGTTCACTTCAGCGAGCGTCTCTCATGGCCGATCACGCCGTTCATCGGCACGCTGGGCGTGGCTCCGGATCGCGAGGTGACGACCAGCATCGACGGCCAGGGCGAATGGGGCGGCAATCTCGACATCCGCGATGTCTGTCCGGGCAACCGCATTCTGCTGCCGATCTTTCACGCGGGAGCGCTGTTCTCTCTGGGCGATGTCCACGCCAGCCAGGGCGACACCGAGTTCACCGGCACCGCCGCCGAGACGCAAGCGACCGTGCGCGTGCGCCTCGATCTGCTCAAGGGCAAGCGCGTTCCGTGGATGCGCATCGAGAAACCCGAGTCGATTGTGTCCGTGTATGCGTTCCGTCCGCTGGAAGTCGCCGTCGAGACAGCGACGATCAACCTCATCGATTGGCTGGTCCGCGATTACGGCTTCACGCCGACAGATGCGTACTGTCTCGTCAGCACCTGTCCTGATTTCCGCATCCATGTTTATCAGATGTGCAAGATGGGAAAATTGAGCTATGTCGCCGGGGCGGAAATCCCGAAGAAGTATATCCTTACATGACAAGCGAGTCGGATACTTACCCCGTTTCCGTCAAAAATCCGTCAACAATGCCAGCAAGGGAATTCCTTGCTGGCACTGCGGGCTGGCCATTCATTGTGTTACTGCCTTTAACCACGTGTAAGCGTCAAGCAGCTTGCTGAACAAACGGTTCGGAGAACTGCTGATCCCAGAAAGCCTGCCACTGGCCTTTCTCACTACGATACAGGGCG
>DATNCY010000037.1:0-4026 GCA_035553375.1 Gemmataceae bacterium
TCGATTGGGTCGCCTCTGGAGTTCGTGATGCTCTGGACCCGCATATAGCCCGTCACCGCGTTTGGCCCGGTGCCCGCCGTCACTTTGGCAACGGATTTGTCGCGCGAGAGAATACGAAGCGGCGACCCGTTTTCGATCAGGCGGCAGCCCTTGAGGTGCTTTTCCATGTCGTTCTCCGTGTAGCGGAGCGCCTCGTCAATCTGTCGCGGCGTGTCGCACAAGAGCCCGGGCGAGCCCGCAACGTAATCATCCGCCGCCATCGCTGGCGGCAATGACCCGAGTCGTGGCGTCAGCACCAGGATCGCAATGGCCATCCGCCGAACCGCTATCCGCCCGACTCTGGCCATGCGCTCTCCCATCGCGAAACGTGCCCATCGACCCTAGGCCGCCAGAACCACAAGAACAACCCCAGGCAGAGGAAGCCGACCATAGGCCCCGCGCAGCGCTGCCGAGCCGGATCCATCGTGGCGGCCGTGTTGTCCGCGGCCCGCTGAACTTTTGCGCGTTCGGTGGTTTGCCGTCCCCTGCTCTGCGTTCACAGACGAGAGGAGGAGGCAGAAAGATGAGTGAACGAGCAGACATGATCCAGCGCCGCATCCTGCAGATCGAGGACCGCCTTCACCAACTGTCGGCCCAGCTCAAGCAACTCGAGACCGAGCCCCCTCAGGGCCGCCGCCTTATCGGCGTGCTTACGGAGCTGTCGCGCCGGCCCGCCCTGGAGGAGCAGCGCAACGCGCTGATCGAGCAGCGCAGCAACTTAGAACGCGAATATGATTCGTTGCCGGAGCCTTTGAAATCCTAGCCGCTGGCGCTCTGGGCCGCTGACGGCCGGAGGCGCGACCTAAGGCGTGCCACCGCGAACCGTTGTCTGAGCATCGCGAGCGGCCTCGAGCGCCCCGGCCAGCACGGAACCGCGGAAGAGCTTTGGCAGCCAGATATGATGCCGCCGCTGGTCTAAATCAGACATGATGTCATCGTAGCCGGTAATCAGGACGCAGCCGACACCCGCTGGCAGTGTCCTAATTTGAAACCTTGGGCGTGGCCTTGATAATCGCCCGCTTCATGTTCGGGCACTTTGTTACCGGCGGGTTTCTGCATCGTTCCGCATTCCGGAAATTCCAGGCGACCGTGTCGCCCTCCAGGTCGGCGGTGGCGCCGCAGTTGACGCAATGGGCAAACTTGCGCAGCGCCTTGTCAGTCGGTGATCGCCGCTTAGTCATCGGCCGCCGCTTCTATGTTCCTGCAATCGCCGCACGGCGGCAACCGTCGAATCAATCGGCGGGATATGCAGCACGGCAAAGAACCGGCGCTTGGTGCTCCGCTCGATAGCGATGACCAGCACATAGGCCCGGTGGCGTTCGGGTTGTGATCCAGGTCAAAGACATGCTGCCGTTTTCTGCAGGCTTCAAATCTTCAGGTAGGAGGTCACGGAGGGCGCGGACTAGAAGGCGATCTCGATCCCATGCTGGTACGCCCAGACAACCGCAACCACGGCGGATAACAGGACGATGACGGCGACCAGCCGGCGATCCATGCGCGTGAATATGGCACGCCTGCGCGTCCGTCGCTACCGGATTGGACGCGGTGTAGGCAAAGGTCAACCTGACCTGCTACGCAATGTATGTACCGCCGCGCGCCAGGGAACTTAGCTGGATGCGTGTCCTTTGATATTGATGCCGGCCCGAGCCGGGTTGAATGAAGGAGGTCAACGTGATCCGATATCTCGGTGCAGTGGCTCTCGTCGCCCTGGCGAGCGGCCCTGCGTTTGCAGTTGGTCCGAGCTGCGGCGATCAGCTCGCCCAGATCAAAGCGCAACTATCGAGTGAACAACTGGCTCAGTCCGCCGAAGCCAAGAAATATCAGGACGCCGAGCAACTGTGCAGCGCCGGAAAGGACACGGAAGCGCAGGATTTGGCCAGACAGATCCGCGAACAGATGACGCAGAAGGGGTCCGCCGGAACCTCGAATGCGCCAGCCACTGCTGGCGGTTCCCCTAGCGGCACCACTGGCCAAAGCAAGTAACACGCCCTTTCCAGCGCGTCGTAATCCGAGGGTTTGAAGAGCGACAGGAGCGCCCCGCTGCGGCGGGGCGTTTCATTTCTGGCAACGCTTTCTTCGTCTCCCCTTCTCGCTGCCAGACGATCCTGGCTAACGGCTTCTTCCCAAAATGTCTTTTATCTTCTGTTCCAATACCGCGAGCCGAAATGGCTTTTGCAGAAACGGAATTGGCCCACCCTCGTTCTGTTCGATAGCGACTGGCTCTCCGCTAATCAGTAGGACGGGGATATTCATCGCATAAGCGAGCTTCGCCAAATCGAGGCCGTTGCCGCCGCGTAATTTTACATCGACTATGAGCAGGATCGGCGCCGTGGCCCGGAGGATATCGGCGCCGAGCGAACGCTCATTGGCCAGCGCCAAGCGATAGCCGCGCTCCTCCAAGTACCGCGCGAGCAGAATGCGGATATCATAATCGTCTTCAACAATCAGGATGATCGGCGCATTTGGCATCATGGGAATGCCTCCTGAGAGGCATCTTATCACGGATGCGGTGGAATGCGGCACACCGGGTCGTTGTTGGCGCCGCAATGGAGAAGTCGTCTCATTGCCGCCAGCAAGCGAAGCAGGCATGGCGTCCGGCTGATATGTTGCATCAGCCGGACGCCTCGAAACTCCTTCGGCAATTCGCCAAAGAGTATGAGGAGCGGTTGCCGCCCGCGTCACCCTCGTTGGCGCAGTGGAGCGGCTGGTGAAGATAGGCGACGAATGCAAGATGACTTGAGCGCCTCCAGCCGCTCACACGGCGGCGCCGACCAGGTCACCGTGACGCTCCGCGGTAAAGATGCCAGCGGACCCGCATGAATGCCCTTCTCTCCAGATCGGTTTGTTTGGACTGCAAGTTGGGTGGACGAGCGGGTGGGGCATGGACCACTCTAAACGTCACGGGATCAGACGTCTGATGCCCAAGGCGCTGAACCGTGCCGTGTACACAATGTGATAGACCACAACTCGGGGATCGAAGATTCCCTGGACGAAGAACTCGCCGACTTTCCGTAAAGCACCTTTCCAGTCGCCACGCCGAAAGTGGTCTAGGACGATGATGAGCGCCCATCGCGTGCACACCATGCGGTAGTAGCTGCGGTGACGCAGGCGTCCGTCGCGCAGGAAGATCAGCCAGAGGTCCAGCATCCAAGGGGCGTAGCTGCGGCGCGGGCCTTGTTGGCGCATTACCTGTTCAGCATGGTAGCGGTAGTGCATCAGCCGACGTGAGGTGTACCAGCAATTTCCTCCTGAGGCGGCCAGCAGGTAACAGATGAAGATGTCCGAGCACGAGGGCAAGTCCGGCGGTATCCGCGACCAGTCGATCGAGCGGGTGCGTATGAGAGCTCCCGAGACAACGCAGATCGCGCGGTAAAGCAAGGCGATGTCGTCGAATGGGGCGTGCGCGCCCTCGCTGATCGCGAGCCGGCCGAAGCGGCGCGCCACAGCCTCCGTCTGCCCGGCGTCTAGTTTCCCATCGCTATCGATGATGTCATGATCGCAGAAGGCGACGACGATGCGCGGGTCTGCGATCATCGGCGCTAAGAGAGCGGCGATAAAGTCGGGCTCCCAGACGTCATCATCCCCCAGGATAGCAACGAACTCTCCCGTTGCTCGGGCGACGCCGGCAAGGATATTCGCCGTCTGGCCGATGGTGCGGGAGTTGCGATAGAGCTGCACCCGAGGATCGGCAAACTCACGGACGATCGGGCCCGGATCCATGGTGCTGCCATTGTCCTGGACAATGACTTCCAGATCGCCGTAGGTCTGCTCGAGCGCGCCCGCCAAAGCCAGCCGGAGATAGGCCGGCCGATTGTAAGTAGGGATCACCACACTCACGACAGGCGGACGGCTTCGTCCGTCTACGCGCAGCATGCCGCACTCACCACACTCGCGATGCGCGGACTGTTTCGCCCGCTCTCGCGCGGCACTTTTTTATATCATTGCCGAAACTGAACGATCGGGAACGAAGCGAGTTCCACCCGTGTC
>DATNCY010000038.1:0-4086 GCA_035553375.1 Gemmataceae bacterium
GCTTCACCGGCGAGGCATTGCGCGGCATGACGATATGAGCTGGCAAGCCGCGCAATCGCGCCGCCAATGCCAACGCCTGGGCGTGGTTGCCCGAACTGTGCGTCACCACCCCTCGCCCGGCGACCTCCAGCGCTACCTTCGCCACGGCGTTGCATGCGCCGCGGAACTTGAAAGCGCCGGCCTTTTGTAGATGCTCGCACTTGAAAAACAACGAGCGACCGGCGAGGCGATCAAGGGTTTCGCACGTCGCCACGGGGGTTCGGTGAGCCAGTCCGGTGATGCGCCGGGCGGCGTCCTGAATGTCCAGCAAGTCGGCAGGGTAACGCTTCATGCACTCACTGTACCGTCCTGCCCTTGAGCAGGCTACCTTTGCTCATTATTCTGGGCGTACACTATACCGTGTGAGCATTTCCGTCCGGTTCTCGATTCGCCCCTAGACAGAGGCCGGATATAATCCGCAGTGGGGTAGGACGTTTTTCCCTGGCGAGGGTGGCTATCATGGGCTTCAAATTGGATCGCGTGCATGTTTGGTCGGGCGAGGTGGCGGATCAAGCGGGCGGCGTGTCGGCCAAGTTGGCGATGCTGGCCCAGTCCGGTGCCAATCTCGAATTTATCTACACGCGGCGAGAGGCGGATCGGCCCGGCATGGGCACGCTGTTTATCGCTCCCATCACCGGAGCGATGCAGGTGCGCGCCGCTCGCTCGGCCGGTTTGAGCGAAACAGATAACCCGGTAGTGTTGCGCGTGGAAGGCGACAACCAGGCCGGTCTCGCTCATCGACTGACGCAGCAATGGGCGCTGGCGGGACTGAGCTTGCAGGGCTTGATGATGTCCGTCCTTTCCGACAAGTTCGTCGGCTACGCTTCGTTCGACACTGTGGCTGACTCCAACCGCGCCGCCGCCATCCTCGGCGACCTCGGCGCAGTCAGCTGAGCGAAGAATGTACTAACCACAGAGACACAGAGGCACAGAGAAAAAAATAACCATCTTCTCTGTGCCTCTGTATCTCTGTGGTTAATCCTTCTGATCCCATATGGCGGTGTGGGCGGCGTTGAAGCCGCAGGCACCGTGGACGCCCGCGCCGGGATGCGTCGAGGCCGACGCCAGGTAAAGCCCGCGGATCGGCGTGCGATAGCGGAAGTAGGGAAAGGCGGGACGGAAGATCAATTGCTGATCGATGTGGGCGCTGCCGCCGCCGAGGTCGCCGCCGACGAGGTTTTCGTCCATCGCTTCCAGGTCGGCCGGCGTGGCGATGAATCGGCCGCGAATCAACGCACGAAAGCCGGGGGCCAACCCTTCCAGGCGGCGCTCGATGCGATCGGCGAACGCTTCCTTGTGGCGATCCCAACCACCTTCGACGAACGAGGGCGCATGCGAGTAGGCCCATAGAGTATGGCCGCCCGGCGGTGCGCGACCGGGATCGACCAGTGATTGCTGACCGATAACGAGATAGGGATTATCCGGCAATTGGCCGGCGCGCACCTGGCGCGTGAAGGCGGTCAGATCGGCGAGACTATCGCCGGCGTGGACCACGGCCGATTCGCGCGCTTCATCCGAGAGCCAAGGCACAGCGGCGGACAAGGCCCAGTCCATCTTGAACGTGCCCCAGGCATAGCGGAAACGCCGCATCCGCGTCCGCAGCCACCACGTCACATCGCGTTCCTCCAGCATTTTCAAAAACAGCGCCGGCGCACCGACATCGGCAATCACGGCGCGACGCACGGCGATCTCTTCGCCTTGCTCGGTACGCACCGCCGCCACTCGGCCCTGACGAGTGAGGACGCGCTGGACGCGCGTGTTGAGGCGGAGTTTGCCGCCCGCGTCTTCCAGACGGCGAACCAGCGCGTGGGTAATCGCCCGCGCTCCGCCTTGCGGCACGCGGAAGCCGGTGTCCGCCGCCAACAGAGCCAACACCAATCCCATGCCGGCTCCGCCGAAATCGTCCGGTCCCAGGTCGGCATGCAGCGCCAACCCCGGTACCACACGCCGCGCCGCCTCGCTCTGGAACTGCTTCCGAGCGAAGCTTCCCGTGCTGAGCAGTCCCAGACGCGCCAGTCGCAGCAGATTAATCAGCCCAAGCCGGAAAGCGGGACCGATGCCGGGTAATGGCCCCAGCAGCGCCGCAGCCAGCCGTTCGCCCATACCGTGTTGCCATTCGGCTAGCCGCCGCCACGCGGTCCCATCGACGCCGAAGGACCGCGCGGATTCTTCGACATCGCGCGAAATGGTCGCTGCTGTGCCGTCCGGCGCGGGATGACAACTCTCGCGGCGTGCGTTGCCCCACACCAGTCCCGCGCCGGTCAGATCGAGAGCGCGAAAAGCGGGGCTGTCATCGGCGAAGGGAAAGAAGGCGGCACCGACATCGTGGAGATAGCCGGGCAGGGTCAACTCTTCGGAATAAACGGCTCCCCCCGGCCGCGATCGCGCTTCCAGCACCAGCACATCCCAGCCATGCCGCGCCAGCGTCGCCGCCGCCGTCAGCCCATTCGGCCCCGCTCCAATCACCACGACATCCATCGCACGGCCCCCTGACAAGGTGAGAGCCAGTGTATGCCAGCCCGCAGCGCCAGCAAGAGACGTTCCCTTGCTGGCGCTGCGGGCTGGCAAAAGACACCCTTGCCAGCCCGCAGCGCCAGCGAGACTTGCGCCGGTCTGGTCGAGCAGCGCCACATACTAGCAAAAGACACCCTTGCCAGCCCGCAGCGCCAGCAAGGGAAGCCTTCGTGTGCGGCGCGTTACTTAGCTTGTCAGGACGAGCGAATGCGAGGGTACGCCGGCAGCAACCCGCGTCGGCAACGGCGTGACGATGGCGGAGAAAAGCGTCACCAGTTCCGCATCCAGTCCGCCGCTCTGGGCGTTCTCGCGCAGCATCTCCAGGCAGCGCTGGTGCGGGATCGACTGGCGATAGGGACGTTCGCTGGACAGGGCATCATACACATCGGCGACGGAAAGGATGCGTATCAGCGGCGTAATCTGCTCGCCGTGCAGACCATCGGGATAGCCCTTGCCGTCGAGCCGTTCGTGATGCGAACGAATCAACGGCAGCGTCTCCCGCAGCGCGTGCAGCGGTTCGACGATGTGTGCCCCCTGCGCGGCGTGACCCTTGACAATCTCGAACTCCGCCGCCGTTAGTTTGCCGGGTTTGTCGAGAATGGCGTCCGGCACACTGATTTTCCCAATGTCATGCAGCAGGGCGCCCTTGCGTAATACCTCGCGATCGTGAGCGGTCACGCCCTGCGCGTCGGCCAGCTCTAGGGCATAGCGCATGACACGCTCGGAATGGCCGTGCGTGTAGGGACTCTTCGCCTCAACCGTGCGAGCGAGGGCGAAGACGACGGACTCCGCCGAGTCGCGTTCTTCAACCAGACGCTTGATGCGCAGCAGCGAGCGACAACGCGATGTCACTTCGGCCACGCGCAGCGGTTTCGTCAGAAAATCGTCGGCACCATATTCCCAGGCGTCCAACTTGCACTCGAAATCGGCCTGGCCGGTGACCATGACGATCGGGATGAGGTTGGTGGCGGGATCGTTTTTGAGCCGGCGGCAAATCACATCGCCGGGCAGAGAGGGCAGTTCGAGATCGAGGACGATGAGATCAGGCGGGTGGGTAGCGATGGACGCGAGCGCCTCAGGACCATCGTCGGCCACGTCCACCAGGCAGCCTTCGGCACGCAGGGCATGAGACAACAGCGATGCCACAGACGGATTATCATCCACGATCAGCACACGCTGTCCGGTCGGTGTGAACGTGGACATGAAACGGCCATCCCTTGAAAACACCGTCGCCTCACCAGCGTGGGCGAACGATGGTTGGGGCGCGAGTAATACCCCTGTGGGAAACGTAGATCGCTCGGAAACGATTGTCAAATAAACGAAGGGAGATCGCTTCTCGTGAACTATTTCGATTGGTGAACGATCTGTCGATCGAGCCAACGCAGAAGATCGCCGAGGAACGGTTCGGGGTCGCTCTCGAACTCCAGGGTGTGATGAGCGCCGGCGTACTCATGCACCTCTTTATCGGCGGCGGGAAAGCGTTCGACGAACGCCCGTGTGCGCGTGTTGTCGGTGATGCGATCGTGTTCGGCG
>DATNCY010000039.1:0-4074 GCA_035553375.1 Gemmataceae bacterium
GTCTTGTTCGCCTCGCTGGCGTAGGTGGTGACGACGTGCTGGAAGACGGGATCGGCGGCTTGGGGCACGTCGGCGTCCGGGATGGCGATGAACTCGTAGTGCATGGACAGGTTCCTCCACGAATCCTCGGCGAGAAGAGAGAAGAGTTACTTCCTGGCGGCGTGTTTCCGTAAGAACTGCCGCATGAGGCCGGCGATCTGGTCATTTACGCCTTGAGCGGCTTCCAGAAATCGTTGTCTAGCCCCTCGTCGTAGGCGTTGCCGTTCTGCACCACCAACCCGGTCACACGTTCCGGGTGCCTGACCGCCAGCCGGTAGCCGACCGGAGCGCCATAGTCCTGAACGTAGAGCGTGTACTTCTTCAACCCAACCTTTTCCGCCGAACATCTTCTTCTCCTCGGCGTTCTTGCGCCGGGTCAGCCGTTGCCGGATGCGCCCGGCCAGGGCTTCATCAAAGGCCATCGGTGACTCCTTTCTCGCCGGGTAGTTTCCTGGATCATGACTGCGGCAGCCTGATCTCGATCCCGTACCTCGGTGCGACAGCCAGCAGGTTCTCGATTTCTTCCGTCGTGGGCGGCAGAGCCGTCGTTGAACCTTCGGGTAGCGGCACGCCGAACTCGAAAAACATCATCTCTAGCCCAGCAGGCGCTACGGAAAGGAGCATTTTGGCTGGTCTGCTGCTCTCGTTCTTGAAGGAGTGAGGCGTTCCGACCGGCATGTTGGCGAACATCCCGGCGTTTGCCACGAGGCGCTTGTCGCCGATCTGAAGGGTGATCTCGCCTTCGAGGACGTAGAAGCCCTCCTCCTCCCGGCTATGGACGTGTGGTGGAGGCCCGCCGCCTGGAGGCACGATGGCTTCCCACAAGGCGTACTTGCCGTTCGTGTCTTCTCCGGTCGCCAAGAAGCGGTACACGTCGCCGACGACGGCGATGGTACGGCCTTCGCTCCTTTGTCTCAAGACTGGTGGATGCGCCATTCGATTCTCCCTTCACACGCCTTTAACATCGCCTCAAGCGGCTCCGGGTCAGCCAATCGGTGATCGTCGCCGACCTCGATCAGCGCCGTCGCCGGCAACCCACTTTTTCTGACCAGTTTTTCGCTGTC
The DNA here is from genome assembly GCA_035553375.1 of Gemmataceae bacterium. Lineage (GTDB taxonomy): Bacteria > Planctomycetota > Planctomycetia > Gemmatales > Gemmataceae > JAJPHU01. The sequence continues at coordinate 1,104 of DATNCY010000039.1, forward strand.
GGCGAAGGGAATCACGTCATCGGCCCGGCTGTGGAGGATCACCGTGCCGGGCTTCACGGTCCTGGCTATCCCATACTTCTTCCAGGCCGGGCAGAGCAAGACGAGCCGGGCCTCGCCGATCTTGATGTTCATCGCTACTGCGCCGCCCCTCGACGAGCCTACGACCACATCCGATTGGTGCTTGTCGAACTCGGCTTGGGCGATCTTGACGGCCTCGTTGAAATCCTCGTCCGGCAGCTTGGGGTTGATGACCTCGTGGCCGTGCCGGGCCAGGAAGGTTGGTTTGACGCCGCCTGGGATCGACTGCCAGCCGTGGAGGAAGAGGATTTTCATGGAGTCGTTGTAGCCAGCGGCGGTCGGCCTGGCAGTGCGTGCCTGTCAACAGGAGAATACCTGCGAAGGGCTTGTCCGGGAGGCCCGTCGTTCTGCAAAATGACAGGGAGCGGTACAGGAGGGACTGTTGTGAGCAAGCCGAAAAAGAAGGATAAGCCGCCTCGGACACCGGCCCGCTTCGCCGCCGAAGCGCAGGTGCGTGTGAAGCCCGGCACGACCGACCCGGATTTCCCCGACATACCGTTGGGAGCCTGGGCCGGGACGATCCGGGACGTGGACCAGAGATCGGCCCCGCCGACTTACCTGATCGAGTGGGACCGGCACACGCTGGACCACATGCACCCCGTCTATCGCAAGCGCTGCGAGCGGGACGGCCTCGAACTCGAAAGCATGTGGCTGGGTGAGGAGGACATCGAAACGGACACCGGCGGGCCTCCGATGATCGAGCAACCGACTCGCATCGTCACTCGCCCGCTGAACCCCAAAGACGAGGACGACCGTGTGCGGCTGGCGCTGGGGCTAAACGGTGACGACCCGCTCCCGGAGGTCGATGAGAATACCCTTCTGACCTACCACCGCTACCTGGCGGCGCACTTGACGTTTCCCTTTGAGGCCAAATGGGAGCCAGCATACGGGCCATCACCTATCATCAAAATCACTGGTCTGAGCGACCCCGAAGACGATCCTGGGATAGAGGAGATGTATGGACTTCTGTGCGAGGCGAGGGCTGAACGCCGGTTGATCGAAGTGCCCTTGGCCGAGTGCGAAGCGAAGGAGGGCAATCCCAACCGGCAACTGCTGAAGGACTACTCGTATTGGTTCTGGAACTACAGGTGACGAGCGAGAGAAAGTGCCTCATGAATGACGTACTGCACCGAAAATGGCATGATCTTCTCCGTACCTGGGCCGTGGCCTCACCCCTGGCTGACCGGGCCTTCGAGGATGTTCGTGAACATTACGCCGGGCCGGGCCGCTTCTACCATACGCTCGATCACGTCCAAAGCATGCTGGAAACCGTGGAAAGCCTCGGCTCCTATGCCCGAAACCTGAACACCGTCAAGCTGGCTGCCTGGCTGCATGACGTAATCTACGACAGCAAAGCTTCGGACAACGAAGAACGCAGCGCCGACTATGCCGAGCGGTTGTGCGAGAAGTTGTCCGTCCCGGAGGGTGGTCTGGTGGCTTCCCTGATCCGGAAAACGAAGACGCATGACGCCGGTGGCAATGCCGACGCTCAGGTGCTTCTCGATGCCGACCTCGCCATCCTGGGAGAGAGTGAATCGGTCTACCGGACTTACGCCGAGAAGATTCGGCAGGAGTACGCCTGGGTGCCGGAACCCGACTACCGCAAGGGCAGACGGCGAGTGTTGGAGAAATTCTTGAGCAGACCGAGGATTTTCCATCTTTTGTGCCGTCTGGAAGAACCGGCTCGCCAAAACCTTGCTGCTGAAATCGCTCAATTGGCAGTCGCATGAGGGATCCAGGAAGGCGGTAAGACGGTCGGCTCCGGTGTCAACACCGAAGTCGTTGAGTAAACCTTGTGGGGGGTGGAGCGATCCGCCCCCACGTTCCTTCAAGGATTTATGGCTGGACCTTCTCTTTCCTCAGAACCCAATGATGCGCAAGCTGCCGGAGCCGATTTTCGAGTCCGAGTTTGACGCTGCGACATCCTTGGGTTTTAAGTGTCTGCTTTTCGATGAAGAGGCATTGTGCGCCGGAGACATCGACCTCGCCGAGATGATGGCAAATGCGTCTGCGGCCACGGACAATACTTCACCGATAGTGTGAACCTAGCCCATCCTGATCGTGTCCTCCCCTCTATGGACACGAACCTCCTTGACATCAAGTTTGCTCGCATCGGCGCACGGCTGAAGGTCGCTGACCGCCCCGCTCGCCGCACCCGCACGTCCGGCCCCATCTCCCTGGACGTGCAGGCCGACCACAAGGGCGAGTTCTTCGAGATCGTCCGCCAGCCAGAGGCCGAGGCTGAGGTTGCCGTCCTCGACGTGCAGCCCACCGACCGCCATCTGCTGCTCCTCGTACGTGAGGGCAAGGAAAAGAGCAAGTTCCTCTGCGGTCATGACGAACGCCACTGGTTCGTCGCCGGCATTCCTGAATCCGCCCCGGTCGGCACCGTCCGTCAGGCCAAGGAGGCATTGAAGCCCGCCGAGGTTTTGAGCGCCCAGGCCGGCAAGCGACTCAAGGGGAAGGCCCGCAACCGCCGCAAGAACGCCGCCTTCGTCCGCCAGGGTGAGTGGTTCTTCCTGCCGGTTCCTGGCTTCGTCGTGGACGAGAAGCTGATCCTGCCCAACGAGCCGCTGCGCCGGGGCAACGGCGGCAAGCCGCATTGGGCCGAGTTCTGCTACCGCACGGGTGGCGAAACGGTCTATGTCTGCTCGAAATGCCCCAACGGCGTTACCGAGGCGCAGTACAAGGGCATCCTGGCCGGCAGCCCGACGGTGAAGGGCTGGGGCTGGCGCACGATGCGGCGCAATCCCGGCGTCTACGTCAAGGGCCGCATCCGGCACCCCGACCACGCCACCATCACCCTGCACGGCTGGCACCGGGTCGTGATGAACACTGAGGGCCAGTCGAAGGCCATGCGAAACGTGGCCTTCCTCGACTGACACCTTGGGGC
>DATNCY010000040.1:0-10687 GCA_035553375.1 Gemmataceae bacterium
TTGAGGAAGGTCCACGCCGAAGAAACTGCCGGTGTCCGCGTGATAATGCGCGGTGGCCCCGCCGAGTAGCGTTTGCACCAAAAACAACGCGGCGACCACGAGAAAGTACCAGGAAGTGGACCGCTGAGCCGGGGTCAGCGACACATCTCCCGGCGGCAGGAAACGCAGGCGACGCTCCTCTTCCGTGTGCCAGCCCAGAAGATGGGAGTAGCGCCCGAAGGCCGTCAGCATCAGTCCGATTCCGCCCAACAGAGCGATGATCGACAGCGTACTCCAGACGACGGCTTCCTCGGTCAACTGATTACCGACCAGAGGTTCGGGCGGCCAATTGTTGGTGTACGAATACGGACGATCCGGCCGGCGAGCCGAGGCGGTCCACGCCGTCCAGGCGATGAAAGCCGTAATGCGGCGTATCTCTTCCGGGTCGGGGATGGCTCCCGGACCCATGCCGGCTCCGCTGCGCTTACGGTTGAGAATTTCGTCTTCGTAGTGGTGGAGAAGAACCGCGAACGCTCGGACTTGGCCTTCCGTGAAAGTCAGCGTGTCGGTTTTCGGATCGTAGTGGTTGGCCTGAAGTTCGCTTTGGACTCGTCCTACGGCACCGTCTCCGCCGCCGTAGAATTGCTGCATCTCCAGCGCTTCACGATGCAGATAGTCGGCCGTGAAATCGGGGCCAAGATAGGCTCCGTGGCCGTAGATCGAGCCGTATTCCATCAGGCCGTAAGTCAGGAATAACTGCTGGCCGCCGAGGATGTCCTCGCCGGTGAAGACGGTTTGCCCCGCCTCGGAAACCACTCGGCCGGGCACGGGAGCATGGTCCTGGTACACACGCAGCGCCAGATAACCCAACACGGCGAATCCAAACACGAAGGTGAGAATCACTCCTTGCGCCCAGAGCGGAGAAATCACCATCGACCGGCGCTGTCCGTCTGTCATCGTGTTACCTCAAATGAATGTCGCTCGTCATGATCCATGCCCGCGCAGACCAAATCGAACAGGTGCGATCATCGTGCCCCAATCCAGTCGAAGAAGCCGAGTTGTTCCAGGTTCCTTCTCAGTTGCGCGCGTTGCTCTGTTGTGGGATTCGCAATCGGAAGTCGAGCGGGGCCAACATCGATACCCAGAAACCCCATGACCATCTTGGCCGCGCCAATGTAGCCGGACGCGGCCAGCAATTCAATCAGTTGGACGGAGCGAAATTGCTCGGCGCGGGCGGTGGCGAGATCGCCTTTCGAGAACGCGGCCCTCAGTCGATGATATACGGGTGCGGCAAAGTTGTAGCTGCTGCCGACGCCGCCCGCCGCGCCGAGGGCCAGCGCTGCCAACAAGTATTCATCCAGTCCCCACGGAATATCGAACCTCCCTCCATGAGTATGGAGGCAGCGCTGGTAAGCCATCAAATCAGCGTTGGTGAATTTGATACCCGCCAGGGTTGGAATACGCTCGGCCGCCACCGACAGAAACTCCGGCATCGAGAAACGCACGCCGGTCAACATGGGGATGTCGTAGAAGTAAAACGGCAGCGACGGCGCGGCACTGGCTATCGCGCCACAGCAGGCGACGAGAGTATCCAAGGATTGGGGCTTGAAATAATTCGGAGCCAGAGCAGCGATGGCGACGACGCCGAGAGACCGCGCCTGCGAAGCCAGCGTGCGAGCATCGGCCAGACAGTTCGAGCCAACATGGACGACCACGCGAAGAGTCGAACCGCGAGCGATCTCGCTCCAGCGCTGAGCGAGAGCCAGCCGTTCCTCGACGGTCAAGGAATAGCTCTCGCCGGTGCTGCCGGCGATGAACACGGTCTTGACGCCGTCGCGGAGCAAGCGTTCGGCTTGCTTGGCAACGACCGGCAGATTGAGTTCGCCATCCGCGCTAAACGGCGTAGGAGTCGCGGCGACGAGTCCCGTCAGGGCGGCAGTCGGTTTGGACATGGGGTTTCTCAATGTTAGAGGACGATCAAGGAAGCATCGGTTTTTTCTCTTCGTCCAGTGCGCGGAGGGGGAACTGTTTCGACTTCACATGCTGCTTATCCATGATCGCCCGCAGCTTGGCGACGATCTCCGGGTGCTTGCCGGCCACATCGTTTTTTTCACCGGGATCGGCGGCGAGATCGTACAGTTCGATCGCGCCGGCCTTCTGGTTTTTCGCCTTCGGACCGGGATTCATGTTTCGTCGCAGCGCCTTCCAATCGCCCACGCGCACGCATTGCTGTCCGCCGTAGCCCGCCGCCTCGCGGTAGAGGAAGGGACGCGGTGCCTGCTTCTGCCCCAGAAGCGTGGGGGCGAAACTGATGCCGTCCAGATCGGCCGGCGTTTCGTCCTTGGCTCCGATTAGTTCGAGCAACGTGGGCAGCCAATCCTCGAAGCCGGTGACGCGGTCGCTGGTGCTGCCGGGCGCGATACGGCCCTTCCAGCGGACCAGGCACGGCTCGCGGAAACCGCCTTCGTAATAGGAACCTTTGCGTCCGCGAAAGCCGGCCGCACTGTTGAAAAAATCCGTATCGGTGCCGCCCTGACGATCGTAGAGCGGGCCGTTATCGCTGGTGAAAACAACGATCGTGCGTTCGTCGAGACCAAGTTCCTTGACGAGCGTCAGGATGCGGCCAACATCGCGGTCCATGCGTGTAATCATGGCGGCATAGGCCGCATGCGGTTGGCGTTGAGGAAGATAGCCGCGATTGCCGGTATACGGCTCTTCCGGGAATTTTCCCGCGTATTCCTTCAACGAATCCGCAGGCACTTGCAGGGCCAAATGCGGCACCGTCGTCGGGTAATACAGAAAGAACGGGCGATCCTTGTTGGCACGCACGAAGTCGAGCGCTTTCGCGCCGATGAGGTCGGGAGCGTAATCCTTGCCGGTGAAACTCGTGTAGCTGGCGGGATTGTTGGGGTCGGCGTCGGCGGGCAGTTTTTGATGAGCCGAGAACTTCGGATTGTTCAGCTTGATTTGCTTGTCGTTGTCCCAGAGATGCGTCGGATAATAGTTGTGGGCGACAGCCTGACAGTTGTAGCCGAACCAGCGGTCGAAACCTTGTTTAAGCGGAGCGCCGCTGCTGCCAACCGGTCCCAGTCCCCACTTGCCGAAACCGCCCAGCGTGTACCCCTGCTTCTTGAGCAACAACGGCAATTGCAGCGTACCGGCGGGAACCGGCGTTTGTCCTTCCGAAAACCCCTTGGCCTGGCGATTATCGCGGACGTAGGCGTGCCCCGGATGCTTGCCGGTCATCAGCACGCAGCGCGACGGCGCGCAGACATTGTTACCCGCGTAGTGGGCCGTGAAGCGCATTCCCTCACTGGCCAAGCGATCAAGGTTCGGCGTCTTGATCTTCTTTTGCCCATAGCAACCGAGATCGCCGTAGCCGAGATCGTCGGCAATGAGGAAGACGATATTGGGTGGTTTTTCCTTCGCCTCCTGACGCTTCTCGCCCTCGGTCAGCCAGTTGAGCGCGAACCGAGCGAAGACGATGCGATTCGTTCCATCCGCTTCGTAGAGGCAGCCGATGGTTCCATCGGGCAACGCGGTCAAGCAGGAATAGGCGAAACTCCCCTTGCAGAGAACGCGATGAACGGGCCAGGTCGCCCCTTCGTCGTAACTGAGGAAGATCGTGCCGTTTTCGCGTTTGTTGCTCTGCGGCCCGGAAAACAGAATACGACTCTTTGCGCTATCCGCCCGGTCGGGATAACGGAAAATCGACGCCATGCAACTCGGATCGCGTAGCTCCGGCGCATCTTCAACCTTCGACCACGTGACGCCGCCGTCCGCGCTCACACAGGTCTTGCGAACCGGCTTCCCAGCCCAACGCCGGACATTGAAACGGATGGAACCGTCCTTCAGTTCGACGAATTGGGCTTCGTTCACTGTGCTGGTTTTGCCTCCCTTGGGCGTGTCGATGAAACCGCCGGGAGCAACCGCTCCTCGCTTCCACGTCTTGCCCTTGTCATCGCTATAAACAGCGTAAATGTTCCACAAGCCGAACGGCCCTTCGTTGAAGGGGAACAACAGCCGGCCCGCGTATTTGCCGTTGTGTAGTTGGATGCCAAGGCCCGGCCCCACGGCCATTGTTGTCACCTTCTCCGGCCGTTTCGTCTCCCTGGTGACATCGCGAGGCTTGGACCAACTGACGCCATCGTCCGCGCTGGTGATGAGGAAATTGCGGACGATCCGCTCGCCTTCGTAACCCGTCTGAATCTTGCCGCTCCGTTCGCCGATGCCGGCCGGATAAGTCTGGTACATCAACAGCACCAACCCACTCGCGCGCTCGACGACGGCGCAGGGGTTGTTCATCGCCTTGTCGCCGTCCTCCGCGATCACGGCAATTTTTCCCCAGGTCTTGCCGCCATCGCTGCTGCGTTTGAGGACGATTTTGTTCTTGGCCTGATCCGCGTTTGCCGCTCGTCCTTCGGCGAAAGCGAGGACGGTCCCGTTCTTCGTTACCACCACGGAGGGAATGCGAATGGACTTAAAACCATCCTTTTTCGGGACGAATACATCGACAACCTCCGGTTCGCCTCCCAGCGTCTGCAGGGGAATCAGAAGAAAAAGCAAACTCCAGCGAAATCTCAACATATTCTGTCCTCTTGGTGCGCTTGTCTTTCTGTCTTTTTTCCGTGTTTTCCGTGTTTTCCGTGTTTTCCGTGGTGATGTTTTAGATCGTCGCGCAATCGAGGGCGAAGGTAGCGGCCACGGCGGGATTCGTCACCTTGCCACGATGGATATTTACGCCCTGTCGCAGAGCGGGATTATCCGTTATCGCCTTTTCGAATCCCTTGCGGACCAATTCCAGCACATAGGGCAAAGTCACATTCGTCAGTGCATACGTGCTGGTACGACCGACGGCACCCGGCATATTCGTCACGCAGTAATGCAGCACGTCATCGACGAGAAATGTGGGCTGACTGTGCGTGGTCGGCCGCGACGTTTCGACGCAGCCGCCTTGATCGATGGCCACATCGATAATGACCGCGCGCGGCGGCATGCGTTTCAGATCGCCGCGCCGGACCAGATGCGGCGCGCGTGCCCCTGGAATCAGCACGGCACCGATGAGCAAATCCGTGCGCGCCAGGCTATCGAGGACATTGTGTCGATCACTGTACAGCGTGGTGACGTTACGCGGCATCACATCATCGAGATAGCGCAGGCGATCGAGATTAATGTCGAGAATGGTGACGTTGGCACCGAGTCCGGCGGCGACCTTGGCGGCGTTGGCACCGACGATGCCGCCGCCGAGAATGACGACGTTGGCCGGCAATACGCCGGGCACACCGCCGAGGAGAATGCCGCGTCCCTCAAACGGTCGCTCCAAAAACTTCGCGCCCTCTTGAATACTCATGCGTCCGGCCACTTCACTCATCGGTGTGAGCAGCGGCAGCGTGCCTTTGGCGTCCTTGATAGTCTCGTAGGCAATGGCCGTGATGCCCGATTGCATGACGGCGCGCGTCAGCGATTCGTCGGCCGCGAAGTGAAAGTACGTGAAAACGATCTGTCCCGCACGCATCAACGGCCATTCGACCGGCAGCGGTTCCTTGACCTTGACGATGAGATCGGCGCGCTGCCATACGTCGGCGGCGCTAGGCACAATCTCGGCCCCGCACTGGCTATATTGCTCATCGCTGATGCCGCTGCCCTGACCGGCCCCCGCCTGCATCAGCACCTTATGGCCGGCGCGGGTCAACTCCTCGACGCCGACGGGGATGAGAGCGACACGCGATTCATGCGTTTTGATTTCGTTGGGAACACCGACCACATATTTAGCGCCTGGCGGCATCTTTTCGCCTCGAAAATGTCGGAATAAAGGATCATGGCTCGCAACCTTGCGGCCCATGTTCTTGGATCGCTGCTTATTCTGGATGGCTCCGCCGGGTGAATCAATACGAACTCCGGTGCATAGGTAGGGTGGGTCGAGGAACGAGACCCACCACGTAGCTCGGTGGGTCTCGTTCCTCGACCCACCCTACCTATGTATCTGGAAAGTTGCGACGTCGCTTCGCTACCGTTATGATCGCGGCGTGAATCCTCTGTATTGCCGCTTGCGGCTTCAACTGATGGAGTCCCTCCATGAATCGCGGAATCTGCTGCCTCTTCTTGTGTGTCGCCTTGCCTACGGCCGTTCGAGCCGCCGAGCCGTCGCCCCTGGAACAAGCGTTGTCCCATGAAATCATGGGGCCGCGTCAAGCGCTGCTGGATGTGCAAGATTATATTGAGTCGCGCATTCCACGAATGCCAGAGGTGAAGACGGTAAACGAATGGGAGAAGCATTCGCAGCGTATTCGGCAAGCCGTCCTCGAACGTGTGGTCTTCCGTGGCGAAGCCGCGGCGTGGCGCGATGCGAAGTGTCAGGTGAAGTGGTTCGAGACCATTCCAGGCGGTCCCGGTTATCGCATCAAGAAATTGCGCTATGAGGCGGTTCCCGGTTTGTGGATACCGGCTTTGCTCTATGAACCGGAAACGCTGGCCGGCAAGGTGCCGGTGGTGCTGGCCGTCAACGGCCACGATTCCAAGGGCAAGGCCGCGGGTTACAAGCAAATTCGCTGTATCAATCTCGCCAAGCGCGGCATGCTCGTCCTCAACGTCGAATGGCTTGGCATGGGCCAATTGCGCAAGCCGGGATTGCAACATTATCGCATGAACCAGCTCGACCTGTGCGGCACAAGCGGCGTCTCTCCCTTCTACCTGTCGATGACGCGCGGTATCGACGTGTTGCTATCGCAGCCGAACGCGGACGCCGAGCGCGTCGCGGTCAGCGGACTGTCGGGCGGCGGTTGGCAAACCATCTTCGTCAGCTCGCTCGATTTGCGTGTCAAACTGGCCAATCCGGTCGCCGGCTATTCCGGCTTCCGCGTCAAAATCCGCGATCATTTCAAGGATCTCGGCGATTCGGAGCAAACCCCGTGCGATCTCGCCACGGTCGCCGATTACACGCATCTGACTGCGCTGCGCGCGCCGCGACCGACGCTTTTGACGTTCAACGCCAAGGACAATTGCTGTTTCGAGGCTGGTTACGCGCTGCCGCCCTTGCTTGACGCCGCGCGGCCCATCTTCAAGCTGTACGGCAAGGACAAGGCGCTGCGTTCGCACATCAACGATGATCCCGGCACGCACAATTACGAAAAGGATAATCGGCAGGCGTTTTATCGCATGGTCGGCGATTTCTTCTATGCCGATGACAAGAAGTACAAAAATGAAGAAATACCCTCCAAAAAGGAGGTTAAAACATCGGAAGAGCTTGCCGTGGATATGCCCGACCACAATGCCGATTTCAACACGCTTGCTCGGGAGTTGGCGAAGAAATTACCTCTTACTCCCGCACTGCCGGCGGATCGGCAGGCGGCTCAGAAATGGCAGCAGACGCAGCGCGACAAGTTGCGCTCCGTCGTCCACGCCAAGGACTTCGCCGTGAAAGCGACGCGCGGCGGCAGCACGGAAAAGGACGGTCTCAAGGCCACCTTCTGGAAATTGCGTTTGGGCGAAAAGTGGACGGTTCCCGTTGTGGAACTGGTTCGCCGCGAACCGAAGGCGACGGCCATTCTTCTTAACGACGCGGGCCGCCGCACCGATATGGTCAACGCGGAACGTCTGCTGAAAGCGGGGTATCGCGTCCTGGCGGTCGATCTATTCTATTTCGGCGAGGCGAAGTTGGCGGCGAAGGATTCTCTGTTCGCCCTCCTGTTATCCGCCGTGGGCGATCGGCCGTTGGGCTTGCAGGCGAGCGAACTGGCGGCCGTGGCCCATTGGTCGCTGACCGAGCGCAAGCATGGCCCGGTGACAGTCGTCGCCGTGGGACCGCGCATGAGTCTGATCGCGTTGGTTGCCGGAGGGTTGGAGGAGAAGGCCGTCGGTGGGCTGGAACTGCATGGAGCGCTGGGCAGTCTCAAGGAGGTGTTGGAGCAGAATCGTTCGGTGGATCAGATGCCGGAGATGTTTTGTTTCGGACTACTCGAAGCGCTGGATGTCAAGCAGATGACGGCGCTGGTCGCGCCGCGGCCGGTGACGTTGCTCGACCCCAGCCCCCGAACGAAACGGACCGAATGATGATACGTTTATGCTACCAGCCCGCAGCGCCAGCGACGGGTTGAAGAACCCGTCGCTGGCGCTCCAGGCTGGTAGGCTGGCAGGGAATCAGCTGCGCCGCGGTCGCCGCACCAATAGCAAACCAGATACGCCGAATGCCGCCAGCACGAAACTGCTTGGCTCCGGCAGATGAAAAATTGTTGATATGGTTACATCCGCGCGAGCAGCGATGCTTCCCGAATTGGCCGCCCCAGTCGGTCCGGGCGCCGTGAATGGACCGATTGTCACCGTGTAGAGATGATCGCCCAGCACCAGCGTCCGCGTCGTTTGGCCGGTGAAGGTGTTGGCGATGTTGGAGCTTTCCGCGGTCAGCGTGCCGTTGAATTCCCCAGTAAACGAGACGGTTCCCGATTTCTGCGAGTCCTGATCCTGGAGGAACAGACCCAACGTGTACGTTTTGTTGGTGAACGTATCGGGATGGGCGGACGGCGCGGTGCTGTGCGCCTGCAAGTTGGTGGCAACGAGGTACGAATTGCCGGCCGCCGATTTCAGTCCCTGATCGGTTAGGGCGATGTAACCGCTGCCCGGACTATCGGCATGGACCTCGGTAGGCGTGCGCGACCAGCTGTAGCTCCACTGAATCAGTTCCGCGCGAGCGTCGGCGGCTCCGATGCAAAACAGCATCCATGTCGCCCCGACGAGGGCGAGGGGTGAGTAGTTCATCCGTGAGGCTCCTCCCTTCCTGGAGTCGGATTCTTGGGGGCAAATACATGTCGCCGGCCACCAAACGAAGGCGCTTGGTAGTCCACGACATGACTGGGGTAATGTTGCTCAAGTTGTGGTTTCGACGATGGCTTGCCTCTTCGCCTACGTTCCGGTGGGCGTAGCATAAAAAAGATTCGGCTGTCCTGTCAATCGCGGGTTTCCACCGCCGCTGCCGCCAAGTTGTTCCATGACATACCGCTCCTTCAAGAAATTCGCACCGCTGCCATGCAGGCCGCCACGAACAAGAGGGCGCCCGCCAGAGCGATACCCCACATTGTCGGCGATGGCATGGGGTGAACTACATGCGTGCCGCTAAGACTCGGTGGATACTCGACGCCGGGCGAAGAGGGCCGCCACGGGATGCCATTGGGGGAATCCGCCTCCAGCCGCGCCCGGCTCTGGTAGAGGGCATAGCCCACGGTGACGAGTAAAATCATCGCTCCCAAGTAAATGAGGGCTGGATGATTCACTTGGTGAACGCTCTGATCGAGTCGCTCGAAGATCCAGTGTCCGGGAACGTTCCGCGAGGTGGCCAGAACGCCGAGTGAATTGTTGAGCAGGTGCAGCATCATGGGCAGCCACAGCGAGCGTGTGGTCCAGTAGACGTAATGGAGGACGAAGCCGATGACCGGGGCGTAGATAATCTGCACGGGTTCAAGGTGCATGATGCCGAAAAGAAGCGACGTCCACACCATGCCCCAGATGAGGCCGTAGTGTCCGACCAAACCTCGGCCGAGAAAGCCGCGAAACCATAACTCCTCGCCGATGCCCGGTCCAAAACCGATGATGAGTACCGCCATCCACCAAGGCCAGTTCCCCACCTGCTCCATGAACTTTTCTAGTTCGACCAGGTGAGGCAGGGGTAACTGCTTGGCCAACTCTCCCATGCCTTCGCCAACGAGAACGACGGCCGGGAAAAGCAGCAGGGCGAAGACAACATGAGCGAATCCCGGCCGGCGCAGCGCCACCTGACGCGTCCAATCGCGTCCGGCCACCAAACGCAACACCAACCAGCCCAGGGCGATGGAAACAACCTCCGCGACGAAGAACGCGGAGATCAGGACGGGAGCGAACTCGGCGGAACTCGCGAAGGCGGGATCGGACATCCGTTTCAGATATGCTTCCACATCCTGGGCATGAAGCAACAACTGCAAGATGATGACCACGATGGCGACGGCGACTCCCACCCCCTGCGATACGATGACGAACAGGATCATCCATAAAATCGCGAAGCCGAGGTTCGGATGAGGCGGCTTCGGTTTGCTTGCGATCACGGAAGGCGGCGCGTCCAGTATCGGTCGCCATCCGGGAGGTAAGGGCGGCGCGGCACGATCACGATCTGTCGGCCGAGTTGGCTCATATTCCTCAGGAGGTGAAAAATGGGCGTTGTCGGCCGGAGACGGTCGGGAATTGCCCGTCTCCTCGGGTGGTCCAGGCAAGGGTTCATTCGAGGACATAATCTCTCGCGATTGATGATTCGAGGATGTTCGCTCAGTACGGGATCAATCCGTTTGCATCCATCCAATTATAGATCCAAGGATGTCGCCAGGGGTTCCAGTCCCAATAATGGGCTGACAGCACCGACAGCGCCAGCAGGAGGAGGCACAGTACACGGCTCCAACGTCGTTGGCCGAGTCGATCGACGATGGGCAGCATGGTTAACAACCACAACGGCGACAGCCACATCAGCCAGCGCGGGCCGTTCGTCCAACCGCCATAGTTGTTGCTCTTGAAAATGTAGTATCCGATGACGATGAGCGACAACAGCAAGGTCGAGACGGCCAGCTGCGCCCACAGGTGAACCGCTTGCGGCTTCGCGCTGTCTTCCCTCCTCTCCCCTGTAGGCAGGGGGGAGGGCTTGGGGGGGAGCTTCTCCCTTACTCCCCTCTCCCCTGTACTCGGGGGAGAGGGGGTG
>DATNCY010000041.1:0-4438 GCA_035553375.1 Gemmataceae bacterium
AGGCCGGCGTCAAAATTCTCATGTCCGGCGGCACCCGCTGCAATGTCACCCACGCTACCGATAATCGCGGCATCGTCGAGGCCTTCGGCCCAGCCGGACGCTTTTTGCATTCCGCGCTGGCCGCGTTCAGCGTTCAGGACACGCTCGATCTCTTCGAGTCCGAAGGCGTCGCCACCAAGATCGAGGAAACGGGCAAGATTTTTCCCGTCAGCAACAAGGCGCTCGATGTACTCGATGCTCTACTACGGCGGCTGCGGCGCAGCGGGGCCACTCTCACCCTGGAGGAACCGTTGCGCGACCTGCAACCATGTTCACCCGGATTCGTGCTGACGACGACGCACCGTGTTATTCATGCCGCACGGGTGATCCTGACGACCGGCGGGCAATCGTATCCCGGCTGCGGCACGACGGGTGATGGCTATGGCATTACGACTCGGTTGGGACATACCCTCGTCCCCCCTCGGCCGGCGCTGGTGCCGGTGACCGTATCCGTTCCCTGGGTTGCCGACCTGCGCGGCGTCACTCTGCCGGATGTGGCCGTGCGCGTGGCCGCGAATGGTAAAACTCTGGCCGCTCGACGTGGTTCGCTGTTGTTCGCTCATTTCGGGCTGTCTGGACCGGTCATTCTCGATGTCAGCCGGGTCATCAGCGGACACGCCCAACCGGGAACGCTGATCCTTGAACTGGACTTCCTACCTGGCATGGCCGAGCCTGCGCTCGACGAATACTTGCGTGTCGAAACGGCGGCGTCCGGTAAGAAACTGCTGGCGGCGGTCCTTGCCGTCCATCTGCCGCGGCGTCTTTGTGAGACGCTCCTCGGCGCGGCGGGGCTGGCCGTGGATCGCAAAGCCGCCGCCCTGAGCCGGGTTGACCGCGTTCGTCTCGTTGGATGTATCAAGCATCTGCGTTTGCCGGTGACGGGAACACTTGGTTTCGGCAAGGCGGAAGTGACCGCCGGCGGCGTCGCCCTGGAAGAAGTCGATTCACGGACAATGCAGAGCAAGCGTGTGTCCGGTCTGTTTATCGCCGGCGAACTGCTCGATCTGGATGGTCCAATCGGCGGCTACAACTTCCAGGCCGCTTGGAGTACCGGCTGGCTGGCCGGACAGTCGGCGGCCAATCTCGGCTGAGAAACGACGATCGACATTTTCTTTTCGCGGCCGGAACTTTTGCCGTTCGCGCGGGTCTAATGGATGGATACTATTTGCACAACCCTAACTCGCCCTTTCGCAATTTCCGATGAGATTTGTCTATTCCCCGTGGTTGCACGGAGGCATTATACTGAGGTTGTGAAAGAGCAAGTTGTGTTTTCGGCTGAGCGTGCAACAACAAAAGTATCCGAACATCCCCGTAAGGAAGAGGGAACCATGCGACGCGGCACCTTGACGATCGGATTGTTGCTGGGTTTGCTTGGACTGTCGCCGATGGAGGCGGCCCCCCCCAAACCCAAGACGAATCCGGCTCCGAATCTTCCCACCATCGATAGCGAAAAGTTGCCGCCTTGCAATCTCATCGGCACCTTCGTGAGCCTGCCCAATAGCGATCGGATGTTCACCCTGAAGGTCACCTATCCGGAAATACGTCTCAAGCCGGGCGCGAAGATGCCCAACCTGCGCAGCGCGCACGCCCGGAACATGCATCAAATGTATCAGCAGATGAACCGTGCGCAACGTATGCCCCGTAGCCAGGGGCGGCATCACCATGCCAACATGATGCAGATGCAGCAAATGTTCATGCAGGGGCAGCAACGGATGGCGCAGGCGATGGCGCGAGCGGAGCAGCAAGAACTCCGGCTCTTGCAACAAGAAATCAAGGCCATTCAGAATATGTATCAGATTGTCCAGGTATCCCAAAACGTCGATTTCCAGGCCGAAGAGAGCGTCAAGGTTCGCATCAAGGATCTGCCCGAGGAATTTGACGACAAAGGCAATATCAAGAAATACACCGCTCAGGAGAAGGCCGAACTGAAAGGCAAGGACAAGCATCTAATCGGTTATGAAAGTTCGCCGGACGCCCTCAAAATGGGGCAGGTCGTCGCCGTAGCGTTGGCTGTCCACAAGAAACCCAAACGGACGCCCGCTCTGGCCGCCCCATCCGTCACCGATAAGGATGCAGATAAAGATAAGGATGCGGATAAAGACAAGGGTGTGGATAAAGACAAGGACAGAGATGCGGATGCCGCGAACCAGCACAAAATGCAGGTCCGTCTGATCGTCATTCTTAAGGACAGCGATACACTGCAAAACTCGACGACGAAACCGACGAAGAAAAAGTAAGCGGCAGACCTCCACGAATTGAGGGCGTTTACGGCCGATGATGTCGTGAACGCCTCGTCGTTTTTCTATCCTCTCAGGCTTTAATTTTTTGACCAGCCCGCAGCGCCAGCAAGGGACGTTCCCTTACTGGCGCTGCGGGCTGGCATTTCACCACTTGATATCTTTGCCGTTCGGGATGATCTTTCCGCCCCGTTCGATGGTAGAATAAGATGAGGAAGCGTTCGCGACGGTTTGTAAGGCCGTGGTCGCGGACGGAACCCGCTACTCTCCTTCCCCATTGGGGGTGTCCGTCATGCGACGAATTGTGTTTCTCTCGCTCGGGGTTTTGGAGTTGGTGTCGGCGGTCGTCCTGGTGTATTTCGCCTGGCAACTGCCTGGTCGTCGCGAAGTCGAGGACACGATGGGCCGGGCCGAGCGCGTCACCCAGCGCACCGGCCAGCAGGTGCAGCGGCTGCGCGATCAAGTCCGCGTTCTGCGTGAACGCCGGCCGCAGATGCAAGCGCTGGCCCAGCGCTTGCAGAAGGAAATGCAGGTCGTCAACGATCAATTGAAGACCCAGAAGATTGACTATAACACCGTGCAAACCCTGAGCGATGCGCTGGGTGATGTGGCCAACGGTATGGACGGGCTATCCGACACACTGGATCCCAAGGGCATGCAACAGTTCGGCCAAGGACTGAAGACGGCGGCGGATTATCTTGAAAATCAAGTCGGCCCCGCCGCCAGCAATGCCGCCGACGAATTGGATAAAACAACCAAGGATCTCAGCGCCGACGCCAAGCGTCTGAGTACGTTGCTGCGCTCGGCCCCTCCCGACCTGAAGGCAGCGCGCGACATCCACGACGGCTTGGTCAAGTTCGATCAGGGCTTGGAGCGGATGCATCATCTGCTCAAGGTCGAACGCATCGCGACCATGCGCGATGGCTTCAAGGGTCTGGAGCAATCGCTGAGTACGGGTGCCGAGCAAGTGGAGCGGCTCTCGGGTTACTCCTATCCGGTGGTCACGTTCAATGGTCTACGGCCCTCGGTCGAGCAGCGTGCGTTTTGGCCGGAGGGCGACAAAATCGCCGAGGGCATGCGCAAAGCGGCCAAAGGAGTGACCGCCGCGTCCGAGGAAATGGATATGCTTTCCCGAGACCTGCCCAAGCTGCGTGAATCGCTGGACGAAAGCCGCAAGGCGGCTCGCACCACGCGCGAGGCGCTGGCTACCGCACTGAAGCAGCAAGACAAAGTCGAGGCGCTGCTCAAGAGTGTGCCGGAGCATTCCGCGCGGCTGGCGGAGGAATTGCCCCGGCTGGCGTCCGCTCTCTCGAAGATCCTGCGCGACACGTCGCGTTTGAAGGATGTCGGCAAGATGCTGCGACAGACGCAGAAGGGCGTCGAACTGGCCATGAATCGCTGGCCGGAATTGCGCAAAAACTTGGGCCGATCGTCCGTCCTGCTGCGCAACACGCAAATGCAGCTCAAGCACGTCCTGACGCATCGCGCCGAATATGAGGCGTCCCTCCAGCACACGCTCGTTCTGAGTCGCACTTTCTCGTCGGCGCTGCCGCTGCTGACCGAGCAACTGGAGATGGAACTGGACGATCAGGAGCAAGCGCTCACGAACCTCGGCGACAGTATCAACGACGTGAACGCGGCTCTGCCGGGTTGTGCGAGTAGCGCATCGAGCATTCTGCAAACGACGCGACTGCTGCTGATGCTGATGGCGGCCATCTTCGGCCTGCACGGCGGTTATTTAATGCTGAGCGTGCGTTTGGGACGGCGGTTCTCCGTATAACCTCCCCCGCAGCCGTATGCTGCACAGGATTCTTCCTTGACAACTCGCCGAACGGCTATGCCAGCGGCGATCCGACTACAAAACAAGGCTGTCGAATTGTTCGACACTCTTCCTACCCATCTGACAAGCGAGTTTGCCGCCCTGATGCATCCGAAAAATCTGGAACTCAATCTGTTACTGGAATCCTCCTGGTGCTTGAAAAGGGTGGTCTTTTCGGTGGCTACAAAGACAGCCTCTTTTTAGAGCTTGTCTAATAAGGGGTCATCCATAGGATATCGAGTATGAACCGGACATACTACCCCACCGACCTGAGTGACGCTCAGTGGCAGCTGATTGAGCCGTACGTCCCCAAGCCCAAACCGGGAGGACGCCCCGCCCACTA
>DATNCY010000042.1:0-6643 GCA_035553375.1 Gemmataceae bacterium
AATCCCGGCGTTGACAGTGCCGCAGATGCGTGAGGTATTCGCTCGGCTGTTGCAACCGCAGCCAGCCAGCGCTGTGCGAATCGCGGAGGAAGTGAGTCGCGTACTGCGACGGAACGAAGAGGCGCGGATCTACCACTGGTATGCCGCCACAGGGAAGTTCCCACCAAGGCGCGGCCAGCCGGATGGGTAAAAAGGGTTACAGTAGAAGTAAGCAAGGGCGGGATTTGGACTTGGCTTCTCTTACACTGCCGATTCCCAGGGACCGCTAACTCTTATTCGCGCCTGCCACGTTTCCGAAGGGGAATGCAAGACGTGGCTGCCAGGGTCGTTTCGTGGTATTGTCCGCCACGTCAAGCAATACAAAGCCAACCCCGGATAACCCGCCTTCACTCCTCGGCTTCTGGTTCGGCCCGCTGGAGTACGCCAGGTGTTACCCAAATCCATATCTCGTCGTTGATGGTCAGTCCGTATCCTTCTTTCATACTCTCCGATACCTCCGACATGCCGAGAATTTCCTCGGCCGAGTGCAACGGGCACCAAATGCTCACTGTGGCCTCGGTTATCCAATGCAGACCCGTTTCCTTCAGAAGCGTCTGCAAGCTGTCATGCGGTCCAGACCGATACCCGCTGGAGGAATCCGTGTAGTAGTAGCGCTCTCCAATTTGATATGCTTCCTCCGTCCCGGCTCCAGCTCCAGAACCGCCACTATCCCAGAAGACAGACCATACACACTGGCGAACCCGGCCGCCCTTCAGCCGCCAGGATGGCTTGTTGCGTCCTGTCCGCTCCACAACATATCCCTTGCCCACTGAGCGGGAAATTGTCTTCCTGCCTTTTCGATCCTCTGGTTCCTTACTGGCTTCAAAGGCACTTTGCAAGGCGGTTGCGAAATGCTTTCCCTTGACATTCTCACTCGAACGGGCGCCTGGCATGTGCTCCCAAAACCATTCCAGTGCCCCGTTGGCATCCGATAGATGCCCACGTTTCCTCTCGATCATCTGCTCCTGCAACCAGGCTTGCAACCTGGCCGAATCATAATATCGCTCGATACCTTCTTCGTTCTCACCCTGTTCTTCCAGCCAGTCCGAATCCAGGTCAGAACAGTCCTCGGTCCTCGTCGTCAATCGGATGATCTCGTCGAAGGCGATCCGTTCCACTTGAACCTTGTCTGCAACCTTCAGTTTCTTCAGATAGGCCGTATAGTCAAAGTCAGGATCGAACCGCGCACACTGCTTGGCCTTGAGCCGCTGCGTCTGAGCCGCTTCTTTCTCGCCGTGTTCTTCGAGCCAGTCCGCGTAGATCAGTCGAGAGGCGATGTCTCGCGGCTTCTCATGAAGCACCTGTTCAAAACCGGAATGAGATTGCACCTTCCGTCTTTGAATTACTCTCTTGCTCATATCGTCGCTCCTCAATGGTCCTCTTGTATTGGAAAAACTCGTATCACCGTTGACGCCGCCACTTACATCCTGCGGGGAAAATTGGAGTCATTCACTGCCAGTATCCCAGCATCATCTTGGGGTTTGCCGTGCAGTTCCGAGAGATTGGCCAGGCGATCAATCCAAGCCTTCATTTCAGAGGCGTTCCGGCGAAGCACTTCGAGCAAGAGGTTGTGGACACAATCAATCATTTTCTCGTTTCGATAAGCCGCGACTTGATTGAGAATGGTCAGGGTCTCCGGCCGCAACTTGAGGAGCTTTCGGCGCGGCCCCGGTTGCGAGGTAAAGGCTGGAACAGTTTGCTTTCTCTCGGTCATCGGTCGATCCTTTCGAGTAAATAGTGAACACCCTCCATCTTAAAGCGGTAGCCAAACCGGCTACCTGTCAGTAGGCATAGCCGACCGCACGGTATGGAGGGTCAGACCCCGCCGGCGGAAGCATTGAGAAGCATGAAAGTGTCAGGTTGACGAGGGAGTATATGGTAGGGGGTAGTATGCCGTACCTGGAAACGAAATAGGCCGCCGCATGGAGTGAGCGTGTATCGGCCTGAAGTTCGTCACTTCGGTGGAGACGGTCATTCGGGAGCTTTTGTTCCCGCACATGAAGGCTTTCGCCTCAAGGCACCGTAGCGTCTCCAGCCCGGTTGCCGGCCCCCTCGTGGGCACTCTTCATGCTCTATATTTTATAATAACTTCGCCAGACAAGCGGCCCAAGGTCAGCAGCACAAAATTCGGCTGTCTTCGGGTTCGAGGATCCCCTTGACGGCATCTGGACGGAGGACGACCGTGATTCGTCACTTTTTTGGGCATCATGAGTCATCAGGAGTTAGCGGGGGCACCGCCTGCTTAGTGATCGCCCGGCCATTCGGGATCAGGAGTCGTCTATGAGCCTTGAACTTGCCGTCCAGATTGCCACTGTCATCACGTTGCTTCTAACGGCGGGGACACTGCTTTTTGGCATCTGGAGTTTTCGCAAGCAAATGAATTGGCAAGTCTACCTCACCTATACGGAGCGCTATGAGAAGATCTTAGGGGCGTTCCCCTCCGGTGCCCTGGAATCGCGATTGCGGCTCGGTGAGACACTACCTCCCCAAAGTGAGGAACTTCGGATTTGTATCCTCAAATATCTCAATCTATCTTCGGAAGAATTCTTCCTGTATCAAACTGGATTCGTCTCGAAGAAGATTTGGAACATCTGGCGACCAGAAATCGAGCGGGCGGTGCGAACTCCCATGTTGAAACGCGAATGGCAACGTATCCGCCATGAGTTCAAGTCTTACCCGGAATTCTTCGCCTTCGTCGAACGAGTACAATCAGATAAACCGTCATAGCCGTCCTGAGACCCTGCCTTCGCTCAAATCGTTGGTTTCTCGGTCGCCGCCCGCGCCACGGATTCAATCGCAATAGCGGTCACGGCAGCCCCGTAATCCAGATCGATGTTCGCCATGTTGTCGTGCGTATCGTGATAGCCGGTGCGATCAATGTCGTAGTTTTCCATAAACAGCACCACCGGAACGCCGGCATCGGAGAAGATTTGTCCGTCCGTGTTGTAAAGCGTGCTGCGCGGATTGTGCGGCAAGCGCACCTCGCCGCTGAGCGGGAGATGAGCAGCTGTCGCCGGAATGTGGCTGCCGTCCGGACTGCGTTGGCCGCGACCAAGACCACGACGCCCGGAGCGCTGGTTTAAGCGCTCGCAGGCCGCGTTCCACGCTTCATTCGCCAGGTGCGCTTGCTCCGCCAGCCACAGCGAGCGCGGCCCCGTGCCCGGCGCGATCTGGAACACGTCCGGTTCCTTGTCGTTGTTGTGGGCCACCATGTCGAGTACGTATACACCCTGAATGCGCACTTTCGATAGGTCACGCCAACGGTCCTTCTCCAGATGAATCTTCAGACGTCCCTCGACGAGAAGCTGCGTTAGGTGTCGCGCTCCCAGGCAGTCGGCGGGGAACTCCTCGCCGGTCAGGTGAATCAGCCACACGTCGCAGCCGAGTTGCCGCTTGCGGCTCATGTCGAGAAAGATTGACGCCGCCTGCATCAAGGCGACCGTCGCCGAGTGATTATCGTCCGCGCCCGCCGCCGCCAGACGCGCCCCCGTACCGCCGTATTCCGGATCATAGCGATCCAACATATACGCTGTATCGTAATGATCCGCCATGATGACCGCTCGGCTCCGATCGCGTCCGGGGATGACGACGAGCAAGTCGCGTTCGTGCAGCAATCGCTGCTGATTTTTCGCCCATCCATCCATCCAGGTGAAATCGAAATCCGTCCGCCATTGGAACGGCAAATCACCCACGAGTGCCTTGCCGGTCAGTCCGGCCCGCGCCACCACGCGACGATAGTAACTCAGTAGGTAGTCGCCCAGCGGTTCGAGATCGCGGGAGAAGTGATCGAGCAACTTCTCGGTCGGCTTATCGCGCACATAATCGGCGTTGCATTTGTTGATGTATCGTCCCTCGGCGAGTAAAGCGATCTTTTTCCAGTAATTCACCTCGAACGTGCGCCGCGCCGTGAGCGCAATCGTCCGTCCTTCGGGGGCTGGAACGCTTGCCGGTTCCAGGCAGCGCTCCAGCGTTTCCGCGAGACGCCGGCCGCGCACGGAGTCGGTCGAGCGATCCGACAGCGATGCCAGCCATGCTTCCAGGGTGTGTTCGCCTTCCGGCAAAAGAATTTGCCGCGCCAGCGAGCGCGGCAGCGGCCGCTCGCCGCGCAGTCGCCAGGTGTCGAGCAGCAAGCGTACATTGAGGACCGTTTGTCGGGCGCGCGGATCGTGAGGATGTTGGAACAGTTCCAGCGCCTCTCGATAAGGCTCGCGGTGGAGGAGACGCGGCCACAGTTCCACCGGGCGAGCAAGGTCCGAACGGTCCACCGAATACGCCGTCAGATAGCCGAGCGGCGCGTCGGCCAGCACGCGAGGCTCGTTTTCAGCATGATCCAAATATGCCACGAGCGGACGATGCCAGTACACTTCATGCTGTCCGACGCGCATCGGCGGGAACTGGAAACGATAGCCAAACAATCCGCCTTCCTGCACACGTTTCGCCACCTGCATGATGTCGTCGCGGCTGGCGCGCGGGCCATCGAGCAGCAGGTGATGCTGCTTCGTCCACAGCTGAACATTGCGAGCCATCGGCTTGCCGTACAGACCGAGATCGTCCTCATCGGTGCTGAAGAGGACATGGATCAACTTATCCTCCTGCCCCTTTTTGTGTTTGTTCGTCAATACCGACAATTCATCCTCGTGGCGGTGCATTTTCGCCCAGCGATGGGTGCGCAGATAGGTGTTCTTCACGGCGAGCTGCGGATCATCGGGATAGGGTTCGTCCGGATGGGGTTCATGCAGCCAGCCGGATTGGGGAATGCGCAGACCGATCACGTCTTCTCGGCGTTTGAGAATGTGCAGTAGCGGAACTTGCGCCGCGAAGGGCAATTCATGCTGCAAGCGCAGATTGCCCGGCACGCCCCAGAAGACCAGGCTCGCCGGACACGGTAGCAGATGCAGTCGTTCATTCAAATACGCGTGCTGGATACTCTCCGGCAGGGTGGCGAAGGGGCGGAACGTGAGCAGAAAACGGACGGCGGAGATCGGTTGATTCTTCGCCCACAGATAGGGCGCGGTCCAGTTGGGCAATGGCTCCTCGCGCCAGTGCGGCCAGGACAGAAACTTTTCCATCGGCAAAATGCGGAAGCCGGCCTTGCGCAGATCGGTCAGTTCCTCCAAGGGGATGCCGTAGACCGTATGCAGTAAACGACGGATGAAGCCCTCGCCCAACTCGGCTGGCGCCTGGCGGCGCGGCGTCGTGAAGAAGCTGCGCCAGAAGGCGCGAGCCGGCCCCTGCTCACTGGCGCCAAACAGCGTCCAGCGCACCCGCCCCTTGTCGTCGAGCGTCTTCGACAGCGCCAGAGGCATCAGCGTGACATAGCGCTCATGAGCAAGCATCCCCTTCTGGGCCAGTACCGGCGGCCAGGCCGCATTGCCAGCCAGCTTGACGCGCGAGAGACCATACACCGGCCGGCCCTGCACCAGCTCAGCAAGAGCATGGACCACTACCTCGGCCACATGCGCCAATCCTGGCTGTAGTTGTCGCGCCTCGTCCCATTCGCCGATCGGCCAGCCCCACGGATCGTCCTCGTTCAGTTCGTGTTGCGCGTAGCCCTGATACGGTTTGCATCCCTCACGCGGCGGCGGCATGAATTCGGAATACGCCGCGATCGGATAGCTCTCCGCACCGCGAAACCACGGCGCGCCATCCATCAACTGCTTCCACCCCGACAATGTCATGGTGATGTCCCACAGGGTCAAAACACAAGACGCATAAAAACACCCAGCTTACCGCGCCAGCAAGACCGTCAACAGCCATCGCCTGCACCGGTAGCGCGCAATCGGCACCACCCGCAAGGTCGATCCGGCTCGCCCAAGCATGCCGGCGATTACGCTGACGGGTTCCACGGCGGCAACCGATACTTTATGGAACTCTCATGCCGAATGGATTCGGCGGGTTTCCGGGCAGGATTTGCTCCATGACGACACATCGCACGGGCCGCGCGGCGCGACACGGGTTTGGCTCACGTTGCGGGTGGAAGGCCGCGCTGCTGCTTCTCGTCGCCGGTTGTCAGACCTCGCCGGGGCAGTTAGGCGGCTGCAAACCGAACACGTATCACACCAGTCGGAAACGGGTACTGGCTCGACAATTGCTAGCTGATACGGCGGAAGAGATCGGCCATCATCCGTTGCGCGCGGGGCGTACGGTACTCGCCGATCAGGCGGGTCTGTTCGGCTCGATGGGCCGCGGTCTGTTCGGCAAACGGCTCGCCATGCGTCTACACGGTGCGCCACCTCCCCTATCCACCTGTCCGGCCGTCGTGAATCCGGAGTTGCTGGAGACGAACTTTGAGCCTGCCGCCGTGCAACTCTATCGCCAGGGCGGAGACGCGCTGGCCGTGCTGGAACAGATGATCGACTCGGCGATGTGCCGTATCGATGTACTCATGTACATATGGGAAGATGATGCGGTCGGCTGGGGCGTGGCCCGCCATTTGGCCGCGCGAGCCGCGCCGGATCGGCGCGTGCGCATTCTGGTGGATGGCGGCGCCAATCTGATTTTCGTGCCGACCCCGACGGATGACCCCGTCTCCCCCTCCGCCTCGGAGGATAAGAAAGCGGTTAAAGCCGGTGACGCGAACAAAGTCGTGTGTTGGCTGGCTCGG
>DATNCY010000043.1:0-38055 GCA_035553375.1 Gemmataceae bacterium
TGCGCCGTGAACATTCTGCGCCGCCGCTCACGTCATCGCGCCCTGAGCTTGCACGACCGCGACGGCAAGCTCGTCGCCGGCCTGGCGATCGATCCCGTCGATCCGGCGGCGCAGGCGTCGGCGTCCGAGCAAACGCGCCGCCTGCGCCGCGCGGTGGCTCGCGCCTTGTGGGCGGCCGAGCCGCGCGTTCGCCGCGCCTGGCGTCTGCGCTTCCTCAAGGGCCAGCCGTATACGATCATCGCGCGCCGCCTCGGCGTCCCGCAAGGGACGGTCGCCACTTGGCTGCATCGCTTCAAGCAGGGTTTGCGTCGCGCCTCCCCAATCCATAGCGAGTAAAAACGGAACATCGCCGCTTGCGCCTCTGGCGATCTGAAGTACCGAACGACAAGACAGGACTTGCGCTTCAAGGCGATTTCACACCCACGCCGCGCTGCTTGAGAGCAGCTTCCAGCTTGGCGCGATTGGTTTTTTCGGGATCAATCAAGGCCGTCACGCGGCCCGCGCGGAAACTCGCCGTCGCGGTTTCGACACCTTCGAGTCGATAGATGGCCTCGTAAGCCGCCAGGCAGCAGGCCTTGCAGTCGAGGCCGGCAACGGGGATCTCGATCCGCTTGAGTTTCTCCCGAGGCACGGTTCGCAGCGGCTTGACTCCGAAGGTATGATTCGATGCCGATTTCAACATGCCATCGAGTCTCTGGATCACCTGCCCAGGCTCCGCGTTCGGGAAGACTTTGCCAGGAACATATTCGCAGATGGCCTCCGCGTTCGGAAAGTCGATACTTACCAGCTTGATTTCAGGGATCTTCTTAAACGCCTCACGCAGATCCTGTTCGCGGTCGGTCGAAAATAGGCCGGTAATCTGATGTTTAATCCGCATGGGGGAAGCGTTTTTCTCCCCGGCCGCTGAGGTGATGGTTAGTAAAGACAAACAGAGCAGGGCCAGCGGTGCTTGCTTCATAGGGATACTCGAAAATTGTTTGACCAGCCCGCAGCGCCAGCAAGGGATTGCCTTGCTGGCGCTGCGGGCCGGCTTACCGACTCTGAAATAACCGGCTTTGGGTAAGCTCATGGATCAGGGTGCGGATACCGCCGCCCTTCTGCTGGGCGTTGGCCACGATGGCGGCAAGCTGCTCGCGGTCGCCGAAGGAGACGTCGCGGCCCGTGCCGTAGATCGTGAATTGCCGAGCGAGGTTTTTAAGCAGGCGTTCGCGGTCGGCGGCGAGCAGTTCCTGAAATTCGTTGATGCCGCTGAACGCGCGGCCGTCGGCCAGCACGCCGCCGGCATCGACGGCGGGACCGAGTTTGAAACTGATGCCGATAAACGGATCGATCGAGCCGCGCGGCGCGGGGTCGCCCACACCGATCGAACGGTAGCGGGTGCGGAATCCTCCGATGACATCGAAGGATTCCAGGGCGAAGCCCGGAGGATCAAATTTCGCGTGGCACGAGGCGCAAGCGGTATGGGAGCGATGCTTGGCGAGTTGCTCGCGGATGGTTTTGGCGCCGCGCACATCCGGTTCGATCGCGGGGATGTTCGGCGGCGGCGGTTCGGGTGGTTGGCCCAGCAAACGATCCATCACGAACGCGCCGCGCGGGACCGGCGAGGTCGTCGTACCGTTGGCAGTGATCTTCAGGACCGAAGCCTGCGTCAGAAAGCCGCCGCGCGGCGAGCGGGCCGGCAGAGTCACTCGGCGAATCCGCGATCCAATCACTCCGGGAACGCCATAATGAACGGCCAGCTTCTCGTTCAGCATCGCGAAGTCCGATTTCACGAGATGACAAACATCGAGATCCTTGTCGATCAACTCGCGGAAATACGCCCGCGTTTCGCCGACCATCGAATCCTGAAGGTAGGGGCTGAATTCGGGATACAGTTTGCGATCCGGGTCGTTGGCGGCAATCAGCCGCAGTTTCAGCCACTGTCCGAGAAAATCCTCGATGAAACGCTGCGACTTCGGATCGGTCAGCAGCCGCTCGCTCTCGGCGTGAAGCGTGCCGGTTGTCCGCAGTTTGCCGGCGTCGGCTAACTGGGTTAGCCGATCGTCGGGCATCGACCGCCAGAAGAAATACGAAAGGCGACAAGCGAGAGCGTGATCGTCCAGTTTGCCGGCTGGCTCGATGTGGTAAAGGAAATCGGGCGAACACAGCGCCGCACGGTAAGCCCAGCGCATCGCCGTCTCGAAACAGTCGCCGGCCTTCAATCGCTCGTTCACTCTCGCTACATACTGTTTGCGTATCTCGGCCTCGACCGGGCGGCGGAACGCTCTCGGTAAAAAGTTGGCGAGCAAGCGGTCGGCATCGACCAGCGGATGCTCGCTGTGGACGGTCCAGACGCCCTTGATCGAGTCGGGGCGATTCTTGCCCGCACCCATTTCCTGACGATCCGGCTGACGTTTCGGCGCGCGGACCTTGGGATGGTTGGCTTGCTTGAACTCGGCCAGCGGTAGATCGCCGAACAAATGTTGATGGCTTCGCGGCGGCCAAACGTCGTGCAGGGGGCCTTCAATGTCGAGATAATCGCAGGCGATGCCGGGGCCGGTGAAGCCCATCGCTCGATTCTTGCCGCGTGTATTGGCGCCGGGTGCCAGTGAGGCGGCGTTGAAACCGATGATGTCGCGCGGGTTCATCCAGGTGACGAAGTCGTGGACCTTCTCGTGGAGCGAGGGCGCGTCGTAGTACCCCAGCACCGTACTTGGATGGCCGCCGCCGCGACCGTCTCCGGTGAGCGTCACCACGGAGAGGCGGGCCGCTTCGGTACCGCGAGCGGGGAGTACCTTGCCCTTGTCCCACTGGAAGCTCCACAGCGAGGTACGGACGCGATACCTCCCCGGATAGATCGTGACGAACTCGATGAAATAGGGGTTGAATGACTCGTCCTCGTGGCGAAACAGCCCGACGCTGCTGCCGTTGCGGAACGAACCCATCCGCTCGTGCGCGCCCTGATCGAGGTGCATGTGCGCCCCTGCGGGTGGGAAATCCGGGTCGGGCTGCTTGTTCTTGAGCAGAACGCCGTCGCCGTGCAGCAGCACATGCGCGACGAAGCCGTGCGGATTCGCCAGGGAGATTCGCTGCTTCACCACCATCGGCGGCTTGGGCCGCGTGGCGATGGCCATGTCGAGCGCCCGATCCGCCGCCTCAAGATACTTGGCCAGATTGACGTGAGAGATATCCAGTGCATCGCTGTTATTGTCGAAACCGTGTGCCGTGCCGTCGGCCGGCAGTTCTCCTTGCAGCGTGATTCCCGGCAGGTCGAAAAGATCGCGCACCGTGTTCTCGTATTCGGCACGGGTTAGCCGGCGCAGCCTGGTCCGGCCCTCTCCCGCCAACTTCGCTCGCTCGGCTTTCACGAGCATTTCACGCAGCCATTTCGTTGCCGCGGACGTCTCCGTCGCCGGCGGACGGGGCTTCTTCCGAGGCGGCATCTCGCCGGATTCGATGCGGTCGTGGACCTTGAGCCAGCGCGCGAAGTTGTCCGGGTTGGAAGGCTCGACCTTGAGGGCGGTGAGGTCAAGACCGCCTTTCTTCACCGTCGCGTCGTGGCACTGCTGACAGTGTTTCTCGAAAAAAGCGGTCGGCTGCGCATGGGCAAGGGTGGGAACGATGAAGGCCATGAGAGACAGAATCATGGTCTTGATCGTAAGGGTTCGTCGCATCATGAAGTCGTAACTCGTGGTGTGAAGTCAATAGCGTTCACGTTTGGCGAAACGTAAACGCTATTGGGTTTACGCCATTTCCAGCCCGCGCATGGTCGCCCGTCCCGTCGAAAACTCGTTCGCCTCGACGCCCAGACGCTGAAGCATGGAGACGAAGAGGTTGGTGAGTGGGTAATTGTTTTGCGGGTCGAAGGCGAGGTGCTGACCATGCCGGAAACCGCCGCCGGCGAGCAGCACCGGCAGATTCATGTTCGAGTGTGAGTTCGCGCTGCCCATGCAGGTTCCGTAAAGGACCATCGTCCGGTCCAGCAGCGATTGGCCCTGTTCCCGAGTGTCATTGAGTGAACGCAGGAAGCCGCCGAGGGCGTCGAATTGCGCCTCCTCCTTGGAGCGCAATTCGGCCAGCACTTCGGGCCGGTTGCCGTGATGGGTGATGTTGTGAATCACGGTTGTGTCGATGAAGAGGGAGATCAAGCGCGACGAATCGGTTTCGAGCGCGAGCTTGATGACATCGAACATCAGCCGTGTCTTCTGAACGAACTCCCGAGGATCCTCGATGTCCTTGGGCGCTTGCGCGTTGACGCGCGGTTTCGGCCGATGTTCCCATTCTTGCGAACTTTTCAGCCGCTGTTCGAGTTCGCGTACCGAGGTGAAATACTGATCCATTCGCTGCTGATCGGCCCGCGACAGCGAACGGTTCAGACGTTTCGACTGATCGGCGACGAAGTCCAACATGCTGCGGTCTTGCCGAAGTGCTTCGACGTTGGCCGCGATGTCTTGCGGGCGTCCTTGCATGAATAACCGTTGAAACAGCCGATTGGAACTGCGTTCGGCGGGGATCGGCGCGCCGCTGCGCGTAAAACTCAACGTCTGGTTGTTCTCGCCGCTCATCGCCAGAACGAGCGACGGGTAGCGTGTGTGGTTGCCGATGCGCTCGGCGGCGAACTGATCGAGCGAGATCCAATTGCGAAAGCCGCCGCGTTCCGGATGCGGGGTGCCCGTGAGAAAGCATTTTTCCGCGGCATGAGCCCCCGTCACGCCCGGATGGCTGACCCCGGAAAAGACGGTCAATTTGTCGCGCACCGCGGCGAGCTTCTGGAGATAGGGCGTCAACGGATAATCGCGTCCGGGCCGGTTGGGAAAGAAGAACTGCGGCAGGATGCCCATGTTTGTCTCGATGGCCACCATCCGCCGGGGGACCGCAGACGCTGCCGCGCCCTTCGAGGCAGGTAGCATACATTCAAGCAACGGCAAGGCCATCGCGACTCCCGCTCCGCGCAGGAACGTCCGCCGAGATAATCCCGCACGACCAACGGAGAGAAACGGATTCACGTATATGCCTCCCTAGAAGTATTCCATCCGAACAGCGGTCTTCATTGTATTCGTGCTTCTGAGAGTCTGTTCCATAAGCTCCCCTCTCCCCTGTACTCGGGGGAGAGGGGTTGGGGGTGAGGGGGAGAGAAACCCACTGAAGACCCGCCCCCTCACCCCAACCCCTCTCCCCCGAGTACAGGGGAGAGGGGCTTTCGGAACCGATTCTTACTCTTTGCTGATTGTCTCATCAAGGTTCAGCAGAGCGCGCGATACGACAGTCCAAGCCGCCGCCTGCGCCGGTGTCACCCCCTTGGGCAACGCCGGTGGATGCGTCGGATCGGATGCCGCTAGTTCCCACGGCTTGGCATCCGGACGCGCGAAGCGTCCTTGCTGTTTGCCCAGCAGTTTCAGTAACTCCGCCTTCTCCTCGCTTGTCGGCTTGCGAGCGACGCAGCGGCGGAAGGCGTAGGCGATTCGCTCGGCATCCGTCGCGCCGCCCTCTGTCAGCGCCCGCAGCGCCAGAGCGCGGGCACAGTCGAGAAAGACCGGCTCATTGAGCGTCATTAGCGCTTGCAGCGGCGTGTTGGAACGCGAGCGGCGGACACAGGCGGCGTCGCCATTGGGCGCATCGAAGGTTTGCAGCATCGGATAGGGCACCGAGCGATAGCGGAACGTGTACAGCCCGCGGCGATAGCGATTCGGCCCTTTATCCTCCGGCCAGATTTTCGGTCCATAGCTGACCGGCGGTTGAAGGAGGAAACCCGGCAGCGGCGGAAACACACTGCGCCCGCCGATGGCCGGATTCAGCAAGCCACTCGCTGACAACGCGATGTCACGCACGATCTCACCCTCGACGCGGAAACGCGGCCCGCGTGCCAGCAGACGGTTGTACGGATCGCGTGCCTGCAACGACGGCGACACGCGCGACGACTGCCGATAAGCCGCCGAGCAGACGATTAACTTGTGCAGCTTCTTCTGACTCCACCCCCTCACCCTGCCCTCTCCCCCTAAAGGGGGAGAGGGTTCGGGTGAGGGGGTCATGAATTCGACGGCCAACCAGTCGAGCAGTTCGGGATGCGACGGCATTTCGCTCTGTGTGCCGAGATCTTCACTGCTCGCCACCAGGCCGGTACCGAAATAGGTTTGCCAGACGCGATTGACGATCGCTCGCGCCGTCGTCGGCGACCGGCGATCGACCAGCCAGCGGGCGAACGTGAGGCGATTCGGCGGCGCATTCGCCGGTAGGGGATGCAGAAAAGCCGGAACGCCTGGCGTCACGCTCTGGGCCGGTTTGAGGAAGTCGCCGCGCTTGAGGACGTGCGTATCGCGCGGCTGCGGCCGTGCTTGCAGCACGAGTTGCGACGATCCCTCCGGATGCTTCTGCCACAACGCCTCGATGCGATCGTTGGCGTCCTTCCACCCCGCTACGGTCGTCCGCCAGTAGCCGAAGACGGTCGATTCTTGCGCCGGTGTCCGGCGCTCGCGCGAGACGGCGAGGATTTGCCGTACGCGCTCGGGCAGCGGGTCGGCCTCCGCGCCGGGCCGCGTCGCGATCGATAATCGGAAACGGCCGAGGTTGTGGCTTTGATTGTCGTCGCTGTTCCAGCCGCCGTGGTTCTGCGTCAGATGGAACGTCAGGATGGCTCCCTTCGGGAATGCAATCGGCTTGTCGGCGAGAAACACGGCCTTACGCGGCTGGTTGCGCCGGCCCGGCCCGACATCGATGCCCCAGGCCGTCTCGTTGTTGCCGTCAATGGCGTAGCTCACCGGACCCGTCACGCGCCGCTTGCCGCTCTTGTCGTCGTAGATGGGATTAAGCGGTTTCTCCGGCGGATTGACGTCCGCCGTCGCCTTGACGAACTTGATCCATTCGACCTTCTGGCCAGGATTGTCCGCCGGTACGACCCCCACTTTGAACTCTGTCAGCGCCGCCGTGCCTTGGATGGATCGTCCCGGCCCGCGCAGCGGCAGGTTTGGATCGTTGAGCAACTCCAGGCGAAACGCCGTGATGTTTTGCACATCTGTTTTTAGCTTCATGCGTACCGTGTGTTTCGTCGGCGCGTAGCCCTGAGCGAGGAACGAGCCATCGCGCAGCGGCAGATACTTCTGTCCGCCGGTCGATTCCTCATCCACGGCCGGTTGTACGACGATCCACTTCGGTTGATCGCCTTGAACTTTGCCCTCCCAAGCGTGCATGCGCTGGCGCCAATCGGGGTGCCGGTGCCGCAGTTCGTTCTCGATCGTGTGGATGTCGCGGAACACCTCGGCCCGGCGCATTTGCTCGTCGGGCGTATACGCGGCAATGTTCGCTTCGTGATCGTTGTTGAGAAAGGCGAACAGCCGGTAATACTCCGCCTGCGTCAGCGGATCGAACTTGTGATTGTGGCACTGGGCGCACTGGATGGTCAGGCCGAGGACGCTTTTGCCGATGGCGTCCATGCGGTCGAACATCGCTTCCATGCGGAACTGCTCCGGATCGACGCCGCCCTCTTCGTTAATCATCGAATTGCGCAAAAAGCCGGTGGCCACTTTTTGATCCTGCGTGGCATTGGGCAGCAGATCGCCGGCCAACTGCTCGATGATGAATTGGTCATAAGGAAGATCGCGATTGAGGGCGTTGATGACCCAATCGCGATAAAACCACACTTGCCGCGATTTGTCTTTCTCGAAACCGTCGCTATCGGCGTAGCGAGCGGCGTCGAGCCAGTGCCGGCCCCAGCGCTCACCGTAATGGGGACTGGCCAGCAAGCGATCGACGACCTTCTCGTAAGCCCGCTCGCTCTTATCCGCGACAAAGGCGTCCACTTCCGCGAGTGTCGGCGGCAGTCCAACCAGATCGAGACTGAGGCGACGGATGAGCGTGACGCGATCCGCTTGCGGCGCAGGCGTCAGGCCTTCTTTCTCCAGTCGCGTTAGCACGAAATGATCGAGAGGATTTCGCACCCACTTCGCATTCTTCACGCTTGGCAGCGAAGGACGCACGGGAGCGCGAAAAGCCCAGTGATTCTTGCCGCGTGAATCCTCGCCGGCCAGCGCATCGGGCCAAATCGCTCCCGCGTTGATCCAGTCGCGCAGCAGTTTCACCTGTGCGGTGGACAAGCGCTCGCCCTTGGGCGGCATGACTTCCTCGTCATCGTCGCTGGTGATGCGGCGGAGTAGTTCACTCTTGGCGGCGTTGTGGGGAACGAGACTCGGCTTGCCGGACTCGCCGCCGCGCAAGACGCTGCTTCTCACGTCGAGACGCAAGCCGGCCTTGTGCTTGCGTCCGTCGTGGCACGAGAAACAGCGACTCTTGAAGATCGGCAGCACGTCGCGCGCGAACTCAACGCGCGGCTTGTCGGCGGCTTGCGATGGGCTACAACTCAGCAGGACGATCAGGCCAACGGTGAGCGCGTGTCCGATCCGCACGATTATCTCCTTCGACGATGCAGTTCGAGGTAGGCTGGAGGACCGTGCCTCCGCGGGGGCAGGTTGTGGCGATCATTTCAGCCGTCATTCTAACATAGTGTCTCTGCCTCGCCTACTACTGAAGTTGCCGCGTGCGTTCGTATTCCGGCTGGCCGTCGTTGGCCGGAGAACCTCCCTGGTTGATGTTGTTACACGATACCCACCCCACCCTTTACATGGCTTTGCATCTTAGACACCTAACTTGACCAAGTAACAATGGGAGGGATATTGTCTAAATTATGGGACTGCTCTGACAATAAGCGGCACCTCTGATAGCCCGTTCAGTAGATGGCGGCCATTTTCATGGTTAGTAGTGAACTGAAGATCACTACTACTCTAAAGCGAATGCGCCGATTGTGCGGAATCTACCACCGGACGAGTAAGGTTTCGGACGCCATCCAAGCCAAAATCGCTTGCATCTCGAACTGAACTGTTGTACCCTCTCTGGGTTGTAGTCTCGTGTCGCGCATGGATGGATCTCATGCCTCCTCCCTTCCCACCACCCGGCGTCAAAATTCTCAGCATCGGTGAGTTAACGCGCGCCATCAAGGGCATGCTTGAGGAAGCGCACGCCAACGTCTGGGTCGAGGGCGAGGTGTCGAACCTGTCGCGGCCAAGCTCCTACGGACATCAATACC
Source organism: Gemmataceae bacterium (assembly GCA_035553375.1). Lineage (GTDB taxonomy): Bacteria > Planctomycetota > Planctomycetia > Gemmatales > Gemmataceae > JAJPHU01. The sequence continues at coordinate 9,053 of DATNCY010000043.1, forward strand.
TCACTCTCAAGGACGATGAGGCGCCGCTGAAGGCGGTCCTTTATCGAGCCATCGCTTTGCGCATGCGGTTCGACCTGCGCGACGGCATGCGTGTCATCGCGCGCGGCCGACTCACACTGTACATGCCGCGCGGCGAGTATCAGCTGCTCATCGAGGAGATTCAGCCCAAGGGTATCGGGCCGCTTGAGTTGGCGTTTCGCCAACTCAAGGAAAAACTATCGCTTAAAGGCTATTTCGATCCGAAAAGGAAGCGAAAGCCGTCGCGTATCCCGCGTCGTATCGTGCTTGTCACCAGTCCGAGCGGGTCGGCGGTGCGCGACATGCTCGAAATCCTGTCGCGGCGCTGGCCGGCGGCAGAAGTGTGGATTTGTCCGGTTCACGTCCAGGGCGAGGGCGCGGCCGCCGAGGTCGCCGAGGCCATCGGCAAACTCAACCGCATCGCGACGGAGGGAACGGCCATTGATGTACTCGTCGTCGGTCGCGGCGGCGGCAGTCTCGAAGACCTGTGGACTTTCAACGAGGAGTGCGTTGCCCAGGCGCTCTTTCAGTCGCGCATTCCGGTCGTCACCGGCATCGGCCACGAGGATGATCTGACCATCGCCGACATGGTGGCCGACCTGCGTGCCCTGACGCCGAGCGAGGCAGCTGAGAAAGTCGTGCCGGATCGGTTGGCCGTACTCGGCTGGCTGGAAGGACTCGAAGCGCGTTTCCAGACGGATTTGCGTCGCCGACTGGATCAGGCGCGGTCGCGTCTGGAGGGATTGGCGCGCCGGCCGTGCTTGCGCCGGCCGCTCGAACGCATTCGGCAAGAGGAACGGCAACTCGACGACTGGAACGAACGCTTGCAGCGTGCCGTACAGCGGCGCGTCGAGCAATTGCGCGAGCAACTCAAGGCCCAGACGGCGCGGCTGGAGAATCTCAGTCCTCTTAATGTTCTGGCTCGCGGTTACAGCTTGACGCGCAAGGAAGATGAGGGAGCCATGTTGCATAGCGCCGAGCAGGTTCAGCCCGGTGAGCGCATTGTGACGCGACTCCATCAGGGACAGATCATTAGTCGGGTGGAAGAAGCGAGGGGAGGCGAATAAGGCTATGAACGAATCACGGGATGATAGGCGGAGCTTTGAAGAATCGCTGCTGGAGTTGGAGCGCATGGTGCGTGAGTTGGAGGATGGCCGGCTCGGTCTGGAGGACGCCTTGGCGCGCTACGAGCAGGGCGTCGGCCTCATCAAATCGTGCTACCAGCAACTGCGCCAGGCCGAGCAGCGCATCGTGTTGCTGACCGGCGTCGATGACGAACAGCAGCCCATTCTGCAACCGTTCAAGCACGAGGCGACGGCTTTGGCTAAGAAACGGCCGTGATCGTCGATTCCCGTTTCTTGCCTATTTTTTCGATGAGAACCATTTGAGACATGTAGGAGTTGTCCAGGAATAACTTCGCTGAGCGGGGGGCGTAAGCCCCCTGAGACTCGGCAAACTCAGGGGGCTTACGCCCCCCGCTCGGGAAAACGTGGAAGTCATTCGTGGGCGTGCCCTTAGCTCGCTTTCAGTAGGCTCGCCGTAAACTCCATTGGAGTGGTGATGCCGTAGAGTTCGAGAGTCATTTTTGCCACGCCGAGATGACGCGGGAGAGCCGGTTTGGCCAGAGACACATCCGGGAAGAAGATGAGCGCGCCCGTCGCCTTATGCTCATACACCCTGGCTTTCCCTTCCGCGACTTGGACGGAGAACCCCAACGAACGTAGGACTTCGTCGAGTCGGCCGTAGGTTATCTTAGGCATGATAGAGGACTCCTCTTTCGCGGTCGAGAACCGTCTGCTTGGTGGCCCGCATTCGAGCGATGGCTCGATGGTTCAGCGCTTGCCGAATGGGAATGCGAATCCGAACCGTCTTGACGGCCTTCTTAGGTCGAAGCGATGGATTCTCCGCGAAATAGTGTTGAACGTGAATCCAAAACGCTCGCCGCCGAGAGGCATCGAAAAGAACAAGAATTACCGGCATCGACTCGGCCATCCATAGATTATAGTCCCGAATATCCAGGTCGAAGAGACGATCGCTCTCTGATATTTCCAGCTTTTCGGACGCCTTGAGTTGCAGATACACTGCTCCCGGTTCAACATACCCTTGTTCGTCGAAAGTAAACAGAGTCAGGTCGTAGCCATAATCGTTCTCCATCCGTTGGGCGATGTGCCCCTCTTCAAGGATGAACCGTTCGACGTAGTTAACACTCAAGGCCGCGATCACATGCTGTCGCGTGCGCCGCTTCCTGGGTGTAGGTACATGACGTGCCACAGTCCCTCCTGATGTTCGCTTGTGCCGACATTCTACGCCGCACACAACGACGAGGAAACGAAGTTACGCCAGGATTTCACGGATAGAGGGTGCCGGGTGCCGCGTCTGGCCGCGTTGTGGTTGACACGACACACGCTTCGGAGATAGATTATCATGCGATTAAACCTTCTTATCGCCCCAGCCCCTAACAGTCGTTGGTCGTAGGTACACGAATCCCGGTCTCGCCAAGGGCGGCGAACCAACAACAGGCAGGAGGCCTTTTATGTCGTTACCGTGCTTTCTTCGCTCCCCTCTGGCCCACTTTGTTCGTTCTCTGCCCATCAAGGGACGTTGGCGGATCGCTTCTTACCTCAATCGGCTGTTTTCCGCCGAACCGACGACGTTCGAGTTCGCCGGCGTCGGCCGCCTCACGCTCGATCTCGCCATCGAGATGCAACAACACATCTACTGGGCCGGCTTGAGTCGAGACGACGCCCGCATTCTGGATTTGGCTCGCGCCGTCCTGCCGGCCGACGGCGTGTTCCTTGATGTCGGCGCCAACATTGGCCTGCACACGCTGGCCGTCGCTCGGCATCTGGCGGACGGCGGCGCGGTCGTCGCCTTCGAGCCGCATCCGACCAACCATCGTCTTCTCGTTCACAACCTCGAGCAAAATCGGCTGCGTCATGTGGTCGCCGAAAACCTCGGTCTGGCGGAGGCTCCGGCAACCCTCACGGGGACGGCCCGCAGCGATGGCGGCAACTGGTCGTTGGCCTCGCGCGGCGACCATCGTTTCGAGGTTCGGCTGGTGCGGCTGGATGACTATCTCCGGGATCAGCCGGTGCCGCGTATCGACCTGATGAAGATTGATGTGGAGGGCGCCGAGGTGCGTGTGCTGCGTGGGGCGCGGAAGACGATCGAGCGTTTCCTTCCGCTGATTGTCTTTGAGGTGTGTCCGGCGTGGCTGACGAAAATGGACAGCAGCCCAGCGGAGTTGTTCACCGAGTTGGTAGGCCACGGCTACACCATCCATCCGCTGCCCACGCGCAAGCTGGCCTGGGGGCCGCGCGTGAAAGTGGGTGATCTCGATGGTTTGGATGCGGGGGCGTTCGTCAATCTGGTGGCTGTGCCACCGACTTCACCGATGGCTCGCTCCGAAACTTCGCTGCATGCGCAGGCGCGTTGAGCCGAGCAGATCCACCTACATCAGTTGAACCCGCGAGGAGCATGGCCTTGCGGGTTTCTTTGTTTTTCGACCGGCGTAAAGGAGAGTTTGTGGAGGATGGAATATCTCCCTCGTCATCGATCAGCTTTTCTTCTCGATCAGCGACTGCGTTTTGACGATGGTATGCTCGCCGGGAAAGGTGTGGAAGGAAGAGAGGAAGAGACAACCGGGACGCGCCTCGGCGGTGATGAAGCCGAGCGGGGCCACAGACAAGCGATTGTGTGAGGGGAAATGGTGCAGAAGGCCGCGTTTGTTGCCGTCGGCTAGAATCTCCTCGTGGACGTGCAGGAATATCTCCGGCGCCATGATCTCGACCTGAAAGCTCATCTCGTAATGGACGCCATGCGCACACGACAAGCGGCCCGTGTGTTCGCTACGCAATTTGTAGTGCAGCAAACGTCGTCGCTCGGGTAGTTCCTGCTCGGCGGCGGCTGTCACCTCCGTCAGGTGTACGTCGGCATTCTCCCAGGAGATGACATGCCCGGTGCGCGTGATGCGCACGGTCAGTTCATAATCCTCACGCTGGATGGTACGCACGGCGAGGATGTCAAACAACTCCGGGTGCAAGGGACGCCCATAGAGTTGAAAGAGGAGATCGCCTACCGCTGGTCGGAGAAAATCAACACCCATGACTGGTTGCCCAGCCTGTTCCGCGAATCAACACTTCCCCGATTATAGGCACGCCTTCATGGACTCACAATGCGTCTTCCTCTCCGCCGCGCACCCGCTCAAGGCTATGCCGCGCAAGCACGAAGCTCGGAGAAAATCTTGGTTGGATTTTCCCCGAGCTTCGTCGTTTGAGAAAGGCTGAGTTAGCCAGTCTCTCGCCATCAGGGCCGATCGAGTTTCCGGTTCTCCGGGACGCCCTTGCGCTCGGTCTGTCTGACGGCGGATTCGTTTCGTTCCACGTTTTGATCGAGATTGGTGAATTTCAAATAAACGTGTTCGATGTTTCCGGCTCCCACCTCCACGCGCTTGGTGGTCGCCAGGGTTGTGCCATCACGATCCATTTCCGCCTTGAAGATGTAGTGATAGCCCTGGCCCGGCGTCAGGGGCGGAGAAACAAACCGGCGCGTGCCGGATACGGAGCGTGTGGGCTTGCCATCGACGATGAGCTTGGCTTTCGCCGGCAAATGGACAATGATCGTCGCGGCTGTTGTATCCGCGACGGAGCCTGGGTTGTAATACATTGAGCGCGTGGTACTCGTCTGATTGGACGGTATGTTGGATGCGATCACCGGCGCGTAGGAGGAAACTATGGGAGTGTAGACCACGCCGCCGTAACCACCGACATAGGGACCACCCCATCCCCCACCCCAACCACCATACCCGCCCCAGCCTCCATAGCCACCGCCCCAACCGCCATACCCGCCCCAGCCACCGTAGCCGCCATAGCCGTAGCCATAGCCACGGCCGTAGCCATAGCCGGCATAACCGCCGTAACACCCGCAGCATCCCCAACCACCCCGCCGACCCCAATCCGGCATGTCGGTTCCCGTCGTGAGGGCTGCCATCAACACCATACTGTACATAAACACTCCTCCAACGAAAGGTTTGAGCGCTAACACGTTTCTGGCGATGAGCGACGTTTGGATAGAATGGGCAAAATGAATGCCAGGCATGATAGAATTGACGAACGGCCGTGGTAAGCCGGCTCGTAAGGGTTACTGACCAGCCGGTTTACCACGGCCGTTCGCCAATTCAGCGCATCGTGCTTCACAAGCGTGCGCAGAAGAGATTCAGAATCAGGACAGTTCCCGTCGTAAGGAGGAAGGGAGGAGGATTTTATTCGCGAGTGATGTCATTCCGCTCGGTGGCGTCCAGAAGGCGCAAGGAGTCGTCCGATGTCGGAAGGGGCGTCTTCAGAATTTTGACAACCATACCCCAAAATTGCTCGTCCACGGCTCTCTCCGACATTGTTACCGCTGTCTTGTCGCTGCCTTTCGTCTTTTCCTGGTTCAACAGCAGGCAGAACATCTTGCCCGACTTCGTACGACAGAAGAGACGTGTTCCCTCATCCTGGGGCTTGACGAGAACGACGACGCCGGCTTCGGTCAACCCTTCCTGGAGTTTCAGCGATGCTTGTTCGACTGAGCCGGCGACGACCTGCCTGTGACTGACCGAACCGATCAACGACACGGAGAATGAGTCGATCGAACAGCCCGCGACAGCCACAAGCAATGCGCAAGCGCAGACGATTCCGATGCGACGGGACATGGTTCCGCCCTCTACAAAGCGACTGTGATCCGAAGGGAATCGGCGGGACAATAGCGAGGAGGGATGATCGATGCAAGAGCGTTTCGTAGATGAGGGTGCCTCTCGATTTTGGCGAACGGCCGGCGTCAGCCGGCTGGTAGGGGCTTCTCACCAGCCGGCTGACGCCGGCCGTTCGCCTGGAAACGCCAAAATGAAGAGGAGTACCCCAGACGAGTTACTGTAAGGACGAGAAGAAGCCCTGGAGCCGTCAAGGACGCGGCGAAGAAGTAACCGATCGGGTATAATTCCTGGCGGGATGAATTGGGGGTGTAAGGTTCATGGGTGGTTATCACGGGCGTTATCTGCGAATCGATCTCGGTACGGTCAGCGAGTCGTGGATACCGTTGCCGGAGAGCGTACTGCGCCGATTCCTCGGCGGCGTCGGTCTGGGCGTCTGGCTGTTGAACCGCGAATGTTCCGCCGGTGTCGATCCGCTTGCGCCGGAGGCCGCCCTGGTCTTTTGCTTCAGTCCGCTGGTCGGCACGCCGCTGACGACCTCGGCCAAGTTCGCCGTCGTCGCCAAGTCGCCGTTGACGTTTCGCCTCAATGATGCTCTCTCGTCGTCGCATTTCGCTCTGGCCGGCAAACGCACGGGGGCGGATGCGCTGGTGATCGTTGGTGCCTGCGCGAAGCCGAGTTTGCTGGTGATCGAGGACGGCGCGATCCGTATCGAATCGGCCGGCGACATCTGGGGGCAAACCAGCGACGTGGCGACGGCGCGCTTGCAGGAGCGATTCGGAGCGGAATATCACAGTGCCGTCATCGGTCCGGCTGGGGAGAACTGTGTCCGCTTTGCCACCATCAGCCATGCCAATCGCCACGCTGGACGCGGCGGACTCGGCGCGGTGATGGGGTCGAAGCGATTGAAAGCGATCGTCGTGCGCGGATCACAGCGCGTGCCCGTCGCCGATCCGGCGGGCGTCGTGGCGTCGGCGCGCGATCTCTCACAGCGATCGTTTGGGCCGGCCACCGCGAAGTACCGCGAACTCGGCACCGTCGCCAATTTGTTGACCTTCAACCGTCTGCACGCCCTGCCGACGCGCAATTTCCAGCAGGGCCAGTTCGATGAGGCGCAACAGATCTCCGGCGAATCGCTGAATGAGGCGCGGCGTGTGGCGCGGAACTCGTGCGCCGCCTGCACCATCGGCTGCGAACACATCTACGCGCTACCCCCTCACCCCCAACCCCTCTCTCCCGAAGCAGGAGAGAGGGGAGAAGGTGTGCGTCTCGAATACGAAAGTTTGTTCGCCCTTGGCCCGCTGTGCGGCATCGCCGACCGTGACGTGGTGCTGCGTGCCGCTCGCTTGTGCGATCGACTCGGCATGGACACCATCTCCGTGGGAGCCACCATCGCTTTCGCGATGGAATGCGCCGAGCGCGGCCTGCTACACGAGGACAGTCTGCGCTTCGGCAATGGTGACATGCTGTTGTCACTGCTGCCGCGGATCGCGCGGCGTGAGGCGGGGTTGGGCGATCTGCTCGCCGAAGGCAGCCGCCGCGCGGCGGCGAAGATCGGCGGCGATGCGGCCGATTTCGCGCCGCACGTCAAGGGGCTGGAACTGCCCGGCTACGAGCCGCGCGCCTTGCAGACGATGGCGCTGGGCTTCGCCGTCGGTTCGCGCGGGGCCGACCACAATCGCAGCGGCGCTTACGAGGTCGATTTCTCGCCGCGCGCCGACCGACTGCACGGCTCACCCGACGCGGCCGCGCTCGCCGTGGACACGGAGGATCGCGCCGCGTTGATCGACTCGTTGATTCTGTGTAAGTTCTTGCGTGGCGTGTTCGCGGACCTGTACGCGGAGAGCGCCGAGATGCTGCGGCGCGTGACGGGTTGGGACGTGACAGATGAGGAACTGCGCACGGTGGCGCGGCGGATCGTCACGGCCAAGAAGCTCTATAACCAGCGCGAAGGCTGGAACGCCGACGAGGATACCTTGCCGAAGCGCTTCCTCAGCGAAGGTCTCCCCGTCGGCGGCAGCGTGGAAGCCACGCTGCCGCGCGAACGCTTATCGGCCATGATCGCCGCCTATTATGTCGCTCGTGGCTGGGACGCCGCCGGCCGAGTGCCGGCAGCGATAGTCGCCGAACTGGACCTTCATGACCTGCGAACGGACGGCTGATGCCGTCGGGATTCCGTCATCGTTCCCGCGCGGCGCGGCCGCGAACGAACTGGTAAGCCCCGTTGTAAAACCCATAAGCCATACTGGTCACGCCGTTGCGTGTCGAACCCTGAAAGGCTGCCTGCGGACCGAGGGTTTTCACACGCACCACACCCGTCTGTCCCGGCTTGAGGACGCCGGCATGGACGGCAGCCAACGCCAGGGTGGAATCGAGCGTGTAGCGGTCGGTTCCCCACACAAAACCTTGTACGACCATGCCCGGTAAACCGCCCGGTGCGACCACCATACCGTTTTGCCCTGCGCCCGTGACGCGGTACGTATAGGTCTTCCCGACTTGGCCCATCAACGTGGACAGATTCCCCGGATCGGGCAGCGTGTTCGCCGGCTCCGGCTCCATTGCCGATGGCGAACGCACCTCACGCACATCGGCGAGTTTCAGTTGCTGCTCCCCGAACTGGAACGTCTGCACCTTCAGCGTCGCCGATGTGAGACGGCCAGTGTTCTTCGATCCCTCCGTATAAACCACGTCGCGAGAGCGAAATTCGAGACGTTGCTCCGGCACCTCCGCGCGAACTTTCTCCAACAACTCACGGGCGCGACGCACCACTTCCGCATCGGTCGATTTCTCGGCCTTCAACAGGGCCGGATAGGCACGCTCGCGCAATTCCAGCAACTCGGCGGAGGCTGCCTCGCGGCGATGAAAGTCTGACTTGCCGAGGTCCGCGATTGCCGTCTCAATCCGTTTGGCGACCTCATCGGGGATGCGGAATGCCAACTCGATTCGGTCAATGTCGCGCACGGGGATGAGTAGTTTGCCATAGGGCGTGTCCAACTCAATGCGCTCGTCGCGGAGCGTCAGCTTCATGGTACTGTCGTCGATGAACTGGACTTCCACGACCGCCGGAGGAGGTGCTTTCTTCACCGGCTTCTCGGCATCCTTTTTCTTCTCCTCGGACGCTTTCTCCTCCTGTCCGCTCATCAACGGCGCGGTCAGGGGCAGGGCGAGCAAGAGCGCGACAGCTACTGCTCGGCGCACCCGGATCATCATGCACGCGGTTCGGTTAGCTGGGTCCATAACCCCTCCGGTAAGTGAACGAAGGACACAACAGAGAGACGGATTTCCCCTTCGATCCTAACCTTCGCTGGCCGCGTCAGCAATGTGTTCTTCGGGCAGTAGGTGTGCCTATGGGTTTTGGCGGTGTGAGGGCAAAGCCTCTCCCTCTCTATCATTAGTATCTACACAAAGGAGCAGACGCTCAGTGCAACTCTTTCTTCATCACTTCAATCGCCTTGAGCAACTGCGTGTCCTTGCTGTTGGCCAGCGTTTCAGCGCTCAGTTTCGTGCCGGATTCCGGCAACAGAATGAACGTGCCTTGCGGCAGTTCCTCCTTGATGTCCGGCGCAATGCCCTTGTGCCATATCTGCCGCTCCTTCGGCGTCAGCCATTGGTCCACGGCCAGCAGCACGGCGGAGCCGTCGCTGAGTTGAAACTTGTCCAGTACCGTGCCGGTGCCGAATGTGCGTGTGCCAATCAGCTTGCCGCGCTGGTAATCCTGGAGCGCGCCGGCGAGAATCTCGGCCGAGCTGGCCGTGCCTTCGTCGATGAGGACACACAGAGGAATGTCTTGAGCCACGCCGTCTTTCTCGGCCGGGACCGGCGTCGTCTTGCCGTGGGCGTCTTTTTGGACGAACACCACCTCGCCCGGTTTGAGAAACTCACTGGTCACTTTCACCGCCTGATCTTTCAGTCCGCCGGGATTGCCGCGCACGTCAAGGATTAAACCTTTCGCGCCCTGCTGGCGCGCCGCCTGGAGAGTCGTTCGCAATTGCTCATCGGTGTGCTGGCCGAAACTTTGAATGGCGACGTGCGCGATGGGAATCTCCGGCAGCATTTGCCAGGCCACGTCCGGCACATCGACCTTAGCCCGCTTGATGTCAAGGTCGATGGACTTGGGAGGCGTGCCGCGGAAAACCTTCATATGAACCTCGCTGCCGGCCGGCCCGCGGACATGCTGCACCAGTTGCTCCAGCGACATGCCGCGAACATCCTTGCCATCGACTTGATGAATCACGTCGCCCGGTTGCATTCCGGCGGTGCGGGCCGGCGACTTCGGCATCGTCTGCATGATGGTCGGCCCCTGCTTGCGCAAAGCGATGCGTGCGCCGATGCCCTCCAACTCGCCCTTGAGGTTCGCCGTGAGACGCTTCACTTCGTCGCGGGTCAAATAGGTAGTGTGGCCCACATCGCCCAGTGAGGCCAGCATGCCGAGAATGGCTCCCTGCACCATGCGCTCGTTGTTGACGTTGTCTTGATCGACGTACTTCGCATGGGCGAGGTGCCAGGTTTCCCAGAACGGCTCGAAGTCTTTTTTCACATTGGCCGGCTCATGCCGCCAACCGCCGCGCAGCCAGCCGCGCCGCTCCACCTGCACGCCCAGGGCGAACGCCACCAATACGAGAAGGATGAGGAACAGACAACTGCGGCGACCGGATCGAGAGTCGTACATGGTGCATGGTCCCAGGAGAGAAAGGGATTCGTACTTACCGCGTCACTCTCGCACGTTCAGTACGTACAGCGGATCGCCGAGCGGGTCGGGCGTTTGCGTCAGCTGGAAGGAGCGCGCGAAGACATTCGATTTCAGCCAACCACCTGCTTGCTTACGTGTGGTCGTGTATCCTTTGCGGCCGTGCCGCAGGATGTCGAAACGCGGCTCTGCGGCGCGAGCATCAACCAACCAGTATTCGGCTATTCCGGCTCGCCAATAGAGTTCACGCAGGTCTACCGTGTCTTTGGGGACGCTGGTTTCGCTGACGACTTCCAGCACCATCTCCGGCGAACCGTCCAACTGCAAATAACCAGCAACTGTTTTGCCTTCCAGGCGCCGCACACGCTCGCTGCGCAGGGCGTCGTAGGAAACGAACATGCCATCGGGTTCGGTGGACAGATCGGCTGTGCTGTTGCGCAGTAGCACGCCATCAGGCAAAAATCGCCCCATTTTCGTATCTAGTATCAACTGTCCGAGAACGCGGCCAATTGCTTCCTTGACTTGATTGTGACGATAGATGTCTTCCATACTCAGATCCACCCAGATCGTACCGTGGAGATAGGAGAATTGGCCTCGTTCGGGGTACTCGTCCGAGACCGCCCAACGGCAGAACGATTCCAGGTCGAACACTTCCGCCGGAATAGCGACATTGCCTCCAATCACCACGCGGACGGCATGTGGTGCGGCCGCGAGCGGAACAGGCGGCGAAACAAGCGAAGATGCGGTGGACATAGCGAGTCTCCAGCGGAACGCTCGTAGGGAAATTGATTCTAACCGACGACAATCGTTTCGCCAAAACCCGGCACGCGGAATTCGCTCTCCGCGATGCCATGCTGGTGCAGGCTCTGAGTCAGTTCCTCGATGGGCGCATCGATCGCTTCATCGGTCAATTGAAAAGTGCCGAAGTGCATGCCGAGACTCAGGCGCGGCGTGAGATCCAGGTGCGCTCGTACAGCCTCCTCTGGGTTCATGTGCGCCGCCTGCATCAACCAGCGCGGCTCATACGCGCCAATCGGCAGCAGCGCGAGATCGATGCCGGGCAAACGCCGGCTTATTTCCTTGAAGTGAGCGCCATAGGCACTGTCTCCGGTGAAAAACACGCGCTTCGCTTCGGCCGTCAGCGCGAAGCCGCCCCAGAGGGTGCGCAGGCGATCGAACAGACCGCGCCGGCTAAAGTGCTGCGCCGGCGTCATCGTCACCGTCAGACCACCGGGAGCCGGGCACGTTTGCCACCAGTCGAGTTCCTCGACGCGGGCTATACCGCGTTTGTGTAGATAGCGCCGATTGCCCAAGCCGGTGACGAACAGCGGATCGAAACGCTGGCGCAACCGGCGCAGCGTCGTCAGCTCCATGTGGTCGTAATGATTGTGGCTGACCAAGACGAGATGAATGGGCGGCAAGCGCTCGAAGTCCAGCCCCGGCCGCCGCACGCGCCGCGGACCCGCCCAGCGCAACGGACTGGCGCGCTCCGACCAAATGGGGTCGGTCAGGACATTCACGCCGTCTAGCTGAAGGAGGAAGGTCGATTGACCCACGAAGGTGGCGGCGATTTCGTGCGATTGCAAGGTGGCCGGCGGTTCGGGCTGGATGGGATCATCGATCCATTTCGGCCAGCGCTGCGGCCGCCGTCGCACCATCCAGTTCAGGACGCGCCAAACGCGAAATCCGTAGGCGGGTGCTGCGGGATTGAAATATCTTCGACCATCGAAATGAAGAAGTTCCACCATCTTTTCTCGATCGGGTTCCATCGGGTTGTCTCCGCGTCGAATACTCTTTCTTCATCAGCCCGCAGCGCAAGCAAGGGAATTCATTTCCTTGCTTGCGCTGCGGGCTGGTAGGGTCTCGCTGTTCATTCTAACGGCAGGCTGCCAACGCGGGAAAAATCGTCGCCCTCGCTCCTTCGAGGTTGCAATCCCTTCTTCGAGAAGGTAATGTCCGCCGCCGGAAGCGAACGACGCCCGGAGAGACAGTATGCCTCAACCCAAATGCCGTAAACGGCCCCTATCCCTGGGACGGCGTGTACTGTGCGATTACCTGCATTTTAGCGGCAGAGGTCAAACGGCCGCCGCCGAGCGCTTGATGCAGCTCGCCGATGTGGTCGCGGCACGGCGGACGGCGTCGCCACGACCCAGTTGGGGAGCCATCATGACCAAGGCGTTCGCCTTGGCGGCGCAAAACCATCCTCAGATGCGCTCGGCGTACTTCTCGTTTCCCTGGGGGCACATCGGCGAATATGAATCGCAGATTGCCAGCGTCATCGTGGATCGCCGCGTCGGAGACGAGGACGTCATTTTCCTCGCCCCGCTGATTCGCCCGGAACAGCAATCCTTGCAAGCTCTCGATCAACATCTGCGCCGCTACAAGGAAGAGCCGGTCGAAAGCTTTCGCGCCTTCCGCGAGGCGATGCTGCTTGGTCGTATGCCCGGTTTTATCCGTCGTTTTCTCTGGTGGCTGAGCCTCAACGTCTTGCCCCGGCGCCGTGCCCGCCACTTCGGAACCTTCGGCGTCACCACCATGAGTCCATTCGGCGCTCGCACCCTGGAAGTACCTAGTTTATGGAGCGCTTTTCTCCACTATGGCGCGATTACGCCGACTGGTGAAGTGCCGGTAGGGTTGGCCTTTGACCACCGCGTCATGGATGGCGCCGTGGTCGGCTACACGCTTCTGGAGATGGAGCAAACGCTGCACCATGCGATTGTCGCCGAGCTACAAAGCATGAGTCGCACCAAGGCAGCTTGAAATGAGGAACGCTATTTACGGCCAATCAAGGAGAGCGCTGATGACCAGGCAGGACGCCTTGCGATTGCTGGAAAAAACGCTGGAACTGGCTCCGCACACGTTGACTGGCGGAGAGACGCTCCGCAATCTGGAAAACTGGGATTCCCTATCCACCATGATGATTATCGCGATGGCCGACAAAGAACTGGGACTGCCCCTGCCCGGCAATCGGGTTGCTCAGTGTCAGACAGTTGACGAACTGCTGGCATTGTTGGCCAATGCCTCCGCCAAGCGGGCGGCTTGAAGGAGCGTTTCCATGTTCGCGGCCATTCGCGCGATCGAGTATCACCTACCGGAAGGGATGCTCACCAACGACGAATTGGCGTGCGCCTTCCCCGGATGGACGCCGGAGAAAATCGCGGCCAAGACGGGCATTGTGCAGCGACGCATCACCGCGCCGCAGGAATGCGCCTCCGATTTGGCCGTCGTCGCGGCGCGAAAGCTGTTCGCCGGCGGCACATGTCGCCCGGAAGAGATCGATTTTATCCTGCTTTGCACGCAGTCGCCGGACTACTTCCTGCCCACCACTGCCTGTATCCTTCAGGATCGTCTCGGCCTCCCCACGAGCGCGGGAGCGCTGGATTACAACCTGGGTTGCTCCGGTTTCGTCTATGGATTGAGTCTGGCCAAGGGACTGATCGAGACGGGACAAGCGGCCAATGTGTTGTTGCTGACGGCCGAGACCTACAGCAAGTTTCTGCATCCCGATGATCGCAGCGTGCGTCCGCTATTCGGCGACGCGGCTGCGGCAACGCTGGTGCAAGCGCGACCGGATGCGCCAGACGGCGACCTGCCCTGGATCGGCCCTTTCGTCTTCGGCACCGATGGCAAGGGGATGGAGAATCTGATCGTGCGTGCCGGTGGCATGCGCCAGCCAACCAATGACGCGCTCCCTCATGGTCGCGGCTCGGTTCCTTCTGCCGGCCATCTCTTCATGAACGGCCCGGAAATCTTCACGTTCGCGTTGCGGGCGGTGCCGCAAGCGGTTCAGGCACTGCTCGACCGCGCCGAGAGAACGATCGACGACATTGACCTGTTCGTCTTCCACCAGGCCAATCGCTACATGCTCGAACACTTGCGCGATAAGTTGAAGATCCCGCCCGAAAAATTCGTCGTCGCCATGAGCCATGTCGGCAACACCGTTTCCTCGACCATCCCGATCGCGCTCAAGGACGCGGTCGATCGTCAACTACTGCAAGTGAGCAAACTGGTTCTGCTGGTGGGATTCGGAGTGGGCTATTCCTGGGCAGCCACGCTGATCCGCTCGTCGCTCTGAGGCACGAACAAACCAGCCCGCAGCGCTAGCAAGGGACTTCCCTTGCTAGCGCTGCGGGCTGGTCGAAAAGTTAGGATGTCCTACGAACGCGGCCGACGTGTCAGCAGATAGAGTGAGAAGATAATCACGACGGGGAAAAGCACATCCATCAGCATTGAGGGATGCGACTCTACAAAGCTCCAGACCGAGCGCAGCGAGGTCGAGGAGGATTCCCAGTGAGACGACCGCACCAGCGACGACAGCCAGCGGCGGCCGGAGTGCCAATACCACAGGGCTAGCGCGACCGGACTCACCGTAACCAGTACCAGCAGGAGGAGTTCGCGGAACGTCCAGGGGATGTTGCCGTCGTTTAGCTCAAGCTCAATCTGCTTGCAGCGTTCCAGCAGCGACTTGAGCATCTGCGGCTCAATGTGGGCGAACGTCTTGAGGTTGAGCCACGGTTGCGCGATGGACACCAACTCCTGATAGAACGCGCGGCGCGGGGGCGTGGGGGCGGACTCAATGCCCGCGCGACAGACTTGCAGCAGCGCGGCATGCACGGCCCGATAGAGGTCGCCATTGACACGCGAAGGACCTCGCCCCAAGACAATGGTTTCAATGAGTTCCGTCCAGCGCCGCCATAGACGGAGTAATTGCGTCTCAATTTGTTGTGCCGCGGCGGGATCCGCGGGTGGCACAGCGACGGACGGTGTGGCTACCTCCGGCTGGGTGCTGTCGGAATCGACCCGTCGTTGGCGCTCCGGGGTGGTGAGAGCTGTCGCCGGATCCGTTGTCACTTCCGTGTCTTCGGCACGCGACAGCGTCAAGGTGTCGTGCGTCTGCGGTTGGCGCATCTCGTCGGGGGAGTGCTTCCACAACGGCTCAAGCAAACTCGGATTCGATGGCTCATCGTCCCGCGAGGCTCCGAACAGTTCGACGCGATCGAGAAGGCGTGTATGCGAAGCTGTTTCGGACGGGGCAGCCGGGTCGATCGCCATCCGGGTAGGCGGCGAGAGCCATAGCGGCCGGCAAGCCGTCTGCGTGGCGGGCACTCCCTTCGGACGTTCCAAGGTCCAGCGATCCAACTCTTGCACTAATTCCGCCGGCGTTTGATAGCGGTCGGCCGGGTTCTTGGCCATCAGCTTCGCCACGAAAGCAGCCACCTCCGGCGGCACGTCGGGACGCATCTTCTTCAGAGGCTCCGGTTCCTCCATCATGTGCTTGATGAGCTTCTCCATGGCGTGTTCGCCGGGGAAGGGCACGCGCCCCGCCAGTGCATAATAAAAGGCGCAGCCGAGGCTATAGAGGTCGGAACGAATATCGGCGGCGTGGATGTCGCGCGATTGCTCGGGCGAGATGTAATCGGGCGTGCCCAGGACGCCGACTTCGCCACGCAGCGCGATCGTGTCGCCGTGCGTCTTGCCCTGCAAACGGGCCAGACCGAAGTCCACGATCTTGACCAGGATGTCGGGAGTCTGCTCGCTCTCGACGCGCGGAATAAGCAAGTTGGCCGGCTTGATGTCGCGATGCACCATGCCCTTCTCATGGGCGTGCTGCAAGCCCAGAGCGGCCTGACGCATCAGGGCACAGACATGATCCACCGGCAGCAGGCCGCGCTGCTTCACCAGGGTGTCGAGCGTCACGCCGTGGACGTATTCCATGACCAAAAAGTGCAATCCGTCCGCCTCGTTGGCGTCGTAGGCCATCACGATGTTCGGATGCAGCAAATGCGTGCTGGCCCGCACTTCGCGATGAAACCACTCGACGGCGACAGGGTCGCGCACCAGTTCCGGCGAGATAACCTTGATGGCGACGACGCGGCCCATGATCGTATGCAGAGCCTTGTAGACGCGGCCCATACCGCCGCGGCCCAACTCGTCGAGAAGACGATACTGGCCCAAGGTCAACGGCTGCGTATCACCGGCGCACACCTGCCGCGCCTGGAACGAAGTAAGCACGCCCTCTTCGACCAGGGCGTCGGCGATACCTTGCGTCGGATCGGCATCGCCGAAACGGCTGGACGCCCGCTCCAATTCCGCTTCGGTCAGCAGCCGGTTTTGCCGCAATCGGTCGAAGAACGTGGCGCGTTCCACAACGTACCTCTCGATATTTTTTAGCCGCTTGCGGCTTAGCGATTCGGCGCGCTCAGCCACAAGCGACGCTAAGCCGCAAGCGGCTCCACAGGGAGTATAGAACGAAAAATGCGCTCACTTCGGCATGATTCACTTCATACGCGAGAAAATGTTCATGATCTGAAAGGCGGCCGGGCCGAGGATCACGATGAAAATGGCCGGGAAGATACACAAGAGGGTGGGGAAAAGGATCTTGACCGCCGCCTTTTGAGCCAACTCCTCGGCGCGTTGCTGGCGTTGCTGGCGCAGCGTGTCGGAGTGGATGCGCAGCGCCTTGACAACGCTGGTGCCGAAGCGCTCGCTCTGGACGATGACCGAGGCGAGGTTACGCAGCTCTTCGAGATCGGTGCGGACGCCCAATTTTTGCAGTCCCTCGCCGACGGAGACGCCCAGCAACATCTCACGCTGCACCAAGTCCATCTCGGCGCCCAGCAGCGGATGAGCCGAGTGCAACTCCGCCGTCATGCGCTGCATGCCGCCCGTCAAGCTCACGCCGCCTTCCAGACAGAGTACGAGCATATCCAGAGCGTCGGGCAGGGCGCGGCGCAGACTGCTCTGGCGATTGTTTTTGCGATAATCGAGCCACAACCCCGGACCGAGCATGCCCATGCCGATGCCGACAATACCCGCGTAGACCGCGCGGGTCGGCGACAATAACCCCGTCAGGGCCAGCGCCACGGTCAGCACCAGCGGCGCCGCGATGAGGAGCATCTTCACGCCCAAGAGCAGCGACACTGCATGACGATCATAGATGCCTGCCTCGATAAGTCGCTGACGCAGTCGGCTGCGCTGGGCCTCATTGGTTGGCAACAAGGGCGTTGCCATGCTGGGCAGCCTGGAGAGAAGCATCTGCCCCAGTCCGGCCGTGGCTGGCCGTTCGCGTGGAGCCATCCCCAGACCGCGCATCCGGGCATTGGCCTGCCAGATGTCGCGATTGCGCCAGACGAAGAACGTCAGCACGAGAGCGCTCGTGGCCAGAAACACCAACATGCTTATCCAGCCGTTGTCGAGCATGATTCCTCCTCCGCTATCCGTTATCCGCTATCCGCCATCCGCCATCCGGTTCTGGCGGATAGCGGACAGCGGATAGCAGATAGCGGAATTAAAAATCAAACTGGATGATTTTGCGAATCCACAGCGCCCCCAGGCCCATCGACACTGCCATGGCCATCAGCAGGCCGGGATGCTCAAGCAACACGTCGGCGTAGGGCCGATTGACGAAACGCATGACGAGAAACATGATGGGCGGCAGCACCAGCAGCACGAAAGCCTGCAAGCGTCCCTCGGCCGTCAGCGTGCGAATGTGGTTGCGCAGCCGTACACGCTCGCGGACCAGAGTGGCAAGGCGTTCCAGCACTTCCGAAAGATTGCCGCCGGCTTGCCGCTGGATCATCATGGCCATGACGAAGATTTTGATTTCCAGCACGCCGGTGCGCCGCGCCAGGTCGCGATACGTCACGTCGGGAAGCAGTCCCAGGTTCTGCTGTTCCTGACAAAAAGCGAACTCGCCGGCGATGGGCGGCTCGAACGAATCGGCGACGGCCTGGAAGGCTTGCGGCACCGAATGTCCCGAACGCATCACACGCGCCATCAGGTCGAAGGCGGAGGGCAGCTGTTTGAGGAAGCGATCGCGACGGGCCGCTTGCCGTTGACGAACGTAGAGCAGCGGCGCGACGCCCAGGATGAGAAAGGCGATCGCGGCCAGCATAAGGCCATTCAGAAGGAATCCTAACACAGCGCCGGCCAGTGCCATTCCAGCGGAGATGTAGCCGAGTTGCGTGAGAGTCAGAGACAGCCCAGACTGCGCCAGCGTCGCTTCCAGACGCGAGCGCCAGTCAGTGCGTTCCAAATTGGGCAACGGCGCGTCCGGCATGTCGGACGGAGCAAGCCGATCCGGCGCGATCTCTTCGAGATCGAACTGGCTGACGTGCTTGAACAGAGGGGCGTGCGGCGTGGATTTCGCTTCGGGTTTGTGGAACTCGCTGTCCATACGCTGGCGTGCCCGGAAGGAGTCACGCTGGCGCAGGTCTTTCCAGATGGAGTAGCCGGCCGCAACGCCCAAACTGGCCGCTAGGAACATGAACAGAAGCAAAAAGGGGAGAGCCACGGAACATCCTCCTGAAATCATCCAACCGGGCCAGCCCGCAGCGCCAGCAAGGGACTCCTTGCTGGCGCTGCGGGCTGGCAGCTAACTGCATGCGCTGGTGAGAATGCGCCGCTCAAACATCTGCATCGGCAATTCCACACCACACGACGCCAGTCGATCCATGTAGTGCGGTCGCAGCCCCGTCGTGTGGAAATAGCCCTGCGCCCGTCGATCCTCGTCCACGCCGGTCTGCTTGAAGGCGAATAGATCGTGCATCACTAGGTTTTCGCCATCCATGCCCGTCACCTCGGAAATCTTCACGACCTTGCGCGCTCCGCCGGACAAGCGCGTGGTCTGAACGATGACGTGGATGGCCGAGGCGATTTGCTTGCGAATGACCCACATGGGCACATCGAAGCCGGCCATGCCGACCATCATCTCCAGACGGCCCAGGGCGTCGCGCGTGTCGTTGGCGTGGACGGTGGTTAGCGATCCTTCGTGGCCGGTGTTCATGGCTTGCAGCATGTCCAGCGCTTCGGGACCGCGGCATTCGCCGATGACAACGCGATCGGGCCGCATACGCAGAGCATTGCGCACTAGGTCACGCGTTGTCACTTCGCCGGTGCCCTCGACGTTGTTTGGTCGCGTCTCCAACCGGCCGACGTGCGGCTGCTGCAAGCGCAGTTCGGCCGCGTCCTCAATGGTGATGACGCGCTCGTCGGTCGGAATGAAAGCCGACAGCGCGTTGAGCAGCGTCGTCTTGCCGCTGCCGGTGCCGCCGGAAATCAGCATGTTCAGGCGTGCCCGCACGCATGCCGAGAGAAAGACAGCCATTTCCTCCGCCATCGCTCCCTTTTGTACTAAATCGGCCGTCAGCAGCGGCCGAACACCGAAGCGGCGAATGGATACCAGCGCCCCATCCAGAGCCAACGGCGGAATGATGGCATTGATACGGCTTCCGTCCGCCAATCGGCCGTCCACCATCGGACTCGTCTCATCCACGCGGCGGCCGACGCGCCCGACGATGCGCTGGATAATATTCAGCAGATGGCGGGCATCCGTGAAGGCGACTTCCGCACGCTCCAGTCGGCCGTTGCGCTCGACGTAGACGATGTTATGGCCGTTAATGAGGATGTCGCTGATGGTCGGGTCGGCCATGAGCGGCTCAAGCGGTCCCAGGCCGAACGTCTCGTCGAGTACCTCCGAAACGAGTCGTTCGCGTTCGGCGCGATTGAGCAAGTTAGAGCTGCGCTGACACAGTTCCTCGGCCATGCGACGCACCTCGGCCCGCAGGTCTTCACGGCTGATTGTGCCCAGCACGGACAAATCCATGTTGGCGATCAGCTGCTGATGCAGCTGCGTCTTGAGCCGAAGGCGTTCGTCGAAGCCCTGAGAGGAGCCTTTGCGAACGTCGTCAATGTCGGTCCACGAATCGCCGTTCAGAGACGTAAGATCACCGTGGGGAGTGCGTGGCATTGAATCTCCTACAAAAAATCAAATCCGAAATCCTCACCCGCTGCGCGGGAAATCCTCACCCGCTGCGCGGGAAATCCTCACCCGCTGCGCGGGAAATCCGAAATCCGAAATCCGAAATCCGAAATCCGAAATCCGAGAGAAATCCAAAATTAAAATCCATAAATCCTAAACAACTCGAGGGTCTGGTTTCTGATTTTTTTTTTCAGCATTCGGATTTCCTTCGGATTTCGGATTTCGGATTTCGGATTTCCCGCGCAGCGGGTGAGGATTTTCTTCCCGTTATCCATGAAAAACGGCCAGCCAGCCGTTGACGCTTTTGACGGCCTGCCGGACGCTCGACGGTTTGACACTGCCCGGCTTGGTTAAACTGTCGGCCAGCTGCACGATGCTCTGCGCCACCTTGGCCGAGGGCGTGCGAAGCACGGCTGGCTCCCCCGCGTTGTTGGCCGCATTGATCGTCTTGGGGTCTTCCGGGATGATGTGGACGATCTTGCGGCTCAGCGCTTCCTCTGCCTGCGACAACGGCAATTCCTTGGCCTGTCCATAGCGATTAATCACCAGACGTACCCGCTCCGGACCAATGCCGGCTTGTTCCAGGTAGTCGAGAATGCGCCGCGTGCTGCGCAGGGAGGTGAAGTCCAGCCGGAACACCAGCAAGATGTAATCCGCCTGCCGCAGCACGACGGCCTGCTCCTCGTGATAGCAGTCTTCCAGGTCCACCACGGTATAGCGGAAGGCCTCGCGGGATAATGTGAGCGTCTTGTTGACGCCCGCAGCGGTGACGAGGCGGATATCCTCGTACATCTGGGGCGGCGCCAGCAGATGGACGCCGCCGGCGTGGGCCACCAAAGCGCTCTCGAACATGGCTCGATCCAGACGTGCGGCGTTAAGGCACAGGTCGGCAAGATTGTGCGCCGGCTTTAGATCGAGTAGGGCCGCGAGATCGCCCACACCCGGCTTGAGATCAATCAGCGCGCAGCGGTCGGCCTCGCGGGCCAGTACGGCGGCCAGGTTCGCCGCCAGCGTGCTTGTGCCGCTGCCGCCGCTGGCACCGAGCAGGCCAATCACCTGACCGGACGGCGGCCGCGTCCCTTCGTCCTTGAGCTTCAGACGCGACAGTACCGCGTCCAGCTGCGTCTCCAGGTCGGCCTCATCGAGATAGTGATCGGCGCCCTCGTGCAGGGCACGCAGAATCAGCTTGGAATCGGACGTGATACCGACGGCGAGAACCGAGCCGGTGACCTGAGCGCGAACTTTGCGCAGCAGCGTCAGGGCACGATCGGGAAACGGCGACAGCACAACGACCAGCATGTTCACCCGGCTGCGTGCCAACACTTCCTCGGCTTGCGCCAGTGGAATCAGGGTCGGACTCAGACAATTGAGGCGGGCCTGTAACAACTCGCTCAGCCGGAGGCCCAGCGGGTGCGAGGTGTTGTGGATGACCACCGCGGCGTGCATGAAAACGTCCTCTTCCGAGCATCGACCTCCTGGCGGGATAAAGCCGTTTGCGGCTTCGGGTCTCAGGGGCACTCAACCGCAAGCGGCTCTGCTTGCACCATGAAACCTGGAGAAACGATATAATTCTCATAGTTCACGGCGCGAGCCGAGTCAAATCGCCAACCCGCTATCACTTGCTTCGTCCGAGAATGTAACCTACATTTCAGACGGCCCCTCATCTCCCCTCCGAATTTCAGATTTCAGATTGATGATTGATGAATTAAATCATCAATCTGAAATCATCAATCCCCCGATAGGAGTTCCTCATGCGTCGCCGTCCTGGGACGCGAAGACAAACCCGTCGCCTTGGCGCGTCCTCCATCGAGTTGGCCTTGCTGTTGCCGCTCCTGGGCTTGTTCTTCTTGATCGCCGTGGATTTTGCCCGGCTGTATTATCACTACGACATCGTCACCAACTGCGCGCGCAACGGTGCCCTGTACGGAAGCGATCCCGTCGCCGCCGGGGAATCGCCCTATGCGAGCCTACAAGCTGCCGCCCTCGCCGACTCCCAAACGGACCTCATCAATCCTCAGCCCACCGTCACTTCGACCAATGGCGTGGACGCTGCGGGCAATGCCTACGTCGAAGTGACCGTCACCTATCCGTTTTCGACGATCAGCAATTACCCCGGTTTGTCCAATCCGATCAACCTGACCCGCACGGTCCGTATGCGCGTCGCGCCGACCACCCCGAATTGACAGGAGAAGACATGATCCGTTACTCCCAATGCCTCATCAATGCAGAATGCAGAATGCAGAATGCAGAATGCAGAATAAAATACAAGAATGTGCTGCCTTTCGTTCTTCATTCTTCATTCTTCATTCTGCATTCTGCATTGCGTTCGCATTCTGCATGGAGAAGTCGCCGAGCCGGCTTCGCCGCGACGGAATCCATTGTGATACTGCCGATCCTGATGCTCCTCATCATTGGCACCGTCGTGGGCGGCTACGGCGTGTTTCGTTATCAGCAGATTGCCATGCTGGCCCGCGAGGGGGCGCGCTATGCCTCGGTGCATGGGGGACAGTATCAGCAGGACACGGGCAACACGTCGGCCACGGCCCAGGACGTTTACAACAACGGCATTGCTCCCTACGCCACCAATCTCGATCGATCGCAGCTGACCTACTCCGTCAGCTGGAACAGCGGTAACACGCCCTACAGCATGAGTGGAGAGTACGAGAAACCGACGGGCAACACCGTGACGGTGACCATCAACTACAACTGGGTTCCCGAACTCTATCTTGTAGGGCCGATCACGTTGAGCAGTACTTCTACCGTGCCGATGGCGTACTAAACCAGTCGCTCTTTTGTGTGGGAATCTCGTCATGTACTTTCAGTTGTACTCTCGATCGGTTCGCCTCCGTCGCGGCGGCGTGACGCCGTTGACGGTGCTGAGCCTGGCCTTGCTGCTGGGCGTGGTAGCCGTCGCCGTCGATGGCGGTAGCTTGATGGAGCAACGCCGGCACGTTCAGGCTACTGCCGACGCCGCCGCCCTGGCCGCCGCCGACGATTTGTTCGTCAACTATGCCGGCAACCAAGGAACCGACCCCTCGGGCACGGCCCAGACCAGTGCCCTGGCCATCGCCCAGGCCAACGGCTTCAGCAACGACGGCGTCCAGTCCATCGTCACCGTCAACGTGTCGCCGCAGAAATACCAGGGCGGCCCCAACGCCGGCCAATCGTTGCCGGCTGGTTACGTGGAGGTGATCGTTCAGTACAACGCCGAGCGGACGTTCAGCAATGTATTCGGCGCCGGCACGGTGCCGGTACGCGCTCGTGCCGTGGCGCGCGGTCAGTGGACACCCACCAATAAGAACGTAATCGCGCTCAACCTAGGCGCCCCGAGCGCGGTGTCCGTCGCCGGCAGCGGCGGCGGTCTCTTGGGCCTCGGCGGTCTCTTGGGCGGCGGCTGCTGCCTCAATGTCAAGGGCGTGGTGCAGATCAATTCCAATTCAAAAACGGCGCTCAGTCTGACCGGCGGCGGCACCCTGGTCGCTTTGGCAATCGACCTCGTCCAGGGTCTCGTCGGCATCCTCGGTTCGCTTTTGGGACTCCTCGGCCTCGGCGGATCGCCGCCCGCGATCAATGCCGTCCCGCCCACAGCCGATCCGCTCCGCTATCTACCCGATCCCGATCCCGTCAAACTCGGCCTGACGCTCCAGGTGAACGGCCAGGTCAACACGGGAGGTACCGTGCATCTGCGTCCGGGCGTATACAGCGGCGGCATTCAGGTGAGCGGCGGATCAACGGTCGTCCTCCATGCCAACCTGGATGGCACACCGGGCATTTATGTTTTGCAGGGCGGCGGCTTCGCGGTGTCGGACACCTCGAATGTCCAGATGGCGGTCGGCGAAACGGCGGGGATCATGCTCTACAACGGCTGGAGCCAAAGCAGTGATACCGTGAACTTACAGACCAGTGGTAAGATGATCCTCACTCCCCCTAGCAGCGGCCCCTATAAAGGATTATGTATTTTTCAGAAACGGGGCACCTATTCCAGTGCCGCCCCCCTCCTAACCATTACCGCAAAGGGGACCGCGAACATCGGCGGAACACTTTATGCCGTTTATGCTAAAGTTTCGCTAAGCAGCGGGAACAACAACAATGTGCTAGGCGGCCAGATTATCTCCGATACCTTGGGCGTCTCCGGCAGTAACACGGTCAATATCGATCCAGGCACCCAACCGATCGCTCATACGCGCATTCTTGGACTGGTGGAATAGGGAGAATTGACGGAGGCGAGCCTCACGATCTTCGATCATCTCAGTGTGGAGATGTTTCCTTATGCGATCGCAGTTGTCATCTCATGGTCTTTCGCTTCGTCGCGGCGGCGTGACGCCGTTGACGGTGCTGAGCCTGGCCTTGCTGCTGGGGGTGGTAGCCGTCGCTGTCGATGGCGGCAGCTTGATGGAGCAACGCCGGCACGTTCAGGCCACCGCCGACGCCGCCGCCCTCGCTGCCGCTGCTGACCTCTTCGCCAACTACGTCGCCAATCAAGGAGCCGACCCCTCGGGTACGGCGGCATCCAGCGCCCTGGCCAGCGCGGCGGCCAACGGCTTCAGCAACGACGGCGTGCAGTCCATCGTCACCGTCAGCGTGTCGCCGCAAAAGTACCAAAGCGGCCCCAGTGTCGGTCAGCCGTTGCCGGCCGGCTACGTGGAGGTGATTGTCCAGTCCAACGCCGGGCGGACGTTCAGCAATATATTTGGCTCCGGTGCGATCCCGGTGCGCGCTCGCGCCGTAGCGCGGGGTCAGTGGATCTCCATCAACGATGATGTGATCGCGCTCAATCTACGCACCTCCAGCGCGGTATCCATCACGGGCAGCGGTGGGCTTAATCTCCAGGGCAGTTTGCGCATCAATTCCAGTTCTTCCTCGGCTCTCAGCTTATCCGGTGGCGGCGGCGTGACGGCTTCGCAGTACAATCTGAACAGCGCGGGAGGAGGGATTGCGGGCTGGCTTGTGAGTATTCTGAACGGGCTTGGTGGTTCGCCGCCCAGCATCAGTTACGGTCCGCCCGTGGCCGATCCGCTCCGCTACCTGGCCGACCCCGATCCCGTCGCGCTCGGCCTGCCGCTGCGCGGCACGTATACCCGCGTCAATGCGGGAACCGTCAAGGATCTCTATCCGGGCGTATACAACGGCGGCATTACCGTGAGTTCAGCGGGGACGGCCATCCTGCACGCCAATTCGGATGGCACGCCGGGCATTTATTACTTGCAGGGAGGTGGCTTCACTGTCGGAGGGCCCTCGAATGTTAAGATGGCGACTGGTGAAACCGCGGGGATCATGCTGTACAACAGCTGGAGCCGCAGCGTCGATGCCATCAATCTCTCCGGCAGCGGCACCCTGAATATCACGCCTCCCTCGACCGGTATTTACAAGGGCATCAGCATCTTTCAGAAACGCGGCACGGCTTCCACCGCCGGTCCCATTGTCAATGTTTCCGGACAGTCATCCGCGAACGTGACCGGCACGATTTATGCCGCCCATGCGATGGTTTCCCTGAGTACTACTGGTGCCGCCAATGTGCTTGGTGGCCAAGTCATCGCCGACACTCTTTCCCTCACCGGGAGTGCCGCCGTCAACATCAATCGTGGCACCCAACCTGTCGCCAACACACGCACACTCGGACTGGTGGAGTAACGCCCGCTGCGCGGGAAATCCTCACCCGCTGCGCGGGAAATCCTCACCCGCTGCGCGGGAAATCCTCACCCGCTGCGCGGGAAATCCGAAATCCGAAATCCGAAATCCGAAAGAAACTCAAAAAACCAAACTCAAAATCTGAAACAAATCAGCGAGGAGGTTTTGAATTTGGGTATTCCGGTTTGAGATTTCTTTCGGATTTCGGATTTCGGATTTCGGATTTCCCGCGCAGCGGGTGAGGATTTCGGATTTCCCGCGCAGCGGGTGCAGCGGGTGAGGATTTCGGATTTTCATGAGGAAGTGGTTCAGCGCACCAGTCCGCGTTGGCGCAGATAGGTAAGCACCAATCGATCGAACGGCACCTGATTGCTGGTGAACAGACACGTCACGCCGCGGCGCGTGCAGAAATCGTGCAGGCCGGCGCGGTAGGCGGCCAGGTTCTGCTTGTAACGCCGCAGCAGTGGACCGCTCACCGTAATCTCGGCTCTGTCGCCATCCTCGACATCGACCAACTGCAAATCGCCAACGATCTCCGGTTCGATCTCTTCCCGCGACAAAATTTGAATGATGTACACGTCCATCTGGCGCGCGACCAGATAGCGCAGAGCCTCTTCATACCCGCTCTTGTCCATGAAATCGCTGAGTACGACGACGATGCCCTTACCGCTGCACTTGATGCTGAAGCTGCGTAGCGACTGCGTGAGATTGCTGGGGCCAGCCGCCTCGATTTTGGTAAGGAAATCGAGCAGCCGCCACAAACTGCGCCGGCCGCGCAGCGCCGGCATCGTTTGCGTCAGCCGGTCGTTGAACGCCTCGATGACGACGCGATCGAGATTGACCAGGCCAATGAACCCCAGCGCCGCCGCGATTTGCTTGGCGTAATGCAGCTTCGTCGGCGTGCCGAAATCCATCGACAGACTGTTATCTAGCAGAATGAAAAAGTGCAGGTCTTCTTCTTCCATGAACAATCGCAGAAAGAGACGATCGAGGCGGGCATAAAGGTTCCAGTCCAGAAAGCGTAGATCGTCGCCGACGACGTAATTGCGATAGTCGGCGAACTCGACGCTCTGCCCTTTGCGCTTGCTGCGCCGCTCGCCCTTCATGCGGCCGAGGAAGATCTTGCGCGACACCAGTTCGAGTTGTTCGAGCCGGGCCAGGAATTGGGGTTCAAGGAGGGGCGGCGAGACGTCAGACATCGGGAGTCAACTCCGGGGATCGAGAACCAGCGTGAATCCAGACAGCAGTTTGGTGGTATAGGTGTCGCCAGGAGCGAACTGCCGCAAGCTCCATTGACCGCGATAGCGCCGGCGCACCTGCAAGCGTAGCTGTTCGGCCCCCTCGCGCGTGTCGAACAACCAGTATTCTTTGATCGACGGCACTTGCAAATAGAGTCCGACGTTGCGGACGAGATCCTTGTCGGGATCGTCGAGGGACAGGACTTCGACGACGAGGATAGGACTGACATCTTGCCAGCGGACGGAGTCGATAGGACGATGGAGCGGAAAGTTACGATAAGCTGCCAGGTCCGGTTCGGAAGTCGTCACACGGCGGCGGCCAGGGACAAAGACGCGCGCTTTGTTGGCCACGAAGTTGATTACGCGCGGATGCTCTTGCGCATACAGACCGAGCTTGAAATACATCCAGTTTTCCACACGAAACTCGGGGAGATTTGCTTCGGGCGACACGTAAAGTTCCCCATCAATAAGTTCATAATGGTAACCTTCGACAGAACTGGCTGCCATGAACTCTTCCAGGGTCATCGGCCGGCCATGATCGGCCGGGCCGAGTTTTTTCAATACCGTGGACATTTGCTCTCCTCCTTCACGCTTTTGCAACCGCCGCGTCGGATACCTTCTCCTTGACCTCGTTGAGTATCTGCAACAGCACGGTATCGGAAGCGATGTTCTCCGCCTGCGCCTCGAAGTTGAGTAGCACGCGATGCCGTAGGGCCGGCAGATACACGCGGCGAATATCCTCGAAACTGACGTTGTAGCGTCCTTCGAGCAGCGCCCGCACTTTGGCGGCGAGTACGAGCGCCTGCGCGCCGCGCGGGCTGGCACCGCAGCGGATGTATTTATTCGTGTCGGCGGTGGCGAACTCGCCGCCGGGATGCGTGGCCAACACCAGACGAATGGCGTAGTCCTGCACCGGCGGCGCAACTAACACTTCGCGCACCAACTGCTGCCAGCGGCGAATCTCCTCGGCGTCCATGACCTTGCTCGCCGTCGGCCATTCGCCGCGCGTCGTGCGCTCGAGAATCGTCGCCATCTCGGCGCGGCCGGAGTAGTTGACAATCAGCTTGAAGAAAAAGCGATCGAGCTGCGCTTCGGGCAACGGATACGTTCCCTCCTGCTCGATGGGGTTCTGAGTGGCCATGACGAAAAACGGTTCTTGCAGCCGGTGAACGGTGCCGCCGATGGTGACGCTATGTTCCTGCATCGCTTCGAGCAAGGCGGACTGCGTTTTCGGCGTGGCGCGGTTGATTTCGTCGGCCAGCACAATCTGGGCGAAGATCGGGCCGGGCTGAAAACTAAAATGCCGTTTGCCGTCGGCGGCCTCGGTGATGATGTTGGTGCCGATGATGTCCGACGGCATCAGGTCGGGCGTGAACTGAATGCGGTTGAAGGCCAGGTCAAGCACTTCGCTGAGCGTGCGCACCAACAGCGTTTTGCCCAACCCCGGCACGCCTTCGAGCAAGGCGTGTCCGCCGACGAACAGGCAGGTCAAGACACCGTGAACGATGTCGGTATGGCCGACGATGATCTTGCCGATTTCCGCTTGAACGCGGCCATAGGCTTTGCGGAATTCTTCGGCACGTTGTTGCATAGGGATCGCGGAGGTCATGATTTCTCAATACTACTGGTGGTCCAGGCGAACGGCCGGGTGGGTGGGCTGGCGAACCAATCTCATCACCAGCCGGCTGACGCCTAATGCCGTTCAGTTAAGCAGCGGGATTAACTAATGTCCATTGACCGGGAGGGCGTCGCCCGCCCCGGTCGGTCTTTTTCTTCCGCGGCCATTTGCATCGCGGACATTTTACTCTGCGCGGATAGCTTCGGCTCCGCTGTTTGCCCTTACAACACCGATTCAGACCATCCAGCAAGCACGCGTACCACACCGAACCCTCCTCAACAGGCTGCAACAACTGACGGCGCAGCACACGCCAGCAACGACGATACGACAAACCCAGCGGATCACCACTACGCTGGCTGGCCGCT
>DATNCY010000044.1:0-7017 GCA_035553375.1 Gemmataceae bacterium
TGGTGATGGCGCATGTCTACGGCCATTGTGATTTTTTCAAGAACAATGCCTACTTCGCGCACACCAGCCGCAAGATGATGGACGAGATGGCGAACCACGGGGTGCGCATCCGCCGCTACGCCGAGAAGTTCGGCGAGGACGAGGTCGAGGCGTTCATGGATCGCTGCATGTCGATCGATGACCTGATTGACGTGCATTCGGTGGCCATCCGCCGGCGCGAGCCGGTGTCGCGCTACGATTTCACCCCGGAACAAGACGATGGCTCCGATGTGCGAGCGACGCGCATCAAGAGCAAGGACTACATGGAGGACTACATCAACCCGCGCGAGTTGCTCAAGAAGGAAGAAGAGGAACGCCGCAAGGCCAAGGAACAGATCGCGCGCAGCTTCCCCGAACATCCCGAAAAAGATGTGCTGCTGTTTCTGATCGAACATGCGCCCCTCAAAAACTGGCAGCGTGACATCCTGGAAATCGTCCGCGATGAGGCGTATTATTTTGCCCCTCAAGGGATGACAAAAATCGCGAACGAGGGGTGGGCCTGTCTGCAATACGGATCTCTTATATATACAAATCGAGGATTGCTCCCCATCGGGGAAGTGGTTCAGAAGCGTCTGCCCGTGGAGATATTCGACGGTCAATCGCGCCGGCGCGTTTACGACTGGGCGACTTTCGCGGATCGGGAAACGGTTTTTATTCGCACCCGTCGAGGTCTCGAAGTGGAGGGTTCGACGACGCATCGCTTGCAACTCCCCGATGGGAGTTGGCGTGCGCTCGATGCGCTTCAGGTTGGAGACCGTCTGCTTATCGGCGGGGCGAAACTCTGGTCGGAGAATGTTGTTCCCATCGAATGGCAGCTTCCACAACGACGGATCTCACTCCAGGAGGTCGCGTCTCGTGTCGGCGTGGACATTGAGACAGTCATACGGTTTCGTCGAGGTGTGCGCGGCAAGCATTCCGCAGCATTGCAAGTCGCCCTCATGGATTACGAGAGCGGCCTGGCGACCGTGTCACGAATGCACAACAAGCGTGTACCCATTCGCATCCCGACAATCGTGGATGAACGCTTGGCGACGTTTTTGGGTTATCTGATCGGTGACGGCCACATCAGCGAGCGAAAACGCACGATCGGCCTTACCAGTGCCGATGAATCCCAGGTGGATCGCTTCGCCCAGCTAACCGAAGAATTGTTCGGCATCAAGCCGCGCAAGCAATGGGACCAGACGAAATGGCGAATCAAATTTAGTTCCGCGCATGTGCAAGATTTCCTCAAACATCTTGGCCTGAAGACGGGCGTGTGCGCTCGGACCAAGAATGTTCCCGATGTCATTCTGCGATCACCGAAGTCCGTTGTGGCGTCGTTCCTGCGCGCCTACTACGATTGTGACGGCTACGGGGGCAAGGCCGGCGTCATCCTGGCGACTTCCAGCGTGGAAATGAGCAAGACCGTACAGGTGTTGCTCCTGAACTTTGGTATCTTGTCCAGGCGCCGGCCTCACGAGGATGGATGCTGGCACGTCGAGACGAGAGGCAAATCCGCGGCAGTGTTCCTGGAAGAAATCGGCTTCGGATTGCAACGCAAACAGGATGCCTTGCGGGCGCACATTGAGGGACACAAGTGGTTCAAGCAGGAGGTTTGGGAAGACGACATCGTCGCCATTGAGCGGCGACGCGCGGACGTGTACGACATCTCCGTCGAGGAAACGCACCGCTACGCCGCGCAAGGGTTCATCAATCACAATAGCTACTGGCATTCGACGATGATGACCCAGAAGATTTTAACTCCCTCTGAAGTCGTCGATTATGCCGACCATCACTCCGGCACGATGGCCGTGTCGCGCGGGCGGATCAATCCCTACAAGCTGGGCATCGAGCTTCTGCGCGACATCGAGCATCGCTGGAACACCGGCAAGTTCGGCAAGGAGTACGATGAATGCGACGATCTGGAGAAGCGGCGCAATTGGGACAAGCAATTGGGACTGGGGCGGCAGAAAATCTTCGAGGTGCGCCGCGTTCATAACGATATTACTTTCATCGATACGTTTCTGACGCCGGAGTTCTGCGTGCAGCACAACATGTTCACGTTCGCCTGGCAGGAGCAGGCGGGCGGTTACATCATCGAGTCGCGCGATTTCGAGAAAATCAAGCAACGTCTGTTATTCAGCTTGACGAACTTCGGCAAACCGTGGATTTATGTAGTAGACGGCAATTTTCGCAATCGCGGCGAATTGCTGTTGCGGCACCACCACACCGGCGTCGAACTCCGCCTCGATCACGCGGCGGACACCCTGACGAACTTGCAATTCCTCTGGGGGCGTCCGGTCAACTTGCAAACGCTCGTCGATGGCAAGCCCACCATGCTTTCCTTCGACGGTAGCGAACACAGCGTCAAAACCGGAGGAGAGAACGATGAGCCTAAACGAAATCCTGCTGGAAAAACTCGCTAACTGGCGACCCGATAACGACCGCCAAACCCTCGACGTGGCCGACGCGGCCAGCGGCTGGAGGGCCGCCGTCACGGCCGACTGCGTCGATGTGGTCGGCTGCCGGCTCTGGGAACTGACCCTGCGGCGTTCCACTCCGACACCCTTGGTCGATCTGAAGCTCCATGCCGAGCAGATTGGCCAGCGCGTGACGGGATTGCTCGAACCATTACGTCTGCTGGAAGTGGACAACGGCCGGAATGTGGCCCTCCTACGCAGCGAACAACCCGGCCAGCGCGGTGATGA
Source organism: Gemmataceae bacterium (assembly GCA_035553375.1). GTDB lineage: Bacteria > Planctomycetota > Planctomycetia > Gemmatales > Gemmataceae > JAJPHU01. The sequence continues at coordinate 2,727 of DATNCY010000044.1, forward strand.
ACGCTTCTATTATGAAGTGTTGCTCGAAGGCGATGGTAGCGCCGTATTGCGTCGCTACCAGGCACCGCGACCGGCCGAACCGCGCCGCCAGCAGGTCGCCTTCACGCTGACCCACGAAACACTCGCCAAGCTGGTCGGCGATTTAACCGCATCGGTTTAATCGCTTAACCAGCCCGAAGCGTCAGCGACGGGAGAAACCCGTCGCTGACGCTTCGGGCTGGTTTACTTCTTTCGACCTCTCTTGATCTTTCTCCCCCCTCGAACTACAAGCAGCGTCCCGGAAGGATCCGCGCCCGTTCGCGCGTCAAGGAGGCGAAAGCCGTGCTTATGCCGCTGCGTCCCGCACGTATTGCTCTGTCGGTCGGATGGTGTCGTCTGCTGGCGGCCTGCCTGATCTTCGGAGCCGCCGCCCTTCATGTGGTTTACTTGGCCCACGCCTGCCCCCTCGACCTCGCTCCCGACGAGGCCCATTACTGGGACTGGTCGCGTCATCTCGATTGGAGCTATTACAGCAAGGGACCGCTCATCGCCTATCTCATCCGCGCCGGCTGTGAATTGGCCGGCCCGTGGTCCGTCGCGCACACCGGCAACCTCGCGCTCGCCGTGCGGCTGCCGGCCATCGTCTGCGGCAGTTTACTGTTGTTGAGTCTGTATATTCTCGCCGTGCAGGTGTATCGCTGTGAGGTGCTGGGCCTGGCCGTCGTCGGCATGGCTTTGACATTGCCGGTCATTGCCGCCGGTTCATCGCTCATGACCATTGACTCGCCCTACACCTGCTGCTGGGGCTGGGCGCTCGTGCTGGGACATCGCGCCATTTTCCGCGGGTCTAATTGGGCGTGGCCGGCGCTGGGTCTTGTGCTTGGACTGGGTATGTTGGCCAAGTACACGATGATTGTGTGGATTCCCTCGGTGGCTTTGTTTCTGTTGACGACGCCGGAGTATCGACGGCTGCTATGGAGCCGCGGATTTTGGTGCATGGTCGCCGTCGCTGGGTTTTGCTGTCTGCCGATCCTCATTTGGAACGCCCAACACGAATGGGTGACATTCCGCCATGTCTTCGGGCTGGCGGGGCTGCATGGCGTCATCGAGGCGCGTGAGCCGTCGCGCATTCACTGGCTGGGGCCGTTGACCTATGTGGGCGAACAGTGCGCTCTATTGCTTGTGTACTGGTTCATCGTCTGGGCGGCAGCGATGATCGCGCATCGACCGTGGCGCGAGCGCGACGAAGGCGTGCGCTATCTGTGGTGGTTGTCGGCACCGATGTTTTTGCTGTTTTGGGCATTCAGTCCCAAGACGGGCGGCGGTGAAATGAATTGGCCGGTGACGGCCTACCTGTCGGGGTTGGTGCTGTCGGCGGCCTGGCTGGGAAGGCAACTCGACGATCCGCGGCACTGGTATCGCGTCAGTACCGCGATCAACCTGGGATTGGCATGCGTGGCCGGCTTGCTCGTGACGATTTTTATGCACCATAGCGAGTTGTTATATCCGGTATTGAGCCGGTTGGCGGGACCGCCGACGGAAACGAACCTCTTCCCGGTGCGGCGTCTCGATCCGTCGTGCCGCCTGCGCGGCTGGCGCAGCCTGGCGGCGGAAGTCGATCGTTTGCGCGTTCAACTTGCCGAGGAGGGCGTCGAGCCGGTGCTGGCCGGCTGCAATTGGAGTATGCCGGGTGAACTGGGTGTCTATTGCGTCGGCCATCCGCAGGCTTATTCCATTGGCCTGAGCGTGGGCGATCGCCACAGCCAATACGATTTGTGGTTCAATCCGCTCGACAACGGCGAAGCATTTACGGGACGGACATTTATCGTCGTGAATGGAGATGAAAAGCAACTCCGCCGGGCCTTCCGCACCGTGGCCACGAAGGAAATGAAGTATGAGGAGAAGGGGCAGCCCATCTCCTCGTGGCGGCTGTCCGTGTGCCGCGATTATTCCGGCCAGTTCCCTCCCAAGCAAGGTGCCGGCCATTATTAGGGACGGAATGGACTTCCAGAGGTTCCGCTTGTTATCCTGGCACCATCGCCTAACCGGAGGAGGATCGTCGCGATGAAGTCGCCATTTCCGGGCATGGACCCCTATATCGAGGCGTGCGGCTTGTGGGAAGATTTTCACAAGCACCTTATCGAGCAAATCGCTTGGCAGTTGGCGGACAGCACCCCGGAGCGTTACATCGTTCGCACCGGCGAGCGTTTCTATCTTGTCCTCGTTGAATCGGAAGGCAAAACGGCGCATCCCTTTCTACCCGACGTCAGCGTCACTACGCCGCGAGGCCGCAAGAAGGGCAGCAAAAAAGGGGGAGCGGCCCTCGCGGAATCGGCTATCACGGAAGAACCGCGTATCCTTCGGGCCTTCATTGAGGAGGAACACCGTGAGACGTTCGTCGAGATTTACGAGACCGCCCCCGAAAGGCGTCTGGTAACAACAATCGAAGTGTTGTCGCCTTCCAACAAACGCCCCGGTACAGAGGGATGGGATCTTTACCAGCGCAAGCGGCAGAGCCTATTGTTGGACCGCGTGAATTTGGTGGAAATTGATCTGCTGCGCGGCGGTCAGCGGATGCCGATGCTCGATGCCTGGCCGGACAGTCCCTTCATCTTGATGGTTGCGCGAGCGCGTAAACCGCACGCCTGCCTGGTTTGGGAGGGACACTTTCAGCATCCCTTGCCGGCAATCCCTATTCCGTTGACCAAGCCCGATCCCGACATGTCTCTGAGTTTACAACCGCTCCTCGACACGATCTACCAACGCTTCCGCTACGCCCAGAGCATCGACTACGCAGTGGAGTTGACGCCGCCGATGAACACCGAAGAGTCTGCCTGGTGCCGGCAGCGATTGCAGACGCCACCCGTCGAGTAACTCCTCGCGCCTTCCAAGTTTCTCGAACGCGATCGCCGCGCCGGCGAAACATTTTCGCGGACGCGGCGACCGGCAAGCCGTCCGGTGGATGGACGATTCGTTCAGAGTCTGTGCCCTCTGCTCCCCTCTCCCCTGTACTCAGGGGAGAGGGGTTGGGGGTGAGGGGTGCATTTTTCGCAGGATTTCCCCCCTCACCCCAACCCCTCTCCCCCGGAGTACCGAGGGAGAGGGGCTTATAGGACAGTCGCTTATTGTTTTACACTACAATTCGGATGGCTTTTGATGAAATCGGCGATGGCCTGGTTGCTGACTCCGGCGCTGCCGCGCAGTTCGAGTTCTTTCAGATGGGGCAGACTCGCCAGTTCTTGCAAGCCTTTGTCCGTGATCTTGGTGTTGAACAGGCGCAGTACACGGAGGTTCTTGCAGTTGGCGAGAATTTTCGCGCTCTTGTCCGTAATATTGAAGCTCAATTGAAGCGTCTCAAGCGTGTTGAGCTTGGTGAGGGCGGCCAAGCCAACATCGGTCACGCGGGTGCCGTTGAGGGTCAAGAGTTGGAGGTTGGGCATCTTGGCCAGTTCGATGACGCCGACATCGCTGGCATCGCTGTTGTCGATATACAGTCTCTTGAGCTGCTTGAGATTGGCAGCGATATTGGTGGCCGGCGCGGTCCCCAGGAACATGTTGGCGACGCTCAGCTCTTCGAGTTGCGTTAGGGGAGCCAACTCTCGCAAGCCCGCGCCCGTCACTTTCGTCGCGCGAAGGCCCAGGATCTTCAGTTGTTTCAGAGCCGCGATTTCTTTCAAGCCGGCGTCATCGACGGGGGTTTGGGAGACATCAAGTTCAGTGAGGTCTTTGAGACCAACCAAATCTTTGAGACCGACGCCGGTAATCTTGGTGCCGGCGAGGGAAATCTTGCGTACCTTGGTGAGACTGGCGAGAGCCTTGAGATTGGCATCGGTGAAACTGTCGCGGAAAACACCCACTGCGATGACGGGCTTATTCGGTTGCGTATTGTCCTGAGTCGCGTAGCCGCCGTGCGATTGAATGGTTTGGATGGCGGCTTGTTCGGCGGGATCGCCGCCGCCCGCGGTATTTCCCGATCCGAACGCGGCGGGGCGGTTCGTGCCGGTTGCCGGACCGAATCGGACTTGGCAGCCGGCCAAGACGACGATCGGAACGAGTAGCACAAGGACGCGATTGGGCTTGTTGCTGGACATGGTTTCTCCTGGTTTCGATGGTTGAGGCATCACAAAAGGAAATCGACGAGCATGAAACAGCGATCAAACACGTCACGATACCCTAGTGCAGGATCAGGCGACCTTTTTCCTGGTTTTGGGCGGATCTTTGGCTTCGACCTTTTGTTGCAGAGGTTCCAGTTGTTCGCACTGGTAATGTTCACAAACTCGGGTTTGGATTTCTTGAGCCGTCAGCAGCCGAT
>DATNCY010000045.1:0-24809 GCA_035553375.1 Gemmataceae bacterium
GAAGTTCGACGGCTATCGCAAGGTGCTGCCGCCCGCCGGCAAGCAAGAGGACGCCACTCTGCCGACCTTGACCGAGAAGCAGAAGCTCGACCGTCTCGATCTGACGGCCAGTCAGCACTTCACGCAACCGCCGCCGCGCTACAACGAGGCGTCGCTGGTCAAGGCGCTGGAGAAGGAAGGCATTGGCCGACCAAGCACCTACGCCTCGATCATCCACAAAATTACCTCGGAGGAGCGCGGCTACGTTGAAGTGAAGGAACGTCGTTTCTACGCCACCCAGATCGGTAAGGATGTGACCGATTTGCTCACCGAGCATTTCCCGCGCGTCATGGACTTGAAGTTCACCAGCCACATGGAGGAGGAACTCGATCAAATCGAGACGAAGCAGACGCACTATAACGAGGTACTCAACGAGTTTTGGGGGCCGTTCTCGGAGGCGCTGAAGACGGCCGAGGACAAGATGCCGTCGCAGCGCGGCGTCGAGACGGGCGAGGTTTGTCCGCAGTGCGGCAAGCCGTTGGTGCGCAACTACAGCAAGAAGACACGTCGCTATTTCGTCGGTTGCTCCGGTTTCAAGGAAGGCTGCAAGTTCATCAAGCCAGAGGAGGGCGAAGAAGCGCGGCCGGCACCCGTTGAGACGGAATTTAAGTGTCCGGCGTGCGGCAAAACCATGCTGGAACGCATGGGCAAGACGGGGCCGTTCCTTGGCTGTAGCGGCTACCCGGAGTGCAAGACGACAATGAACTTCGGCGCGGACGGCAAGCCGGTGTTGTCGGCGGTGCCGACGGAACACACCTGCGAGAAGTGCGGTCAACCGATGGTCATCCGGCAAGGCAAGCGAGGGCCGTTTTTGGCCTGCACCGGCTATCCCAAGTGCAAGAACGCCAAGGACGTGGACGCCGAAGGCAATCCGGTCAAGCCGATCGACAGCGGCATCGCCTGCGAAAAGTGCGGTGCGCCGATGGCGGTCAAGAAGGGATTCCGCGGCCCGTTCCTCGGTTGCAGCGCCTACCCGAAGTGCCGCAGCACGAAGCCGATTCCGGCGGAGATGAAGGAGCAGCTCAAGGCGTTACTGCCGGCACCCGCGCCGAAGAAAGAAATGCCGGCCGTCGAGGTGAAGGAGACGTGTCCGGAGTGCGACGGCCCGATGAAGTTGCGTCATGCCCGTAAGGGCTACTTCCTGGGTTGCGCCAAGTATCCCAAGTGCAAGGGCACCCGTGAAGCGTCGCCGGAGTTGCTCGAACAGTTGACGGAAACCGGCGCGACGCCATGATGCACGCCGCTGGCGGCTTCGCGGTCTTCGCGCGAAGCCGCCAGCGGCTCATGTGCCCGGATACAGGCTATTGACCATCAATTCGACTTGTTCGCGATCACCGTGGAAGGTGGCCGTGAAGAATTGCAAGAAGCCGGCGAAGCCCAGAAGAGGATAATTGAGCTTGGCGGGAGTGAAGCCTACCCAGGCCGGCCATTCGCGCTGCTCTTTGCCATCGGTGATGCGCAAATAGACCTGTGCGTATCGGATGGGCGCATTCGTCAGGGTTGCGGTTGTTGCTTGGCTGACGGGGGCGTTCGTCAAATCGACGCCGAGGAGAGCGGCCAGCCTTTGAGGGAATACGGTATCATCCGCTCCTGTGTCGAGATGTCCCTCAAGGAGACGACTGTCGGCCGGCCCAACGACGGTCACGCCAATGATTGGACGAGGCCGCACCCATCGTCCTCCGAGAGGGAGTACGGCAGACGAAACCGAAATGTGCTTGTAACGAAAACGCATCCAGCTTACATCCGTGAAACCCCTGGTTCATCAATGTAGGCACCGACCACGCGGTTAGGATTGATTCCGGCCGCGATCAATTTTTCCTCGACTTCTTCCATGCTGTCCGCACTGGCAAGAATGCGTGTGCCATCCAGACTGAAGGCCACATGCTTGCCGCCATACTTTGCCAATTCATCCAGAGGAAACTTGCTTCGGTTCTCCTCATAGTAGCGCAGATCGGGTGGATCCAGCCGTTCGTCGTTAGCGCTCATGACATGATCTCCACAAGGCTAATGTGCATTCAAAAGGTATCCCTCGTCTCGCCATTCTAACTTAGGCCGGTATCCAAAGACAATCCGCTCATTTGCTGGAGGCTCGTTTGTCCTGCCAAGATCTCGCGCTCTCGCCTGAGCCGGTTGGAAAGATTTGCCGCCTGGGAAACTTGTTCCGGAGATGCGTTGCGCGAGCAATCTTCGCGTGAAGGCAGGCGCGGGATAGAACAAATCGCCTGACAAACTCGGTGCGGATTTGACCGTAGGCCGAGCATCGGGAATAGTTCGCTATCGCCTGACCGCAATGCGCTTACATCAGGAGGATGTTGCCGTGTTCGTCCCAAGCCGATTTCATCTGGCGTTAGCCGCGGGGTTGTGCATGTTGCACCCCGCGCTCGGAGGTACGGCGGAGCCGTCCTCGCCGGAACCTTCGCAACTGCCCATCGCTTCTTCCTCTAATCAACAAATTGCCGATACCATCGCCGCGCAGCTTCGCGCTAGCGGCCTGTTACGGCATTATGATGTGGATATTTCGTGCCGTGAGGGCGCGGTCGAACTGCGTGGCTCCGTGGCCGACGCCGGGCAGCGCGAGCAAGTGGTGCATCTCGTGCAGCGCGTGCCGGGCGTCGAGCGCGTGGTCGATCATCTGACCCTTGCGGGAGCCATCGTGCCGGTGCAAGCCGGCGGTGCGCCGGCCGCATTGCAACCGGTGCCGCCCGCCAATCCCACTCCGCCACCACCGCCGGCAGGGGCCGTTGCTCCTCCCGGCGCCGCGCCGCCGGAAGCGACACCGATCTTCCAGGCACCCGCACCCGCGCCTCATGCGCTCAATGCGCCCCGTATGCCGCCCTACGCCTGGCCGACCTACGCACCGTACAACAACTATTCCCGCGTGGCCTATCCGCAGGCGTATCCCTACAACTCGTGGCCGTTCATCGGTCCGATGTATCCGTTCCCCAAGGTTCCGCCGGGCTGGCGTTCGGTGAAGCTCGAATGGGATGACGGTTTCTGGTGGTACAGCAAGACGGCGACCAAACGCGATTGGTGGAAGCTGCGCTTCTATTGATCGGCGCTCGGCTAGCGGCCGGGAGCCGCCGCTAGCCGAGTACGAAGGGTCGCTAATTCTCCCAGGTCCAGCACGCGCTCTCCGGCGAGGACATAACAACGATAGGACCGCCAGCGCCGCACCGATAAGACGTTCACGCCAGCCGCCTCTCGGGAGAAGGCTGGAAGAATCAAGCGCTGGGGACCAACCAGATAGCAAGCACCATCGATGGTATAAGGAGCGGTTCGGCTGCCGAAGAATCGGGGCCGAACCGCTCGACTTTTCGGCGACCAGCGCAGGCACGGATGCTCGTGACCGTGGACCACGCAACCATCAGGGATCGGCCCATCTCCATGAATCACACGCCAGCCGCCTAGCGTGAAGCCATCGGGATAAATCCATTGCGGATCGCCGATGGAGCTTGGAAGCATCTCTTCGTCTTCACCATCCAAAAGCCGGCGATCATGGTTGCCGGGCACCACTGCCAGTTCGATAGGAGCCGCCTTCAGCCATTCTTGAAACGTCGCCAACGCCTGGCGACAGCGACCGTCTTCGAGTAGATCGCCGGCGATGATGAGACGCCGTGTTTTGTGCTGCTCCATCACGCGACGTAATCCGGATAGCTGTTCGTCCAGGGCATCGCGCGGCACCGCTTCGCCGCCGCGCTGCCGTGCTTCGGAGTAACCCAGATGCAAGTCAGCAACGACGGCCGACGCGCTGGGCAGATGCACGGCGACACGCTCCGCAGTCAGCAACCAGTCATCCAACACGCGCATCGTCAATTCCCTCAATCAGCGACGCATGCAGACGGAGAAGCGCCTGCGCAGGCGTCTCGACGCTTTCGGCCGCTCCCGCAGCCATTTGCGTCCAGCTTTCGACGAATGGCGACGGATAAGCCAGCCAACGGCAACGCAATGGCCGTTGCTGGCGTTCGCGCACGTAAGCGCTGGCCGCCGACACATCACACAACTCGGCGCGAACCTCGCGCAACGCCTGCCGCAGCAGCACGAAATCAGGATCGTGAGCCTGAACCTTGTCGAAGAGTCTCCGCGCGCCCCAGTCGCGCCCGCCGACACGCCGGTTTTGTCCTAACGGCTGCCGTAGTAACATGAGGCCAGTCTGCGCCACCCGTTGGAAGCGTTCGCGCAGCGTGGGACTGCCTTCAAGGGCCGCGTCAAGGTCCGTCTCGAAGTTCGCCGCAGCCAAGAGCGTTCGCAGGGTGTCGGCCACCCTCTCGCTTGTCGCCAACTCGCCTTGCACCAACAGCGCGAAGCCCAGGTCGGCCACGATGGAACTGGCACTACGGCCCTCGTCGCGCGCCAGTCGATGCACGGCCACGCGCGCCAGGGCGTCGTTGCCGAGACGGTTAAGGGGTGTGTGCAGGTAGTAGTCCGCACCCTGATCGTGGGCGACTACCTCAACCAAGAGACCATCCGTGTCCGGTATTTCGCTGATACTCTCCTGTCGCTGGAAGAAAGCCGCCAGTCGAATGACGGCCGCATCATCCAGACTGTAATCGCGGCGGAGCAAGTGCGCCAGTGCATCGGAACCTTCGCGCAACGCCTCCGCTGCTTGCACACGAAGGAGGAATAAGCGACGAGCTAATTCCGTTGAAAGCGGCCAGCCTTCTCCTCCCCAGCGCGGCACGATAGGGCGGCCCATCACTTCCTCGACGCGCAGCCGGCTCTCTTCCGGGCATATCGCGCGGACTTGCAAGCAACGACCATCGAGCAGAAAGCGATCGCCCGGATGCAGACGCTCGGCGAATGCACGATCGACCTGGCCGACAATGGGTTCCTCGGCAATCGGTTCCGCTCCGCGCACGCCTGCGGAAAGCGACACTTCATAAGTAGGGTCGGCGAGGATGGTGCCGAGATTGCGACGGAGCAAACGCGCGGTTCGTTGATCGACAAGAGTGAAATGAGCGAAATCGCCATACAAACGCGGCGGCAACCAGGCGATCCCATTGGCTCCCTCCTCGGTCATCGCGGGACGGCAGCCGAGATAGGCGAGACAATCCTCGAAATCGCGCCGGGACAGTCCGCGATAAGGTGCGGCGCGGCGCACCAAGTCGAACATTTCATTGGCCGACCACGTTTGCGCCGCGGCCATGCCGGCGATATGTTGGCAAAGCACATCGAGCGGATGCGCGGGAATTCGCAGCGGTTCGCACTGGTTGGCGTGCCCGGAAGCAGCGGTGACGGCAGCCTCCAGTAATTCCGCCTCTGTCGCGGTCAATACCAGGCCGCGCTTGACGCGGCCCGGTCCGTGACCGGCCCGGCCGACCCGCTGGAGTAGTCGGATCACGTCGCCGGGTGGATGGATTAACACGGCCAGATCGACCGTGCCGATGTCGATGCCAAGTTCGAGACTGGTGCTGCAAACCACCGCGCGCAATTGGCCGTGCTTGAATCCTTCCTCAACCTCCCGGCGACGATCCGCCGCCAGTGACGAATGATGGACCGCAATCTGCGTTTGCAGTTCCGGCAGATTCCGCCGGAGTGCCCACGACAATTGTTCCGCCAGACGCCGCGTATTCGTGAAGATGAGCGTCGCTCGATTGGCGCGAACTTCCGGCTTGAGTTGATCGACCAAGTTGGCGAGAAAATGCCCCGTTTCTTCGAGTGGAACGAGGGTCAACTGCAAGGGCGTCCCATCTCCGGCTCGTGCAATCCCACACCGTCCGCCCGCCAACCAGCGCGCCGCCTCGGTCAACGGCGTGGCCGTGGCCGACAAGCCAATGCGTTGGAGGGACGGCGTCTCCCCGCTCTCGGTTCGCCTTTCGGCGACAATCTGGCTGAACCGCTCCAAACTCAGAGCGAGATCCGCACCGCGTTTGCTCGCGGCCAGGGCGTGAACCTCATCGACCACGACCCAGCGCAGACCGGCGAACAGTTGTTGCGCCATCGGTTGACTGAGTAACACGGCCACGCTTTCGGGCGTGGTCAGCAGGATTTCCGGCGGATGGCTACGCAACCGGCGACGCTCCGCCGCCGTGGAATCGCCGCTACGCACGGCCAAGCGCGGCACCCGAACGCCCGGCAGCAACGCGGCCAACTCTTCAAGGTGAGCCGTCAACGTGCGATGCGTATCGTTACTCAGTGCCTTGAGGGGTGAAATGTACAAGCATTGTGGATTAGGGATTTTGCTAGGAGAATTATCACCAATCAGGAGCCGCATCAAAATCGGCAAAAAGACGGCGAGCGTTTTGCCGGTGCCGGTTGGCGCACTGAGGAGAAGGTGTTGCCCAGAAGACAAACGCGACCAGGCGGCGCGTTGAATTTCCGTCGGCTCGCCGAAGCGCTGGCGGAACCAGCATCCCACCGGTTCCGGCTGTTGGTCGAGCCAGGGCGAGGTTCGGGGCGGATCAAGAAAGACCAGTCCGTCGGTGATGTTCTCCATGATGGCCTATTGTATCGCCGAGCGACGATCGGCCCATGTCCGCGCTGAAACAAAGGAGTGCCGGTGAATGATGCAGGGGCGTGATACCATTCCTTCTTGGTGCGTCCGTATCATAAAGCGTTACAGACCGTTCCGATGCGATGAATCACACCAACGGCTAATTCGGCTCTTATGCGCCTTGCGCTCTTCGGGTGTCGGCCATTGCTCGTTGCTGCTGGAGTTGTTCCGCGAGAGCGGCAATGGCATTCACTTTCTCATGCAACGAGTGGGAATTGCCGATAATGCGTTGGATAAATTGCTTCGCCTCTTCATCCAACCGATCCCATGAACCAGCGAGTTCCGGCAGCGTCTTGGGATCAGTGACCGCAATCAGAGCGACTTCGTCGGTGGCTGCTACAGAATCCAACCAGCAACCATCGGATGAACTACCGGCACCCTCCAGCGGATCCCATTCCCTCCTCGTTTGGATCATTCGATGCACTACCGTAACATTAAGGAAAGGCAGGCTGCCACCTGCCGCAATCTGCCTCACCTGTTCGGGGCCAACCCGGATCATCGGGACATGAAACGCTTCTCGGAAATACGCTCGAACCAGTACATCGATCTTCGGCTCACCCGCATGACGATCCGCGATCCGGCGAATCAGCGCGGAAGGAGTGGCCCCTGTCTTAAACAGCGATCGTAGTTCATTCACAACAAGCGGATTGACCAGCATGATTAAGCCCTTACTCATTCGCCACTTGAATCCATCACTTGCGGAATTGAACTTGAAGTTCCCCACGAAAAATGAGCGCGTGATTAAGGGCGCAATTTGTTCCTCTTCGACTGGATTTTGTTCGGCGCTATCTCGCTACTCCGGCACGCGGAGGAACTGGATTTCACCGACTTCCACCTCCAGCAGGGCGACCGTAAATTCGTCGGCCCGATGAAGCGCCCCCGGATTGATCCTTCGCACCTCTGCGACAACACTATCTGAGGCAATGTGCGAGTGCCCCGAGAGCAGGTAGTCGGGCTGAGTTGCCAGCACGCTCCGCATGTCCTCCCTCATGTGACCGTGGGCAACTCCGACCCGCTTGCCGGCCAGTTCCACGACTCCACTCCAGCCCAGGCACACTACTCCGAACTCGGCGGCGGCCCGCACCAAATGCGGGACCATGTCGGAGTCATGATTGCCGAACGCAAACCAACTCGGCAAGGCTGCGAGTACCTCCACTATAGGAGGTGAGGCCAAATCGCCGCAGTGGATCAAGGCCTCGGCCCCCTCCGCCCGCAGCAACGCCACGGCTCGCCGTGTCCGGGCCAGTTCGTCATGGGTGTCAGCCAAGATGCCAAGATGCATGCCACACCCATTCACCGAATGACACAATTCAGCAACGACGGCCGCGCTGTAAGATAGTGAACGCCGAGGAATCAGCATCGTGGACGCTGTCTGATACTTCGCTGGGTTCAGCATCTCTCGGCTTGGGGAATTGCCGGGACCAATTGGCCCAGAGAACAACCAAGCCCACCACAACGGATACGAACCCACCCAACTCGGCACCCCAGATTGAACCGCCGACCCAGGCATAACGGCACATTGATCCGAACTCGCCGGGAACCCCATGAACGTACGGCAGTAGAAGTCCGGGCTGAGAATCGCCAGCCCTACCCCCGCCGCGCCACCAAAAGCCCAGCAGACATAGGCTCCGCCCAAGACACCGAGCAGATGCGTGAAGGCGAACCCGAACGAACAGGATGCTCTGGTGATAATGCCTGTTGCGACGGTGAAGACCAGCGAAAAGAAAACGCCGAACAATAGCCCTTCAAAGATGCCTTGGGCCATACTCGCACGCCAGACATCCTCGACGCCCTGCCAGTGGAGAATAGTAATGAAGTAGGTCGGGCTGATCCAACCGTTGATGGCGTTGGTCGTGCCGCCGAGAATGCCGCTGGCGAGAACACCGGCGACGGCGATGCCAGCCAAGGCAAATGGTCGCACCTGCCGGCGCATCTCTGTCACCGTTCATCCCTTCCTTACTTTTCGCTGAACCATATCGCTTCCACGAAAAGGGGGTTCTTCCAATTGTACTCTGGAACACAACGAAACCGCATTTCCATCGGTCCGAGCGGACGACTGTTTATGGGATACTTAGCGACCGGCTCACATGGGGTTGACGTTGAAGTTCAGTAAACTTTCCGTAGCGCTTCCCGCAAACGTGAAGCCGGGGTTCCTCTTGTCGCATAGGCTTCGCAATCGGCCGTTACCAGGTGGGCACCCTGCGTTAGCAGAATCGTTCACGACAACCCCAACCAACGCTTGACAGCCTCCTTGACCGAGGCTAACTCAGCCGGTTGTAAGTCGCCGAGCTTGCGCCACAGACGTGGGCGGGCGACCGTGACCAGCCCTTGGGCATCGAACGCCCCGGCCTTAAGGAACGGCTTGGGCACCGCGACCTCGAAGCGCGTTCCCTGAACGCTCGTCGTGTGCGGCACCAGTGTCACCAGCACGCGGTCTTGCGGGGCCGGCGGTACGCTCATAACCAGGCAGGGGCGGACCTTCGCCGCGATACCCAGATCGGTCAGCCAGACCTCACCACGGTTAGGGTGCGGCACGAGTGTCCTCCTCGGCGTCGTAGCTGCGGAACAACTCTATCGCCAGTTCGTCCAGAGCCGCGTCGGGCAAGCCCTCGTCCGGGGAGCAACGGCGCAGGATCTCGGCAGCGATTTGGTTCTTCTCGGCTGGGAGGAGGGCGTCGAACGCCTGCAATAAGTCGCGCACTGTATCGGTCATGACAAACCTCCAGGGTATCCGCTCTGGATGATACCTCCGGCGAACCCTTCTCGCAACCGTCTGGGGCACCCATCAGGAACCTAGGATTCCGAGTGTCCAAACACAGCGAGCGCACCGAGTACGTAAAGGAGTGGTCGAGAATCCCCGCGCCCCGGCGTGCCCTCGTCGCTATAATCACCGTTCACTCGGTCGAATGTTTTGGGCGGCGGGAGGCAGCATGCGAGCGGTGTTGCAGCGGGTCAGCCGGGCGGCCGTCGTCATTGACGGCGAGACCGTCGGCGCGATTGAGCGCGGCTTGCTCGTGCTGCTGGGCGTCGCGCCAACGGATACGCCGGCCGAGGTGCAATGGCTGGCCGAGAAGACGGCCGGACTACGCATCTTCAGCGATGAGGCCGGCAAGATGAACCGCAGCGTGGCCGACATCGGCGGCAGCGTGCTGGTCGTCAGCCAATTCACGCTATACGGCGATTGCCGCAAGGGACGCCGGCCGAGTTTTCTCGATGCCGCTCCGCCCGAGATTGCCGTGCCGCTGTATGAGGCGTTCGTCAACGGGCTGCGGGCGCTGGGGTTGCCGGTGGCGACCGGGCGATTTGGTGCGATGATGCAGGTGGAATTGATGAACGAGGGACCGGTGACTCTGATCCTCGACACAAAGGCCGCTGACGGCTTAGCATAACCGCGAAGGATTATCGCGAAGCCGTCCGCAGCATGAGGTATTCCATGTTTTGGAAACAACTGTTCGCCACGAAATCGCTGGAGATTCTGCAAGCGGAGGTGAAGGGCGAAAATCGCCTCCGCCGTGTGCTGGGTCCCATCTCGCTGACGGCGCTGGGCGTCGGTGCCATCATCGGCGCAGGCATCTTCGTCATGACCGGCCGCGTGGCTGCGCAAGCCGCTGGCCCGGCCGTCGTGCTGTCGTTCGTCGTCGCCGGCATCGGCTGCCTGTTCGCCGCCCTGTGCTACGCCGAATTCGCTTCCATGGCACCGGTGGCCGGCAGTGCCTATACCTACGCTTACGCCACACTCGGCGAGTTGTTCGCCTGGATCATCGGCTGGGATCTGGTGCTTGAATATGCCATGGCCTGCGCCTGCGTCGCTGCTTCGTGGTCGAAATATCTCAATGAATTCTTGTTCTTCTTCGGGCTTCATGTGCCGGCCCATTTGTGCGCCGATCCGTTCTCGACACCGGGAGCCTGGTTCAATCTGCCCGCCTTGCTTATCACGCTGGCGGTGACGGTCGTTCTGGTCATCGGCATCCGCGAGAGCGCCACCACCAACGCCATTCTGGTCGCCGTCAAAGTCGGTGTGGTGCTATTCGTCCTCGTCGCCGGCATCGGCTACGTCAGCACGCGCAACTGGACCGAGGTGCCCGTCACGGATCGGGTGATGCCCGAAGAACTATTGATCGCTGGGCAGGCGAAAGAGGTCGTGGAAAACGAGGAAAACCTGCAAGGTGAGGCTGCCAAGGAACGGGCACAAAAGATCGCCGCCCAATCATTCGCCGTTTACAAGCTGGACCTTCGCAAGCAAGTGGCTCAAGAGATGCTTCAGGCAAACAAACACACCGCTGAGAAGGCCGAGGAGATGGTGCGGCACGCGGAGAAGGTCTACGGTCCCGCCCTGCCGCAAAACGACGCCGATAGGGCCACTGTGGCAAAAGTGTTGACCCGCGCGAAGGAGAAGGCTCCCGAAGAAGCCACCAAACATTGGGGCGTCCTTGGTCTAATGGGCCTCAATCAGAAACTGGAATCGATTGATGATGCGGTGCGTTCGCCATTCATGCCTTACGGCTTGGCCGGCATCGTCTTCGGGGCATCCATCGTGTTCTTCGCCTACATCGGCTTCGACGCCATATCGACGCAGGCGGAAGAGGCGAAGAAACCGCAGCGCGATGTACCCATCGCCATTCTCGCCTCGCTGGTTCTCTGCACGGTGTTGTATATCGGCGTGGCTGCGGTCATCACCGGCATGATACCGTATCCAGAGATCAGTTCGGAGACGGCCGTGGCGTCGGCGTTCCGCCAAAAGGCGGAGGGACAGGCCAACCCGGGCTTCCTGCGCTGGTCTGCCTTGCTCATCTCCATCGGTGCGCTGGCCGGCATGACCAGCGTGCTGATGATTACGTTTCTCAGTCAGGCGCGTATCTTCCTGGCGATGGCGCGCGATCGCCTGTTGCCGCCGAGTATCTTCGCGGCCATTCATCCGCGCTTTCGCACGCCGCACCGCTCGACGATGTTGACCGGCGGCCTCATCTCCCTGGTGGCCGCCTTCACGCCGATTGCCAAACTGGAAGAGATGGTCAACATCGGCACCCTGATGGCCTTCGTCATCGTTTGCTCGGCCGTGCTGCTCTTGCGCATCCGCCGCCCCAATGCCGAACGACCGTTCCGTACGCCGTTCCTCTATGCCGTAGGGCCGCTGGGCATCATCGTGAACCTCATCATGATGTTATTCTTACCTCTGGAAACGTGGATTCGTCTCGTCGTTTGGCTGATCGTCGGCATGGTGATCTATCTCGGCTACGGTCAGCGTCATAGCATCGTCGGCCGGCGGCTCAGTGGACTGATTCCCGCGTTCGATTTCGGTCCGACGGACGCTTTGAAAGAAAAGCAACTTCTCCCGCCCGACTCGGAGGCGACCCAGCCGAGTCAGGACCAATCCCGCGATAAAATTTGAGATACCATGCGCATCACTCAACTTGTTAGCGAACTTTTGCGTGTCCCGCTGTCTCGGCCGCGTGCTTCGCCGGCCGAGGCCGGCGCGGGCCGGCTCAATCACATCGTCGTTCTGCTCGTCCACGTCCACACCGACGCGGGCCTGACGGGGCTAGGCTTCGCCTACGCCTTGCAGGGCAGCGGCCGTGCTTTGTTGGCGCTCGCCGAAGATGATCTAACCCCGCTGGTCGTCGGCGAGGATGCGCTGGATCATCAGCGGCTTGAGGCGAAAGTGTACTGGCGTTTGCAGACGATTGGCCGGCGCGGATTGGTGCCGCAGGCGTATTCGGCGATTGATCTCGCTTTGTGGGATCTCAAGGGCAAGGCGGCCGGGTTGCCGCTGCACAAGTTGCTTGGCGGTGCTCGCGATTCGGCTCCGGTGTACGGCTCGGATACCGCCTGGCTATGGATGAGTCCCGAAGAAATTATCGACGCCTCGCGGCCCTATCTCGATCAAGGCATGATGGGCATCAAGGTCAAGGTTGGTGCCGACCCCGAAGCGGACGCCGATCGTCTGACACGACTCCGCGAGGCGCTGGGCGATGATGTCTGGTTGGCCGTCGATGCCAACGAGCGCTATGACTACGGCACCGCCTTGGCAATGGGACATTTCTTCGAGGAAGAGATTGGTGCCGACTGGTTCGAGGAGCCGATTTTGTGCGAGGATGTGCAAGGCCATGCGCGGCTGGCGTCGAAGTTGGAAATCCCCATTGCCGCCGGCGAGATGTTGTTCGGCATCGACGAATTCCGCGCGTACCTGGAGCGCGACGCCCTGGCGGTAGTGCAGCCGGATGTGACGCGGCTCGGAGGGCTGACCGGCTGGCTGAAGGTGGCGGCGCTGGCGGAACTGCATCATCGACCGTTATCGCCGCATCTGTTGCCGGAAGTCGGCGTACATCTGGCGTGCGGTCTGCCGGCCGTGACGAGCGTGGAATATATGCCGTGGCTGTATCCGCTATTCACCGCGCCGCCGCGTATCGAGCAGGGCCGCCTCGTGCCGCCGCCGCAGCCCGGACTTGGCCTGGAAGTTGATCCGGATGCCGTGGCGAAATATCGCGTCACGTTTTGATCTTCGCGCCAACGATGCCTGTAACGAAGTCCTTCGCCGCTGCCGCGGATGAGGTTCGAGTCGCTATAATAGAGAGCGAAGAGATTACCGATTTCTCAAGGCATTCGCACGCATGGCCTTTGCACTCTCCCATCGGCGCACGGCGGTCGTTTCCTCTCCGTGGGAATTGGCCGCCGAAACCATTGCTGTCAAAATTCGCTGGTTCGGCTTGCTGGTTGGCTACCTTCTGGTCAACCTCGGCGGCCACGGTGGACGCCGGCAGGCGATCCTCAATGCCATCCTCACGCTCGGCGTCGCTTACACGCTGCTCGACACCTATCTCAGCGTGCGCGGTCGGGTCTTCCTCGGACGTTCGCCGCTGTGCATTTCCGGGATGGAAGGACTATTCATCGGCCTGCTCTGTTATTTCGACACCGGCCTGGATAGCCCCTTTCGCTACTACTATTTTTTGTCGCTGATCTGCTGCGCCATCCGTCACGCCTCACACGTCACCTACGCCACTTGCGCTCTGCATTGTCTCAGTTACGTTCTGTTGTACCTGGCCCTGCCGCCGGAAGGAAAACGGCTCGTGTCCTTCACGCTCACGTTGGTCATCCTCGGCTGGGTGACGTGGACGAGCAACGCCATGGCCCTGCTCCTCAAGCGCGTCGGCGATTATCTCGGCCAACTCAATCAGGCGCTGCGCGAGAATAAGGTGGAACTGGAGGCGCGTATCGCCGAGCGGACGCGCGAATTGCAGGAAGCGCAGGCGCATGTTCTGCATCAGGAAAAGATGGCCGCCTTCGGCTTATTGGCCGCCGGCATCGCGCATGAGGTCGGCAATCCGCTTACGTCCATCAGTTCGATGGTGCAGATTCTTCAACGCCGCGACGGCGATCCCTACACGCTTGAAAAATTGGCCCTGGTCAGCGGCCAACTACAGCGCATCCGCACGACGCTGCGCGAATTGATCGAGTTCAGCCGGCCCGCCAGCGGGGAACGAACTCGTGTCTCGCTGAGCGAGATTCTCGACGAGGCGCTGAACATCGCCAAGTATTACAAGCGCACACGCGGCCGTATCTCCTCGCCGGTGCTGCCGCCGAATTTACCGCCGCTGTATGCCATTCGCGATCAACTCGTGCAGGTATTCCTCAATCTTGTTCTCAACGCCATCGACGCCACCGACCGCGACGGCCGCATCGATCTGCAAGTACAGCGGCGTCGCGATGGTGTCGAGGTGAGCGTATGCGACGACGGCAGCGGCATCGCTCTGGAACACGCGGCCCGCCTGTTTCAGCCTTATTTCACGACCAAGAAGCACGGCACGGGTTTGGGTTTGTTCGTGACGCGCCAACTTGTCGCCGAGCATGGCGGTACCGTGACGTTCGAGTCGCGGGTCGGCGAGGGCACCACCTTCCGCGTCTTTTTGCCGCTGGCCAATCATCCGGTTCGAGCTAGCGGCAACGAAGGGATGGCGATCGTTGGGCCCATTAAGGACGGAGAGAAGAGTACATGGTAGAGACACGTTCGCGGAACGCCCGCCGATCCACGGAGCAACGCGCCGCCTCCGCGACGCGCGCGGAGGCCGCCATCCTCGTTGTGGATGATGAACTGCTGATCCGCGAGACGCTGGCCGAGTATCTCGGCCAGGAGGGTTTCGCCGTCGTCACCAGCGCTTCCGGCGAGGAAGCGCTGGAACAAGCCGGCGAACATCGCTTCGATATTGCGCTGTGCGACGTGCATTTACCGGGGCTGGATGGTCTGGAACTGCTCGATCGCTTGCAGCGCATCAGTCCCGAGACGTTCGTGCTGCTCATCACCGCTTATGCGACCGTGGAAAACGCGGTTGAGGCGTTCCAGCGTGGCGCGCACGATTACCTGATGAAGCCGATCTTGCTCGATGAGGTGTTGAGCAAGATTCGCCGTTTGCTCGCCCATCGGGCGCTGTACCGCGAGAACCAATGGTTGCGCCGCGAGCTGCACCTCAATCGCCCGCTGCAAGGCGAGAAGATAATCGGCGATAGTTCGGCGATGGAGCGCGTGTTCGAGATGGTGCGCAAAGTGGCGCCGACGCGCTCGACGGTGCTGATTGTCGGCGAAAGCGGTACGGGCAAGGAACTGATCGCTCGTGCCATCCATGCCGGCGGCGCGGAACGTGTCGGCGATGAAGCGGAGACATCCGCCCGCGCTCCGCGCTTCGTCGCCCTGAATTGCGCGGCGATTCCGCACGATTTGATGGAAAATCAACTATTCGGACATCGTAAGGGTTCTTTTACCGGAGCCGACCGCGATCAAGCGGGCGTGTTCGTTCACGCCGGCTGCGGCACCGTATTTCTCGACGAAATCGGCGAAATGCCGTTAGCGACGCAGGCCAAACTTCTCCGCGTCATCGAGCAGAAGGAGATTATGCCTGTCGGCGCCGATGAACCGCTCCACGTCGAGGCGCGCGTGCTGGCGGCGACGAACAAGGATCTGCTGAAGGAAGTCGAGGTCGGCCGTTTCCGCGAGGATTTGTATTATCGGCTCAACGTGGTGTGCATCCCCATCCCGCCGCTGCGCGAACGACGCGAAGACATTCCCGAATTGGTCGAGTTTTTGCTGGCCCGGCATGCGCACGCCTCGGGCAAGCGTATCAGCGGAGTGACGCACGAGGCCATGCAATTACTCCTGGCCTGCCGCTGGCGCGGCAACGTCCGCGAGCTGGATAACGCCTTGCAGCGAGCCGTGATCCTTGGCGAAGGGCCGTTGGTGACACCTGCTGACCTGCCGCCGGACCTGGCTCCGGTGGGGGGAGATCCGGCTCTGGTGGACGATCTAGGCGAGGCCGTCAAACGCTTCGAGAAACAGCACATTGAACGCATCCTGCGCCAGTCGCCGGACAAGAAAGAAGCGGCGATCCGTCTGAATATGGGACTCAGTTCGCTCTACCGACGTATCGCCGAGTTGGGGATTCAGACGCCGGAAACGAAGTGAGCGAGTGGGGCGATCGTTTGGCGATGCGTGCGGCAGTGGTGTTGATCGACGCCCCAGATTGCCGGAAAGAGATCGAGGCGGGGACTATGAGAAGCTCTCCATCTTTCCAACCACGCCGGAGGTTCGGTATATTCCATTCGACGCCGGGACGATTGGGCCGTCAACAGAAGGGGCGGAGAGAACATGAGTACGCCATCAACGATTCTACCGACCGAAGAGATCGACTATCCCGATAGCGATGGTCAACCTATGGCGGAAAATACCCTGCAATTTCGCTGGATCACGACCATTCAAGGCGGCCTGGACGCGCTCTTCCGCGATAACCCCGATGTCTTTGTCGCGGGCGATCTCTTCTGGTACCCCGTCCAGGGCAGTAATACGATCCGCACGGCACCTGATGCCCTGGTCGCGTTCGGTCGGCCCAAGGGCTATCGCGGCTCGTACATGCAGTGGCGTGAAGGGAACATCGCGCCGCAAGTGGTCTGGGAGATTCTCTCGCCCGGCAATCGAGCCGGCGAACTCGATGACAAGTTCGAGTTCTATCGGCGTTACGGCGTGGAAGAGTATTACCAATACGATCCGGATCGCGACCGGCTGCGTGGTTGGCGGCGTGAGGGAGATCAGTTACGCGAGATCCTGCCGATCGAAGGTTGGATCAGCCCTCGCTTGGGCATTCGCTTGGAGATGGAAGCGGGCGAATTGGTGATCTATCGTCCCGATGGAGAACGCTTCCAGACGTATCTGGAAATGGAGCAGGACAAGCGGGAAGAACGCTGCGGTCGCTTGGCCGCCGAGGCCCGAACCGAACAAGAACAACAACGCGCGAACGAGGAACGACAACGCGCCGAACAAGAACGACAACGCGCCAACGAGGAACGACAACGCGCCAACGAGGAACGGTTACAGCGGGAAGCAGCCCAGCAACGGGCCGAACAAGAGCAGCAACGCGCTGAACAAGAACGCCAGCAACGCCAAACCGCTCAGACTCAGGCCGAGCAAGAACGTCAACGCGCCGAACAATTGGCCGCGAAACTACGGGCGCTGGGTATCGACCCAGAGGCATAGAAACGCTGACACGGACATAGACGATGTCGTAATCGTAGTGAACCGATTTATCGGCCGCGAGGGGCAGCAGGTTGACATCAATCGGATCGAGATAGAGCCGCTCTTGCGGCTTCGCGGCTCGTTTTGTTGTGGGCTTCTCGGCCAGCGCCAAGCCTAGACCGACCGCGAATGCGGCCAACAACGTAGCGATACTCAACCGATACCACCGGAACTTCATCGTCAACTCCCTGGTTCAATGGGGAATTGCCGGCTCGCGGTGGGAAAGCGAACGAATGTCAACCGATGGTCAATCGCGCAGCGGAAGTCTGCCGGCAAACGAAAGGGCAACGGTGGGCCAACAGGATGGAGCTTCCGCAACTGT
Organism: Gemmataceae bacterium; assembly: GCA_035553375.1. Taxonomy (GTDB): domain Bacteria; phylum Planctomycetota; class Planctomycetia; order Gemmatales; family Gemmataceae; genus JAJPHU01. Next base: position 17,404 of record DATNCY010000045.1, read on the forward strand.
CCTCGAAGAGGCAGTGATCCCTCAGGGGCTTATATCGGTAGGGTCTTCATGCTCAAAGACCACCGCATCCTTCTTGTCTTTAACCAGCACCAGCCGCGCTCGCGCCGGCTTATTCGGCTCCGGTTTTTCCTTGATTACTTTCAGGCCGACCCACCATCCTTTCAACGGACCTTTCTCCGCGCGCATACGAAAGCTGAACCGGCGGCCTGCGTGTTCTAATTTCCAGTCGGTACAGAGGCGATCGCGCTGCCGCCACGACAGGTTCTTGCTCTTGCCCTTCGGATCATAACCCAGGAGAAAACCGTCTATTCTCACCCAGCTGGCTCCGGGCCTGAAGTTGTGTTGAATGGTTACGGACTTATCGTCGGGATGGTAGCGTTTCGCGATGAAATCATCATCATTGGTGATATTGACGTGGTGCCAAATGCGTTTCTGAGCATCCTCAATAGTCACCGGTACTACTTCCAATCTCTCTTTCCTCCGTTGACAATACGCGGGGACGGCTGTTGCGAGGAGGAGGGCGATACCGGCCAGCGGAACGAGCCTTCTGCTCATGAGACGGGTAGAAAGGGTCATTGTTCGTACTCCTGCTGAAAGAAGCCATTGTGTTGGCGTTCTCCTGGTGATACTACCAGAAACGATCCATAAGCCGATCTTTCTCAGATAGACGCCTTCCGGGACCACGGTTTCGAGTCTTCAAACCCATCGTACTCCGGCGAGGGTCCGGAGCAACGAATTTCCCACCCGGATGAACTCCTGACCGCGTTTGACCCAGCCCCGGAGTCGCCGCAGCCGGCTCTTCTCCGCCACGTAGACCTCGAAATCGCCCCGCTACGCACCGCAGACGCCCGGCGACGGCTTTCGGACTCGGTTGCCGGAGCGGCCTAACCTCAACCCGATGCACAGGCCGGGCACAAACGGGCAATCCGCCCTAGAATCCGGGCAAACAGCTTTCGCGGCACGGCGACTTCCGCCAACTGGAAGAGGACATACTTGGAGTGCCTCACCACCTTGGCCCCGATCTTGATCAACGTCTCCCGCAGCGCCGTCAGCGTCCAACTCTTGATCGGCTTCGGCAGCACCAGTATTTGTAGGGTGGTCAGAGGGCCGCGAGGCCTACCATGTCCCGCTGGTGGGCCTCGCGGCCCTCTGACCACCCTACAAATACCGCTCAGCCCCGCGCAGAAGCGGGAATGCACTCACCTCAGCCTAACACGATGCGAACCTCGTGCGTCTGCCCATCATCGGCCAGGGCGATGTCCTTGCTCTCGCGTGTCTGCCCATCGACGACGACTTCGGCGACGCCATGCTCGATGCCGCGCGGATTCTCGATGTTGATGCGATACGTGGCCGAGTGGTGGCGATAGATGACCGTGAACGACTTCCACGCCTTGGGGATGCACGGGTCCACGATCAGCCGATCGTTGCGTGGAGAGAAGCCGAGAATGGATTCGACCATGACGCGATATAGCCAAGAGGCCGAGCCGGTGTACCAGGTCCAACCGCCGCGGCCGGTGTGCGGCGGCTCACCGTAAATGTCGGCGACCACCACATACGGTTCGACGTGATAAAGCGCCACCTGCTCCGGCGTGGAGGTGTGCCGCACCGGGCTGAGCAGATCGAAGTATTCCTTGGCTCGGTCGCCTTGTCCCAAGAGCGCGGCCGCCTGCACGACCCAGGTAGAAGCGTGCGTATATTGGCCGCCGTTTTCGCGGATGCCGGGTACGTAACCCTTGATGTAACCGGGGTGAAGTTTGCCTTTATCGAACGGCGGGGTGAACAGCAGGATCAATCGGCCGTCGCGCTTCACGAGCTGCTCATCGACGGCCGCCATCGCCTGTCGCGCGCGCTCCGAATTTCCCGCGCCGGAAATGACGGACCACGACTGCGCGATGGAATCGATGCGGCATTCGTCATTCTGAGCCGATCCCAGCGGTGTACCGTCATCGAAGTAGGCCCGGCGATACCACGCGCCATCCCAGGCTTGCTCCTCAATGGCGACACGCAGCTTTTCCGCATGATCGCGGCAGGCATCCGCCCATTCTTTGTCGCCGCGCGCCGCGGCCAACTCCATGAAGTGACGCAGACAGGTCAGCAAGAACCAGCCATCCCAGACGCTCTCGCCCTTGCCCTCGACGCCGACGCGGTTCATCCCGTCGTTCCAGTCGCCGGTGCCCATCAGCGGCAAACCGTGCGCTCCGAAGTGCAGACCATTGCGTAAGGCACGCACGCAATGCTCGTAAATAGTGCCGGATTCGTCGGCCTGCCGCGGCAAACCGTAATCTTCTTCCTGTCCCGGCTTCAACACCGGCGCGGACAGGAAGGGGACTTTCTCATCGAGAATGCCCGCGTCTCCGGTGATCGACACGTAATGGCACACGACGAAGGGCAAAAAGAGATAATCGTCGGAGATGCGCGTGCGGACACCCTTGCCGGCAGGCGGATGCCACCAGTGTTGTACATCGCCTTCGAGAAACTGCCGGCTCGCCGCGCGCAGAATCTGCGCGCGCGTTTCCTGGGGTGCGCCGTACACGAGAGCCATCACGTCTTGCAATTGATCGCGGAAACCGTAAGCGCCGCCGGACTGGTAGAACGCCGAGCGGCCCCACACGCGACAGCTCAGCACCTGATAGAGCAGCCAACGATTGATGAGTACATCCACGGCGGGGTCCGGTGTGCGCACCTGCACCGCCGTCAGCACGCGCTCCCAATGCTGCTTCATTTCGTCCCAGGCGGCGCGCACCCGTCCGGGTTCCTTGCAGCGCCGCAGCAGTTCGCGCACGGCAGGGACATCGCGGGCGGAACCGAGGAAGAATACGACTTCTCGTTCCTCGCCCGGCGGAATATCCAACGTCGCCTGCACCGCCGCACACGGGTCGAGTGCTGGCCCCGTGCGCCCCGACAGGCTCACACGCCCCAGCGCCGCCGGTGTCTCCACGGAGCTATTGCGGCCCAAAAATTCGCCGCGATCTCCGCTCAGGGTGCGCGGCCGTAGGTTCACATCGACAAAGGCGATTTGCTCGGCGAAGTCCGCCGCGAATGGATTGCGCGCCAGCAGCGCCCCGCTCTCGTCATCGATTTCCGTGCGCACGTTCATCGCCGACTGATCGCGCACGGTACCGAGAACCCATTCGGCGTAGAACGTCGCCGACAGACGCCGAGGCCGACTGCCGGAGTTCCACACGCGCAGGGCGATCATCTTGAGGGGATCCTCCATCGGCACGAACACGCGCAGTTCTTGCTTGAGGCCATGACTGCTCTGCTCGAAGCGTGTGTAGCCTTGGCCGTGGCGCACCAACGTCGGCGCGTTCAGGCCGAGCGGACGCGGCGTCGGCGTCCAGATGTCGCCGGTTTCCTCATCGCGCAGATAAAGCACCTCGGCGGGTGGATCAATCGTCGGATCGTTGCTCCACGGCGTCAGCCGGTATTGTTGGCTGTTGCCGGCCCAGCTGTAACCCAGGCCGCTCTCGGAAACGAGGAAGCCGAACAGCGGATTGGCCACCACATTGATCCACGGTGCGGGCGGGAAGTGCGGCCTCAATTCAGGACCGCTTGTGTGCGACTTCTTTCGCCCCATTGCGGACGGAGTGGGAACTTGTTTTTGATAGGGCAGAATGCAGTATTCCCGGCCATCCGGTGTGAAGCCGCCCAAGCCATTGACGAACAGCAGGTCCGAGGGCAACTCGTGGCTCGTGGCTCGCGGTTCGTGACTCGCGGCTCGTGGCTCGTGTTTTCGCGCTCCCTGATGCCGCGGCAAGAATCGTTCGGGGAGCGTGTCCATCGGCGCGGGGCGATCGACCAACTCTGCCAATTGCACCGACAACGAACCGCGCCGTCCGACAAGCACTACGCGCGCCGCCGCCTGCAAGAGAATCTGGTCCTCTTCCGGCATCTGCGCGGCTTTGCGCACGAACACGCCGCCCGGCTTGTCCACCAGGCCATGCGAGTGACTCGACCGCACCGCTTCTTGAATCTGCTGAAAAATCTCTTCGACGTAGCTGGCCGCCTGTTCGCTGAGCAAAACCAAATCCACCGCGAAGTTTTTCAAGTGCCAATACGAGTGAGCCAGCAACAGGTGACGGACCAGCGGCAGGTCTTCGCTGGAATTGACGCGGACAAGCAGAATCGGTTTCTCGCCGGAGATGCCGTAGCGCCACAGACCCGGCTGTCCCTGTCGATTGGCCGTCAGCACTTCCGATCCGGCCCGTAAGGTCGGGCCGGCGTACAGCAGATGCGTCGCCAGTCGTTGGAACAAGTGAACATCGGATGTGGTGATTTGCAAGTGACGCAGTTCGACCTGACTGTGCGCCCAGGCCAGATCGAAAACGCGAGCGACCGCCTGCCCATCGCGGTAATGGTCGGCCAGCGCCAGCGCTTCTTCGCGCGTCTTGGTCGTGCCGGTGCAACACAGCACCGACACCGATGCGCCCGCCTCCAGGCGAATGCGCTTGCGCACACTGAATATCGGATCGAGTACCGGGCCGGTCGTGTTCGACAGGATGACGCCGGGGTCCAGCGCCGCCGGCGCTGCCGGCGTTCGTCCGCGTCCCAGGAAACGCGCGCGATCGGTTTCATATTCCGCTTGCGCGGCCGTCTGTCCCTCCACGCTGACAACGTGGACCGACCAGATGGGTTCTTGATCCGCCGAGCGCGGCCGGCGCCGGCACAACAGCGCGCCGTGCGAGGCCACCCATTCCGTCTCCAAGAACAGTTTACCGAACGCCGGATGCGCCAGATCCGCTCCGTGCGGAGACAGCACCACCTCGACGTAGCTTGTCAGTTCCAGATCGTGCGTGCGGCGGTCGTGATTGGTCAGCGTCACGCGCCGCACCTCGGCGCAGTGTTCCGGCGCGACGGTGATCTCCAGGTGCGTGGCAATGGCTCCGTCTCGGCGGCGGAACTCGGCCTTGTCCGCCGAATAGACCACCTCATAATGTTTCGTTGGCCGGCACACCGGCTGATGTCCCGCCGACCATAATAAGCCACTACGTAGATCGCGTATGTAATAAAATTGGCCATAATCGTCGCGCGTGAAATCCTCGCGCCAGCGCGTCACGTCCAGATCGCAGCAACGGCTGAAGCCGGCACCGGCGTTGGTGACCATGACGAGATACTGTCCATTGGACAGCAGATGCGTGCGCGGTCCCGGCGTATTGGGCGTGGTCAGTTGTCGGCTTAGCAAGTCCTGTCCTCCCGTACTGGCTGGACGCGGCGAGGTCTCCTCATCGGGCGTGTCCACCGGGGCGGCGGCAGTGGGCAAGCGTTCTTGCAGCAGCAACTCGGTGGCGCGTATCATCGGCTCAGCGTGGAAGCGACGTACCATCACCCCTTGCAGCAGGCAGTTGGCCAGCGCCACCAAGCTCATTCCTTGATGATGGGCCATGAAGCAGCGCACCACGAGGGAGCGATGATTCTCCGGCAAACGCGAGCGCGTGTAATCGATCGCCTCATAGAAGCCATATTTTCCGGTCGCTCCCTCGGAGGCTAGCCGGCGGAAGTTCCGCAGCGCTTCGTGCGGACGCACGATCGACGCTAGCGCCGTCGCATACGGCGCGATCACCAGATCTTGTCCCAAGCCGCGTTTCAATCCCAGCGTCGGCACGCCGAACGTCTGATACTGATAATCGAAGCTGACGTATTGGCTGCTGAACGCCGACTCGGAGATGCCCCACGGAACCTGGCGTTCGTGACCGTAGGCGATCTGCTCGTCCACCGAGGCCACATGGCTTTCTTCCAGTAGAGTGCCGGCGTAGCGGCGCAAGAATAGTTGCGGCATCATATATTCAAACATGGTGCCGCCCCACGATACCAGACACAACCGGCTCCCCGCGCGAACCGGAGTTCGGCCCAGATGGAACCAGTGACGCGGCGGCACATCGCCGCGCGCGATGGCCAGATAGCTCGCCAACCGCGCTTCGGAGGCCAGCAAGTCATAGCACGCCGCATCGAGCCGACCTTGCGCCACGTTGTAGCCGATGGCGAACAGGTGACGATCCGGCTTGTACAGAAAGCCAAACTCCATCGCGCCGGCCATCTGTTCGGCTCGCACCGACAGACGATGACAGCGCTCCAACATTCGCTCGGCCGTCGAGCGCTGCACCGCCTCACGCACCTGACGCAGCCAATCGGCCACACTCGTTTCGATGTCGGTTTTTCGCGCTGAGGCATCCAGTTCCGCGATCAACGCCTCTTTACTGGCCGCGAAGTCGGCGAGACGGAAGACGCGCGTGAGTTTTCGCGTCAGCGCCGGCTCGATTTTCTCCGCGCGCGGATCAGCCAACAGCGCCGCCCAGGGAGCCAACTCCGCCAGTTCGCGCTCGCGCTTCTCCAGATGGCCGGCCAAACGCCGCGCCCACAAATCCACTTCGCCGATGGAAGGATAGCCCGACACAACGAGCCGATGCACGCCGGCCGCCAGAACCGCGGCGTGGGCGTGCAAATCTCCCAGCCACTTCAACCAAGCCGGCAGATCGCTCGGCATCGCGGCCAGCGCCGCTTCCAATTCTTTCAGACCGTGTTCCAACTCCGAGCGCGTGCGGCCTGCCTCGGCGTCGGGCGGCGCACCCAGGTTGTCCCATACTTCCTTCACCACACGGAGCGTATCGATCAGGCCGTTCAGCACGGAAGGACCGGCAACCGGCTCGCGCAGTTTCTCAAGCAATCCCTGTTTGAGAGTGAGCAGACAGCCCACCAAATTGCCGCTGTCCACCGTTGAAATGTAGGTCGGCTGCAATGGTTCCAGGCTGCGCGTGTCGTACCAGTTATAAAAGTGCCCGCGATGGCGCTCCAGTCGATCGAGCGTGTCGAACGTCTTCTCCAGCCGTTCCAGCATATAGCCGAGATTGACGAAGCCGAAATCCTCCGCCGCTAACGTCGCCACCAATAACAATCCCTGATTGGTAGGCGAAGTACGATGCGCCAGTTGATGGCGCGGCTCCTCCTGAAAGTTGTCCGGCGGCAGCCAATGATCCTCGGCGCAGACGAACGATTCAAAGAAGCCCCACGTTTTCCGGGCAATCAGTCCCAGTTCACGCCGTTCCATTTCGCTGAGTGGCTTCTCGCGCACTTGCCGTTCCTGACTGGTCCACCAAGCGACGACCGGCGAAAGCATCCAGGCGAACAGAAACCCTGCCGCTGCGGCAAGCGATGCCGGTCGCGTCAGCAGCACGAGCGCGGCGAAGCCGAGCGACAGCATGGTCGCCGGATACATGGTCCTCCAGAACACATCCAGACCCGCTCCGAGGCGGCGATCGGCCGACGCCGCCGTCTCCCATTCCAGCATCCGTCGCCGTGTCATCCCCAGCCGGACCAGTGTGCCCACAATGGCGTCCACGCTTAGGTAAGCCTGATAGAGCATGACGACGGCATTCAACAGCACCTGCACAGCGGTGATCCAGCCGTTGCGC
>DATNCY010000046.1:0-2021 GCA_035553375.1 Gemmataceae bacterium
TATCGTTGCGCGGGCGACTATCAGTAATGCCGAATGCAGCCTGCTTCCCGGCCAGTACGTTCGCATTCGGCTGGCCATCGGGTCGGAGCCGGATGCGCTGATGGTGCCAGAGACGGCCCTGGGATCCAGTCAGCTTGGCAAATACGTCTACGTCGTCGGAGAAGGAAACAAGGCGGACCAGCGACTCGTTTCCACGGGTGTCAGCCATGACGGCCTCATAGCCATCCGAAAAGGCGTCTCGGAGGGCGAGCGCGTGATCAACGGTAATCTTCAAAAGATTGGTCCGGGAGCGCCGGTGCGGCCCTTGCCCTGACGGGCAGCGATTGCATCGATCGCCGATGGCGTGGTGCCCAGGGGCGGAATCGAACCACCGACACCGTGATTTTCAGTCACGTGCTCTACCAACTGAGCTACCTGGGCGCCGGGCCGGCCCGGGTGGGCCGCTCAGCAAGGCGCGGGCGTTATAGAGGCTCGAATCCACACTGTCCAGAACAGGGCGCCAAGCGGCTTTCGGACAGGATCATGCGGGGATCCCTATAGCGGCGCGGAAACGCTCTTTCAGCGCAACACCGTCGCGAAGAGGCAGCACACGGGGCGGCTCCTCAGCGGCAATCAGCACGCGGGCGAAAAGCGTCTCGTGCAGATTCTTTAACCTATGGGCAAGATCGGCCAGGGCGTTCTCGTCGCGCACGTCAAGACACGTCCCGATGCCGCAGGCTCCGGCAACACCGATGAGGTCAACTCCACTTTGCGTGTGGCTCGGTTGCATACCGGTTTCGCCGTAAACGCCATTGTCGAAAACGATGACAGCGAGATTGCGCGGCCGCTGGGTACCGATGGTCGCCAACGAGCCAAGACCCATCAGCATCTCACCGTCTCCTGTGATCACCGCAATGCGCCGCCTGGGCTGCGCCAACGCAAGCCCCAGACCGATCATGGCCGCACCGCCCATGGCACCCCAGAGATAGAAGTTGCGGTCATTGTCGCCGGCAGCTGCTGCATCCCAGGCGGTCGAGCCAAGACCGGGGACCACCAGCAGGTCGTCACCCCGGTTCTCCAGCAGCGTGGCCATCGTGGCGCGGCGCTCGAGCTTCATTTGGTCCATACTTTCCTGCCGATCAGTTGCTGCGACAGGATCACGGCTGCGATGCGTTCGTTTCCAAATGCCTGCTGGATGGCGCGTTCGGCGGCGCCGGCGACATCCTCCGGCACGTTCACGCGATAAACTTCGGCCTCGCACAGCTTGAGCACCGGATCGACGATCGATCCCATCGGCACCTGCCAGGGATTGAACTCCTCCCACTCGCCGCGCATTGTGATGAACATCAGCAGCGGAAAGCGGCACGTCCGCGCCAGCGAGAACATGTTGATGCAATTGCCGACTCCGCTGGACTGCATCAGCAACGCCGCGCGCTCGCCGCCAAGCCACGCGCCCGCCGCCAGCGCTACCCCCTCCTCCTCCGTGGTCAGCACCACATCACGGATTTCATCGTCGGCGCGGCACCGGTCGATCAGACGCGCGTGGCCGGCATCCGGCACAAACCCGACCTGCCGAACGCCGTTGTGTTTGAGCACTTCGAACAGCCGGTCGGGCCAATCATGGGCTCGCGCGTTCACTTATCACCCGCCTCACCTTCGGCCGGCCGTTCGCCGTCCTCATCTTCATCGTCCTTCGTCGGAATTGTATAGACGCCGGAGAGCCAGCGATGGAGATCGAGGTCGGCGCAACGCTTGGAGCAGAATGGCTTGAATTCCGGATCGACCGGCTTCCCGCAAATCGGGCACGACTGTGCAGCAGGCGCTTTCCGGTTGATTTCGTTCATCCGGCGCTGCTTCCTTCCTGCGAAGCACGATCCGCGCGCATCACACCGCGTTCAGCCACCCGAAACGAATTGGATAGCCCTCGCCACCCAAAAGCGTCATGACTTCATAAAGCGGCAGACCAACGACATTGCTGTATGAGCCGACAATCTTCACGATGAAAGTTCCAGCGATACCCTGCGCCGCGTAGCCGCCGGCCT
>DATNCY010000047.1:0-80566 GCA_035553375.1 Gemmataceae bacterium
GCGGTGTCAAATCATGTGCAGCACTCGTCAAGAGAGGCCAAGCGTCCGTTCGCGTTTCGGAAAGACAGTTCATGGGGAAGGCTCTTGGTGTCAAGTAAAAATATTTTCCACGGGAACGGCAATCGACGGCGTTTTTCGGGCTGGATTTCCGAACGGGTGTAGCAGCGATTGCATTCCGGCTGGATACCATCCGTGAGCGGGCCACAGTTTTCATTGCGAATAACTGTAACAGTTCCGACAAAGCCCGCGTAAATAGATTTCGCCCCTGGCAGACGAAGCAACAGGCAGTTCCAGGACAGGTAAATAAGAGATGCCAGGAATCGCCGCATGGGCGGCGATTCCTGGCACTCGATTTGGCCATCGTCCGTTTTACTTCAGCTTGACGGTGACAGTTTTCATCTCCGTGTAATGTTCGAGCGCCGCCTCGCCGTTTTCGCGGCCCTGGCCGGACATCTTGAAACCGCCGAACGGCGTCGTCGTATCGACGACGTGATAACAGTTCACCCACACCGTACCGGCCTTCACCTGCTTGGCGAACAGGTGCGCTTTGTCGATGTCCTGCGTCCACACCGCCGCGGCCAAGCCGTAGAACGTGCGATTAGCCCGTTCGATCACTTCATCGATCTGGTTGAACGGCAGCACGCTGACAACCGGCCCAAAGATTTCATCCTTGGCAATGGCCATATCATCTTTGACATTGTCGAAGATGGTCGGCTCGATGAAGAACCCTTTATCGCCGTGGCGCTGGCCGCCCGTCATGAGCGTGGCACCTTGTTTCTGGCCCAGCTCGCAGTAGCTGAGGATTTTATCCATTTGCTCCTGCGACACCTGCGGCCCTTGCTCAGTCTTGGGGTCGAGCGGATCGCCGATCTTGCGTTCCTTGGCCTTCTCGGCCAAACGCTCGACGAATTCCTGATGAATCTTCTTCTCGACGAACAGCCGGCTGCCGGCCGTGCAGCACTGTCCGCCGTGGAAATAGATGGCGTGGAATGCCCCGGCGACGGCGTCTTCCATGTTGGCGTCGGCGAAGATGACGTTGGGCGATTTGCCACCCAGCTCAAAGGTGGTGCGCTTGAGGGTGTCGGCGGCCGCCTTCTGGATGATCTTGGCCGTATCGACGTGGCCGGTGAAGGCGATCTTGTCCACCTCGGGATGCGCGACAAGAGCGGCACCCGTCGTTTCGCCCATACCGTTGACGATGTTGACGACGCCGGCGGGGAAGCCGGCTTCCATGGCCAACTCGCCGACGCGCAGCGCCGTCAACGGCGTTTGCTCGGCCGGCTTCAGAACAATCGTGTTGCCGCATGCCAGGGCCGGACCCCACTTCCACGCCAGCATGAGAAGCGGGAAATTCCACGGGATAATCTGGCCGACAACGCCGATCGGCTGCCGCAGCGTGTACGACAGGAAGTTGCCGCGCACCGGCACGGTTCGACCTTCGATCTTGTCAGCCCAACCGGCATAATAGCGCAGCGTGTTGACCACGCCTCCCATGTCGGCCATCGAATCATTGATGGTCTTGCCGCAGTTGAGCGATTCGAGCGCGGCCAACTCCTTCGCTTCCTTCTCGATGAGGTCGGCGAGTTTGTACAGCATCCGTCCTCGATCGGCGGCGTCCATCGTCGCCCACGGGCCGGATTCGAGCGCACGCCGCGCCGCCTTGACTGCGCGGTCCACGTCCTTCGCCGAGGCCGCTGCTACCTTGGCGATCACCTGGCCGGTCGCCGGATTGTACGTGTCGAAGGAACCGCCCTCGACGGGATCGAGCCATTCATTGTTGATGAATAATTTGGTCTGGCGAACGGTCGGAGGAGCCGAACGCTTCATCGTCGCTTGCGCCATGGCATCACACCTCACTGTGGAAAAAGAAAGGGTTTCACGGACGCGCTGCCGCCATCCCGGCATGCTGGACATCACGCGGAGAAGTTCGACGAAGGCATCTTAGACCGGAATAGGAGGAGGTCAAGGCTCCACCTGAGCGGCGACCATCCGAGAACCGCTTGAGGACGCGGACTTTGCGGATTAGGAATAGTTGAAGGGAGATTGAACCGTCAACGAGGTGAACCTCGGCGGATGCCCGTGGGACTATCCTGAAGGCTCTCGCGAAGTCAGGAGAGAAACATGCTCGCCTGTGTCGATGTCGATTATCGTGAAGAAACAGCGGTCGCCGCCTGCGTGTTATTCCGTTCGTGGAGTGATGCGGACAGCGCCGGCGAGCGCGTGCAATCCATCGCCCGCGTCGAGCCGTATGAGCCGGGGCAGTTTTACCGTCGCGAGCTGCCGTGCTTGCTATCTGTACTGCAATCGGTGGCCGAACCGCTGGAGACGGTGGTAGTGGATGGCTACGTCTGGTTGGCGGACGAAAGGAAGCCGGGATTGGGCGCGCATCTCTATGAAGCGCTGGGCCGAAAGGTGCCGATCATTGGCGTGGCCAAGACACGCTTCGCTGACGCCTCGGCCGAAGCGGTGCAGCGCGGCGACAGTCGCCGGCCTCTGTATGTCAGCGCGGCCGGCATGGACCGAGTGACCGCCGCGCGACAGATTCAGATCATGCACGGGGCGTATCGTATTCCGACTTTGCTTCGCAAGGTCGATCAACTCTGCCGTCAGAAACGAAATGTCGGCGGCGTCATTTCTTAAGACCGCAGCATTTCTTGTATTTCTTGCCGCTGCCGCAGGGGCAGGGATCGTTGCGGCCCACACGCTCCTGCTGGCTGACGAGGGGCGGTTGGCGGCGTGGCGCTGGCATTTCGCCTGGGGATACATACCCGACGTGTTCGGCTGCACCAGCTTGTAGCAAGGTGCGAAGGAGGGTAGCGATCGATTCGCTAAGTTGTTCCGGAGAAAGCCGGCTGATGTCATCACCTTGCAGACCTTCGAGGATGCGATGCAGCGGAGATGCCGACCAGGTATTGGGCAGTTCGCCGAATGGCAGAGGCGCGCCGGTCGAAACAAACACGGTTTCAAACGGAATGATGCGCGTGGCGAGCAGCAGTCGGGGGCTTCCCGTTGTCCCTAGGCCGATGTCCAGGATGAACTTCGTATCCCCTCGCCACAGATCGCGCACTTCCACACCGCAACCTGACTCGACACGTTCGATGAGGAACAAGGAAAACTGAGCGTTTTTCAGGGCGTTCAGATAGGCCATTTCCTCCGAGTCGGGAGCATAGGGTTCTTCGAGCAGGAACGACTCGACGGCCGTGCGTCCATTGCGTCGCACGTCATGGATGCAAAAGTCCATGAGGACCGCCAATTCATCCTCCGAATCGAGGAGAAGCGTCTTGCCTTTGAGAATCCCCAATTTCTTTCCGCCCTCGTCGAGAATGCCTTTCCCCAGACGTTCAACGAGAACGTGGTTGACAGCCATGCTTACGGAGCGGCGACGTTTGTAGCGGGGTAGCAGTTCCAGGTAATCGCTCATGATGGGTTCCTCTGTCGCCGTTCATTCCGCGAGCCGGCGATATTTGCCACCATAGTACAAAAGCGGTGCGCCGTCGCGCGAGTCGCCGGCCAGTATTTCACCGATGAAAATATCATGATCGCCGCCCGGCAGAATTTCGGCCAGCCGGCAATCGACCCAGGCGAGCGCGTCGGCAAGAATGGGCGCGCCGCTGACGGCTTTGATCCACGTCAGATCGTTTATTTCCTTGATGCCGCGCATGGCGAAGCGGCGCGATATGTGTTCCTGATCCTGCGTCAACATGCTCATCGCGAAACAGCGATTCTGGGTGAGGGTAGCGTGCATGGCCGCCGATTTATCCACGGCCACGAGGATCAAGGGCGGATGAAGCGAGAGCGAAGTCACGGCGTTGGCCGTCATACCGTAGATTTCGCCGTTCTGATAAGCCGTCACCACCGTCACGCCGGTGGCGAAGTGGCCCATGATGCGCCGCTGGGCCAAGGAATCAAACGCCATGAAAACCTCCTTTGTGCAACGCTGGCTTGTATCTAGACTAACACAGCAGAGGCGGAGGGGATACGGCCGTGCATGCCGAGAGACAACGAAAAACACAAACCTGGAGGTGATATCGTGAAAAGATGTTCATTCTCTGTTGCGGCAACTTGCCTCGTGCTGGCGTTGCTACTGCTCGCGCCGGGTTGCAAGCGCACGCTGTCGCAGAAAGAACTCGACCGTGGACGGGCGATTTTGGAAACGGGCCTGCAAGCGTGGGAGAAAGGTGAGCGGCCGGACACTTTGCAAAAGCTCGATCCGCCCGTTTACTTCCGCGATGAGGACTGGACGAAGGGCATGCGTCTAACCGCCTGGGAGATCACCAGCACCAACGGTTCGGTCAGCGATCTGACGCCGCGCTACGAGGTTGTTCTGACACTGGCGGATCGCAAGGGCAAAACGATCCGCCGGCAAGTCGTTTACCAGATCGAGAGGAAAGAAACGATTGCCATTGTTCGCGATCCATACTTTTGACATCCGCATTGGCGCCAAGCCGATTTTTTCTCCCTCCGTTGCTTGACATCGGGTGGGGGTCTTCCCTATACAATAAGTCTGCCTTGAATTGCCAACCTTGCGCCGGATCGCCAACCATGCAACGGCTTCAATCATCTCCTCAGGGAACCACGACAGCGCGGCTCGCGCTGCGTCCGGGTTTCACCTGACTTTCTTTCCTCATCTAACGGCGTGACCGCTACTGGGCCACGATCGCTCGGACTTCCTCCGGGCGGCCGACTCTATTCAAAAATCGGATGTTTCTCTTTCCGTCTCCACGGAGAGAATTTGTCTACTTTCTTGCTCGCGGATCGCCGAGCATCCGCACCTCTGTCACGCGGATAGCGAGGTAACGTCGTCCGTGGAACGGAACGGTTGGAGGCGTTGCGCGAACTCGGTTCCGTTTGTTGGAACGGTTTCACCCAGAAAGGAAGTCGCCATGAATCGACCTCGGAAAACGCGATCGGGTTTCACCCTGATCGAACTGCTGGTGGTGATTGCGATCATCGCCATTCTCATTGGTCTGCTGCTGCCGGCCGTGCAAAAGGTGCGGGTGGCCGCCGCCAGCACCCAATCGAAGAACAATCTCAAGCAACTGGGCCTGGCGATCCACAATGCCCACGATGTCAACCGAAAGACGCCGCCCATGTACGGAACCTATGGTGGTTCCGGCGGCCCGATGGGGAGCATCTTCTATCACCTGCTGCCCTATCTCGAACAGAGCAACCTCTATCAGCAGGGGCCGGATGCCGCGCGTTCCTATCCGCTGAAGGTATTGCAACATCCGGGCGATCCGACCTACGCGAACGGCCTGTTCACGCTAACCAGCGCCATGCCGGCCTGGAATGCCGCGCCTCCGGCCACGGCCAATCCCGTTCCGCCGTGGGCGGGTCCGAGTACGACCTGGGGACTGGCGAGCTACGGTGCCAACTGGGGCGTATTCGGCGACACCGGTGTTAGCTTGTTGCAAATCACCGATGGCACTTCCCACACGCTGATGTTTTCGGAGAAATATGCAGTGTCATCGCGGCCGGCGGGTAATCCTCGTTCGGGCGCTACTTTGTGGGGCTATGGCGTATTGCCGCCCGCCAATGTGGACTATAACGCGGGTCTACCGTCCGATTCCCAATACGTCAGTTCGTACTGGGCGCGCGTCGGCTTCGTCAACCTCGCCGGTGTCGGTCCATGGACCGGCGGTGATCCCACGGAGCCGTGGCGCTGCCACTGTCACAAGGCACCGGAGTTTGGACCTCCGATCGCCAACGCTCATCCGCTCAAGGCGCAGGCCATGTGGTCGGCCTCGATCAACGTGTGTCTGGCTGATGGAAGTGTGGTGTCGCTCAATTCGTCAATCAACGATGCGAATTATTACTACACCGAGACGCCCAGCGCCGGCGACATTCCTTATGATCCCCAGGTGCCGTAAGGAAAGTCGATGAATTGCCCGTCCGCAGCGCCAGCAAGGGAACCCTTGCCGGCGCTGCGGGTTGGTCACAAATGGAGGGCTTAGTGTCCGACGCAGCAAGCCTGGCCGGCAGCACAGCACCCCTCACCGCCGGCGCAGCAATCGGCCTTCTTCGCCTTGACCTTGGCCGAGAAGCAGCATGCTTGCGGCGGATTGCAACACTCCTGCCCGGCAGCGCAACAATCCGCTCGGGCCGAAGTCGCTTTGGCCGAGAAGCAGCACGCTTGCGGTGGATTGCAACACGCTTCACCATCGGCGCAACAATCGGCCGTCTTCGCTGTCGCTTTGGCTGCGAAGCAGCACGCTTGCGGCGGATTGCAGCATTCTTGATGCGGACCGCAGCAACTCACCTTGGTGGTGGACAGAGCGCCACTCCATGCCGTACCTCCGCCGATCACGCCGAGCAGCAGAGCCAAGGGCGCGAGCAATTTCAGATTCATAATGGATCTCCAATCGATTGAATATTCTGGAATGAACGAAGTATCTTCCACGAGAAAACAACATCAGCGGAACGGCACACACGCCGCTCGCGCCGAGAAGGTGTTTCATCGCGCGGATTAACAGCGCCAGACACAATGCAGCAATTGGAGAGGTGGAGAGGTAAGGAGAATAGGCTCCCCGATTTCCTCGGCTCCCGACACACACGGTCGATCCGCGTCGAGGACGAGGAACGAAGGCGAGGCGGTCAGATCCGGGATATCGACGCTCGATGGCGGCATCGAAACGAGGGAAGAGCAGCAACAATCCTTCACCGGCGGCACATGCTGCGCGGGTGTTTTGGAATGGTCGGTCCCATTGTGGTGACAGCAAGTGTGCGTTGGTTGTGGGATTGTCGCGCGGCAACAAGGAGGCTGCGATGTCGAAGTTGCCGCGGTCTCGCTCTGTTGGGTCGGTATAAGACAGCACCAGCCCGGCGGAAACGCCAGGACAAGGCTACAAGCGAGACCCAGAGATTGAGTAAACAACGCAGTCATATCCTGATTGTTCGCCAAAGGGCGGTCGGGGTCAAGCCCTTCTTGCGGAATCGAGTTTACTTCACGGCAATGGCTTGGACGGAATGCGCTGGTCTCGCTATCTTCCTCCCTGGCGCGAGCCAAGGCGATATTTCGGTGTATGCTTGTTACGAACGCACACATGGAGGGAAGGATTATGTCGAGACATTCAGACTGGCCGCGCTTGCAGGGAATCATCTTCGACATGGACGGCGTCCTGGTCGATTCGGAGCCGTTTATCAAGGAGGCGGGCGTGCGCATGTTCGCCGAGAAGGGCTTCACCGTGTGCGGCGACGATTTCACGCCGTTCGTCGGCACCGGCGAGGACCACTTTCTCGGCGGCGTGGCCGAAAAGTATGGCGTGCCCTTCGATGCCGCGCGCGACAAGGCCCGCACCTATGCGATTTATCTGGAATTGATCCGCGGCCGACTTCAGCCGTTGCCGGGCGTCTTTTCGTTCATCTCGGCGTGCCAGGCTCATCGTCTCAAGATGGCAGTGGCCAGCAGCGCCGATGCGATCAAGGTCGAGGGCAACCTGCGCGAGATCGGCCTACCGCCGGACACGTTCGACGTCATCGTCAATGGCAGCCAGGTCGAGCGCAAGAAACCGTCTCCCGACATCTTTCTGACGGCGGCCGCGCGGCTGGCTCTACCGCCGGCGGCTTGTGTCATCGTCGAGGATGCCGTGGCAGGTGTCGCGGCGGCCAAGGCCGCAGGGGCACGCTGTCTCGCGCTGACCACGTCTTTCCCGGCCGAGCGTCTGAGCGCCGCCGACTGGATCATCGCCAACTTGGCGCATGCGCCGGCGGATATTCTCGGCGCGTATGTCAATGGTTGAACACATTATCACCCAGCCCCACGTTGAGGCGCATGTTGGCGAAACTGTATACTTCGGTCAGTTGGCCCGGATCGCCCTGTTGACGCGGCCAGTCGTAGAACTCTAGACGAATCGGTAAGTGCGTCTCCTTATCGAAATAGACCACGTCGCGGAAATGGTGGAAATAGCCGTTGGGATTGGTGGGGTGAACCGTCTCGACGCGGACACAGCGACGGCGATTGTATTCGT
The DNA here is from genome assembly GCA_035553375.1 of Gemmataceae bacterium. Lineage (GTDB taxonomy): Bacteria > Planctomycetota > Planctomycetia > Gemmatales > Gemmataceae > JAJPHU01. The sequence continues at coordinate 7,968 of DATNCY010000047.1, forward strand.
ACTCGCCGACCTGCACCTGCGTCGTGAGATTCTGCTGGCGTTCGTACTCCCAGGCTTTGGCGAAGCGTTCGATCGTGTTGCCGATGCCGGCCTCGGTGATGCTGCGGCGGCTTGTCTGCCGGACGCGCGGATCGTTGATGTCGAGAGATACGAAGCCGACCGCGCCCAGCACGCCCTTGGGATGGACGCGCATTTTGCCGTCATTGCGTCCGGCGACGTAGCAAACCTCTTGTCCGGCCTCGGAGTTTGGCTGAAGCCAGCGCATGTACACACTGAACGGCTGCGTTCGTATTTTCATCTCCATGACATTGTCCGGCGGCAACCCCGCACCCATGCGTTCGCGTTTGATAAGCAGGCAGGTATAATCGCGCACCTTCTGATATGCCTGTTGCGCTTCGCGGATGAGGCGCACGGGTTCATCCATCGGCGACTTGGGAGCGGCAGTCGCGGCGGGCTGTCCCATCGGTCGCGGCGCGGCCGGTGCCGTGGCGGGAGGTGGTGCCGTGGGAGGTTGACCCGCGCCGAGCAGCACGACGCCAAGGAGGCTGACTGCTCCGTAATACCACCAACGCTTGCGATCCCTCGCCGTTCCTTGCTGGATCGGGGACATGTTCGCCACTCCTCTTCTCCGAACTTTAGGGGCGAACGGCCGGCGTAAGCCGGCCGTTCGCCGTTCTATCCAACAGGCAGCCTCTTCGCAGCTGTCGTGCCATCACCCGGAGGATCGGACGTTTTTATTGCGGTGAGGAGCCGAAACAATGATCCGCCAGCGAGTTGCAACAACCTCCGCGCGGGGAATCGTCCGCCGCTAGCGGGACATACTCTGTATAATTTACACGTCGCCCGCGAACCTTGTGTAAAAAAGAGAGTGAAGGTGGGGGAAATAGCGACGAGGGAGCCGGCACAAACCGCCATCGTCTCGCCGTCGCGTCTTCGGGGACGATCCCTGTTATCGAAAGAGTTTTACCATGATGGCCACGCCGCACATTCGCACCCTGGTATCGATGCCGTTCGAGGAGAACACCTACGTGGTCTGGCTGGCCGGATCGACCGATTGCGTGGTCATCGATCCGGGACTGGAGCCGGATCTCATCGTCGATTGTCTTCGCGAGGAGGGCTTGACCGTGCGGGCCATCCTGAACACGCACGGCCACTCCGACCACATCGCCGGCAACGAACGGATGAAGCAGCTTGCCCCGGATGCTCCGCTGATTATCGGTGCCGGCGATGCGCGGATGCTCACGGACGCCGAAGCCAATTTGAGTGCGCCGTTCGGTTTCTCCATCATCAGTCCCTTGGCCGATCGCACGGTGAAGGAGGGCGATGTTGTCGAAGTAGCCGGCCTCACGTTTACGGTGTTCGACATCCCCGGCCACTCGCCCGGCCATGTCGTCTTCGTCCGGGAAGGCACACCCACGCAGGTGTTCGGCGGTGACGTATTGTTTCGCGGCAGCATCGGCCGTTACGATTTCCCAGGCGGCAATGGTCCGCTGCTGCTCGACGGCATTCGCCGTAAACTCTTCACGCTTCCGGCCGACACGGTGGTTTACCCTGGCCACGGCCCCGTCACGACGATCGAAAACGAAATGCAAACGAATCCTTTTTTGTCCGGGGAGTAACGGAATGCCGCCTCGAAGCAATGGGTTCACCGCGGAACTGGCCCGCTTCGGTCCCGAACGCTCCTATGCCCCGCCATCGCGGGCGCAAGCGCAGATGTATTGTAGTTGGCTTGCTCGCCACCATTACGAGAACTTCACGGTCGCCTCGGTGCTGCTGCCGCGCCATCTCATCCGCCATTTCCACACGATCTACGCCTACTGTCGCTGGGCCGACGATCTGGCCGATGAAGCGGGCGGCGGTGCGCGGGCGCTGACGCTGCTTCGCTGGTGGCGTGAGGAGTTGCTGAGCTGCTACGATGGCCGACCGCATCATCCCGTCTTCGTCGCCTTGCAGGATACCATTCGCCGTTTCGCGATTCCCGCCGAGCCGTTTCTCGATCTGCTGTTCGCCTTCGAGCAAGATCAACTTGTCAAACGTTATCGCAATCACGAGCAATTGCTGGGCTATTGCCGTTACTCGGCCAATCCCGTTGGCCGACTCGTTCTCTATCTGAGCGAGGCATTTGATCCGGCGCGAGCGGTGTTGTCCGATCGCATTTGCACGGCGCTGCAACTGGCCAACTTCTGGCAGGACGTGGCCCGCGATTTCGCCATCGGCCGCATCTATCTGCCGCGCGAAGACCGCGAACGCTTCGGCTACAACGACGACGATCTGGCCGCACGGCGTTTCACGCCCGCCTTCGCCGAATTACTCCGCTTCGAGGTGGATCGCACCCGTGATTTGTTCTATCGCGGCATTCCCCTGATCGAACAAATGCCGGAACCGATGCAAGCCGACATCGAATTGTTCATTCACGGCGGCTTGGCCATCTTGCGCAAAATCGAGCAGTGTGGTTACAATGTGTGGGCGCGCCGACCGGCGTTGGCGAAATGGGAAAAGGGGCAACTCCTGGCCGGCGCCTTGTGGCGGCGACTACGACCTCGCTTGGGCGTGTGGTAGAAAGGAATCCGAATGTCTGCACTCCTTCATGGATCGAGGCGAGCGCAATCCTACGCCTGGTGCGAACGTCTGGCGCGGCGGCAAGCGGGCAATTTCTATCACGCCTTTCGTTTGTTGCCGGCGGCGCAACGCCGCGCCATGTGCGCCCTGTACGCCTTCATGCGCGTCGCCGACGATCTGACCGACGGGACCGAGGCGGTAGCGGAGAAGCGCCTGGCGTTGGCGAACTGGCGATGGCAACTCGACGAGGCGCTATCTGGAACCTATTCCCATCCCTTGCATCCGGCATTTCATCACACGATCGAACATTATGGCATCCCGCGCCGCTATATCGAGGACGTTCTCGATGGCGTCGGCATGGACTTGGACACGGATCGCTATGAAACCTTCGCCGACTTGTACGGTTACTGTTATCGCGTGGCATCGGCGGTCGGTCTGGCGTGCATCCATATCTGGGGGTTCCGCGAGGAGCGCGCCAAGGATTACGCCGAGGCGGCCGGCATCGCCCTGCAACTGACGAACATCTTGCGCGATCTGGGTGAGGACGCCGAGCGCGGCCGCGTGTATCTGCCGCGTGAGGATCTCGAACGCTTTGGCTATCGCGCCGAGGATCTCCAGCGCGGCCAATGCGATGAGCGTTTCCGTGCGCTAATGCGTTTCCAGGTAGAGCGTGCGCGAAGTCATTACGAGTCGGCCATGCCGTTGGCGGACTTGCTTAATCCGGCTGGCCGAGCCGTATTCCTGGTCATGCTGCGCACCTATCGCGGACTGCTGGAAGCGATCGCCCAGCGCGATTATGACGTGTTCAGCAGTCGAGTACGGTTGAGCCGATTACGCAAGTTGTGGCTGGCGGCGCAAGTGCTGCCGTTGCGCTGGGGATGGCGATGAGACCAGCCCGCAGCGCCAGCAAGGGTGTCTTGCCAGCCTGTAGCGCCAGCAAGGGATTGTCCCTTGCTGGCGCTACAGGCTGGCAAGACAAGACATCAAAGTAACCTTGATGCGGCTCGCATGCCGATAAGAACAAGGCGGTGCCCGGCGCGGTCGAAGTGCCCGCGTGGTATAATGACAGAGAGGGTGGAATGGAAGGAAGAGGTTGTCGCGGATCGACGGATCGCGACGGATTCAGGATCTCTTAACGATGCGCTTGCTTACCTACAACATTCACAAAGGCGTCGGCAGTGATCGTCGCTACCGACTCGAACGCATAATCGATGTTATTCAGGAGCAGGAACCCGACCTCATTTGTTTGCAGGAAGTGGATCGCAACGTGCGGCGTTCGCGCTTCCACGATCAGCCGGCTTTAATCGCCGAGAACCTCGGCACGGCCGCCCATTTGTATCAACTCAACGTGCCCAAGCGCGAGGGCGGTTACGGCAATCTCATCTTGTCGCGCTGGCCCTTTCGCACTCAGCAGCAATTGTCCATTCGCCATCGCCGTTGTAAACCACGCGGCGCTCAACTCGTGATCGTCGAGACGCCGCAGGGACCGTTGCATTTAGTCAACTGGCATCTGGGACTGCGCGAGAAGGAACGCCATTGGCAGGTTTTGCACCTGCTCAGTCATCGCGTTTTCCTGGAGGCGGCGCACCTGCCCACGATTATCGCCGGCGATTACAACGACTGGCGGAATACGCTCGGCAAGCATCATTTCACCGGACACAACTTCCAACAGGCCACCGCTCCCATTCGTCGCTTCCGTAGTTTTCCGTCCTTCCTCGCGATGGCTTCTCTCGACAAGGTTTTTTATCGCGGCGGCATCCACGTCCGTCACGCCGGTATCGTGCGCAACCGCCTGGCCCGCCGTGCGTCGGACCATCTTCCCCTGGTTTTCGACTTCCATCTGGCGAACGTCGGTGAGGTTGCGCGGGAGGACACGACCCAGAGCGTGGGTCAGGCCTTCTAGCCTGATGGAACCAACTCCATCCAACTCGCAGCGCCGAGGTACCGGCCATGCTCGATTCCGAGTTGGAGCAACCTGCGGATGAGCGGATCGAGGCGACGAAGCGTTCGTTGCCGTCCGCCGAGGCCGGCCCCGTTAGCGTGACGGTCGCGGGACACCATCTGACGGTGTTCGTCGAGACGTGGCCTCTCATTGAGGCGATGGTGCGCGACATTCTCGCCGCCCGCAAGCGCGTTTGGCTGGAGACGTACATCTTTCAAGACGATGCGGCGGGGCAGGCGATCGCGGCGGCACTGCGCGAGCGCGTCGCGGCCGGTGTGCAAGTCCGCGTCCTCTACGATTTCATCGGCAGCAGTGCCACCTCCGGCGCGTTCTTTCGCGATCTGGAGGAGGCTGGCGTTCAGGTCCATGCTTTCCATTCTCTCTGGGAGGCGTTATGGAATTTTTCGTTTCTGCGCATCCTCAATCGCCGGAATCACCGCAAACTGCTCGTCCTCGATGATGCCACGGCGTACTTCGGCGGCATGAATCTGGTGGATACCACGCTCGGCGGCCGCGCCACGCCGGAAGAGTTGCCGGCGTCGGCCGGCTGGCGCGATGTTCATCTGCGATTGACCGGCCCTCAACAGAATGAGATCGCCGAGAGTTTTGAGCGCTCGTGGCGCATGGCGCATGGCGAGCCGATCGCGCGCCGGCCACGTTCCTACCGGCTCGGCGTACTTGCTGCCGCCGAGGAGAGCATCCAGTTTTTCGATAGCGGTCCCGGTCTGAGGCATTCCCGCGCTGCCCGTTTGTTTACTCGCCTGATCCGCGCCGCGCGCCGGCGCATCACGTTCTCGATGGCGTATTTCTTGCCGGTTGGCGGCGTGCTGCGCGAGTTGCTGCGGGCACCGCGGCGCGGGGTGCCGGTTCGCGTCGTCGTGCCGGGCGAAAGTGATGTTCCCCTCGTGCAGCACGCCAGCCGGCACCTGTATACTCGCCTGCTGGCCCGCCGTATCCGCATTTACGAACGGCAAGCCAGCATGTTGCACAGCAAGGTCATGATCGTCGATAACACCTGGGCCGTCGTCGGCTCGTGCAACCTCGACGCTCGCAGTTTGTACATCAATTTCGAGTTCCTCGCCGTCATTCGCTCGCGCAGTCTCGCGCGCGTACTCATGGGCATCGTTCGCCAGGAAATCGCCCACAGCAAGCGCGTCACGCTGGAGCAATTCCGCGAACGCAATTGGTGGCGTTGGTTCGTTAATCGTCTGGCGTGGTCGCTACGTTGGTGGTTGTGATCTGTTTCCACCGACGCGGAGCGTCACTCAACCTCAGCACGCCGTACGTGCCGCAGATGATCGGCGACAGCTTGCCCCATTGAAGCAGCGTCAACGGAATCAAATCGAAGAAGCCGCCTACCGCCGGCCAATACATCACCAGCAGATAAATCAGTAGCGCCGCCGCCGTCAGCCAGCGAAAGCGACGATCGTCGGGCGATGGCCGCGCTTCGCCATCGGTCAGGGCACGCAACAACGTCGTCAACCCCAACAGGACCAGCAGCGACAACAGCAGCGTCCGTTGGGTCTGCTCCTCATCGTGCCAGACGCGGTTGGATAGCCACAGCAAGAGCAATCCCGCCATGCCGATGACGATACCCGTGCGCAGAGCGAAGGAACCGACCTCACGTAGAAAGTGCGAAGCCGACGCGGTTGAGCGTTGGCGGCTGAGCATGATGAGGAAAGCCGGTACGCCGATTGTCAGGAAGTTCAGCAATGTCACCTGGCGCGGCAGATACGGGAAGGGCAGACGGAACACGCCGAGAGCGCCGACGATGAGAACCACGGCGAAGACGTTTTTGACGAGGAACAACTTGCCGGCCCGGCGCAGATTGCGGAGGATGGTGCGGCCTTCTTCAAGCGTCTGCGGCAGGAGACCGAAGTTATTCGTTTCCAGCACGATGCCGGAGACAGTCTTGCTGGCGGCGGCGCCGTCGCCCATCGCGATGCCGAGATGGGCGTTCTTGATTGGCAACACATCGTTGACACCGTCGCCGATCATAGCGACGTGCCGGCCCTGTTTTTTCAGCGTGGTGATGATGTCCACCTTCTGCGCCGGCGAAACGCGGCCAAAGACGCAGCGCGTGCGAATCAACTCGGCTGGATCGGATGCCGCTTGCAGTTCCGCGCCGGAAACAACCGGCGTCTCCGCCAGCGCTTTGATGGCGGCGGCGTTCGTGTGAGCGGCCAAGGGCGCGGCCGTCGCGCGCACGGTGTCGGCGTGATCGCCGGAGAGAATCTTGAAATCGATATCCTGACTCGCGAGTTCCTCCAATACGCGGGACGCTTCGGGACGCAGTTCATCGCGCAGAGCCACCAGCGCCAGCGGGCGCAGGACAAAGCCATCCAGCGAGCCGGTGAACTTTCGATCCGGCGTTTCCTCCGCTTCGGCGAACAGCAACACGCGCAACCCCGTACCGAACAAATCGTCCTGGAGCCTCTGGCGGCTTAGCGCTACGCCGCCAGAGGCAAGGAACGGTTGCAGACTCTCGCATGCCCCCAAGACGAGAACATGGGATTGTAGGTGCCGCGAGCCGAGCGGCACTTGTTCTTGTCCGGCTCGGCTCGCCGGACCTACAGCCGGTAGGTGCCGCGAGCCGAGCGGCACTTGTTCTTGTCCGGCTCGGCTCGCCGGACCTACAGCCGGTAGGTGCCGCGAGCCGAGCGGCACTATCTGTTCCGCCCCGCTCGGCTCGCGGGGCCTACCAATCGCGCGAACGGCGCTGTAGCGATTTTGCGACTTGAACGGTAGTTGATCGAGCAACTCGGTCGGCGTTTCGCCGAGCGCATCGCGTAGCGCGGCCAAGCTCTTGCTGGCGCGATCGAGCGAGGCCGAGGCGAACAGCCGAAGTCGGGCGCGGATTTCTTCCTCCGGCATCGTGTCGTCGAGCGGGCACAGTTTTTCGAGGTGCAGCCGATTCGTGGTTAGTGTGCCGGTCTTATCCATGCACAGCGTATCAATGGAGGCCATCGACTCGACCGCGTTGAGGCGATGAACGAGCGCGCCGCGGCGACTCATGCGCACGGCTCCCAGGACGAAAGCCAATGTCGCCATCAGCACGAGTCCTTGCGGCACCATCGAGGTGATCGTGGCCGCGATCATTTTGACGAAGTCGTTCAGCGACACCTCCTGTAGCCAAAACAGTACGAGATAGCCCAGACAAAGGACGATGGCCGTAGCCGTAAGGACGGCGAGGAGGCGGTTGATACTGATCTGGATGGGGCTGGCGCTGTAACGATATGAACGCGCTTCGCCGGCCGTGCGTTGGGCGAAGGATTGCGTGCCGACACGCTCGGCGCGATAACTGCCGTCGCCGGTCACGACGAAGCTGCCCGACAGCAGCGGTTCACCGGATTTGCGCGGCACCGGGTCCGACTCGCCGGTTAACAGCGCCTCGTCCACTTCGAGGAAGCGCGACTCCAGGACGGTTCCGTCGGCGACCACCGTATCGCCGGCGGTCAACAGGAGTACATCCTCGCGCACCACATCGCCGGCCGCTATTTCCTGGAGTTTGCCGTCACGCCGCACGCGAACGCGCGTCTCGGCCAGCAGCGTGAGGCGATCGAGATGGCGTTTGGCGCGGATCTCCTGAACGAGACCGAGAACCAGATTCGTAAGGGCCATGCCGCTGACGGCGAGGGCATCGCGTGTTTCGCCGAGATAAAAGAGAGCCACGGCGGCAGGCACGACGAGGGCGTTGAACAGTGTCAGGAGATTGCGCGCCGCGATGTCGAGGTATTCGGCGCGGTCCGAGCGACGAACGCGGTTGACCTCGCCGCGCGCCACGCGCTGGGCGACCTCGGCGGTGGTCAGACCCGACAGGTGCGTTTCCATTGGAATGGCCTGGCTCATGCAGGAAACTATTCAGTAATACCAGCCCGGAGCGCAAGCGACGGGTTTTCTCCCGTCGCTTGCGCTCCGGGCTGGTATTGAAATAGTTTCGCCTGGACTAACGCTGATAGGCATCCAGCCACTTCAGATAATGCTGCGCCCAGTTCCGAGCGAGATTCTGCCCCAAGTTCAACTGCTGCAAACCCTGAATCTCGCGAAGATCGACTATTGCATCAAGGCGCTGAACCTCGGGTATCCACCGCTCTTGAGGGATCACCAACTCAAGCACGGTCTGGAAATGCCGGCGTGCTTCCACACAACGGCCGGCTTCCAGAGCCAGCCAACCGCGTTTCAAATACTCACCGGCACGCTGCCCCTCGACGGCAATACCCGTCTCGATAGCTTGCAAACGCCAGCGACGCACCCAGAAGTCGGACGGGGGTTGGCCTAATGTTGGCAAACGCGGCATTCCCGTCACGCGCAGCATTTCCAAGCGCTGCGAGGCCAGCAGAACTCGGCCCACCGTCTCGGCGATCTCGCGGCGGGGATCGCGGGCTAACTGTTGTCCCAAGGGCGGTTCCCAGGCATGATTCAAACCATCGGCCAGATGGCGGTCGGCCTCCTCGTAATCGCCTCGGGCCGCCGCCAGGCGCACATGGAAACTGAGGTGCTGCGGCGAGACGGGCTGACCAACCATGTCCGGCTTGGGCAGGAGTTGATCGCGCGCGGTATCCAACTGGCCCAGGTCGAGCATTAGTGCCATCATTCGCTCGGCGGTCGTCAGTTCTTTTAATCCGCCGAGGGAACCGAGATCGGGAGCCTCGTTCAAGACGCTTAAAGCCTTTTCCGCCAGCCCCCTATCGAGCGCCATCTGGACTTTCTCCATCACCGGCTTGTTGGCCGAGGTCACTTCATAATTGTCCAACTTTCGTTTGACTTGATCGTCCAGGCTTGTCAATTGCTTGGACAATCCATCGAGTGCCTGTGCGTGTTTGGCGGGAGGTTGGCCGGGCAGTGGTCCCATTTCCTTCAAGCTCTTCAACTCGCCGCGGAGATGATTCGCCGCCACATCCAGATAACCGAGTTGGCGGAATGTTTTGAACAAGGCCTCATGCGCTTCGACGGCGTTCATCGGCCTGGGGTTAAAGCGAAGACAGTTCTGGTAGGCGGCCACCATCTGCGTCCGGCGAATCTCGGCCATCCCCGGAAAGAACCGTTTCAGAAAGCGTTCTTGCGTCCTCTCGTCGAGTCGCGCGTAGGCATGACCGAGGAGGAGATAGGTTTGGGGATCTTTCGGATTGGTCCGCAAAGCGCGGCGCGCGGCGCGAATGCCCAGGTAGAGGGACTCCGGCGGGCCGGCATCTTGCGCGTTCACATGTATCGCCCGCGCCTTCAGCGCTTCGCCCTCGCGCGGGAGCGCCTGCCGTCTGGGTTGAAGGGCGCCTGTCGGGAAGAGATCGTCATACGTGCAGGACCAACTGAACGCCAGCAGGCTGTTCGGGATTGGTCCGAACGGCAACGAGACGCCGATGGCGCTGGTGGCGACGGCCGTTTGCCAAGCCTGTGCGTTCTGGTGGAGGAAACGCGGTTGCATGACCAGGAAGCGAACCTCCTGAAGGGTGGCGGTACTCTTGTCCAGAGAGGGCGGCGGATTGGGCTGCCACCAGGCGTCCCACCCTTCATACCACCATTCGTTCCTCGGGGCCGGAACTTCCGGTCCTCGTGGCGGTGCCTGCTTTGCCTGCGGACCGAACGCCAGGCGCTTCAAGTCCAGTTCCAGACCGGAAGCGGGGTCCGGTGCGTCTTTCTTCCGCGCATCCTTCCAGGCGAAGATGGCGATACGCCCCTCCAGATAACACAGCTTCCATTCATCGGGGTTGCCGAACAGAACGGTCTGCGCGATCAGGTCGGCCTTCTGCGAGTTGGCGTGATCCATAATCCAGAACTGAACGCCTTGATCGCGGAGAATGCTCTGCCAATCCTTCTTGCCGATGGCTAAGGCGGCCGCCTCGGAGCCTTCCCGCGCGGCGTTTTCATCAGGAACCATGCGCTCCAGACTGGCGCGGATGGCCTGATATTCGCGGGCAGCTTTAGGGAACTGCGTCAGGCGCTGATCGATGAAGGCACGCTCGCCGGGCGCGAACCAGACGAGATAATTGGCAACCTCGTTGTGCATGTTGAACCAGTGAACGTCTGCGGGGAGGCGGTTCTGCTCGCGCCAATTCTTGATCTGGAGGGCTGCCTCCTGGAGCGACGGATCGACGACCACGCGCCAACCGACGCGGTGGGTTTGGTACGGCTGGGATTGCAACCAGCCGGGCACGGTAGCCACCAGCAGCGCCACCGCAAGAAGAATCGTCAAAACACGTCCGCCTAGCGACCAGCGCCGCCATCCCGGCGTCAAACGCGGGGCGCGGCCCAGGCGATGCGCGGCGTAATCCAGCCAGTTCAAGGCGGTGATCGGGCCGGCCATGACGGCGAACAGCGGAATGGCTCGGGCGCTGTACAGGCTCAACAGGGCGAACGCCAGCCAGATCAACAGACGTTGCCATGTCGCCCGGCCGAACAGACACACGAAGGAAATCAGCCCCAGAAGCAACAGGGGCAAATAAGCCAACCCTGCCACGCTCAAGCCGAGGTAGGGTTCGTAATAGCCTTTGCGCAGCGGCGACAGAAACAGCCCACGGAACTGCGCATCGTGCTGAATCTCGTTATGGGCTGGTGACAGGCCGAACACCGCCGGCAGCGTGAAGGCGTGTAGGTGATGCGGATTGAGAAGGCACGCGGCCAAGCCGACGATCAGCACCAGCGCCAGCCGGATCAGCTCGCGCGGCCGCATCTCCTCCGGCTTCTCCTCGGACAGCGGGAACCATTGTTGCAGCAATCCTCCAATCAGATAGAGGGCGACGACCAACGGCCCCAGAAAGAACCATTGATCGCAATTAACCCACAGCGCGAACAGCGGTGGGAGCAACCACCAGAGCCGCTGTCCGCTATCCGCTATCCGCTGTCCGCTATCCGCTGCCTGTTTGCGGACAGCGGATAGCGGATAGCGGACAGCGGTTAAAAGCCATAGCGTCAAAGCGAGAAAGAGGAAGGACAGATAGAACGGTTGAAGATAAAAGCGAGTGCTTATGGCGAGTATAGCGAGTGCCGTGCAGGCGGCGGGGATCCACAAACTCTGTCCGGCGCGGCGACTGCTGCGCAGCAGGATCGCTGCCAGCACCGTTACCAACAGCGCCTTGCAGACCACCACTGCGGCACCGCCAATCACCGGAATCTGATAAAGCGCGTAGACCATCAGCGCGAACAGCCAGGAGTGGTTGACCCAATAGGTTCCATCGCTGGAATAGGTGAAGGGATCGACGCCGAAGTGATAGTCGCCGTGCGCGAGCAAGCGGCCGGTGGCCAATTGACCGAAGAAGTCGGGGTTGGTCACGGGGAAAGAGGCGACCAGAAAGGCGAAAACCAGGACGAGGACGACGAGTGAGCCGTCGAGCCGGCCGCATAACCGTGTGAAATTTTCCACCGACGGCATCGATGGTTTGGGCGGCGGCGGCAGAGGGATGGCGGGAGCATCCGGTGTCGGGGCTGACGTCTGGATGCTGGTCGTCGCCGGCGTGTCGGCACTCGCGGGCGGTGTTTCGGGATGATCGGAGGATGCCATGCTCATGGGTCCGTAGGTCGAAAAAAAATCAAAGAAGCCAGCTATATTGTCCTTCAACGGTAGATGGTCGCTGCGCCGCGGTCAAGCGTCTCTGCGAGGTGCCTCTCGATTTTGGCGAACGGCCGGCGTCAGCCGGCTGGTGTAGCCCTTACCAGCCGGCTGACGCCGGCCGTTCGCCTGGAAACGCCAAACTATATCAAGATGAATCATCGCTCCTTCCGCATCGTCTACTTCTCAGGAGAGGCCGCTTGCTGGTCCACGAAAACACGACTGCTCTGTTCCACCTTGGGGCGCTTGACCTAAGATAGTCAGAAGTGTTTGTCTCGCCCCGGATGTCAGCGCGAGGGATGCCTGGCTCCGCTCTCGTGTTTGTCCTGTTCGTGTTGTCAAGGAGACTGCTGATGTCCCTGCCTCCGGAATCGCTCGCCTCCTCTCGCCCGGTTTCGCACACCCGTTGGTGGATTCTCGCCGTGGGTTTGCCGCTCATCGCTCTGATGGGCTGGTATCTGTTCCAGCACGGCATTGGTTGGCCCGCGCGGCCGGTCGCGGCCCAGGAACCAACAACCGAAGATGCTCCCAAGGAACGACGGAAGGACAAGAGCGAGGATGGGCGCCCTGAAGCTCCCGAGTTGAATGGCGGCGTCGCCTGGCTGAACACGGCCGGCCCTGTGCGCATGAAAGACCTCCGCGGCAAAATTGTCCTCCTCGATTTCTGGACGCTGTGCTGCATCAACTGCATCCATACGCTGCCGGACCTCGCTCGGCTCGAAAAGAAATATCCTAACGAGTTGGTCGTCGTCGGTATCCACACCGCCAAGTTCGACAACGAGAAGAACACCGAAAGTATCCGCAAGGCCATCTTGCGTTACGAGATTAGCCACCCCGTTGTCAATGACGCCAACCAACGCATCTGGAACACCTATGGCTCGCGTTCGTGGCCAACCCTGTGCCTGATCGATCCCGAAGGCCGTGTCGTCGGCTCCGCCTCCGGCGAAGGCAATTATGAGTTGCTCGATCGTGTGATCGCCAAACTCATCAAGATTCACAAGGAAAAGAAAACCCTCAACGAAAAGCCGTTGAAGTTCCAGCTGGCCCGCAATCAGGAGAACGGCGATAGTCCGCTGTTCTTCCCCGGCAAGGTGCTGGCCGACGCCGCGAGCAAGCGGGTGTTCATCGCCGACAGCACGCACCATCGCATCGTCATTACGGATCTCGACGGCAAGAAGATCGCCATTGCCGGCGTCGGCGAACCGGGCAAGGCCGACGGTCCCTTCGCCAAGGCCGGCTTCAACGATCCACAGGGCATGGCTTTGCAAGGTGATGTTCTCTATGTTGCCGACCGCAAAAATCACCTGATTCGCGCCCTCGATCTGAAGGCGCAAACGGTCAAGACCGTGGCCGGCATCGGCACACAGGGCACGGATCGCGAGATGGGCGGCGCGGCTCTGAAGACCGGACTCAACAGCCCGTGGGCGTTGCTGCTTCACAAGGATCGCCTGTACATCGCCATGGCCGGTCATCATCAGATTTGGACGATGGATTTGGAGAAGGGCAAAGTGGCTCCTTTCGCGGGCAGTGGCCGTGAGAACATCCGCGATGGTTCGCTCATTACCAGTTGCTTCGCCCAACCGAGCGGGCTGGCGACGGACGGCAAAACGCTGTGGGTGGCCGATAGCGAAGTCAGCGCCGTCCGCGCGGTTCCGCTGGAAGGCGACGACGAGGTCAAGACGGTTGTTGGCGAAGGCTTGTTCGAGTTCGGCGATAAGGATGGGCAAGGGAACAAGGTGCGCTTGCAGCACGCACTCGGTCTTGCATATCACGAGGGCAAACTGTATGTGGCCGACACGTATAATAGCAAGATCAAGTTGCTCGATCCGGTGAAGCGAACCTGCACCACGTTTCTGGGCGGCGAACCGGAGGGCTGGCTGGCCGGCCCTGTATTCAGCGAACCGGGCGGCATCAGCTATTCGGACGGCAAACTTTACGTGGCCGACACCAATGCGCATCGCATCCGTGTGGTCGATCTCAAGACGAAAACCGTATCCACGCTGAAACTGCAAGGCGTCGAAGCGCCGAAGCTGGCGCGTTGAGGAAGTTGGCCGTTTGCGGCTTGGCGTGAAGATCGCCAAGCCGCAAACGGCTCATGTCAGGAAGGTAATGCGTATGAATCTCTCGCGTCTGATCCCCCTGATGATTGTCTGCGGCTTGCTGCTGGGGACCGACGTGGCGCGGGCAGCGGGACCGTTCGAGAAGGAGCCATTCCCCCGAACCGCCGAGAAGATCGATTTCTCCGTCGCGCTATTGCCTGCCGATCCGTTCTCGGACACGAACGCGGTGGATGCGAAGGCGCGAACTTTTCGGCGCGGCGAGCCATTCACCTTGGTCATCACCGGCACCCCCAAACGAGGGTATCATACCTATCCAATGACGGAACGCTCCGCCGATCCGGCGCAGCATGAGAGCGGTCTAAGTCAATTGATTTACCCCAAGGACATGGCGGGCTTGCAACCTCTTTGGCCCATCCAGGAAAGCCCGGAGCCGAAGTTCGTGGCCTATCCCGACAACCTCGGCGTCTTGCTCGAACACGAACACACCTTTACGTGGTCCCAGGCGATTCTCGTGTCACCTGATGCCAAACCGGGTTCTCGTACTCTGTCGTTCACGATCAAATTGCAAGTTTGCAATGAAAGCAACTGTATACCGGGCCAACATCATTTTGAAGTTCCCTTCACCATCGCCGACACTCCCGCCGTGGCGTTGACCAAGGAGCTACAAGATCGTCAAAATGCGAAACACACGATCGCGGTTCGGCCGGTGCCGAGCAACCTTCAGAGCAAAATGAGTCGCTCCGAGGAACCGGCAGCCCCAACGCGGAGCGTCTCGCCGCTGTCACCGCCAAAGAAAGCGGATACGAGCCTGTTGGGTTTGTTGTTCGCGACAATGGGCGCCGCCATCGCCATGTTGTTCACGCCCTGCGTTTTTCCGATGGTCCCCATCACGGTCAGTTTCTTCCTCAAACAGTCCGAGAAGAAGCATCACAATCCCATCATCACGGCCACCGTGTATTCAGTGACGATCATCGTCGTGTTAGCGCTGGCGGTGTTGATCCTCGGCAAAATCATCGTGGATCTGGCCAATAGCCCGTGGATGAATCTCGGGCTTGGTCTAATGCTGGTGTTCTTCGCGCTGAGTCTGTTCGGCATGTACGAGTTGGAATTGCCGCATTCTTTGTCGAGTTTCACATCGTCGCGCGAAAGCAAGGGTGGTTACGCGGGCGCTTTCTTCATGGCGCTGACGTTCACGATCACGAGTTTCACCTGCACCGGGCCGTTTCTTGGGCCGCTTCTGGTGGCAACCAAGGAATTGCAACTCAGCTACGATCGGCTGATTCTGGCGGCTTTCGTGTATTCGGCCACATTCGCGGCACCGTTTTTCGTCTTGGCCTTGTTCCCCAGTCTGCTCAAGGCGTTGCCCAAGAGCGGCGGTTGGCTCAACGGCGTTAAGGTCGTCATGGGCTTCCTCGAACTGGCGATGGCCTTGAAGTTCCTCGGCAATATGGACGCCAGCCTTCATCCCGGCAATCCGGTGCTGTTCACCTACGAGACAGTGTTTGCTGTCTGGATCGCGCTGGCCGTGGCGTGCGGTCTGTATCTGCTGGGGCTGTTTCGTCTGCCGCACGATACGCCAGTAGAGAGCATCGGTGTGCCGCGATTCCTGCTGGCGACATTATCGCTGGGCCTGGCGCTGTTCATGCTGCCGGCTCTGAATCATAAGACGCCGCAGGGCGTCCTCGGTGAGTTTTTGGTATCGTTCGCCCCTCTCGACACGGAATCGGATCAGTCGGGCAGTCAGCTGGCGGGTTCGTCAAAACTCCAGTGGCACCTCGACTACGACAAGGCGCGTGCGGAAGCGCTGAAGGAAAACAAGCTGCTTCTGATCGATTTCACCGGCGTGAACTGCCAGAATTGTCGGGCCAATGAACGAGGCGTCTTCCCTCAACCGGCCGTTAAGGACGAACTGGAGAAGTTCGTTCGCGTGCAGCTTTACACGGACGTGGTTCCCAAGCAAGGTCTATCGAGGGGAGAGGCGGAGGCGGAGGCGAATCGGAACAGCAACTGGCAGGCCAACACGTTCGCGGACGGCACATTGCCTTTCTATGTCATCTTCAAGCCGGACCCGACGATGCTTGAGGAAAACGGCAAGCTCAAGGGCGTGGAACTGGGACGAACGGCCGGCAAGATCAACGACGTATCGGCCTTCGTGGACATCCTCAAAAATGCCCAGAGCCGGCAAATCGCCTCACGCCCCTGATTCGTGGCTGTCACCGCATGGAGTAGGTCCCGCTTGCCGAGCGGGACCTGTTGGGGCAAGGTCCCGCTCGGCAAGCGGGATCTACCTCCTAGCGTTCGTGCTTCTTATCAGCGGCGAATGCGTGTATCGGGCGGATGCCAGTCATCATCCGGCTCGACTGCCGCGGCGCGCTGGCGCAATTGCTCCTCTTCGCGCTCTCCCTCCACGCTCGCCGACAACATCCGCCCCCACAGCAGGTAATGCAGCAGCGCCATGAATAAAATGACGCCGCCGAACAGCACGACATAGAGGAAAAAGCCGCCGCTGATGAAGATCAGCACGAACAGAAAGAAGCCTAGACCGAGCAGCGTGAGGAAGACGCTTAGAGATGCGTGGCGTTGTTGCTGCGGCTGCGGATAATTGTGGGTCATGATTTTCTCTTTGCGTTTCGCGCGGTTTGCCGTTTCGCGCGAAACGGCAAACCGCGACGATTCCTTTATAGCAGCGTTTTCTCTCCCTCACTACGCTGCACGTTTGACGCGGCCCAAGAGCGCTGCAATAATCCCGCACATCGGATGCCGTTTCTCGTTCGCCTCTTTGACACAGGAGGATCTCCCCATGAGTATCGCAACGCAACCCAAGTCTCGCGCGGTCAAGCCGCCCAAGGTCAAGGATCAACCGCTGTTCATCGGCGGCAAATGGCTCGATAGCGTGTCGGGCAAGACGTTTCCGACCATGAACCCGGCGACCGGCGAAACCATCTGCCAGGTGGCCGAGGGCGATAAGGCCGATGTCGATTTGGCCGTCAAGGCTGCGCGCAAGGCGTTCGAGGAAGGACCGTGGCCGAAGATGAGCGCCGCCGAGCGCGGCCGCTTGCTGTTCAAACTCGCCGATCTCATTGAGTCCAACAAGGAAGAGTTGGCCGCGCTCGAATCGCTCGACAACGGCAAACCGCTGCGCGATTCGCTCAACGCCGATCTGGCGCTGACCGTCAAGTGCTATCGTTACTACGCCGGTTGGGCCGACAAGAACCACGGCAAGACCATCCCCGTCGAGGGACCGTATTTCTGCTACACGCGGCACGAACCGCTTGGCGTCGTCGGTCAGATTATCCCGTGGAATTTCCCGCTGCTCATGCAGTCGTGGAAGTGGGGACCGGCGCTAGCCACTGGATGCACCATTGTGCTGAAGCCGGCCGAGCAGACGCCGTTGACGGCGCTGCGCGTGGCGGCCTTGGCTCAGGAGGCAGGCTTCCCCGATGGCGTCATCAACGTCGTGCCGGGTTTCGGCCCGACCGCCGGCGCGGCTGTCAGCGAACACATGGACATCGATAAGGTCGCCTTCACCGGCGAACATACGACCGGCCAACTCATCATGGCCGCCGCCGCCAAGAGCAATTTGAAGCGCGTCAGCCTGGAACTGGGCGGAAAAAGTCCCAACATCGTTTTTGCCGACGCCGATCTGGATGCCGCCGTCGAAGGAGCCTATTTCGGTCTGTTCTTCAATCAGGGCCAATGTTGCTGCGCCGGCAGCCGGCTGTTCGTCGAGGAGAAGGTTCACGATCAATTCGTCGAGAAAGTGCTGAAAAAGGCCAAAGCGCAGAAGGTCGGCGATCCCTTCGACCCCGATACGACGCAGGGGCCGCAGGTATCGCAGGAGCAATGCGATCGCGTCATGGGCTTCATCGAATCGGGCAAGAAAGAGGGAGCCAAGCTGCTGGCCGGCGGCCGTCGCCTCGGTGAGCGTGGTTTCTTCATCGAGCCGACCGTGTTCGGCGAGGTCAAGGATGAGATGAAGATTGCCCGCGAGGAGATTTTCGGGCCGGTGATGAACATCCTCAAATTCAAGGATGTGAATGAAGTGGTGCGGCGCGGCAATCAAACGTCGTTCGGTTTGGCCGCTGCCGTGTGGACGCGAGACATCACCAAGGCGCATCGTCTGGCCAATGGGCTGCGTGCCGGTACGGTATGGATCAACTGCTATGACGTGTTCGATGCGGCCGCACCGTTTGGCGGCTTCCGTATGAGCGGATTCGGCCGCGAACTGGGCGAATACGCTCTGGAATTGTACACCGAGGTCAAGACCGTCACGGTCAATTTGGGCGAGTGAGGCAAAAAGAACTAACCACAGAGGCACAGAGACACAGAGAAGACAAAGAAAGAGAGGGAAATCGACTCCTTGGTTTGGTCTTTTCTTCTTTGTCTTCTCTGTGTCTCTGTGCCTCTGGGTTAGTTCTTTTCTTTCTCAGCCGCACTTCGCGCCCGCAGGCTAGGATGTTATAACGCGCTGGCAGATCGATTCCGTCCGGCGTCCCTCCCGCACGGGATGGCGGATTCTGCGGATATTATAGAGGAGGAGACCTATGCGTTCTTACGGGTTAGTCTTGGCCGCTCTGCTCCAGGCGAGCCTGACGGTTAGTGCCCAGCAAGCTCAACAAGCTCCCGCCACACCGCCGGCCGCGCCTGCGGATGACAAGGCGCTTGATGGCTACCTGCAAAAATGGGAAGGGGCGATGAAAGACGTCACCTCCCTCGGCGCTCAACTCGTGCGCATCGACAAGGACCGCACGTTCAACACCGTGCAAAAACTGGCTGGCGAAGCCTGGTACATGAAGGCCGGCAGCGGAGCCACCGCCCTCAACCTGGCGCTGCTCGAAATGCGTCTGGAGGGCCGCGATAAAAAAGAGATCAAGGAAAAGTTCATTTGCACCGGCACCTACATCTATCAGTTTTTGCCGGACCAAAAAGAGATTCGCTATTACGAGATGCCCAAGCCAAAGCAGGGCCAAGTGGCCGAGGATAATTTGCTGTCGCTGCTGTTCGGCATGAAGGCCGAGGACGCCAAACGCCGTTATAGCCTCAAAATGGCCAAGGAAGATCAGTATTACATTTACGTAGACATCGCGCCGCGTTCCTCCGCCGATAAGTCGGACTTTCAACGCGCCCGACTGGTCCTCAACAAGACCAACTTTTTGCCGCGTCAACTGTGGTTTGAACACGCCAACGGTAATGAGGTTATGTGGGACATCCCCAATGTTCAACTCAACATGAAGCTCGATCGGCACATTTTCGATGCGCCCAAGGCACCGGAGGGCTGGAAGACCGTGGCGGGAGAAACAAAGCCTCAACCGCGCACCGTCCGCCCATCCGCCCCGCCCAGCAAGTGACACGCGAGACGGGCCAGCGACTTTTTGGCGAACGGCTGGCGTAAGCCGGCTGGTACAGGCTCCATCAGCCCCTACCAGCCGGCTTACGCCAGCCGTTCGCCTTCTCCGGGGGTATAATGTCCGGGGTTCTGGACCCGCGTTTCTTTTCGCCACGGAGTTGCTTCCATGCGTCCTCCCATCAAATGGTTCCTGACCGCCGTTCTCGCTTTGCTGGTGACTTGCCCTGCCTTCGGACAATTACTCTCGGGTATGTTGCCTATTCTGCAAAATGGACTGGATACGCCGATTCTGCTCTCGAACAGGGGAGTGCGGAAAGAAATCAAGCTGACCGACGAGCAGTACGACAAGGTTCACAAGATCATCAAGGAAGTGCGTGACAAGTATCAGCCCGATCTCGCCAAGGCGCGCGCCGACGGGGACAATGCGAAGTTCGTGAAGCTGGTGGCCGACTCCACGCTGGAGACGCGCGAGCGCGTCAACAAGGCCGTGCCGGATATTCTCTCGCCGGAACAGGCTAAACGCCTTAAACAGATACAAATTCAAGTCAATGGCCTGATCTCCCTCAACAAGCCCGAAGTGCAAAAGGAGCTGAAACTCAGCGACAAGCAGAAAGACGAAATCAAAGAGATTGGGGACAAGCTTAAGAGTGACATTGCCGGGGTCGTGAAGGATGCGCTCGCCGCGCCGTCGCAACGGCTTCTGGAGAAGGCTCGCAAGGCGGCCGAGACGGTTGGTAAAATCAAGTCGTTGAACCAGGAGGCTACTCAAAAAGCGCTCGCCAAGCTGACCGAGGATCAGAAAACAACTTGGCACGAGATGACGGGTGATAAATTTGACTTCAAATTCGATCTGATGAACCGTCCGCGCAGCCGTCCTTGAATGGCTACTGGACAAACCCCAGCCAGCCCGCAGCGCCAGCAAGGGAAGGATTTACCCCTTTCGCATCCCGTTAAGTGTGAACCCTCTTACTCCCCTCTCCCCCGAGTACGGGGGAGAGGGGAGCCGAGTCAGCGACCGCTTAACGGGATGCGAAAGGGGAATGAGTTTCCCTTGCTGGCGCTGCGGGCTGGCAAGGGGTTGTCCGAACATCCCCCTTTCGTCTCTCTGCCGGGTGGGTTAAACTAGCGAAAGTTACACCGAGATGTTGCGACTCAACCGATTTCGTGAGGACTGATCGTGACCAACGGGGATCGTTCGCTGGCCATCTTCATCGACTTCGAGAACCTCGCCCTGGGTTTTCAGGGGCGGCGCGATCGCTTCGACATTGTGCGCGTTCTCGAACGCTTGGTGGAGAAAGGCAAGATCGTCTGCAAGAAGGCGTATGCCGACTGGAGCCGTTTCGCCAGCTTCACCACGCAGCTGCACGAGGCCGCCATCGAGTTGATTGAGATTCCGCGCCGCGCCCAGAGCGGCAAAAACTCCGCCGACATCCGGCTGTGTGTCGATGCGATGGACCTGTCCTATTCCAAGGATCACATCGATACTTTCGTCGTCGTTTCCGGCGACAGTGATTTCTCGCCGCTGGTGTCCAAGCTCAAAGAGTTGGGCAAGCATGTCATTGGCCTGGGCATGCAGGAATCGACTTCTGATCTGTTGCGCGACAACTGCGACGAGTTCATCTACTACGAGGATCTCGGCCAGGCGCCGACGCTGGCGCCGACGATCGACACACACCTGCCGGAAACCAAACGCAAGGCGTTCGCGCTGCTGCTGGAATCGCTGCTGGCTCTGCGCCGCGAGAATAAGGAAGTGCTGTGGTCGTCGATGATTAAGGACACGATGAAGCGCAAGAAGCCTTCCTTCAACGAATCGTATCACGGCTATCGCACCTTCAGCGAGTTGCTGGAAGACGCCCAGAAGGAAGGGTTGGTCGATCTGGAGACGGATAAACGCAGCCGAACCTATGTCGTGACGCGCTTCGGAGAGGAAAAACAGGTTCAGGCCGAAGGGACCCCAACACTCGCGAAAAAGAAATCGCGGCGACGGCGCGGTTCCTCCAAACGCAAGGTGCAGGGCGCGATGATCGAGCCGAAAAACGGTCCCTCGCTCTTGCCCGCCGACGCGGTGCAATCCGCCGCACCCACGGAGACGCCCACGCCACGCGAGCCGGAGATGGAGACGCCTCCGCCGGTCGAATCCACGATTGACGATCGTGATATTCGTTTTTGACACGAGGCGATTACTCTCCCCGTGAGCTACGCTAGAATAGCCGGCTCACGGAGCAAGCCGAAACATCCACTCGCTCCGCGAGTGGACCACTCTCTCCGTGTCCTCCTCACCAAGGAATATCATCATGAAGTGGACCTTATTGCAATTGTTAATGGGTGCGCTGACGCTTACGGGCGGTCTATCCATCCAGGCTGCCGAGCCGCTGACGCAGGAACAGTTCGCCGATCTGCATCTACTCATCAAGCCCAGCGCGAAAGAAGATCGCTGGAATCGCATTCCCTGGCAATCGAGTTTGTGGGAGGCGCGGCGGCAGGCGGCCGCCAAGGGCAAACCGATTTTCCTCTGGGAGATGGACGGCCATCCGCTCGGCTGCACCTGAAACAACGGTGTCGTGGGCCGTGCGCTCGCGTTCTCCGATGACGAAATCATTCGCCTGGCCACCGAGGAATACATCGCCGTTACCGGCGACGACTGGTATCAGCGCCGCCGACGCGATGCCGAGGGCGACTTCTTCCGCCGGGTGGTCAATCAAAATCCCCATAAAGCTCCGGAGGGACAGAGCCGTCAGGGGTTGTATTGCTTCACGGCTTCCGGCAAGCTCTTGGCTTACAAGAACCATCAGGATGCCGAGAGTGTGCGCGAGATGCTGGAACAAGGATTGGCTGCGTGGAATCGCCTGCCCAATAGTGTGCGCCGTCCCGGCGTCGTCAAGGTGCCCGAACCGGGCAAGCTCGATGCCCGTTACACGCGCACGCCGCCGGTCGGTGGATTAGTCCTCAATGTCTTCACGCGCATCCTCGACCGCGATCGTCAGGGCAAATGCGTCAAGGGAAGTTGTTCGTTCGCCGGTGGCGATCTGTCCGCGCGCGATCATCTGTGGTTGAAGCAGGGCGAGTGGCGGCGTCTTGTTCCGGCGACGGCGAAGAAGGGCGATCAGTTCGAGATGCCGGCGACCGTGGCCGAGCGTTTGCTGTGCTATCATCTGGTGGATAACACGCGCGGCGAACCGCCTTTCTGGGCGAGCAAGGACATCCGCGCGAAACGCCTGACGTGGACCGTCGTGCAGGCCACGGCCCAGGACTTGCGACTGCGTCTGGACGGCAATGTTCTGCTCGCCACCAACGAGAATCCGGCGAAAGCGCGGCGCGGCTACGAGGCACGCTTGCTCGGTTATCTGCACTACGACCGCGTTCGCAAGATCATTGACCGCCTCGATGTCGTCGCCTTCGGCGACCACTGGGGCGAGGGCGAGTACACGCCGGGGGCGCGGCCGGGCCGTAAACCGCTCGGCATCGCTCTGGAACTGAGCGCCGGTAAGCAAGCGGCGGATCGCGTGCCACCGGAAGCGGCCCGCGATCTGGAAGATTATCTCGGACGCGATCGATAAATAGCGATGGACCAGCCTGCGGCGCCAGCAAGGGAGTCCGTTGCCGGCGCTGCGGGCTAGTGATGTAATCATGCCAAGAGTTGTCATCGTCGGCGGTGGAATCTCGGGGCTGGCCCTCGCCTATCGGCTCGAACAACGGATGCCGGACACGGACGTGATCGTTGTGGAGGAGCGTTCGCGTCTGGGCGGCAGCATCGGCACCGAGCGCCACGAGGGCTTCCAGATTGAAATCGGCCCCAACGGTTTCCTCGATAACAAGCCGTTTACCCTCGCCCTGTGCCGCGAACTGGGGCTGGGCGATCATCTTCTCGTCGCCAGCGATGCCGCGCGGCGCAATCGTTATCTGTTCCTCGATGGCCGGCTGCGTCTGTTGCCGAACAGTCTGCTCTCCCTGCTTTCGACCGATGCGCTCAGCTGGCGCACACGTTTCCTTCTGCTGGCCGAGCGTTTTCGTCCACGGCGACGGAGCAATGGTGACGAGTCCATCGACGCCTTCGTCCGCCGGCGCGTCGGTCCTGAGATGGCCGAGACGCTGGCCGATGCGTTCGTGACCGGCATTTACGCCGGCGATCCAAAACTGATGAGCGTGCAGGCCGCCTTTCCGCGTCTGGCCGCCCTGGAGCGCGATCATGGCAGTGTCCTGCGTGGTATGGCGCGAAGCGCTCGCCAGCGTCGCGCCGAAGCGGCGGCGCGCGGCGAACCGCCGTCCTCCGGGCGCATGTGGTCTTTCCGCGAAGGATTGGGACTGCTGATCGACCGGCTGCGCGAGCGTCTCCACTCTCCCCCGCTGACCGGCGTCACCGTGCGGACGGTTCGCCGATTGACCGACAACGGCTGGCGCGTGCAGAGCGATGGCCGCGATGGCTGGGACGCGGAGGCGGTGGTGCTGGCATGCCCCGCCTATCAGCAAGCGGTGATCCTCGCCGACGAAGATGCGGATCTGGCGGCGAGCATCGACGGTATCCCCTACAACCGCGTGGCGGTTGTGGCGCTGGGTTATCGTGCCGCGGAGGTGCCAGGATCGCTGGAGGGATTTGGCTATCTGTCACCGCAGCGCCAACGGCATGATGTGCTTGGTGTGCAGTGGTGTTCGTCGATCTATCCGGATCGAACGCCGCCCGGCATGGTGCTGCTGCGCGCCATGTGCGGCGGATGGAATCGACCGCAAATGCTCGATTGGGACGACGCGCGTCTGGTAGGCGCGGTGCGCGATGACCTACGGCGAGCGATGGGAATTCGCGTGCCGCCGATCTTTCAACACATCATCCGTTGGCCGCGAGCGATTCCCCAATATCACCTGGGACATCTCGACCGCGTCGCCTGGATCGAAGCTCGGTTGTCGCGCCATCCCGGTTTGTTTTTAGGCGGCAACGCCTATCGCGGTGTGGCCCTCAATGACTGCGTCGAGCAGGGCGATGCGCTGGCCGAACAGGTGGTTCGGTATTTGTCGGCCGAATCAGACGTGCCTTCAAAATTGTAACTGGATTTTGGCGAACGGCCGGCGTCAGCCGGCCGTTCGCCAAAATCGAGAGGGACACCCCGCGGCTCCGATGCGAGTGGAAACCCCTCTTGACACGTCAGTCATAATGTCTTACCCTGCACTCAGTCTTCATGTCTGATGGAGAGCTTTATGGCGAGAACTCCCCAAGATGTCACGGACACCGAACTGACAATCCTGCAACTGCTGTGGGACAGCGGCCCGGCGACGATCCGCCAGTTGACCGATGTTCTTTATCCCGGCGGCGGCACGGCTCAGTATGGTACCGTGCAAAAACTGCTCGATCGATTGGAGTCCAAGAACTGCGTCCAGCGCGATCGGACGCCCGCCGCCCACACGTTCGCGGCGTCCATCGCGCGCGAAGACCTGATTGGCCGGCGTTTGCAGGACATGGCCGAGAAACTGTGCGGCGGCTCGCTGACGCCTTTGTTAACGCATCTGGTGCGCACCAAGAGACTGTCGGCCCGCGAGCGTCAGGAGCTGCGCGGCCTCATTGATGAACTGGATCACAAGGGCAAAAAGGGATCGCGCTGAGGGAGGGACTGCCGTGGACAACTTGCTGAGCATCGGTCTGAGTAACGCGGTGGCCGCGGCGCTGTTGGCCCTCGTCGCGATCGCCGCCGGCGCGATCTGCCGCCGTCCGGCGCTGATACATGGGTTGTGGCTGCTGGTTTTACTCAAATTGGTGACGCCGCCGTTGGTACGCATTCCCATCGCCTGGCCGACAAACTCGGACCCAACTTCGCTCTCTGTCGCGGCTGCTGTCGATGAATCATCTCCAGCCGTTGTCCCGTCCGCAGTGGAGCAGACGCCCCCGATCCCGCCGGAAGCGCCCGTCGCGTTCCTCGTCGTGGAGGAGGAAGCATCGGCTCCGCTCGAAGCCGCGTTTGCTCCCCCGCCGATGGCGCCGCCCGATGAACCGTTGTGGCCGCGTTTGCTGTCTGTCGCGTGGTTGACGGGTTCGCTGGGCTGGTTTGCGCTGGCGCTGGCGCGGTTGCAGCGTTTCCACCGTCTGCTTCGTTATTCCCAGCCGGCTTCGCTGCTCTTGCAAGAACGCACGCAACGACTGTCGCGCCGGCTGGGTATGTACCGCTGTCCGCGGGTCGGTCTGCTGCCGGGCCGTCTGGCACCGATGCTCTGGGCCATCGGCGGTTCGCCGCGTTTGCTCCTGCCGGCGGATCTACCCCGTTTGCTTAGCGAGGAGCAACTCGATACGTTGCTTGTCCATGAACTGGCTCATCTGCGCCGCCGGGATCATTGGGTTCGCGCCCTGGAATTCGTGGTCATGGGCTTGTACTGGTGGCACCCCATCGTTTGGTACGCCCGCCGCGAACTGCGCGAGGCCGAGGAACAGTGCTGCGATGCCTGGGTTGTCTCCACGCTACCCGCTGCCGGCCGCACCTATGCCTCGGCGCTGATGGATACACTCGATTTTCTCGCCACGACTCCGTCCGCTGTGCCGCCGTTGGCCAGTGGATTGAGTCACGTTTCCAATCTCAAAAGGAGGCTGACGATGATTATGTGTGGCACCACTCCCCGTGCCCTGAGTTGGCCGGGCTATCTGGCCGTCCTCGCGTTCGGCGTGTTCTTCCTACCACTGCTGCCGGCGCTGCATGCGCAGGCACCGAGCAAGGAAAAAAGCGAGAAAAGAGCCATCCTCATTTTAGGGGACGACTCCGACAACAAGGCGGACCTCGCGCGGGCCAAGGCGAAACTCGCGCAGATGGAAGCACAGCTTCAGCAAAAGATGGCGGATGTCGCCAAGGCCAAGGCGGAGTTAGAAGCCGCGGCCAAGCAGGTTCGTCTCGGCGAACAGAACTTGGAACGTCCCCACCAGCCCCGCATGGTTTTGCGATTGGACAAGGCGGTAATTACAGCCGGTCCCGAACACAAACCTGGCAAGGTTGAAGAGGGAAATAAAAAGGCGATTCGCATTGAAGTGGTCGTCGGACCCGATGTGAAGGCGGATAACCTCAAGGATTTGCTCAAAAAGCTCGAAAGTATCGCCTCTGAAAAACAAGGCTGCGTCATCGTGATCCGCCGGGAAGCGGCCGCGTCTCCAAAACCCGCCGCTGGATTCCGGATTGTGCCAGTCACGCCGGAGGGGATACGTTTTTCTCTTCCCGTGACCATTAGAGAGAAACCCGCGCCGACGAATGCTCCACCAGAGAAACGCCTCAACGATCTCGAAAAGAAGTTGGAGAAACTGTTACAGGAAATGCAGGAATTGCGAAAGGAAATGAAGACGCGGCCGGGTGTTAAACTAGACTTGGACAAGCGCCCTGGCGTCCTCTACGATAAGCTCGATTCACCGCGATGAAATGACGAAGCCGCTTGCGGCTTAGCGTTACTCGCTAAGCCGCAAGCGGCTTTACATCGCGGCAACCCATTACTTCTTGCCGCCCTTCGTCTCGGCCTTCTTCTCGCCGGCTGGAGCAGCGGCGGCCTCGGCACCTTCGGCAGCCGTCTCCTCTTCCTTCACCTTCTTGGCCTTCTTGGCGATCTTCAACACACGCACTTTCGGCAGGTTGAAAGGACTACGCCCTTCCTTCCAGCGTTCCTCATCTTGCAGCACTTTGATCCGTTCGCCGCGCGTCAGCACATTGCGCGAACGCGCCAATTGGTTTTTGCGACGCAGACTTTTATCGATGGACATGGCTCAATCCGTCCCTTGTCACGAACGTGGGAAAACTTAGCTGGTATGATAGAGGCGGTCGCGCCGGTGGACAAGAGCGGACCCGGACGCGAGAATAGGTTTAGCCATCGCTTGGCGTTTCGCGCGAAACGAAAACTCGCGCTCTGCTGCGCGTCGCGGCTATATGAAGAAGCTCTTTTACCAACCTGCTGAGTCATCATGCGCATTCAACTCGATTACGGCCGAACTGGATTGGAAGTCAACCTCCCCGACGATCGCATCGTTGGTCCCCTGGCAATCCGGCCGGCTCCGCCGTTGGCCGATCCGGAACAAGCCATCGCTCACGCCATCAACCACCCCATCGGTTCGCGGCCGTTGGCCGAGATCGCTCGCGGCCGCAAAAACGCCTGCATCCTCGTTTGCGACATCACGCGGCCGGTGCCCAATCGCCTCATTCTGCCGCCAATGCTGCGCATTCTCGAAGAACAAGGTATCGCCCGACAAGACATCCTCATTCTCGTCGCCACGGGTTTGCATCGCCCCAATGAGGGCGCGGAATTGGATGAATTGGTCGGTCCCGAAATTGCCTCGCGCTATCGCGTCGAGAACCATCATGGCAAGGTCCAGGAGGAACACGATTACCTCGGCGTCACGCCCAACGGCGTGCCGGTCTGGCTCGATTCGCGCTATCTCCGCGCCGACCTCAAGATCACGACGGGGCTGATCGAGCCGCACTTGATGGCCGGCTACAGCGGCGGTCGCAAGGTCATCTGTCCGGGTATCGCCGGATTGGAGACGGTCAAAATCTGGCACGGCCCGCGTTTTCTCGAACATCCGCGCGCCGACTGCGGCATCCTCGAAGGCAATCCCGTCCACGAAGAAAACACGCGCATCGCGCAGATGGCCGGCTGCGATTTCATCGTCAATGTCTGTCTCGACGGCCAACGTCGAACAACCTGGGTCGGCGCCGGCGACATGATCGAGGCATGGCAAGAAGGCGTGCGCTTCGTCGAGCAGGTCGTCAAGGTGCCGGTGTCCGAACCGCTCGATGTGGTGGTCACCAGCTGCGCCGGCTATCCGCTCGACACGACATGGTATCAGGCCGTCAAGGGATTGACCGGCGCGTTGCCGATCGTCAAACAGGGCGGCACCATCATCATGGTCGCCAGTCTGACGGAAGGGCTGGGCAGTCCCGAATTTCAGCAGGTGATGGCCGAGAATCCCGACCTAAAGCGCTTCAAGCAGCGCATTCTCGGCGAGGATTATTTCATCATGGATCAATGGCAGCTTGAGGAGTTGGCGAAAGTGGTGGATCGCTGCCGGGTGAAGGTTATCAGTCATGGCCTTGCGCCCGAGACGCTGCGCCGCTGCTATGTGGAGCCGGCCGCCACGGTCGAGCAGGCCGTCGCCGATTGTCTCGCCGAGTACGGTCCTAGCGCCCGCGTGGCGGTCATTCCCAAGGGGCCTTACGTACTGCCGTATGTGGCTTGATTCCGCTCGCTTGCCAACCCGTAGCGCCCAGCAAGGGAATGTCCCTTGCTGGCGCTGCGGGCTGGTTATAATCCCCCGCCGGTTAGCACGATCATCGTCAGCGCTCCGCCGAGGAGGAGAAACAGCGCCCACTTGAACAGGACAACGCGGCGCTGAAACTGTCTCTCCACACTCGGATCAATCCGCACACGCTGCAAAAACTCGACGCGGCGAGCGATGGTCGAATGCTGCCAGGATTGCAGAAAGCCCGGCCGATCGCGACTGATACCGTTGACGAGAGCGACTTTCTCCAAGGCGCGAATGAATGTGCCGATACCCGTCGCGCACAGTCCGCGACCGCACTGGGCCGGATCCAAATCGCCTTCATGCCCGCGACAGTCGGCGTGAGGACATGAAACGATCCGGCAGCCGAATACGTCCGCTTGCCGCTCGCAGCGCCGCGACAGGAAACCGAACACCACGAAGATGTAGCCGAGCAGCACGACGATCAGCGGGATGTCGGCCAGGTATTGATGGTGGTCCACGTCGAACAGAGGCTTCCAGCTGTCGCGGAAGAAATAGCCGAGCCAGCCCAACACGATCACGCTGGCCGTCAGAAAGCCGAGATAGTACAGCATGTGGTGGTGACGGATGTGCCCAATCTCGTGGCCGAACACCGCTTCGATCTCTTCCGGCGTGAAGTCTTCCAGCAGTCGATCCGTGAACACCACGTAACGGACCCACGGCACGATGCCGATGACCATAGCGTTGCCCATACCGTTGCGCGTGTTCCACACGAGGATATTGCTGCAACGGAAACGCAGACGCTTCGACACGGTTTCGAGGCGCGTGCGCAACGGGCTGGCCGGCAGGGGTTTTAGACCGAGGACGAGACGCACAATCCACGGCATGGCCGCGAAAACCAGCAGTAAGGCGACAATGCCGGTGCCGTTGATGACGCCCTGCCAATCTTGCCCAGCCTCCGGAAAAAGGCGGAGCAACTCCTTCTGAATCAGCAGGAGGAAGACGGGCAAAAACACGAGGGCGAGCCGTTGCCGCATCTGAAAGAACACGTAGGCGGCGCGCGAGCCGAACATCGGCGCGGCTCGCCGCCCCGGACGTTCCAATTCCAACCAAGGATTGGCGTTCGATTCGGCGATGAGGCGCTGGGTGGCCAAATGCGATTCGCGTTCCGCGTCATAGTACACCGCCCAGGCCAGGAGCTGAGCGATCACGAATGGCGCCAGGATGAGCAGTTCCGCACCAGGCCACTGCCACAGCTTCGCCACGGACCAGCCCCAGCCGAACACCAGTAGAGCCAGGATATACATGACAAACAGGCCGATTTGATGATGCAACCGCCCGCGCTCGTAGCGGCGCAGCAGCTGTTCACGCAGCGCCGGCTCGACGTGCAACGGCCGACGGACGCGGCGCGAGACGAGGAAGGCATGGGCGGCCGTCAGCGCCACGGCCAGCCAGGTGATCGCCACGCACCGCAGAGGCGAATCCGTCCACGGAGGCGTCGGCCAAGTCTTCGCATCCGGCACGCACACGAGTACCAAGAACACCATCAGCAAAAACGGCATAGCGAACTCACCCTCGACCGCGAACAGGCAACAGGCGTCTCCCTTATTCTAACTTGCCCGCGCGCCAGGGCAAAGCCACCTCTTCCGCCGAGCCGCGACCGTAACGCGAAACGCCGGTCGCGGCGGTGGTCGAACCCACCGTCACAACCGGCGTGCTATCACCGAAAGCCGGCTCGTTTATTCGCCGCCCTCGCCACTCTCGCCGCCCTCGCTGGCTGTGCCATCGAGAACCACGGGCGCCGCCATGTCGAAGAGGGGCGCTTCGTCATCGGAGGAATCCGTGTCCAACAGACTCTCCTCCCTCTCAGGCAGACTGTCGGCCAAATCGCTCGTCAGACGATCGATCGTCGGCCCGTGTAGTCCGTGACTGCTTAGCAGCCACGAACGACCTACTCCGCTCCAACCGCTTGCTCCGAACACCGTGCCGGACTGCGCGATGGGCGCGTCCGAGGATCCGATCAGGTTGACGCTGTTGCTTCCCAGCGCCGGCTGCGTTCCTTGCGTCGTTAGATTGATGGAGCCGAGAATATTGTTGTTCGCGCTGGGCACGCTACCACTCAGCACGGGAACGGTCGTGCTGAGCGGCGCGTTCAGGGCGGAAATGGCGGGCACGGTGGCCGAGTTGCCGCTCGCGCCGGCGGCCTCTGCCGAACTGAGCGTGATGCTGGGGCCGCTGGCATGGCTGTACAGGCCGCCGCCTTGCGTGCCTCGGGCGAACCCTCCGAAGCTACTCGAACTGGACGAGAACCCGCCGGTCCCCGAACCCGAGATGGAAAGGCTCGTGGCGGGGGGAGTGGATTTGGCCAACAGCGGGACGAGGTTGTTGACTTTTGGACTACCGAGTCCGGTGACCAGATCGTACCCCGCGCCGGCGGCATAGCCGTTGGTGCCGCGCGTGATGTCGTGGAAAACTTTGGCGTATTGGCCGCTGCCGTACTGGCCGGAACTCGTCGCCAGCGTCGTATTGTACAGGGTGGTTTCCACCTGGTAGGTGCCCAGCGACGAGCCGCGCTGCTGGTCGGCCAGCGCCACGATGCCGGCCCACACCGGACTGCCGACACTGGTGCCGCCCACTTTGATCCACGGATTCGACTGCTGGAAGGAATCGTAGATGGCTACGCCCGTGTTGGGATTGGCGTCGAAGGCCACATCGGGCGTCAGGCGGGAGTCGGTGACGCCAAGTGTGTTGGTTTGGAAGGAGGGTTCGCCTTCGTAGGCGGCGTAGCCTCCCCCGCTGCCGAACCAGCCCGTTTCCCCTTTGTAGGCCGTGTTGGTGCCGCTGGTGGTCGTCTGAAGGCCGGTGCCGCCCACGGCCAGCACGTAGGGGGAAGTGGCCGGCCAGATGGGACCGAAGAAGGCGCTACTGTCGCCGGACGCGGCCACGAACGTCACGTTGTTTACGATCTTGGGCGTGGTGAAGATGTTATCGTAACTCGATTCGTTGGTGAATTCGGAGAACCCCCAACTCATGGACACCGTATTGGCCACGCCGCCGGCATACGCGACGGCGTTGGTCAGGTCGGTCAATTGCTGGTTGTTGTCGCTATCCAGCGGCGCCTCGACGAGTACGATGTTGGCGCTCGGATCGATGGCATGCGCCCACTCCACGTCGAGAGCCGTTTCCATCGCCCAGTTGGGATCTTCTCCGAAAAGCGCGGGGGCGTTCGAGGAGGTGAGCGTAGTTCCCGCCGTCAAGCCTCCCACGGTGACGCCGGAGACTTGGCTGAGGGTGGGGCCGTTGCCGCCGAACGATTGGAGGCCGAAATGCGAGTCGAACGCCGCCACGTCGCTGAGGAGGGTGGGATCGTACGACGCATCCACGATGGCGATGGTTACATTCGTGTTGTTCGCCACGTTCTGGACGCCATAGGCCTGCCGGATCTGCGCGGGGGTATAGCCCGAAACCGCCGTGGTCGCCGCGCTCTGCTCCGGCGTGACAAGCAAGGATTGCACGACGCCGGAGGGTGGTTCGACAGGGGACGGGAGCGGAACAGGCGTCACGACGCTGGCCGACAGCAACGCCCGCGTCTCCAGTTCCTCAAGTTCCAGCAGCACCCGCCGCTGGCGTTTCTCGCGGTTGGTAGTCTTGGGCGATAACAGGTTTCTCAGTTTCCAACGCAATGGAAAATGTGCGCCCTTGAACACGGCAAATCCTCCGATGCAACACGGATAAGTGAGGGCGGCGATAAGTTGGATTCCGTCCTACTGTGGCGCTTCCGAGAATGTTTGTAAAGAGAATTATTCTCCGAAAATGAATTTTTTCCCTGGCGCGATCTTTCCGCCTCCTGTCATTTATCCGCACAGCGAGGCCACAATCCGCCGCGTCTCCGCGCTGTCTCCCGTATCGAGAACGCGCTGCGCCTCCACGATTCGCTCGGACAATCGCGGCGTGAATGGCACCGCCGCGCCGCGGCGCGGTGGATCGGGAACCAACCGGGCCACGACAGCCGTACACAACTCCGCGAGTCCCTCTCCCGTGCGCGCCGATACCGGCAGCGTTCTTCGCCGGCATTCCCAGGCCGCCGGCAGATCGATCTTGTTGAGGACATAAAGGATCGTGCCAATGTCCTCATCGGGCCACACCGGCGACGCCGAAGCATCGAGTACCCACAAACAGAGATCGGCATTGGCGGCGGCGGCCCTCGCTCGCAGAATGCCCTGTTCCTCCAGCGTTTCCGCCTCTTTTCGCAGACCAGCCGTGTCCGCTAATTCGATCAGCCAGCCATCCAACGCGATGCGCATCGTCACCACGTCGCGCGTCGTGCCCGGCGTCGCCGCCACCACGCTGCGCTGATAGCCGGCCAGCGCGTTGACCAGACTGCTCTTGCCGACGTTGGGAGCGCCGGCGACTGCCACACGCCACGGTTGCGTCAGGCGCTGTCCCACGGCCGCGAAGCGGGACAACTGCGTCAATCCCTCATGGGCCATAGCCGTATCTCCTCGATCGAGTGCGGCCAAGATCACGTCGAACGCCCTGCCCAACGCTCCCTGTTGCTGATCCAGCAGGATACCGGCCGTGCGGACCGTTGCCGCCTGGGTCAGGGCGATGGCCGCCGCCGCGCTCAGTGAATCGCCGCTGGTCTTGCGTAGAAAATCCTCCCAGCTACCTATCTGCAATCCTCGATCGCGGAATAGATCGAGCAGGAACAGAACCACTTCGCGACCGCCATGCCCATGCACTTCGAGCCACGGTAGCGGTTCCGCTTGCTTGACAGCAACCACAACCTCATCCGCCATGTCATCGCCGAGCTGCCCGAGCCAGAAGCGTCCCGCCTCGGGCGTGGCAGGCAACTCGCCGCCGGAACGCAATCGGAAGAGTGTTCGTAGCGTCTCCCAGGCGCGCGGCCCATATAAACCCAGCGTGGCGAGCGCAGCCTGTCCCGGCGGGGTCAGGCAAGCGATCCATGTCGTTGTTTCGCTGACGCTCACGGAAGCGCCTCCACACTCAGACGAATACCTTCGAGCGTCATCTCCGGCCAAAATCGTGTTTCCGGCAAGATCGATTGCAGCAGCGGACCATCGCCACCGGTGACAAACACTTCGATAGGCGAACCACAGTGGATGCGGTATTCGCGGAGAATCGCTTCGACGCCGCCTGCCACCGCCCAGAAGATGCCGGCTTCGATAGCAGGAATCGTCGCCGTTCCCGGTAGGGGCGGGGTTGCCCCGCCCTTGCCCGGCGGTTCGACCAGCGGCAAAAGGGCTGTGTAATCGTGCAACGCCTTCGCCATCAAACGCAGCCCAGGCAGGATGGCTCCGCCGGTGAAGGCTCCCGTTTCATCGAGAAGATCCACCGTCACTGCCGATCCTGCATCAATGACGACAGCCGGCACGCCTGCCGGTCGCCGGCTGTTGGCTGCCACCGCGTCGAGAAGGCGGTCGATGCCGGCGTGGTCCGGTTTGTCCACCAGCACACGCAGCGGCAGCGACGAAGCGCCTGTTAGGACGTGAACGGTATCGCCGCGCAGCCGCGCGTAACTTTCAAAGGCGTGTCGCCGTTGGGGATGGACGCCCGCGATCACCCACACCAACGGCGAAGGCAATTGCCACTGATGGGCCTGTCCGCGCCAGGCGTTGAGGCCATCGGGTGAGAGACTGCACGTTTCGCTCACTCGGCCATCCGCGCAGCGGCCCCACTTGATGGCCGTGTTACCCACATCGACGACGACGCCGGGGGTCATGACGTCACCTCGGCTCGCGTCAGATGCAATTGCTCAACCACCGTGCGCACCAAATCCGCCAAGCCCTGCCCCGTCACCGCCGACAGCGCCAGCACCGGCCGGCCCAACTCTTCTTCCAGTCGCTGTCGTACGTCCTCGCTGCCGGTCAGTTCCGCCTTGCTCAAGGCCACAATCTCCGGCTTGTCCGCCAGCGCATGGCCGTGCAACTCCAATTCGCGGCGAATCGTCCGATAGTTTTTGATCGGATCGCTGCCGTCCGCCGGCATCGGCTCGACCAGATGCACGATGACGCGCGTCCGCTCGACGTGCCGTAAAAACTCGTGCCCCAGCCCGATGCCGCTATGCGCTCCCTCGATCAATCCCGGCAGGTCGGCCAGTACGAAGGCGCGTTCGCCGCCGATGGTCACCAAGCCAAGGTTGGGATGCTTGGTCGTGAACGGATAAGCGGCAATCTCCGGATGCGCCTGTGAGAGCCGACTCAATAGCGTGGATTTGCCGGCATTGGGTAGCCCTACCAAGCCCGCGTCGGCGATGACTTTTAGTTCCAGCACGATCCAGCGTTCCTCGCCCTCCGTGCCCGGCTGCGTCTCGCGCGGCGCCCGGTTGGTCGAAGTGGTGAAGGCTCGGTTGCCGCGTCCGCCGCGTCCGCCGCGGCCCACCGTCACCTGTTCGCCCGGTTCCTTGAGATCGCGCAGCAGATTGCCGCGATCGCGGTCGTAAACCAGCGTGCCAGGCGGCACCGGGATGACGAGTTCGGAGGCACGCCGACCGTGGCAGTTGTCCGAGCCGCCGCGTCCGCCGGCATCGGCGCGCCAGTGCTTGCGATTGACGATCTCGGCCAGGCTATCGGTGCCGGCCACGGCGCGGACGATCACATCGCCGCCGTCGCCGCCGTCGCCGCCGTCCGGGCCGCCTTTGGGTACATACTTCTCGCGCCGGAAGCTACAGCATCCCGCGCCGCCATCACCGCCTTTGACGAACAACGATACACGATCGACAAACATGGTAATCCGCTGGAAAATTGGCTGTCTGCACTCGACACGTTTCCTCTATGATACACACGACCGGACGAAACAGCGCGGCGTTCCTCTTGTGTTTTGCAAGGAGTATCCTCCATGCCGTTGCTCGATCACTTCCATCCACCGTTGAGCGATGGACGCTGCCGCTGTTGCCGCTGGCGCTCAACGCCGAGTTGAGGATGCCCGTTGATCTCGAAGCGACCTACATGGATGCCTGGCAGCGCCGTCGCCTGACTTGAATCACCGTTTGTTGGATCCTTTTGGGTAAGGGGCAATTCAGAAATGGAATACAATCTCGTCTCCCTCATAATTGATTCAAGTCGCCCATTCCGCGCGTCCGATGCAAACCATACGGGTAGGGAGCGGCGAATCTCGCTCCGGGAGCGCAGAAGAGAGAGGCGGGTCTCATGCGGCATGTTCGGAAGCTCGGTTGTTTGCTCCTGGCGATGACGCTAGGTTTGATGGTTCGTCCCGCACACGCTCAGATTTCGCAGCTAGCGGACGATCTCGTCATCCTGAGTAATCGCCTACGGTCCAAGGAGGACGCCAAGACCCATCAGCATCTCGGTCCCGGTCCCGGCTCGAAAGAGAGTCTGTTCCCGATCATTCCCGGTGCGCCCCGGCCAATTCCAGGGGAGCCGTCCAGTTCCATGACTCCCGGACAGGCGGCAATCGCTCCACCCGCGCCGCAGGCGGCCCTATCCCCGCCACTCTATGGCGCACTGGAAGTCCCTTCCACCGTGGAAGAAGGCCCGCCTAATGGACTGACGCTCGATCAGGCCATTGAGCGCTTGGTGCAAGAAAATCCGGACCTCCGCACACGGTTTCAGGAATTGCCCAAGGCGCAGGCGGATATTCTCTCGGCCGGCCTGCGCAACAATCCCTTCCTGTTCGGCAATGTCGGCAACGTGCCCTACGGCAGCTATTCACCCCAGCGGCCCGGCGGGGTTAACTACGAGGTCACGGTCATTCAATCCTGGGACGTCAACCGAAAGCGTTTGAGTCGCATCCGCGTGGCTCAGAACGCCCGCAATGTGCTGGAATGCCTGTACCAAGATGCCGTCCGGCTGGAAATCGATAACCTGTACACGGCCTTCCTCGATGTGCTGGCCGCGCGCGAAGCACTGCGCCAGCAGCAAACCGGCCTGGTTGGATTGGAGCAAGTTGTCAACCAGACGCGCAAGCTCGTGGAGGAAAAGCAGGCAGCGCAATCGGACCTGGATCGCGCCGATGTGCAGCGCGAAATGGCACTCATGGCGGTGCAAGATGCGTCGGCTGCTCTCGCCCGTGCGCGGCAAGCGCTGGCTGTCCTGCTGAACCTGCCGCCCGATGCGGTGGACTGCCTGGAACTTCGCGGCTCGCTTGGCGGCGCCGATCTGACTCTGCCGACGCTGGATGAATTGTTGCACGTCGCGCTGACGGTTCGGCCCGACCTCAACGCCTATCGCCTGGGCATTCAGCGTGCCCAATCCGAGGTGCAACTGGCAAAGGCGGATCGCTGGGCCGACGTGTTCGTGCTGTATACGCCCTGGCAACTTCAGAACAACACGGCCATCGGCGCGCAGAACGCGACTTCGTGGAGCTTGGGAGCGCTCGTCACGCTGCCGGTCTTCAATCGCAACCAGGGCAATATCTCACGGGCGCAAAGTACCGTGGCGCAGACGATTATCGAATTGCAAGGACGAGAGCAGCAAGTGAGCGCCGAAGTGCGGCGAGCTTATCGGGAATACACGACCGCGCATGACGCCGTGCAGCGCTACCAGAGCAACATTCTGCCGCGAGCGCGGCGTATCCGCGACGATAAATTGCGGCTGTTCAAGGCGGGATCGGAAAGCATTCTGGCGTTTCTCGCCGCTCAGAAGGAATACAACGACGTCGTCCGCCAATATCTGGAGACGAGCGTCCGTTATCGTCGCGGCGCACTTCGCCTCAACACGGCGCTGGGCCAGCGCATCGTTCCTTAAACTACATCAATACGCATTGCGATGGATGATGCCGTGGAAGATCGTCATCCACAGGATGCGCAGGTCCAGCCACGGCGTCCAATGGGTGATGTAATAGAGATCGTATTGCAGCCGCTTGCGCAGCGAGGTGTTGCCGCGCCAGCCATGCACCTGCGCCCAGCCGGTGATGCCGGCCTTGACGCAGTGCCGCGCCATGTAGTTGGGGATGGTTTGGCTGAATTGTTGGATGAACACCGGGCGTTCCGGCCGCGGTCCCACGAGACTCATATCGCCCATCAGCACGTTCCACAACTGCGGTAATTCGTCGAGGCTCGTCTTACGCAGAAACGTCCCCAGGCGCGTGCGCCGACTGTCATGTTGGATCGCCCACACGGCTCCCGTCTGCTGTTCGGCATCGACGCGCATGCTTCGGAATTTCAGCATGTGGAACGTGCGTCCGTTCAGCCCGCAACGCTCCTGACGGTAGAAAATCGGTCCCGGACTGGTTCGCTTGACCAAGAGCGCGATCAGCGCCAGCAGCGGTGAGAGTATAATCAGACCGATGGCCGACAGCACCATGTCCATGACGCGCTTGACGACGATGTTTAATCCGAAGTGCGGGCTTTCACGCAGACCGATCAACGGCAAACCATCGAGATTGGTGGTCGTCAGCGATAGGCCGGCAAGGTTCGGCACATCGCAGACCATGCGTACCTCGACCATGGAACGCGACAAAATAGCAAACACCCGGCGGGCGTCGTCGGTGCGATCCAGTGGCAGCGCGACGAAGACGTGGCGGACGCCGTACTTTTGGATCAACTCCGGCAGGTCGGCGAAACCGCCCAACACATCGAGATCGTTGGACATGCGGTTGGTCTGCTCATCGACAAAACCGATGTTTTTGATGCCCAGCCAGTTGACTCGTTGCAGGACACGAGCCATCTTGCGAGCGGCGCGGCCGGCGCCTACGATGATCGAGTAAGTCTGGTTGTAACCGCGGCTGCGCAGCGTGCGAA
This sequence comes from Gemmataceae bacterium, assembly GCA_035553375.1. Lineage (GTDB taxonomy): Bacteria > Planctomycetota > Planctomycetia > Gemmatales > Gemmataceae > JAJPHU01. The sequence goes on from DATNCY010000047.1 coordinate 46,324, forward strand.
TGACCGTCCAGGCCGCACGCCGGCCGACGAGGACCAGCATTCCGCTTAGTATCCAGAAGATCAAGATCGTGGCGCGCGATTCGTAGGGATCGTGCAGAAAAAAGATGGTCGCCATAACCAGCAGGGACAGCAGGACGCCGCCCTTGAACACGGCGATGACTTCTTCGCGGAAGCGGCGCAGACGACCGACGTTATACTGTCCGGCCAGCCGGTAGGCGACGGCGCAGAGTATCCACAACAACGGCACACGCCGCAAGCACAGGTAAAACTCCGGCGTGACCTTCTCGACGTTGAGCCAGCCGCTCTCGAAACGCAGATAGTAAGCCAAAAACCAGGCGGCCGTGGTCAGCACCAGGTCGGAGAGCAGAAAACAGGAACTAAGCAACTGGCCGCGCTGATGAATCATAATCTCCCCTATTGGAACCGCGAAGTCTTAACATGATCCGAGCGGCACTGTCAAGGCTCAAAACATTTCACCACGGAAAGCACGGAAAACACGGAAAAAAGACAAATGAGTATCCTTAGCGAGACAACCACGGTGTTTTTCTCCGGTCTGAGGTTCGCCTGATTTTTTTTGGTCTTTGTCTTTTTTTCGTGTTTTCCGTGCTTTTCGTAGTGATTATTCTTCGTGGGAGACGTGATGGCCGCGAACGATCTCGTCCTCGCCTTCACCGGCGCCAGTGGCGTGCCCTATGGGACTCGCCTGCTGGAGGTGCTATTGCGCGCCGGCCGCACGGTTCACTTGGTCATCAGTCCGTCCGCCGTGCAAGTGATCGAGCGCGAGGTGGATCGCCGTGTCCGGCCGGATCGCTTTGTCCTCGCCGACCTGCTGGGCGACCGCGCAACGGGAGTTGATCCTAAGCAAGTGCGCCTTCATCATTTCATGGACTTTGAAGCCGGCATCGCCAGCGGTTCGTTTCTGACCGGCGGCATGGTCGTTTGTCCGTGTAGCATGGGCACGGTCGCCGCCATCGCGCATGGTCTGTCCCAGAATCTCATCCACCGCGCCGCCGATGTCCATTTGAAAGAGGGACGTACTCTCATTGTGGTGCCGCGTGAGACGCCGCTACACCTGATCCAGCTGCGCAACCTTGTCGCCTGCGCCGAGGCAGGCGCGGTCGTGCTGCCGGCCATGCCGGCGTTTTATACTCGGCCCCAGTCGCTTCAGGATGCCGTCGATTTCATTGTTGGCCGTATCTGCGATCAACTCGGCGTCGAGCATCACCTATCGCAACGCTGGGGCGAAGCCACGTAGGGGCATATTTCCCTCTTGCTCCTCCGCATCATCTCGTGTACATCCGATCCTGCGCCGGGACTGCGCTTCTTCGGCCAGCCGGCTTTTTTCGTGGGGTAGAATCATCGTGCATGGACGCTCGTTGTCGCGGATCATCGGCTGGGGGCTTCTGTTCGGCGTGGCCGTTCTGTCTGGCTGCGACGATCTCGTGCCGCCTGTGGAAACACCGGCCGAGACGCCGGCAGAGATGGGCCGCGACTTCGATCCGGCGACGGCCGGCACCATTCAGGGGCAAGTGACGTGGGTTGGAACTATTCCTCAAGTGTCACCTTACCACGCCCCGGTCAGTCCGGGCGGCGAACATGCCGGCTCGGCTCGCCGCGACTGGTCCAATTCTCATGCGCCGAAGATTGATCCGCACACGAAAGCCGTGGCTGGTGCTATCGTCTTCCTGCGCGGCATCGATCCGCGACGAGGGCGGCCGTGGGACCATCCGCCCGTCCGCGTTGAACTGCGTGACTACCAGATTCACGTTTGCCAGGGCGACCGCGATACGGCTTCCGGCTTCGTCCGCCGTGGCGATGTCATCACGATGGTATCGCGTCAGGATGTTTTCCATTCGCTCCAGGTTCGCGGCACCGCCTTCTTCACCCGCGCGTTCCCCGACCGCGATCAATCCTGCGAGCAACGACTCGATTGCCTGGGCATTGTCGAACTAATGAGCGGATGCGGTTACTTCTGGATGCGTGGCAATCTGTTTGTCGTCGAGCATCCCTACTACACGCACACCGACGCCGAGGGGCGTTTCACGCTCCCGCAAGTGCCGCCCGGCCGGTATGAACTGGTGAGTTGGTTGCCCGACTGGCATGAGGCCGGTCACGAACTGGACGCCGAGACGGCGCTGATTTGTCGGCTGAAGTATCGGCCTCCGGTCGAGGTTGTGCAGTCCGTCCACCTGTCGGCGTCTCAGGCGCGGAACATTTCAATCGCGCTGCCCGCAGAGCGCTTTGGGCGTTGAGGGCGACGTGTGCGGTCCCTCTTCTCAGATGATTCGCCTCTTGCTACACTGACTTCTTAGTCGCTTGCGGCTTCGCGGAGCGCGGGGCTTTGCGTTTCGCGCGAAACGCAAACGGCTAAGAAATCAGCAAATGGAGAAATGTGTGTCCTCGATCAATTACAGTCAGGTGCGCAAGGGCATGGTCATCGTGGAGGACGGCCAACTTTACGCCGTCGTGGACCGCGACCTGAATACGCCCGGGAACTGGCGTGCCATCCTCAACTTGAAACTCAAGAACCTGAAGACCGGCGCCGTTACGCCCCGACGTTTTCGGCCGGATGACAAGGGCGAGTTGGCCTATCTCGACAAAAGGCCGATGCAATATCTCTACAAGGAAGGCGACGGCTTTGTCTTCATGGACAAGGAAACCTTCGACCAGATCACGCTCAGCGAGGAGTTGGCCGGCGAAATGATCCTCTTTCTCAAGGAGAATGAGGACGCCCAGGTCACCTTCTACGACGATAAGCCGATCAGTCTGGAATTGGCGGCCACCGTCGAGTTGAAGGTGACGGAGACGGACCCGGCTCTCAAGGGCGCGACGGCCGCCGCCCAGTATAAGCCGGCCACCCTTGAAACAGGACTGAAAATCACTGTTCCACCCTTTATCGGCATAGGCGAGGTGGTGCAGGTCGATACCCGTACCGGGGAATATCTGAGCCGAGCCAAGTAACCAGAGAGGCAGAGAGAACCGTGGCGTCGATCGCATACAGCGAAGTTCGCAGAGGCATGATTATCGTCGAGGATGGACAGCTCTATCAGGTCATCGACCGGGATTTGAAGACGCCCGGCAACCTGCCGTCCAAGCTCCGTCTAAAGATTCGCAACGTCAAGACCGGCCTGGTCAACGACAAGCGCGTTCATCCCGAGGACAAGGTCGAGCAGGCCTACCTCGAAACGCGCGCGATGCAGTATCTCTACAAGGAAGGCGACGACTTCGTTTTCATGGACAAGGAGACGTTCGATCAGATCCATCTCAACAAAGAGTGGGTCGGCGAACAGATGCTTTACATGAAGGAGAACGACGACGCCAAGGTCGTCTTCCACGAAGAGAAACCACTCAGTTTGGAATTGCCCAATACGGTCGATTTGAAGGTGGTTGAGACGGACCCCGCTCTCAAGGGCGCGACGGCGGCGGCACAATATAAACCGGCCACGCTCGAAACCGGGCTGAAAATCAGCGTTCCGCCCTTCGTCAGCATCGGCGATATGCTGTCCATCGATACGCGCACCGGCGAATATCTCAGCCGCTCCAAGTAAACAAAATTTTTCACCACGAAAAACACGGAAGACACGGAAAAATACAAGAGATAAAATGAGTCCAAGAATATTGGAATCAGGCCTTTTGACTTCTTCTCTCTTGTCTTTTTTCCGTCTTTTTCGTGTTTTCCGTGGTGAAAAATTTTGAAGGAGAGCAAGGGCGGGTTTCGGAGCGTCGGGGGGGAAACCCCGATGAAGATCGGTAGGCGAAAGATGAATACCCAAACGTCCGAATAAATACCCGCCCTGCTCATTTCCAGACTATTCGAGCGGTTGCTGCCCTTCAAGAGTCGGCACGCTCGGAATCGGCGGAGCCACAGTAGTCGCTGGAGTTGCGGAACTGTGACAGGGTGAACCGGCTGCCGTCTCGGAACTATTTTTCGTCTGAATCGAGGAAACGCCCCACACCAAGGCACCGCTGCCAAACAGCGCCAGCAGAGCAAGGATCACCAGATAGCGCAGCTTGTTCCAGCGCATCTCACGAACCGTTTCCGTCATCAACTCGAAAACAGAAGGCGAAATGGCCGTGCCAAGCGCCTTGCCCACGGCGACCAGTACGGACGCCTGTACGGTCGCATAGACCAGCACCGGCGACAGCGCCCCCAACGATTCTCCATGCTCTTCAAGCAAGTACGTCAAGGGTGTAGTCGCGGGCGTCCAACCACGGAGCGTCAGCCGTTCGCGGAGCCGTTCGCGGGCACGGCCGACACGCGATTGCACCGTGCCGCGCGGACATCCCAGATGCTCGGCCGCCTCATCGCAGGTCTTGCCCTCCAGATGACAGAGGATGAAAGCCGTGCGATACTTCTCGGGAATCTGGTTTAGCTCCGTGTCCACCACTTTGCGTAACTCGCGCCAGGCGGTCTGGTCGGCCGGATCGGCACACTTATCGTCGATCGGCAATTCATCCAGCGGTTTCTCGACTTGGCTGCGCCGTCCGCTGCGCGCCTTGGCCCGCAGAGCGATACGATAGGCGACGGTGTATAGCCAGCCGCTGACGGATTCGCGTTTACCGATGGAGGCCGCCTTGCGAGCCAGCATGAGGAAAGCGGCCTGGAAAGCATCTTCCGCGTCTTGCGTATGATGCAGCACACGTCGGCAGACGCCGAACACCATCGGCCCATGTCGCCACATCAGCAACTCGAAAGCCGCCTGATCGCGATTTTGCAAGAAGCGCTCCAGCAACTGCGCATCCGTGACGACCCCGGACACCGAGGGCCGCAGTCGTCGCTGCACGTTTTCGAGAATGGCCGGCAAGGATGGCATCACCATACATTTCTCTCCGTGAAGGAGCCGTTCTACTCAAGTAGAGACAGCAACCCTCCTTCAGCATCCCATTTTTTCGTCGAGATGCAACGGGAAGGAACATAAGGCATCAGCATAATAAATGACTAGCCCGGAGCGCCAGCGACGGGTTGCACTGTCCTGTCGTTGGCGCTCCGGGCTAGTCGTCAAAAATTTTTGTCTCGATGGGAAACTGGATTCCTTCCTATGCCGACATCAGACGATTCAGTACGTCGAGATGCGAGCGTGCCTGAGGGAGGAGGGTGCCGCGAATGGCGGTCTTGCACACACTCGGCACCGACTCATCTTGAAGCACGCGCTCATAGGCATTAATGCCGTGTTCCTCACCTTGCTTCAAGGCTTTCAGGGCCGCGGTATTGCCGAACAGCTTCGCCGTTCCCTCGACCGCCTTGGCCCATCCACCCCACATACCGGAATCCTGCTGAGGCTGGCCACCCAACTCGTGAATGTGTTGACGGATGGCATTGGCCGCCGCTCGATGCTCATCACGAATCTGTCGCAGTTCCGTTGCACCGGGTTCTTCTCCGATCTTCGTCATCGCCTGCTGGTAGGTTTCCGTCGCGGACAATTCGCCGCGCAAGAGGGAATTAAGAGATTCGCAAGTGTCCATCGTCTTGTTCATCGTTTGTCTCCTTTTGCTCTGCGTTTTCTCTCTCGTTTGCGAGATCGCTCCCCGTGGCGACCTTTTCTTCTCCTCAGCAATCACCATGCCAACTCTGCCCGTTCCATAGTGAGAAAATCTGTTGTGAGTCGGCCGTTGTTCGGCGTTCACGCACAGACAGAGGATGCAAATATTTCGCCAGTCGATACTATTTGCTAAAGAAAGGTCCGGTCGGAGACCGGCCGGGAGGATCCATGAACGCGATCAATGAGAAACCGCCGGCGCGACGTTCGGCGGGGCTTCTGCTGCACCCCACGTCGCTGCCCGGACCTTATGGGATCGGCGATCTCGGTCCGGCGGCCTATGCCTGGGTGGATGCTCTGGTAGCCGCCCGTCAGACCTGGTGGCAGGTGCTGCCGCTGGGGCCGACGGGCTATGGGGATTCTCCCTATCAGGCTTTCTCCGCTTTCGCCGGTAATCGCTATCTCATAAGTCCTGAATTATTGGCGCGCGACGGCCTCATCAAGGAAGCCGACCTGTCCAGCGTGCGCTTCCCGGCGAACCATGTGGATTTTGGCAGCGTCATCCCCTTCAAGACGGCGTTGCTGGCGCGAGCGTGGGAGAATTTTTTATCCGGGGCGGCGGCGTCGCTGCGTTCGCCGTTTGAGGCATTCTGCGTGCAGGAGGCACGCTGGCTGAATGACTTCGCCTTGTTTTTGGCCCTCAAGGACGTTCACGGCGGTGCCAACTGGCAGGAGTGGCCGCGCGAACTCATGATGCGTCAACCGGCCGCGCTGAAGGACATTCGCCGGCAGTTGAGCCGCGCTGTCGGTCTGCACCAGTTCACGCAGTTCCTCTTCTTCCGCCAATGGAAGGAACTCAAGCACTACGCCAATAGCCGGGGGATTTATCTCATCGGCGATGTGCCCATCTTCGTCGCCAGCGACTCAACGGATGTGTGGGCCAACCCGGAATTGTTCCTGCTGGATGAGGACCGCCGGCCCACCTTCGTGGCGGGCGTGCCGCCGGACTATTTCGCGGCGACCGGCCAGCGCTGGGGCAATCCCCTCTACGACTGGGATGCTTTGAAACGCACACGCTACGCCTGGTGGATCGCCCGTCTGCGGGCCATGCTGGCGCAGGTCGATCTGGTTCGCCTCGATCACTTCCGCGGCTTCGAGGCGTACTGGGAGATTCCCGCCGATATGCCGACCGCCGAGGTCGGCCGTTGGGTGTCGGTTCCCGGCGCCGATTTTCTGACGACCGTGCGCGAGGCGTTCGGTGGTTTGCCGCTGATCGCTGAGGATCTCGGATTGATTACGCCGGAAGTGGATGCGTTGCGGAATCAGTTTCAACTGCCGGGTATGCGTATTCTGCATTTTGCCTTCTATGGCGATCCGAAAGATCGCTTTTTGCCGCATAACTACGAACGCCATACGGTGGCCTACACCGGCACCCACGACAACGATACGACGCTCGGTTGGTACGCGACGTTGCAGGAACACGAACGGCGTTATCTGCATCGCTACATGCCGAACGGCTGTGGCGACATCGCCTGGGATTTGATTCGCATGGCCTGGGCTTCGGTCGCCGATTATGCACTGGCCCCGCTGCAAGATGTGATGAGCCTGGGCAGCGAAGCACGCATGAATCTGCCTGGACGCGAGGCGGGCAACTGGAGTTGGCGCTTCACGGAGTCCATGCTGACCCAGCCGTTGCTCGATGGTCTCGCGGAGTTGACAGAGGTATATTGGCGCTGAGTTTGCCAGCCCGCGGCGCAAGCAAGGGATTTCGTGCTGACGCTGAGGAGCGGTGATCTAGCGAAGCAGAGCCGGCGGCCGATCGACGCTGCCGGTGTCGTCGGAATAGCGCATCGCCATAAATCCGGCGATGGCGGCGAGCGTCAGAATACTGGCAACGAATACCCACTCGATCGCCAGTACACAACCGCGATCATCATGCCAGAAATCCCGCAATAGCTTGAGCATTGGCCGATTCTCTCGGTGATGGATTTTGGGGCGGGCCTTGTTCCCGGAGGACTATTGCAGAAGCCATGCCACTCACAAGCTGGCTAGCGAAAGATCTCTTGTCAACAGAACAACTCGATACACTTCAAGACCTTAGGGCGAGACGGCCGCGTTCGCGGCCATCGCGCCACGGCCGAGTCGGTGTAATGGGAAGGAAGAAGGGAGTTGTAAACCCTGTTAAGAAGGCTTATCCAAGCGCCACGGCGATCAAGACGGCAAGACGTTGGCGATCGTTTCGGCCAGGGCACGCTGGGCCAAACCGCGTCCCTTGGCGAGCGCCTGGGCCGCGCCGAGGGTGAGTCGCGGATCGGGGAACGGCAAATGGGCCAGGGCGTCGTCAACATTTTGAGTCAGGGAGTAGCGGCCGGCCTCCAGGTTCACGATGACGCCCGACGAGCGCAACAGGTCGAGATCGCGATAGAAGCCGCGCACGTCCACGCGAAGACGGCGGGCGATGGCCTCGCGGGTTTGCGAGCCGCCGGCCAGCAATTGCACCATACGGAATACGCGGACGAAGCGCTCGGGGGTGACTCCGGCGGCGGTCGGTGTCGATTTCGTGGGGGACTTGCGTTTCTTGGCCATATCGTCCTCAATACGAACAATGCCAGGGACTCAAGATGCGAAGGATTGATGGACGAGACAGGTGGACGACTACTCAATAGACCGCGCGATGCAGCCAACTATTCGGATAGTAGAGACGCCGCTGTGTGAAAGCAAGCGCGTCTGCTATGCTGACGCCGGTCGTTCCCCGTGTATGCGCGTCGCGTGGCTTGGCATTTCGCGCGAAACGCCAAGCCACGCGACGCGCATACACAAGTACGAGTGACACGCACATGACACCGCTCGACTATCTGGTCATCGCTCCCCACCCGGATGACGCCGAACTGGGCGTCGGCGGGACGATTTTGCTGTTGCAAGCGCAGGGGGCGCGGGTGGGCGTTCTCGATCTGACCGACGGTGAACCGACGCCTCATGGGAGTTTGGAGATTCGCCGGCGTGAGACGGAAGAAGCCACCGCGATTTTGGGGTTGGCCTGGCGTGGCAATCTCGGCCTGGTCAATCGCCGATTGGAAGCGACTCTCGACGCTCGCGCCCGCCTGGCCGGCGTCCTGCGCGAACAGCGGCCGCGCGTCCTGTTCGCTCCCTACTGGGATGATACCCATCCCGATCATATCGCCGCCAGTACGCTGGTCGATGCCGCCCGTTTCTGGGCCAAACTGACCCGCTGCGATCTGCCGGGTGAACCGTACTATCCGAAACAAATCATCTATTACTTTAGTGTTCATCTTCGCATTCATCCACGTCCGTCGTTCGTCCTCGACATCACGCCGCACCTGGAGACGAAAATGCGTGCCGTGGCCTGCTATCGTTCGCAGTTCATTGAGGGCCGGCCGACGAACCCGCCGACGCTGCTGGACGACCTGCGCGATCGCGCCCGCTACTGGGGTTGGGCCATCGGCGCCGGCTACGGCGAGCCGTTTGTAACCCGCGAAGAAGTTGGACTACGCGGTTTGCGTGATCTAGTCTGACGAGGCATCCCCCGACGGCAACGCCGAGTAAGACGACAACAACAGCGCGGCAGGGTGGAAACGACGAAGAAAACGCTGTTTTTATGCGGTTGCCATCCCTGCGCCGGACGATACTCCTCACGTCTATCCACGAGATGTAGGAAGGGGGTGGTGCGTGGGGCGCGAGTTCAACGTCCTGGCGTTGCTCAAGGGCGAGGAGCGCTACATCTACGTGTATGATGATGACAGTCGTTCGCCCCTGCTGGAAGCGTTTCGCGCTCAGGCCGCCGACCCGGACTTGAGCCTAAACTGGTTCGACGTGGTGGTGTTGAGCCAGAAAGCTCGCGAACAGGCAGCCAGCGCTACGCTGCCACAACCAGAGAAACCGCGAAGGTTCTAAGATGCACTAACAGGATGAATTGCCAGCCCGCAGCGCCAGCAAGGGATTCCCTTGCTGGCGCTGCGGGCTGGCCAAAAGGTTCGTGCCTCTAAGAGGAGTGCGCATGGAAGAAGCCTTGGCCGAGTTCCTGCGTCATCTGGCGCTGGAGAAGAATGCGTCGGAGCATACGGTCAAATCGTATCGCGAAGACCTGACGCAGGCCGTGGGTTTCTTCCGTACCCGCCTGGCGAGCCAAACGCCCCGGCCGGAGCAGTTGACGACGCGCGTGCTTCGCGCTCACCTCGCCTGGCTGAGCGAACAAGGCTACGCTCGCAGTACCATCGCGCGTCGCCTGGCGGCCATCCGCTCGTGGTGCCGCTTCCTGTGCCGGCAAGGTACGCTGTCGGCCAATCCCGCGATGGGTCTGCGCGGTCCGCGCCAGGACAAGAAATTGCCGCACTTTGTCTCGCGCGAGGATATGACGCGCTTGCTGGAAACGCCGCCGGCCGCTGTCCCACTGGGACTTCGCGATCGAGCCATCCTCGAAACGCTGTACTCGGCCGGTCTGCGCGTCAGCGAGTTGACCGGCCTTGATGTCGGCGACCTGGATCTCAGCGACGGACTGGCCACGGTGCGCGGCAAGGGCCGCAAGGAACGGCTGGCTTTGTTGGGTCCGCAGGCCGTGGCAGCGATTCAGCACTGGTTGCCCGAACGTCAGGCGCTGGCTGGGCCGCGAGCGGCGACGCAACCGGCGCTGTTTCTCAACAAGAACGGTACCCGCCTGTCCTCGCGCAGCGTGGGCCGGTCGCTGGAAAAATATCTCGCCCAGGCTGGACTCGATCCACGCACCAGTCCGCATACATTGCGGCACAGTTTTGCCACTCACCTGCTCGACGCCGGCGCCGACATCCGCAGCGTTCAGGAACTGCTCGGACACCGCAGCTTGGCGACAACCCAGATATACACACACGTAAGCACACAGCGGCTACGCGATAGTTATCACAAAGCCCACCCTCGCGCCTGACCTTCAGGCCGGATGCAGAATGCCGAACGGAGTTGATAGCAATGACGACCCGCGTCTCTCTCCGCCTAATGTCTCTTTGTTGCGCATGCTGCATGATGCACGCGGTATCATGGGCGTCTGCCTCAGCCCAGGAAGTGGAGTGGCGGCAAGACTACGTCAAGGCTCGACAAGAAGCGGTCGAGAAGAATCGTCCCCTCGTCATTGATGTGGGCACCACGGACTGCTACTGGTGCAAGCAACTCGATCTGCGCACCTTCAAAGACCCCGCCATTATTGCCCTGCTCAATGAGCGCTGCATTCCGCTCAAGATCGACGCGGAGCAACATGCCCGGTTGACGGCGGCGCTGCGTGTGGATACCTACCCCACGCTGGTCTTCGCCACGCCCGAGGGCAAAATTGTCGGCTATCAGCAAGGGTTCATTGAGGTGAGTCCCTTGCAGCAACGGCTGAATACCCTCTTCAGCGCCGCGCCGCCCAGCAGCGGGACGAATCGCGAGTTGCAAGAAGCGATCCAAGCCGTGGCCGTGGGCGATTATCCGCGGGCCATCGCCTTGCTCAAACCTGTGGCCGCTAACAGCAAAGATCAGCCCATCCAAAACCAGGCCAAGCAAATGCTTCAGGATCTGGAGAAGCAAGCGGCCGGCCGCTGCGCCGAGGCCCGTCAACTCGTCGAAAGCGGCAAGGTGCCGCAGGCTGTCGAGACCGTGACGGGTTTGGTGCGCGACTATCCCGGCACCCAGGCGGCGCGCGAGGGCGGTCAATTGTTGGTAACGCTGGCCAGCCGAGTTGTCCCACACGAGAATTCGCGCAGCCGGCTCGCCCGGGAACTACTCGACCAGGCCCGCGACGATCAGCGTAAGCAGCAGTTTCTTTCCTGCCTGGATCGTTGTGAGAACCTCAGCACCACCTACCCCGATCTAGCCGAGGCCGCGGAGGCGAACAAGTTGGCCGCCGAGATCAAGGCCAACCCGGAATGGACCAAGCAAGCCTGCGATCAGATGGGCGAGCGCCTGAGCATGCTGTATCTGACGCTGGCCGAGACCTGGCTCAAGAAGGGCCAGCCACAGCAGGCCGTTTTCTATCTGGAGCGCATTGTGCAGACGTTCCCCAACACGCGCAACGCCGACATCGCGCAGATGCGTCTGGCGCAGATTAAGGGACCAAGCCGTATGCCGGAATTGAAGAAGTAACATCGTGTAGCCGCGACTCTTGGAATGCAGAAGTCAGAAGTCAGAAGTCAGAATGCAGAATGAAAGACCATCTAGTTTTCATTCTGCATTCTGCATTCTGCATTCTGCATTTCAAGAGTCGCCGCTACACGGATCGCCCATAAAGTCAGTGGGTCTCACATCGCCACCACCTCGAACAGGTGATAGCCCCACGCCGCCATGTCCAGGTACAGACCGCGCGATACGAGTTCATCGCCCGCGCGCTCGTACTGCGCGCTGCTCAACAGATCGCGCAGCAGCACACGCTTGCCTCGCAGTTCCGCGAAGGGCAATTCGACATAGCACTGTCCGCGCGTCGAACCGAAGTGGACCGCCGCCATCAGCTGCGGTCCCGGCCCCGGCTCCCAGCCGAAGGCAATGAAATCATCTACCGTCGTATTCCCCGCCCACGCCGGCCGGCAGGTATACAGACTCCAGCAGCCCTCGCGCACTTGCGGGCGTTTCAGGCATTCGAGCAACTTCGCGTAAAATGTTTGCATGGCCGGATCGACCGCCTCGGCGCGACGGCGGGCGAGATGGATCGACGCATGCGCTCGCCGCCCCTCCAACTGACCCTCCTGAAGAAAACGTAGCCCCGGCGTAAGGTACGTCAGCACAGCGGCCGGCCAATGGACCTGGGGAGGAAACACCTCGGCGGCCCGCTTCTCGTCGTGGTTCTCCAAAAACCGCGCACAATGATTCTGGAACGAGACCGGGGCGCTGAGATGACCACGCACAGGGCCAGCCTTTTGCTCGCGCAGCCCATCGTACAACCGTTTGTCATAGGTGTAAGTGAAACCTTGTTGCTGCAAGACCCACTCCAGATCCCAGTACACCTCGGCCAGGAGCAGAAAGTCGGGATGACGGCTGCGCACCGCAGCGAGAGCGTCCGGCCAGAAGGGTGCATCGACGGGAGGGCTGCGATCGCTGGGCAGGGCGGCGTCGCCCCAGGTTTTCACGAACACATCGGACAAGAGCAACATGGCCATGTCGCAGCGCACACCGTCGCAGCGATCGGCGACGCGCACCAACTCGGTCTGCATGGCGGCGCGCAACTCGGCATGACGATAGTTCAGCTGCAAGGTGTCGGGCCAACCGGGGAAGTACGGATCGCGGCCGTGAGCCAGGATGAGCGAACGGGTGCCGCTCTGGATGCGACACCAGTTGCGCGGCTCGCGTGCCAGGTCCGCCTCGCTGCCCCAAATGTAAAACTCGGGATGCGATTGCGTCCACGGATGATCGAGGGCGGTGTGATTGGGCACGAAATCGAGCAGCAAGCGCAGGCCACGCTGATGCATTCGTTGCCGCAGGCGAGCCAGCGCCGCGTCGCCGCCGAAATCGCGGTTCACCGTGTACTCCTGCACGGCGAACGGCGAACCGCAGATGTCCTCTTCCTTCATGTCGGGCAGGTCGTGCGCATAGCCTCGCAGCCATTCGGGGTTCGTGCGCGAAACCTGCCGACCGGCTGGTCCCGTCTGCCAGACGCCGAGCATCCAGATTACGTCGAAACCAAGCGCTGCCAGTCGATCGAGCCATGCTTCGGAGAGGTCGTCGAGTGTGGCCCCAGGGCCGATCTCGCCGAGCAGGATGCGCGTGTTGATCTGATACAAAGTCGGATACAGCGGAAGAGAGGTCACGAGAGACTCCGGCAAGGTCGTTCCGCGCCTGTCGCGGCGCGTCTAGAGTTTCCTACACCGCTCAGGCGGCGGCGTCCAATTTTTTGCCTTCTTAGCTTTTCGTGAGACTGCTATATATATTGCGATTATGCGGTCCCTTTCTGGTCGAATGAGTACAAAAAGGTTCTGCAATGGCGAAAAACCTCTATGTGGGCAATCTTACCTGGGATACAAACTCCAACGACTTGCTGGCGCTGTTCCAGGCTCATGGAACGGTGGCGCAGGCGCAGGTTATGACCGATCGAGAGACGGGCCGGTCGCGCGGCTTCGGGTTCGTCGAAATGGTCCATGACGAAGAAGCCCAGGCGGCCATTGAAACGCTTAACGGCACGCCCTTTCGAGGTCGGCCTCTGAGGGTCAACGAAGCTCGGCCACGCGAGGATCGCCGCCGCGACGGTGATCGCGGATACGGCCAACGACAGAGCTATTGATTGTGGCCGATCGGGGAGACGCAGGACTGTTCATTGTTTCAAAACTGAGTAAGAGGCACGAACACAATGAATTGCCAGCCCGCAGCGTCAGCAAGGAATCCCTTGCTGACGCTGCGGGCTGGCCAAAAGGTTCGTGCCTCTAAGTCGATCTACCGATTTTTCAGGAATTACGGCGACCAGGCCTGCCTCCAGGCTGCCCAATTTGAAACAGCGAACAGCCCTGGGGTATTTAATCGTTAGAATCGTTAAGCTCAAGCCGGCACTTCTCAAATGCCGATGCTATTCTACTGATGGAAGACTACAGGAACGGGCGATGGGCGTTGATCCGAGGCTTCACTCCGTTGCATACGATGAGGCTCGCTCCGCTCTTTACCCGTCTTGCCAACCCTCGATTGACTCCCTCGTTTACCGTGCAAAGAGGAGTCGGAATGTTTCTGATACGACGTCTACCGATGCTTCTCTTGTGTGGTGCCTTCCTCGGCCCTTCGATGGCGCTGCATGCCGAGGAGCCTGCGGCCGCGGGGATTGTCTTCGTGGTCGGAGGCGTCGGAGGACTCGATCCCATCCAGGCGTGCGCCCCGTGGACGCTGCCGAAGGTTGGTGTACCTCATCGCATTGAGGTCTTCGAGTGGACGCACGGCAAATGCCGGGTGCTGCGTGACCTGCAAGACTCACGCTATCTGCTGACGCAAGCGGAACGCCTGGCCGCCATCGTGCGTAACGTGCAAGCCCATGAACCGGGCCGGCCGATTTACCTCCTCGCCCATAGTGCCGGCGTCGGCGTCGCCCTGGCTGCGGCCGAGAAACTGCCGCCCGCCAGCCTGGAGCGCATCGTCGTTCTGTCGGCGGCCGTGTCGCCAACCTACGACCTACGCGGCGCGCTGCGCGCCACCCGTCATGAAATCGTGTCGTTCAACTCGACCTACGATCGCCTTTGTCTCGACTTCTGCACCAATATGTTCGGCACCGTCGATCGCGTTTATGGCCCTGCGGCGGGGTTGGACGGCTTCCGAATGCCTGCGGATTTCGATGAAGAGGGGCAACAGTTGTATCAACGGCTGGTGCAGGTGCCCTGGCATCTGGAGATGTGCCTGAAGTGTACCGATGGTTCTCATCATGGACCGTGCATGCCCACCTTCCTCGCCCAAATGGTCGCGCCGTGGCTCCGACCGTGATTTACTCTGTTTGTCGGGAGGGGTATCTCATGTACAAGCCCAAGCCGGTGCCGGGTGAAGCAGTCCAGACACGAGGCATTCCGCCGTACCACGTCATCCTGGAAAACGACGATTACCACTCAGCGACCTTCGTCGTCGTCGTGCTATGCAAAGCGCTCGGCTACTCTATCGATCGCGCCTATCAACTCTTGATGCAGGCTCACACCAGCGGCCGAGCCGTCGTCTGGACAGGCTCTCGCGAGGTCGCCGAGTTGAAAGTCGAGCAAATCCGCACGTTCCGCGAAGAGCCTTATGGCCCGCTCGGTTGCACGATCGAACCGGCGCCCGCCGCGTAAAACAGTGTTCAGTGTTCAGTGTTCAGTTTTCAGTGGCCCCACGCCTGACTGGATACTAAATACTAAACACTGAACACTGAACACTGAACACTGAACACTGAACACTGAACACTGAACACTGTCTGCGGAGGATGTTGTCATGGCAATCGAACCATTGACCATCGGTGTGTGCAGCTGGTCGCTGCAAGTCAAGAATGTGCCGGAACTGAAACAATTCCTCGATCGTCTTGGGCTGTCCGTGGTGCAAATCGCTTGTGGCGACCCGCATCACGCTGCCTGGGATGAGGGCGACCATCTGCCAGAGGCGGCGCGATCGGCTGGCTTCTCGATGAGCGGAGCCATGCTCGGCTTCCCCGGCGAGGACTATACCACGCCGCAGACCATCCAACATACCGGCGGCTTCGGTAATCCCGTCACGCGCGCCGAACGCCTCGAACGCCTGACCTGGGCGCTCGACCGCACGCAGGCGCTGGGACTGAGCGATTTGATGCTGCACGCGGGCTTTCTGCCCGAACCGAGCGATCCCGATCGCAAACCGTTTCTCGATACGCTGGGCCATGTCAGCGCCCTTGCCGCAGCCAAGAACATGACCGTCGCTTTCGAGACTGGGCAGGAAACCGCCGACTTGCTCCGCCGCACGCTCGATGAGTTGAAGTGCCCCAACTTAAAGGTCAACTTTGATCCGGCCAATATGCTGCTCTACGACAAAGGCGATCCGCTAAGGGCGGTGGAGATCCTGGGGCCGGACATTCGCAGTGTCCACGTCAAGGACGCCAATCGGCCGAAGACGCCCGGCTCCTGGGGCGAAGAAGTGCCACTCGGACAGGGGCAAGTCAATATCCGTGCTTTCGTGCAGACGTTGAAGAAAGTCGGTTATCGCGGCCCGCTGTGTATTGAACGCGAGGTGGGCAATCAGGAGGAGCGTTTGCGCGACGTGGCCCACGGCATCCGCTATCTGCGCGAGTGCCTGACCACTTAGAGGCCGCGTTGTTGGGGTTAGAGGCGATAACAGTTTGCGGTAGGTCCGGCGAGCCGAGCCGGACGGGAAGAAGTGCCGCTCGGCTCGCGGCACCTACTTACCTGTTACGGGTTCTTAGGGAGAACGGCTCGTCGTGTCGCAACGCGCACAGCGAGCCTCTTCCGCCTCCAGCGTCGGTCGATCGATGGTGCCCATGTCCACGAGGATGTCACCCAGCGATTGGCCGCGTTGCTGTTGCGTGCGCAGCAGTTCCTCCAGTCCCTGCTCGTTCAGAAAGCCCAACTCAACAGCGATTTGTCCGAATGGCCTACGCTGCTCGGCCTGGACACTGAGAATCTTGAACACTTGCCCCATGCTCAGGTGGCCGGTTTGCACGGCAAGTTGACCGATGGGGATTCGCATCTTCATTTGCCGATCCAATGCCTGGATCATCTGTTCGGCCGTTACCAGTCCTTTGCTCACGAGATGGTTTCCAAGCCGCATGCGACAAATACCTCCCCAAGCTGATGGCAAGTTCACACCAAAGCATAGCATGAGATCGCGGGACAACGGGTAGCGTTCAATGCCCGAACCGCATACGTGACCAGCCCGCGGCACCAGCAAGAGACTTCCCTTGTTGGTGCTGCGGGCTGGTCAAAACACTACCGTTGCGCACCGCGATCATCGGCCCCCTTGAAGCAACACTGCCAGTTTACCCGTGGGATAAGGCTCGCAAGCTACCATCCCGGCAGCGCGGTGCTCGCTTTCGCGAGCGGAGCCTGTTATTCGGCGACTATGCCGAGGAGAAGGGGACGAACGTAGGTGCTTGCGGTGAGGCAAGACACTTCCCGGAGCAAGAATGGGCGTGCGTGCTTAGACGCGTGCTTTGCGTCCACCCTTGCGTCCGGCGGCGCGAGCCTCCTCGGAGGTGAAGCGGTGTGCGGTGCCGCGGGAGTGGGCGGCCTGTCCACCCTTGCGTCCGGCGGCGCGAGCCTCCTCGGTGGTAAACTCGTGAGCCGTGCCTTTTTGATGAGCCGCGCGGCCGCCCTTGCTGGCGATCTCACGCTGCCGAGTTGCGTCCATGCTGGCGAATCCGCGTTTCTTGGTCATGGGGAACTCCTCAGCCCGAAAGTTACGGATATGCCCGGCCCGAACACCGCCGAGCCTGGGCGTCCAGTATTCAACTAATGGGTGCAAAACCAGTGCCCAAGCAGAAGGACAATGGGAAAAGGAGACCTTCTTTGGCGAACGGCCGGCGTCAGCCGGCTGGTACGGGCTTCTCACCAGCCGGCTGACGCCGGCCGTTCGCCTGGAATGCCAACTCAGCCACCCAATCCCCGCCGCACGTTCGCGCCAGAGCGGTTAGCTGGGCGAAGAAGGCGTCGGCCCGCAGTTCGCCGAAATTCTTTTGGGTAGGGCGACGCGATTCGCAGAGGTCCTGCGCGAGTTGTTTCGCATCCACGACGCCCGGCAATTCCCGGACAAGGTACACTACCTCCTCGGGAGAAGATTGCATTAGCTTCTCGTAATCGAGGACCGGCATGTTGTAGCGGTGCGCATCCTTGAGCAACTTATAGTAGTAGATCACGAAGGCCGGCACCTGACGTTTGGCGATGGTGTCGGCAGACGCAGCCGCGAAATCGATCAGCGCGCGAACGTCGCGCTCAAGACTCCACTTGTTCTTTATCAGCGAGCCGTACATGGCATCGTACCAGGTCTTAACTTGGAGCCGCCCACCTGGTAAGGTCATTTCGACCCGACGGTAGAGGACAAAACAGTCGAACTTTCCGTGAAACCATCGGAGGTTGAAGGCGCTATAGTTCTCCTTCGTGAAGTTGTATTTCTCTCTCGCCCAGGTTCGCCGATAAACTTCCTCACAGGGACCATGAGGTTTGGCGATCATCTGGTAATTATCGACCATCTCGCATCCGAAAGCTCCTCTTAGTTCATCCTCGTATTTCGGATTGCAGATGGGATTGAAGAATTCGCGGAAGTATTTCAGCGCCGGGTTCTGTTTGAGAAGGAGGCTGGCAAACCAATCGCTGCCCGTATTGGGCAAGGAGAGCAGCGCGATCGGCCGCCGGCGTTCCGGCTTGACCGTCTCCATCGCATCAGGCTGGAGAGAGTCCCAGCCTCTCAAGAAAGAAGTATCGACGTGTTTCATCCTAGACACCAATGAGAGCGCTATAGTCGGTTAATACCGCGACCTCTCCACTAAATCGCCGTAACCCATAGGTTCTTTCCCGCTGTCGCGGGATTCGTCTGGGGAGTGTCGCGATAAAAGCCGCCCCGCAAGCACTGATAATGGTCTTCTAGACTGTAAAGTCGCGCGCGGCCGGCCAACGCGGTGGAAAGGATGGCCGGCTTTTCGAGGACAGCCTGGAGCTTGGCGTAGAAGTCAGCGCGCGAGCCTGCGCGGAACACTAGATCGGGGCAGTTGAGCAGTTCCTTCGCCCCGCCGCGGTTCGAGGTCAAAATGGGAACGCCGGAGGCGACGCATTCGATGGCGACTTGAGGTAAGTTGTCTTCCCACAGAACGGGAACGATGCCCAGATCGACACCGGAGAGAATTTGCGGGAGTTGGGCATGCGTATAGCCGTCGTAGAAGGTGACGGAGGCGAAGCGATGGGCCATGCGCTTGATGCGATCGTAGGCGAACGGGTCGCCCATCTTCACCGCGAAGACCAGGCCGAGACGGCGGGCCAGCTGGGCCGGCATCTTCTGGAGCGCATCCAGGTAGAAATAGAAACCCTTATCGCGGCGCATGTAGCCCAGGTAGGCGATTCGCAATCCGCCGTCCGCTGTCTGGTTATCGGTTTGGCGGATGGCGGATGGCGGATGGCGGATGGCGGATGGCGCGAATCGTGTCCCGATATAGAGCGTCTGCACCTTGCTCGCGTCGATTCCAAAACCGATCGCGAGTTCGGCCACGCGCTGAGAAACAGCGAGAATATGGTCGGTGTAGGTGTTCAGCGCATCGACGAATCGTTGTCGCCGCCGCGCGAATTGCGCCGCCTCGTTGGGGTCGAGAATCGCTGTCGGTTTCGTGGCTTCGCGCGATCCGCGCCGCTGGTCGGGCAGCACCTCGGCCAGCACCGTATCACCGCGCGCTACTGTTTTGGCCAAGCGATAAAGCGTGCGCACGGGTCCGTAAACCAGCCAGGCGGCGAGGCGATACAGGGCGGACTGCGGCCGGACGCCCAGCTTGCGCAGGCAGTATTCCATGCGGTACAAGCGCCGTGTCCCGCGCGGGTTCGCCGGCTTCATTAGACAGTTGACGCACTTTCGGCCAGCCCGGAAATCCTGGCAAGTGGCCTTTTCCTGAAACCACAGGTTCACCTGCGGACAGAAGGCGAAATAATTATGGACGCTATAAATCACCTTCGCTTGAGGATAATGTTCGCGGGCCAGGCGGAGAAACGAAACGGGGATTCCTTCCAGGTTGTTGAAATGAATCACGTCAAACGGCCCGTGTTCGCGCAGGAAATCCGCGAACGCCGTATCCATCGCGGGCGAATCCGCCACCTCGACGCCGAAGGCTTCGTGTCCGGGACTGAAGAGCGTCGAGTTCACCACCTCGAACTTGCGAACGCCTTCCTTCCGCGCCTTCACTTCACGGATGAACGGCCGTGACGAGAAGGGGCTGTAGCTGACTCCCGAGCTAAGAAACCATACTTCGTCGCCCTGCCGCGTTGCCGCGTCCACGAGGTTGCGCTGGTAAATGGACACGCCACCGCCGCGTTCTTCTTCATCCTCAAAATCAACCCAGTTATAATAGAGTATTTTGATCTTTTTCATAGCCTCTCCTTTTAGGTGTCCGTATCTGGCTTTTTCTACGCCCCTACAAGCCCGGAGCGCGAGCGACGGGGCGTAGAATCCCGTCGCTCGCGCTCCGGGCTTGTAGAAAATGCCAGATATTCGCCCCAGAATTGGGGAGTCGTAATTGCGGGGGTTTCTTTCCGCCAGCGGCGCACGGTTCGGCGGTGGGAGCCGAACAGACGAAGCGCGAGCCACAGTCCACGGAGCAATAGCCAGACGAACCGGCCGCGCGAGCGGCGCAATATCACGAGGTCTTTCCGTGATGTCTCGTCCACAGCCAGCACATCGGTATCGGAGACGGTGTACCATTGTTCGCCATCAGCCCGAATGACGTTGCGCGGCGGAGTGTCGCGGGGCGGGCTTGGCAGCACCGCGTTACGGAGGACAAGCCACAGCCGTCGAGCGCGAATCGTGGTCAGACTGGACGGCGGACGTGCGCGGACGCCCATCCTCAGACCGCTCGCGCGCGGCTGGGTACGAGACGCCAGGTTTTCTCCAGCCGCGAGCAGTCGGTCGTGGACGAGACGAGGCGCAATTCGCAACCCCTTGGGACCGTGCAGATATGCCGCGACGGCCTCGCACAAGAGCCAGGATTCGTAGTAATCGTAGATGAGCAGTTCATCCAGGAGGCGACTGAAAAACCGTCGAGCGCGGTTCGCGCCGCTCATCGGCGGAAAGTGCAGCGCGCCGATGATGAGTAGATTTCGCAGCTCATAAAAAGGCTGCCAGCCGCGGCCCTTCAACTCGAACGATTCATGCCAGACGGCGACGCCGGGCAGAAACGCCGTGGGCACTCCCGCTCGCAACAGGCGGTAGCCAAACTCCACGTCATCGCCCCGCAGAAACAACGGCAGCGGTAGGCCGACGTGGTCCAGCAACGCGAGCGGGAAGGCGAAGAACCACCAGCCATTGAAATGGCCGTGGCGAATGTCTAGGAATGGCGTCAGCCCGTCGGGGCGATCCACACGATGACAGATGGGTTCGTCAATGCGCATCCGTTCCGGCGAGTAACGACTACCGACCTCAAAGAGTTCCCGAGGCCGTCGTTGATCGAGCATGTATCCACCGACAGCCAGATCCTGGCGGGCCAACGACAGGAAGGCGGCGGCGCGCAGCACACACTCCGGCTCAATCACGGCGTCGTCGTCCATGAGCAAGACATGGGTGGCGTTGCCTATTTCCGTAGCTTCGAGAAGACAACGCGTAAATCCGCCGGCGCCGCCGAAATTGTCCTGTTCGACAAGTTGGAGTCGATCGCCGGCGCTCTCGGCCAAGAGCGCGTAGTCCGGGTGGGCGCGGACTCGTTGTTCGCCTTGATCGACGATGGCGACGCGAGCCAGCACTTCGGCTACCTCCGTATCTTCCAGGAGGGCCGCGACGTTCGCAAGCAGCAAGGAGGCGCGATTGAAGGTACAATATCCGGCGACAAGTTGCGTGGGCTTCGCGGAAACGTCGCGGGCTATCCATTCCGCTCGATGTAGGATGACAGGCGACGACTGCGACACGATTTCAAAGAATAGCAGGCCAGCCGCCTCGTGAGGGGGCAGCGTATCGGCGATCTCGATTCGTAACTCGCGGCTCTCGCCTGTGAAGTCGATTTCGCGCAGCAAACTCGGCTGCCAGCCCGCAGCGCCAGCAAGGGACTCCCTTGCTGGCGCTGCGGGCTGGTAGGCCGAACGGCGATAGATGCGAAGAATACCTGTTCCACTGACGCAAGCGCGGAGTTCGAGCGTTCTCAGGTTCGTATATTCACGCCAATAGCGCTCGAAAAAGCCGTTAAACCACGTATCGGTTCGCAAAGTCGCTCCGCGCGGCAGGAGGATCGTCCGCCGACCGTGCGACTGCGTGCCATCCTGGGGATGATCGCAATGATAGTACAGGCGCGTCAGCCCCACGGTGGGAGGCATTATGACACGTTGGATAATCCGATCCGTCCTGAATGCGTCATGCGCATTCATAGGGCTACGACCTCCCGCATGCGTCCGCAGGAGGGAACAATCTTCTTTCGGAAGTCGCTGAGGGCGGCGGCGATGGCTTGGTGCATGTCCAGATATTGGTACGAACCGAGCCGGCCACCGAAGACGACGTTGGACTCGCGCGCGGCCAACTTGCGGTAAGCGGCGAATCGCTCGCGATCGCGCGTCGTGTTGACCGGGTAGTACGGCTCATCGCCGGCGTGGGCGAAGCGCGAGTATTCGCGGCAGATGAGGGAGCGGTCCGGCGAATAACGTCGTTCGGGATGAAGATGCTTGAACTCATGGATGCGTGTGTACGGCACGTCCTCATCCGCGTAGTTGACGACGGCCGCGCCTTGGTAGTCGTCGGTTTCGACCGCCTCCCGCTCGAAATCAAGCGTGCGCCAGCCGAGTTCGCCGAGACGGTAATCGAAGTAACGATCCATCGGTCCGGTGTAAATCACCAACTGGTTCGGCGTCAGGGCGTCGCGAACGTCGAAGAAATCAACGCCAAGGCGGATGTCAATTAACGGAGAATCGAGCATGCGCTGGAATACGGCCGTGTAGCCATCCACGGGCAGCCCCTCGTATTTGTCCGTGAAATAATAGGGTTCAAAGTTGAAGCGCACCGGCAAACGATTGATGATGCTCGCCGGCAGTTCGCGCGGGTCGGTCTGCCATTGTTTCTTCGTGTAGCCGCGAATGAAGGCGTCGTAGAGTGGCCGGCCGATTAGCGCGATCGCTTTCTCCTCCAGGTTATCGGGACCGGTGATGTTTTCGGCGGTGGCCTGGAGTTGGATCAATGCCCGCGCTTCGGAGGGACTCATGTGACGCCCGAAGAAGGCGCAGATGGTTCCGAGGTTAATCGGCATCGGATAGACCTGGCCGTTGTGGACGGTCAGCACGCGATGGCGGTAGCGGGTGAACGACGTGAAGCGGTGCAAGTAGCGCCAGACCTCTTCGCTGTTGGTGTGGAAAAGATGCGATCCGTATTTGTGGTATTCGATGCCGGTTTGGGAATCGGTCTCGGAGTAGGAGTTGCCGCCGATGTGATCGCGGCGTTCCAACACGCACACCTTGCGTCCCAACACGGCGGCCGTGCGCTCGGCGATCGTGGCACCGTAGAAGCCTGCTCCCACGACAATCACGTCATAGTTGCGCAGGGCCATCGGAAGACCTCCCTGTCTTGCCGCGGGGAACAAGCCGTTACCAGTCCGCGGCGCAAGCAAGGGGCGTTTGTTCCCTTGCTTGCGCCGCGGACTGGCAAATGTTGGAAGGATTCTAGCTTCGCTTCGCCTGCCCTGTCAACGTGGCTTCACTCCGTATCCCGAAGCGCCGTTCTCATTAAAAGCTGCTGAATCTCCCCACGCAGCCGGTTGGTGAACACGTCGGCGCCGTGGGCCATCACATGATGACCGTCCTCGAAATCGGCGTCGTCCACCCAAAGATTGGCGTCGATGACGGCGGCGTCGTAGTCATGGCTCAATTTGGCGAGGAGGCCGCGCGTCGCCGCGCGAGCCTCGGGAGAATACACGGCGCGGAACTCGGAGGATTCCGGCATGAGTACCAACGCCACGGGTATCCGTTCGCGCCGGCACAATGCGAGAAGATCACGCAGCGCCCGCTTCGGTCCCTTGCCCATGCGGAAGTGACCCAGACCCGGCGAATAACCGCCTTGCTCGCGCTGCACATTCCGCGTTCGCTCCCAGGCGGGAAGCAACTTCGGCGTCATGGTGCGCCAACCCCATTCATCCACGGCCGGCAGAGGAGGGAAGGGTACGCCAAAGGCCGCCCGCTGCACCTCCGCATGCAGTTGCAGACGGAAAGCATAGCAAGGCGCGAGATTGGCTTGCAGCCAATCGCGGCCGCGACGACCGGGACGAGCGAGGTACGGCGTCATGCGAACGAAATCGCGCCCGCTCATCCAGGGATACGCCGTGGTACCCTCCTCGGAGAGAACGCCGCGCTGCGGCGCGCATAGAAGCGGCGGCAGAAACTCGACCAGTAGCAAGCGCGGGCGGATGCCCTCGGCGACCATCTGACGCAGGTAGAGCCATTCGTGGATCGGTCCCGTGGACGGGATGCCGAAGTTGTAAACGCGCTGTGGTTGACCGTCTGGTCCCGGCATGCCGTCCAGGGAACCGGCTCGCAAGGCCCAGCATGTCCGTGAACTGCCTAGCATCAGCGTCAGCGGTCGATCCGGTTCCTCGGCCACTAATTCACGGAGCCTTGGTCCCTTGATGGATTCGTTGGAAGGGGCGATCGGTTGCCAGCGATCCTTGACGAGTATCAGGGCGCACTGAGCCACGGCGTACCAAGCCAGAAACCAGATCAAGACCACACGGGCGCTGCGCCCCATGCGGCGTGGGCGAGACAGCGACAGATGAAGCGCGGTATTCCCCTTGGTTTGGGAAGATGCGTTGTGCCTACCCGCCCGCAGCGCCAGCAAGGGATTACCCTGCTGGCGTTGCGGGCTGGTGCGTGGAGGCGCTGGCGGAAGTTGGCCGGCACCGGCAAGAGAGGAAGGCGCATTTATCATCGGTCAGCCTCCGGAACGGGGGAGGGAAAGCGGGAGGCGAGCGCAAGATGCGACGAAACTGTACTCCAAACCGCGAATGAATCAACCCCAAGAAAAAAACGGGAGCTTCTTAGTGGCACGAATCTTTTGGCCAGCCCGCAGCGCCAGCAAGGGAGTGTCCCTTGCTGGCGCTGCGGGCTGGCAAAGATACCCTTGCTGGCGCTGCGGGCTGGCCAAAATGTTCGTACTTCCTACCATCCCTCGGCGATCACTTCGACACCGCACAAAATCGTTAGGGGTGACGAGCAAGACGGATCGGGGGTTAGCTTGATGGTGAGATCGCGCAGGACGCGGATATCGTGAAATTCCTTCACGAGCGTTCGCTGGGGTCCGCCCGCCTCGCGGCTGATGTCGAGCGCGGGCAAAACCGTGCGGCCTTGCAGGGCAATGGCAAAGCGACGTTGGCCGGCGCTCAGCCCATCCGGTTCCATGAAGTGCAGACGCACCCGATACGAGCGCGGCGGACTGGTCTTGTCGCCAAGCGACAGAGTTAGACTGCGCAGGCCGCGCGCCCCGGATGCGGCGATCCAGTTCCCCTCTCCCGTCACCTGTGAACTATGGTGGCGGAACCATTGCGGATTGGTGGGTGTTGTCGTGACGGTGAGACGCGGCGAGGGACCGCCGACGCGGGGATGTTCCAGCCAGAGCGTGCCATCGTCGGCTTTGCGATTGCCCGGTGCGCCGAGATTCACGCCGGCACGGCGAATCTCGCCTTCCACCTTGCGCGTTCCCTGAAAAGTCCACATCTCGGCTTCGGGCATCGGCACCAGCGCCAGCGAACACTGGTTTTGATAACTGCATGTGCAGTTGCGGGTGTAATCGGGCGCGGTGAGTACACCATCGGCGACGATGAGATTATTGGTGCAGCCGGAGCGAAAACCGCCGAAGTTGCCCGTGCCGCCGTCGTTGTCGAGGTCGCAGAAGCCGGCCGCCCCCGAACGAAAAGTCAACAGATGCTCCGAGGCCAAGGGCGTGTTGCAGCCGTAGTTGCGCGTCCATGTCCACTCGATCGACCGGCCCGTCAGCGGATCCGTTTGCATCGTCGGCTCGCCCGTCAACAGATCGCAGCCGCCGCGATCGCGCAGGATGCGTGCGCCATGAATCATGGCGGGGCCGGCGTAGTCGCGCTTATACCACAGCACCTTCCCATTGCCCCGATAAGCACGCATGCCGCGCGGTTCATCGCCCAGCGTGTCGCGCGCGATGCGTCCGCATTCGACAAGCACGTCATAGGCCGACGAATAGCTGAGCCAGGTGCCGAATACGTCGGCGCGTGTGTGCCAGACTTCGCGGCCGGTGCGCAGATCGAACGCGACCAGACGCGGTTTGCTCTTGGGTTTCTGACCGCGACGCTTGAACCAGGACAGCAGATCGGCTGACGTTCGATCGATGGCGTGGAGCCGTCCATCGCCTAAACAGATGGCGTTGTGCCGGAAGCTTTCGCCGGCCGTCGCCGTCCACAGGACGCGCCCCGTGTGGCGATCGAGGACGGTTAGAAACTTGCTCGAAGCCACGGCCGCGCGTTTACCACGCGGCGAATCGTCGCGTGGATTGGCGCCGCCGACCAGGTAGGGACCATCGGCGTTGAGGTAGGTCCAGATGGGCGGCGTTTTCTCGCCGGGCGGAATGGGCAGATGGAAGACGGCAACCTGCTGGCCCGTGACGGGATCAAGACGACGACAACAATCGCCGTGAGCGACATAGATGCCGTCGGGCAGCGAGACGTAATTACTACCGCCGGCATTGGCGCCAGGCTGATGGGGCAACGTGTCGTAGACCTTGCCGACTCCGGGCAAGGGAGCCTCCCAGAGAAGACGGCCGGTGTAAATGTCGAGCGCACGCAGGCTGTTCACGCCCTCGATGAAGAGTCGGCCCCCGACGACCTGCGGCTGGGGACCGTGGCCGTGACGCGGCAGGATACCTTGATGGCCGGCACCACCGAACCACAACAGGCCAAGCGGCGCCTTGACGAGTTGATCCCGCGATACTCGTGTGTTCCCGGCGTCGGCGTGTTCGTGGGTCCAGTCGGCTCCCCCCGGCAAAGGGCCATCACGCGACAGCAGGACCGCGTCGCCGAGATCACGCCGGCTCATTCTCTCTCTCCCCTCTCCCCCGAGTACAGGGGAGAGGGGAGAGAATACGCTCCCCGGCAAGAAAAGCATTCAGCCCCTGCCGTCGTTCGCGGGACAATGGCAACCAGGCCATGCCGCCGTAAGGCCGCAGCGACGAGAATAAAGTGCGATAGAAAGTGGGCAGCGATGTGTCTCCAACTTGGCCGAGATCTTCGGAGACCATCAGGCTGGCGAAATACGGTGGCAGCTGGACGTTGGCGGCGGAACCGGGCAGCACGGCGACGCGCTCGCCGTGGATATTCGCCGCGATGAACTCCGCACGCAAAGCGGCGACGCGATCCGCATCCGGTTCGACGACGACGAGATGCAATCGGCTCTGACGGAGCAATTCGCGGATCAACTGCCCACTGCCGGCCCCCCAGACGATAGCATACCCCTCACGCACTCCGGTTTCGCGCAGGATAGAGGCTGTCTTGGTCTGCCACTCGTCCGACGCCGGCGGAAGCGGCGTGGTGGTGAAACGATTGTACCGCGGCGTCACCTCGCCCGGACCAAAACAATAAATACGGCCCTCGCGGGTGCTGACGAACAGCTGGCCGCCGTCGAAGGTCAGATGGACCGGCGTGCCCTGGATAGGCGCTTCCCAGGAGATAGCCTTTTGCCCCCCGCGAAGGGGCAATTCCAGGGCGAAGACACGGCCCGGCGCGCCGGCGAAGAGTCGAGAACCGGCCTTCGTCAGACAGGCGATGCGCGGCGTCAGGGCGGAGCCGATGCACAAAGGCTCCCAACTCTTGCGCGTGACACGCTGGCCCTTGCGATCGAGCGTGGTCGTCGTTCGGGCGGCGCGATGCAAGGCGTAGGCACGGCATTGCGTCCCCGAAGCGCTGTACAAGATGCCGTCGCTGACGACGGCTGGTTCGCTTACCGGACCAAGATAATCGCCGTGATCGAGATCGAAAGCGGCCGGGCCGTTGACAAACAGGTTGCCGCCGGCCGAACCGAGACTGGGCAGCACCGTGGGACCGCCGCCTCGCTTCGAGTTGTCGGCGAGACGGAAGTGCAGCAATCGTCCGGTGTGACGATCGTAACAGGCAGGCACCGAGCGGCCGCCGGGCACGAGCAATTTATCGCCCGCCAGCGCCAGCGTGCCTTGCGGCGCGACGCCGGCGAAGGCATCGGACTGATGCGGCTGCTTGATGTACATCGAGCCATCGCCGTCGTTGGTCCAGCGGACCGCGCCGCTGCGTGCGTCCAGCGCATGCAGGAAAATGCCCATGAACGGCCAAATGCCGGCGGCGAAGTACACCGTGGCCGACCCGTCGGTCTCCTCGGCGACCACCGGCGCACCGCGCGCCGGCCAGGTCGAGATCAATCGTTCGTTGCCCAGCACCTTGCGCGCGGAAGGAGCGCCGCGAAACTTCCAGCGGAGCCGGCCCTCGGCTGCATCGACACAATAAAGACAGCCATCATCCGAGACAAAATAGACGCGGCCATTCCAGACAACCGGCGCGAAGCGAACCGGACCATCGGCGGCGAAGTGCCATTTCTCCGCGCCGGTCGCGGCATCAAGAGCGGTGACACAATCATTGCGCGACGAGGCGACGAAGAGCGTGGAGCCGTGGACGACAGGATGATAGGCGGCGTCGAACGGCAAGCGTGGTTGATCCGGCCAGGCCGGCCGCAGGGGTGGGTAAGCGCGAACCCAGTGCGGGTACAGTGCCGGGACAGAGGCGGGCGCGGCGGGACGTTCCTCGGACCGGGCGAACAGGGCGAGGGCCGGCGCCAGCAACAGCAAGTTCAGGCCGAGTAAAGAAGTACGGGCGGTTGAGACGGTCATGGTGTTATCGCAAGGCAGGCAATTGGGGAGGTTTCCATAAGCGGAGGGTAGGCAAGTCAGCGGAAGGACGTTGGCGGACTCGGTCAAACCCGCTTTTACTCTATCAGGAACAAATCGGCGGAGAAAAGGAAAAAATGCCGAAAAAAACGAAAAAAGGCGCGTCAACAGATTCGGACAAACGGCTGGCGTCACCGGCCGGCGAAGCCTCTACCAGCCGGCTGACGCCAACCGTTCGCCTCTTGGAGAGCGCAGCGGAGGCGCTTACGTCCGGCGTTGACAGAAAGCGGTCGAATGACGTAGGATTCGGCCCGCGTCAGCCGGTTCGTCGGCGAACGGCGACTTAGAGAACTATTACCGGAAAGGATCCCGGCATATGAAAAACCTGTCGGCTCATCTTCTGACAGCTGCGATCGTATTGTTGGCGGCCATCGCCAACCCTGCTCGCGCGGACTACCTCAACTGGACGTATACTTCGACTCCAAGCGTTCCCGGCGTCACCGTTGGGGCACAGTCCGCCAGCGGGGGGGCCACGGTGCAATTGACCGACTTCAATAACGCCGCCTCTGGACTCTCCATCCCCGTCATCGCCTACTCAACGTCCACAGGCTCAACGACCCCACTTGCCTTCGATCCCGCAAATTCGACGTACACGCTGGCCTTGAAAATCACCGACAATACCACCCACGACACCGGCACGCTGACCTTCAACGGCTCCATTGGGGGCAATCTGTCGGCAACCGCTTCCACCTTGACCAACACGCTTACCTCCGTCTCGCCCTCTCTGACGCTCGATGGGCACGTTTATACCGTGACCATTCCCTCCGTGGCGCTGGCACCTCCGACGAGTCCCCAGCAGAATATCTTCGCCACGGTCAGCGTCAGCAATGTTATCCCTGGCGGGCCACCGACCGGCGACCCCCATGGCCCGTCCAGCACGCCGGAACCGGCCAGCTTGGTTCTGGGCAGCCTGGGCTTCTCGTGCCTCGGCCTCACCCGCTGGTGGAATCGTTATCGCCGTTCGGAAGAGCCGACCGCGTAAGGTGCGAACGATACCGGGCGAGGAGGACGATTGACCCTGACCATGACGGCGGATTACAATGCTCCCAGGGATACTTCATGAGCTTCCCTGGAGTTTGGCCGTCGCCAATGGGTTCGTCCATCGGCGAATGGATCAGGGTATCGCTCCTCCTCTCCCTCGGTTCGCGTCCGAAGGGAGAGGTTGCTCCTCGGTGGAGTAGCGACCCAAAAATAGCGACCTCCTCAGCGAGAAGGACCCTTCGTTGATCTTCCTGGCGTTCTTCTTTCCGCTGGCCATTTACTTGCTCGCACTCGGTGCCATCAATCGCCGCCGCCGGCCCTTGCTTGTCTCTGGAGTTTGGGACGGCATCGGTCTGTTATTCGGCATCTCCGGCTTCCTCCTCTTCGCCGGTCCCGCGATCCTCAGCAGCTTCAACGAACGCTGGCGCATGACTTGGCTGCTCGGCCGAGACGCTCCTCTCGCGACGGCCGACCGCGCCTGGCAATTCTGGATCTTCCTGTCCCTCCTTTATTTCGCGCTCGTTGTCGGCGGAGCGGCCTTGCTGTTGTGGCGGCAACGCCATCTGACCGCCATCTATAATGTCGAAGTGGTGCAGATTGAGCAGGCTCTCATGCAAATCTGCCAGGGATTGGGCCTCAATCCCGTACACTCGGGAGGTTTGTTCCTGTTCGGGCTAACGCTGGGGCAGTCCGCGGAACGTCGCGACGGCAAAGGCGAGCGAATCCAGGCACCCCATTATCTGCCCGCTGCCCTCCGCGCCGCCGGACGCGAATCGCTCGAACCGCTCTCGCCCGGATCGCTCGCCCCAGACAGCACGGTCCTGGAGCAGTCGGCCATCTTGGAATTAGAGAGTTTCCCGCTCATGCGCCATGTCACGCTGCGTTGGGATCCCGCGGATTCTCCCCTCCGGCAGATCGTCGAGACTGAATTGACCCATCGACTGGCCGAAACGCCCACACGCGAAAGCGCTCTGGGCGGTTGGTTGCTGACGTGCGGTTTCCTTCTGCTCGTCCTCGGCTTCACCATTGCTTTCGCGCTAGTCGTTATTAATATGTTCGTTCGATAAGAGACACGGTTTCAGGGTTGACGCCCACCCGCTCGCCAATTCGCTGACAGAATCTACAATGTCAACCGACTCTTGACCCTTTACGACCAGACGTTAAAGCGAAAGTCAGAATGTTTCCTACCGTCTTCCACATGGACTCTTCGTGCTGTGTCTTCCTCATGGAGAAGCACCATGAAATCTCGACGCGCCTTCACCCTTATTGAACTGCTGGTTGTCATTGCCATCATCGCGGCCCTCATCGGTTTGTTGCTGCCGGCGGTGCAGAAGGTGCGCGAATCGGCGGCGCGCATGCAGTCGGCGAATAATCTGAAGCAGATCGGCCTCGGCTTGCACAACTTCGCCGGCTCGTATGGTTACTTGCCCAACAATGGCCGCGATCCTTATTGGAGTTGGGGTGCCAGCATTCAGCAGGTTGGTACGCCTCCCCCCAGCACTCCTCAATGGGTTTGCACCTTCGGCGCGGGGTGGCCCGGCGCTTGGCCGTGGGGTTGGGGCGATCCCAATCGACCGGGCAACGATACCACCGGCTCCTACGCCTACACCATCCTGCCCTTCGTCGAGCAGGACAACGCTTTCCGCACGCAGGCTTACAACGTCGCCATCAAGATTTACTACAACCCCGGCCGGCGTCTCGCCGTCCCGACGAACGCGCCCGCCAACGACCCGGTGTTTCCGGGTTGGAATTACATCAGCGCCGGACGGAATCCCTGGGGACATACCGACTATGCCGCCAACGATCAGATCATCTACCCCGGCGACGGTTCTCCCGGACAGACTACCAAGCTGGAGGCGATCACCGACGGTCTATCCAATACCATTCTTGTCGGTGAGAAAGCGATGGACCTGAACGCCATCGCCGCCGGCAGTTGGTACTGGGATGAACCGATTATCCTGGGCGGCGCGGGCGGCACCGCACGCTGCGGCCTGGGCATGTATCACGACTCTTCCAACCTTCGCAATCTCGTCGCCGATCCGCAAAGTGGCTATTCTTTTCCCGATGATCCCAACAGTTATTGTGGTGGCGGTAACTGGGGAGCGCCGTGGTCGGGCGGCGTGCAATTCCTGTTCGGCGACGGCAGCGTCCATCTGCTGACCTATGCGCTGGCCGATCCGAATCCGAGTTTCAATACCATGCTGTGGCGAATGATTCGTCCACGCGATGGCCAGGTGGTCAACTTCGAGAACTGAGAGACTGTCCCATAAGCTCCCCTCTCCCCTGTACTCGGGGGAGAGGGGCTTCTGAGACAAGCTCTGAGTCGAGATCGTGGAGAATGTCATGCACCGGATAGCGGGGCTGGGTGTATTTGGTTTGCTTGCGGTGATCGTCGCCGGATGCGGCGGAGGGCCGAAACTGGTTCCGGTCAACGGCCGAGTCATCTATGCGGATGGCCGGCCGGTGACAGCGGCCAGCGTCTCGTTCACGCCGGACGCCGCTAAAGGCGATAGCGGCATTCTGGCCACCGGCCTATTGGCCGAAGATGGGACGTTCATCCTGCGAACCTATCCACACGGCGATGGAGCGATGGTCGGCTCGTACCGGGTGACGGTTTCTTTGGGATTTGGCGCAACCCCGAAACTCGCCAAGTATACACGCTTGAAGGATACTCCCTTTCAGATCGACGTACCTCCCGAGGGCCGCACCGACCTTGTCCTCACCCTCGAATGAGACGATTCACTCGGGGAGAGAAATCCACCATGAGCCGAAAGATACAACGGTGTGATACTATCGGGAGGCTAAATGTGGCCAATCGGTTGACACGCCGCGATTTCTTGATGCGAACGGCTCCCGTCGTCGCGGGCTTGGCGATCGGCTGCGGCAGCAAATCGGACGGCGAGTTTCGCGGTCGGCGTCTGCGCGTGTTCGTCTATGCCGGCGGACACGAGAAGACGATGCGCGACGTTTTCGTGCCGCGCTTCCAGACCGCCACGGGCGCGACGGCCGTTCTCGACGCCGGTTGGTGGGACGCCATCCCCAAGCTGAAGGCGTCACCCGCCAATCGTCCGCCCTACGATTTACTTATCACCGACGCCACCCAAGGTTTCCCCGCCGCTCGTGACGGACTGTTCCGCGACCTCAATCTAAGCCGCATCCCCAATCACAAGAACCTGACTCCATCGGTCCTCGATCACTGGATTTACCGCGATCGCCACGGCATTCCCTATCCCGATTCGGTGATGACGTTGGCCTATCACAAGGACGCTGTCGCGGAAACTCCGACCGGCTGGGGCGATCTTTTGCGCGACGATCTACGCGGCAAACTCGGACTGTATTCCTCCTTTTACATGTCGCTGTATACCTTCGCCTGCATGAAGGCGGCCGCCGAGGGCAAGCCGGGCACCGCCGCCGCCTTGGTTCAGAACGATCTCGATGGCCTGTTGAAGTTCGCGCGTGCGAACCGCGAGCGCGTCAAGTTTTGGTGGCAGACCTCGACCGACATGACGCTGGGACTAGTCAACCGTGATTGCGCCGTCGGCAACATGCACAGTCCCGAGATGCTCCAGGCCATGCGTTCTCAGCCGAAACTCGGCGCGGTGGTCCCGGAAGCCGATCGCGCTTTCGTGCAAGTGTTTTGGGCCATTCCCGCAGGCTCCACGAATGTGGAACTGGCCGAGAAAGCGATCGACCTGATTTTTAGCGAGGAGATGCAGTACGAGTTCGCCAAACGCGGCTCAGCCACGGCGGTTCTCTCCGCCGCGCGCCGTATCGCCGCCGAAGACCCTTTGTGGGCGCGGCTCTACCCGCATACGGAAAGCCAGTTTCAATCCCTGCGCTACTACCCTTATGACGCCTACTTCGATCACTGGGACCAGATTGAAAAATTCTGGACCCGCGAGGTGCTGCGGCATGGCTGAGACCGACTCCGCCTGTCCCGCCCTCACGCTACAAGGCGTCGGCTTCGCCTTCGGCAAGACGCCGGTACTGTCCGGCATCAGCTTACAACTGGCACCGGGGACATTCTTTAGCCTGCTCGGTCCCTCGGGAGGCGGCAAAACAACTCTCCTCAAGCTGATTGGCGGATATTTACGGCCCACTATAGGGGATATATTTCTTGGTGAGCGGAATGTGACCACCCTGCCACCGGAGCGGCGCGACATCGGCATGGTATTCCAAAACTATGCGTTATTCCCGCATCTGACGGCGCGCGAAAATGTGTCCTTCGGCCTGGAAATGCGGCGCATTCCTCGTCTCGAACGAGAGCAGCGAGTGGAGTCCATGCTAGATCGGGTGGGGCTGACGGCCGCCGAGCGCGGTCGCCGCCCCGCGCAGTTATCGGGTGGGCAGCAGCAGCGCGTCGCGCTGGCACGGGCGCTGGTTCTCGCGCCGAATTTACTGCTGCTGGACGAACCCCTCGCCAACCTCGATCGCCATCTGCGCGAGCAACTCCGCGGAGAATTGAAGGCGTTGCAGCGCGACAGTGGTGTGACGGCGCTGCTCGTCACGCACGATCGCGATGAGGCGTTGACGTTGGCCGATCGTGTCGGCGTGCTGGCCGGTGGCCGGCTTCTTCAGGAGGGTGACCCGCAAGAAGTCTACCAACGGCCGCGCTGCCCCTTCGCGGCCCGTCTTCTCGGCGATGCCAATCTCTTCACCGTCGAGGCAATTGTATCGCCGCAAGTGCGTCTCGAAGGCGGACTGTATCTCAGTGCCTGTCCGATATACTCCCCTCACCCCCGTACTCGGGGGAGAGGGGTTGGGGGTGA
>DATNCY010000048.1:0-2478 GCA_035553375.1 Gemmataceae bacterium
AAGAGCCAGACCTTGCCCTCCACGTCGGCGGCCAGGGACAACGGACCAGCCGCCGCCTCGGCGTCCGGCAGCGCGGGGAAATTCTCGACGTGCCAATACAGCGGACCGGCAGGCAACTCGGTGACTGTCTTCTCCGCCACCGATTCGACGACAAACTCCTCTTGCTCCTCTTGCGCCGTTGGTGTTGCCGTCTGGGTCGTGGGTTCGCTCGTATTCACGTTGCTGGTGCACCCCGACAACGCCAGAGCGCCGGTCGCAGCCAACACCGCGGCGACGCGCCAGATTTTCTCCCGGCGGTTTTGACATACGGATAGCAGCACGATTGCCTCTCCTTTCTGCACTCGACCGCGCATTACAAGGCAAGCGCGGGAATCCGTCTGGATAGACCCCGACTCTATTAGCGAGCGCGTTCAGGCAATAGCGAATCCACCGCTCTGCGCTGCGGCGCCAATGATGACCATGCCAGCCAGACGGCTTGGCTGCGGTTTCCTCGCAGTGCTGATTAGTGTAAAAGTCACACTACGATGGTCAACGTCGATGGCGAAGTGACGCCTACGCGGACCTACGAAGGCGCCCGATGGCAGGAATTGAAGTTCAACCTCACCCCTGCCGAGGCCCGACAGTTAGCGGCACAACTCGTAGCCGCCGCCGACAACCACGACGGCGTCGGCCAGGACAGGCACATCATGCACAGATTGGATAAGATCCCCAAGAACCTCGGGGGCTGATATTTTTGGTGCGTAGCAACTGCGCCGCAGCGCTGCTCAGAATCACCGCCTCGGGCCGCCACCCAACCCCCTCAACCGGGTGGCGGGCCGATTCGGTTTTGGAGCGTCACGGCAGAGACTGGCCGCGAGTTCGACAAGCTCGCCACCCATTTGACGACCCCTCGCAACTCCCCCTACCCGGGGTGAACTTGGTAGTCAGCCTCAGCCGGACGCCTCGTTAATTACTTCTCCCAGCCGAAGCCCTCCGTTACGCAACTGGGCAAATTTTTCGCTATCTGTATAGAGATATCCCGAACGAGGACACCGGGCCCTTCACCCAGCCCAATTCCACAGGGCGGCGGGCCGTTTCATGATCGGGGACGGCTGGGACTGCTGTGAAAGGAGATACCTGAGGGGAGGATTGGGCTACCTGACACCGCGCGTCCAGATTTCCCTGAACTTCGGAATATTCGGAATATTCGGTAAACGCAGGAGCCCCCCGACTGTTCGCTTTCCGAATGCTCTTTGTCGCCTGCTTGTCTCGCGGGCATATCGGTCCGTCTGACGCGAAACTTCCGGCGCGACGGCGTTGTATGCCGATCCCACGGGCAACCCTGTAGTGGAGAGGACGGCCCAGCGTTGGGGCCGCGCACCGGTCCCAGACCGGTGGCGGCCCCGTTCGTTCGGGGGCGGACGGCGTCTGGCCTGGCGGTTAGAGCCGGAGCCTGTTAGCCAGACGAGGCGGCGGTCGTTCACTTAGGCGACTGAAGCTTCCTAACGAGCGAACGCCAACGTCTTGCGGTCTGTATGAAAAACGCTCTTAGAGTTTCGTTTTCAGGATTGACGTCACTGTTAGCGGGGTAGCCGCTGTTACACGCACGAGCAGAAAAACCTATGAAAGGTCGATGGAGCCGGCGCGGGGGCGTTTGGTCGGCTGCAGGTGAAGGAGCAAGCAAGGGAGGAAGTATGTCGACGCCAGCACCACGGGCCCCCGGGCTTCAATTCAGGAAGCACTGCACCGCAAGGCTGTTCCGCCGATCCCGCGCTTCGGCCTGCTCCATCCGCGTACCGGCGGCGACTCGGCGGAGCCGAGCATGACCACCCCCAGCTCAAGCAGCCTGGCCGATGTGATCGACACCATCTTGGATAAGGGACTGGTCATCGACGCCTACGTCCGTGTCTCGATTGTCGGCATCGAGCTATTGACCATCGACGCCCGCATCGTGGTCGCCAGCGTCGATACCTATCTGCGGTTCGCCGACGCGGTCAACCGGCTCAACATCTCCGAGCAAGACCCCAAAGCGGGCCTGCCCGAAGTCGTGGGCGACGTCGTCGGCGGCGTCAGCAACAAGGCCGTCAAAGGTGTCGCAAAACATAAAACCGACGACGCCCTGGATTCCGCCGGAGAGAAGCTGGCCAACGCCGGGCAGAAGCTCCTGACCAACCTGCTGACCGGGGATCAGCCCGAACGCCAGAAGTCACCGCAGCGCCGAAGTCGGCGGAGCACGTCATAGATGGTCATGCTGCCCGAGCTAATGCAGACGACCTCTGCGAAATGGAAGACCACGATGCAGGGTGATCGCGGGCGACGCGCACGTCGACCCGTCGAGGGTCCCAGGACACGACATCGGCAAGGGGCGAGGGGATACCCCCAGGGTTCTCTTCCCTCTGACGGAAGCGATCAATAGGCTGGCGTTGTCCGCTCCAGCAGTGTGGGTGGTCGGTATCGCTGGTTCGCACGACCAGAAGGCCGGGCTCTAGAGGCGGCCCA
>DATNCY010000049.1:0-11982 GCA_035553375.1 Gemmataceae bacterium
TTCCTGCTGGCGCAGTCGATCGATACCGTCGTCCGCGACGAGGCGGTACGCCGGCAGTTGACCGAGCGTGGCTGGCGACGCTATCAAAACTTCTTTTGCAATCAACGCATCGAACACGACTTCCTCCAAGCGCTGCGACCGTTGTTGACCGTGCCCGCCCGCCGGCGCGCCGGCATCCCGGCTTGACCCTGCCGCGCTCGAAATGCTATACCTTTCGTAGACGATGCAACCCTTTCGATTCACGCCATTTCATCATCCTGGGACAGCGACCATCCTCGTTTCTCGCTGGCCTTCCGGAGTCATCATTTCCTGGCGAGTTGAGGTGAGCTTCAACATGTCTTTACGCACAGATGGATCGGAAACGCCGCCCTCAGCCGAACGCCTGGCGCAAGCCTTACGCTCCGGCCTGGAGCTGCGCTGGTCGATCCCCTCACTCGATTTGGAAGCGTCCACATGCTTCCCGCCGAACGCAAACGTCCGGCCATTTTTGGAACGTCACGCGGACCTGCTGCACTATTCATTACCGCGCCGCCTTCATCCACTGTCGCGGTTCGTGCAAGGAATTCGGAAGGTGCTGCGCAAATTTATAAGCCCCTGGCTGGACGTGCAGACACGCTTTAATCTGTCGGCCGTCAGCGTCTTGGAGCAGATCGAGCAGCGTGTCCAATCGCTGGAGCAAACCGAACGCGTCTTGCGTCAGACCATCGAAGCGCTGGAAAAAAAGCAAGTCGCGGTCGAGCAGCAATCCGAACAGGTTGATGAATACGCCATCAGTCTGCTGACGCGGGAGAAATCGTGATATGCACTTGCTCATTGATGGACAAGCTCTGCAAACGCCCAGTTCGCGTCTGCGCGGCATCGGTCGCTATGGAAGCAATCTGCTGCGCGCGCTGCCAATCGCCCGGCCGAACTGGCGCATCGAAGTGGTGCAAAACAGCAGTCTGCCGCCAATTGCTCGCGAAGACTTGGCCGAATTGCCGGTCCTCTCGTTTACGCCTCCTCTCGCGCCGGCGGTTCCGCATCAAGACATCAATGAACGCTTCTACGCCGATTGGCTGACCGCGCGGGGGCCGGATGGCGTGCTGGTGTTGAGTCCGTGCGAAGGTTGGGAGGCGCTGGTGCCGTGTTTCTGCGGCTCTCGGCCGCGTCTGTTCGGCATCGCCTACGATCTTATCCCGCTGCTGTATCCGCGGCATTATCTCAATAATATCGCCGTCTCGCGCTGGTATGCTCATCGTTTCCGGCAACTTCTGAGCAGCGACGCCTTACTCGCCATCTCCGAGGCGACCGCGCGCGATGTCCGCGTTCTGGGCGGCGCTGACGCCCCGCTCGTCGTTAACATCGCCGGTGCCGTCGATCCCTTGTTCGCGCCGCTTTCACCGAGCGAACAGGCTGCCGGTGCCGCCCTTGTTCGCAAGCGATTCAACCTGGATCGGGAGTTTATTTTACATATTGGCGCTCTCGATCATCGGAAAAATCTGCTTGGCGCCATACGCGCCTTCGCCGCGCTGCCGGCGAAATGTCGCGCCGCTCTCGATCTGGCCGTGGTCTGCCGGCTCAAACCGGCCGAGAAAGCCGCCGTCGAAGAAATGGCGCGCGCGTCCGGCGTTTCTTCCTCCGTAAAACTGATTTGCTCGGCCAACGATCAGGATCTGCGAACCCTGTATGCGACCTGTCGCCTCTTCTTTTTCCCTTCGCTCTACGAAGGATTGGGATTGCCGGTGTTGGAAGCGCTGCATTGCGGCGCGCCGGTGGTCACCTCGGATTGCTCCTCGCTGCCGGAATATGCCGGCCCCGTATCTTGGCTCGGCGATCCCACATCTCCCGAAGCGATGGCCGTGGTACTGCGTGAAGCGTTGGCCGAACCGCGCGACGCCCGGCGACCGGATCGGGAAGCCTTTGCGCGAACCTTCCACTGGAACACGACGGCGGAACGAGCTTGCGCCGTCATGGAGCGGAGCCTTTCACGCTTCGTCAAGCCGCTCCGTCGCCGCCTGGCCTGGGTCATGCCGATGACCGCAGCCGACCAGCCGATGCTTGAGTATGCCGCGAAATTGCTCCCTCTCTTGTCCGAACACTTTGACATCGAGTTGATCGCCGGTTACGGTTCCATCGCGGCGCTGGAGTCGCTGTCGCAAAATCACCTCCTTTTAAGCGCGCAGGAAGTCGCCGCCCGCCATGCCGCAAAACCCTACGATATGTTCATCTATCAATGGAGTGCCTCGCCGCGGCATCGTTTCATGCTGGATCTCCTGCCGCTGTTTCCGGGCCTGATTGAACTGCATGACTTCTCGACGGTTGATCTGGATCGTCTGGTGGAATTAAACTTGCTTCGGCCCCGGAGCGCGTCCGGCGAATGGGTGCCGGGGCTGGGTTTATTGGTTCATTCCGCCGCAGCCTGGCAGCAGGCGGGGCGGGTGGTGAATAGCTCGATCCTCTGTCTGTCGTTGCCTTCCTCACTCCTCGCGCAATCAACCGCCACGAAGGCGACCCAACCTCACGACTTCCGGCATCTGGCAGCCGGCTACGTCCGATGGATCGATCGCGCGATTGACCAGCACGAGCAAACCGACGGTCCCTGGCACAGTTTCGCCCTCCAATGTTTGGCGGACCATCCCGACATGGCCGATCGCGCGATCGACACCTGGACGACGCTACGAACTCAAGGCCAACAGCAACTCGCCGGTTAATCGTCATAGGAAAGGATGAACGGATGCGTGATCGCCTCCTCCAACGGTTGCTTCTTCTTTCGCGTTGGCGTGTGGTCGGTGTCAGTCTTCTGCTGACGCTGGTGTTCACTCTGTTCTGTTATCAGTTCTTACAAGATCGCTTTAGTTTCAATTCGGACCAACTGTATTGCATCCATTTCTGTGACGATCTCTTGCACGGCCACGATGTGCAAGGCTTTCACATGCCGGCCGCTCCGTATGTGTTTCCCGACATGGTTCTTGTTCTCGTCTGTAGCCTGCTCACGTCCAATCTCACGGCCGCGTTCATCCTGTATTCGCTCCTTTATTACGGTCTCTTGCTCGCGGTGCTAAGCGCGATTTGTCGAGAAGTGGGCCTTTCTCGGCCGGATTCCTTCGTGACGGCCGGCGTTGGCGTGGCGTTCTTGCTGGCCTCCCATTTCGATCCGGTTTATAGCGGTCGCGGCGCGCTGCTGTGCTATCCGGGCAATCACATGGGTTGCCTTCTGATGGGTCTTGGCGCGATCGCCTTTGTCCTGCGTGCCATCCGCAGGGGTTACAGATGGTGGTCGGCTCTTCTGCTCGTCGGCGTGTGCGTCCCAGCTGGCTTCTCGGATCAGTTACTTATCGTGCAATACCTTGTGCCGCTGTGTGCGGCGCTCCTTCTGCTGGGAATATGCCGGTTGATTCCAATCCGGCGCTCCCTCATCACGATCACCTTGCTGGGGTTCTCGACGCTTCTGGCGATGAAGATGCGCGGCGTATTCGTTTGGCTTGGCTTCGTGCCCATGCGCATCACGCACACCGATTCGGCCTTCGGTCTACGGCCGATCGTTTCCCTCAAGGAATTCGCCGCGAATGGGTGGTTCATTGTTCGCGATCAATCGCTTATGCAGACCGTTTTTATCCTTAATACGATGACTGCGGCCACGGTACTCGTCATCTGGTCGCGCCGCGTTTGGCGCTCGGCACCCGCATCGGCTGATGCCGGGACAATCTCACCGAACGAGACACGACTGGATGGCACGGCCATTTTGTTGCTCGCCGGCGTTCTCCTCCTCGCGCCGTTATCGAATGCCGGAGCCTTGATCGCTACGGGTTCCGTCGATCGCGCCGCCGTGACTCGCTATCTGTATACGTGGTGGTTTCTGCCCTTTTTATGCCTTGCCTTGTGGTCACGTTTATTGCCGTGGCGGCCGGTTCGCCTGATACCGTGGCTCGTGACAGCCCTGGTGATATTCCAGATGCTCCGCTTCCCCGAACCGCTGCGAACGGACGGATTCGCGCGGCGTTATCCGCCGCTGGCTCAGGCTCTCGATGAACTCGTTCGCAAGCACGGTCGGCTGCGCGGTTTCGCCGAGTATTGGCGTGCGCGCGAGTCGCACTATCTCACGCAAGAACGAGTGGACGTGTTACCGATCCTCTCCTGGGGCGTGCCCTGGTTTCATGGCTTCAATCCCAATGCTTTTCTCGGTGATAATCCTCATGATCTGTCGCTCCCGGACTATAACTTCGTGATCGTGCCCACCAACGGCGAGGCCGGCCCCGATCCCGAACACATCCTGGCGCGCTTCGGCAAACCGGTCGAGATCATCCCCACGGAACACCACGAGATATGGCGTTACGATCGCCTGGCTAATCGCCAACTCGAATTGTTTCTGCGGGCGCAACTGGCGCAACGCTTGGTTCGGGATAAGCCCTTCCTTGCCCCAACCGAGCCAAGCTCGCTGCGCAAGCCGAAGCGAAATCTTACAGCGTGCGATGCGCGCGGCACCATTCACCTTGCACGCGGCAACTCATTCACCGTCCGCTTTGACCGACCGACCACTGGCGCGATGATCGACATCAGCGCGGATTTTGCCGATGAATATAGTCTGCTCTTTCTCCGTGGCGGCAAAGAATTGGGCCAGACGCACGTTCCCGCCGTCGAATGGACGGGGTCGGAGATTGCCTACTGCAAACCGGGCTTGCAATCTCGACTCGTGCAAGTGCCGCTCGCTTGCCGCAAGCTAGGCTTCAATGAGGTGCGTATCACTCCGCTTGGCCGGCCGCAACAATTCACCATCGGTCACTTTCTCGTCTTCGATGAATGGCTGCCGTTGCGATCCGAGCGAGCTATTCCGACCGATCCCTATCGCCGTTATGAAGGCGAAAAAATGGCCCGTCTCGACTCCGCCGAGGTGACCAACCTCGCCGATGCGTCGGCCAGTGCGGGCCAGGCGCGACAGGCGGCGGCGTCCTTCCAGGGATGCATGGCCTATGGTCCCTACACTCCGCTCTCGCCGGGTCGCTATCGCATCGATTTCGCTCTCAAAGTGGAAGACAACACTTCCTCCGACGCGGTCGCCATGATCGATAGTTCCGCTTGTGGCGGACAGCAATTGCTCCAAAGTC
Source organism: Gemmataceae bacterium (assembly GCA_035553375.1). Classification (GTDB taxonomy): domain Bacteria; phylum Planctomycetota; class Planctomycetia; order Gemmatales; family Gemmataceae; genus JAJPHU01. The sequence continues at coordinate 5,082 of DATNCY010000049.1, forward strand.
GCATGCTGAGCGGCGGCGATTTCGCCTCTGCCGATCAATACGCCGTCTTCAGCATCACCTTCGACGCCGAGGATGAACTCGATCTGGTTGAGTACCGTGTGATGACTCTCGGCAAGACGGCGGTGACGCTGGATTACGTCGAGGTCACACGCATCGCGGCAGAAAAATAACCGAATGCCGTAGGTCCGGCGAGCCGAGCCGGACTGCGAGTGCCGCTCGGCTCGCGGCACCTACCTCCAGACAGGGGAGTGGACTTGACCGAGAATATCGCCTGGGATACAAGCGTGGCCGGAATGAGGCACCATTCGCGTAGCGTTTATGTGGCCGCGCCCGATCTTTCTCAGCGGATTTCAGGAGCGGAGGACATGGCCGACACTCCCTGTCTCAGTTTGATTCTCCCCGCTTATAACGAGGTGGGACGCATTCGTCACGCCATCGAGCAAACGCAAACCTATCTGGATCAACGGCGTCTCTCCTACGAAATCATCGTGGCGGCGGACGGCAACGATGGTACGCGCGAAGCGGTCGCCGAGCTGGCGTGCCTTGATCCGCGTCTGAGCGTCTTCGGCAGCGCCGAGCGCGGCGGCAAAGGGCGCGGCATCCGTCTGGGCGTGGCGCGGGCGACGGGGCAAATCATCGGCTTTGCCGACGCCGACTTCAAGACGCCCATTGAGGAATTGGATAAGGTGCTGCCCTGGTTTGGCGAGGGTTACGACATCATCATCGGTTCGCGTGCCGTGGCCGATTCGCGCATCGAGACGCCACAGCCGTTGTACCGGCAACTCGGCTCGCGTGCCTTCGCACTGGCCATGCACTCCTTGCTAGGCATGTGGCACATTCGTGATACGCAATGTGGCTTCAAGTTCTTCCGTGCGGCCGTGGCCCGTGACCTCTTCGGACGCCAGCGCGTTGACGGGTACATGTTCGACGTGGAGATTCTGCACTTGGCGGAACAGCGCGGCTATCACATCAAGGAAATCGGTGTACGTTGGCGCGACGACGGTGATAGCCGTCTGGAACTCGTGGCGGGAAATTGGCGGAATATGCTGGATATTCTGCGTGTTCGCTTCGGCAAATTCAGCCCCTCCTGGATGCGGTCCGCCGATCGTTCGAGCGTGCATTCCAACGAACCGGCCGCCTGCGCCGATCGTTCGGCTGCCTAGGGCAAAAGCAAGCAATCGTCAGGCGAACGGCCGGCCGTTCGTCAACAAGGGGTCGGAGACGCCATGCAGGACAAGGCGGAGCAACGGGGCGAGGTGTTGCGGACATTTTTGTTGCCGGGATTCGTCGCTGTTCTGCTGCCGATCAGTCTGTTCCTGCTCGCCAACAGTTACCTCATCAGTCCGCGAGCTTTCAATTCCGATAATCTGTTAAGCCCTGCCCAATGTGATGATCTGCTGCACGGCCGCGACGTGACCGACTGGCATCTGCCGGGCGCTCCCTATGTGTTCCCGGATTTGCTTCTCTTGTTGCCCTGCCAGTGGTTGACGCCCAATCTGCCCGCCGCATTCCTGGCCTATTGCCTGGCGTTACATCTGAGCATAGCGGCCATCCTCGTTTGGCTAGGACGCTTGAGTGGACTGCGTTGGCCGATGACTCTGACCGCGGCCGGTTGTGGCGTCATCCTGCTCGCCGTCGCGAACCTCGGAGATAACTGCGGCGGACGCAATTGCTTGCTCGTCCATCCCGGCAGCCACGTCGGCACCATCCTCGTTGGACTCTTTCTGCTGACGCTGACAGTTTATTCTCAACGTCGCGGCCAATCGTGGATTACCGCGATGGCCTTCCTGCTGATCGGCGGATTGGGGGCATTCTCCGATAAATTGCTGGTGGCTCAATTTCTCGCTCCTCTGACGCTGGCGTTGGTCATATTGGCCGCGCGAAAAGTGATCGGCGTCCGGCAAGCGGCTGTGCAACTCGCCCTTCTGGGAATGGCGTTTCTGCTCTCGTTGGCGATTCAGAGAGCCTTTCAACGGCTCGGATTTCACCTGCTGGAAGTTGAAACGACGTCTGCACGGCTACATTTCCCCGATCTGTTTCGCATGCTGCGCCGCTTGTTCGAGAGCATCGCGAAGGACCGCCTCTTGTGCGCGCTGATTCCACTGCACCTGCTGGCGGTCGCGCTCATCATTGGGGCAAAACTGCGGCGCGCCACCGAGACGCCGGACGACCTTGGCCGAGATCGTTCGGCGGTTCTGCTGGCATCGTTGACGTTCGCGTTCTCGCCGGCTTGTATTCTGGGCGCGCTGTTCGTCCTGGGCATGTCGCATCAAGCGGCCATCGGCCGCTACACGCTGTCCTGCTGGTTTCTCCCCGCGCTGCTCCTGCCTCTGCTGATGTGCTGGCTGCCAGGCCGGATCGCACGCGCGGCCGGTGTGGTGGTGCCGATGGGCGTCATCCTGTTCGCCGGACAGCGCGCCACCGCGCTATTGCCGAACATCGACAGAACGACATTTGAACAACCGTACCCGCCGCTGGCGCAGGCGCTCGACCGGCTGGCGCGCGAGCATGGCCCGCTGCGCGGTCTGGGCGGTTACTGGCTGGCTCGCTCCACCGGCTGGTTTTGTCGAGAACACGTCGTAATCAATGCCCTTTCGCCGCAGGGCGATCCCTGGTTTCATGGTTGCAATCCCGCTCACTTTCTGCCGGACGGCGATGATCTTCGCATGCCGCCGTACCGGTTTCTCCTCGTGCAGCGCGACGATCCATTTGTCGGCGTCACACCGGCCGTCCTCGCCCTGCATTTCGGGGAGCCGATCAAAAAGATCGCGGTCGGCGCGGATGAGATCTGGCTTTACGATTCGTTGCGTGTGCCGCCCTTCGATCGTTTTCTGCGCAGCCGTCTTGCCGCTCACCTGTGCCGGCAACGCTCGTTTATTGGCCCCATCGAGCCGGCTTGCCTGGCTCAGCCCAAGGCGAACCTGTCCGTCGCCGATGCTCCCGGCACCATCGCCGTCGAAGCGGATCACCCCTGCGAAGTTCGTTTTGCCCGGCCGATCACGGGCCAACTTCTCGACCTCGGCGCGAATTTCGACGACCGGCTGGACCTGGATTTTTATCGCGGCGACGAACGGCTCGCCAGCGTGCCGGTTCCCGGCGTGCCGTGGACGGGATTCGCCTACGGCAAACCCGGCATTCAATCGCGGTTGCTGCCGTTGTCCGCCGCGCTGCGCGATCGAGCATGGGATCGCATTCAGGTGCGACCGCGACCGGGAACGGAACCTATCCGCCTGGCCCATCTTCTCGTCTTCGCGGAGAGCCTCCCCGGACTTGAAGAGGAGCGGCCGTTTCCCCACTTAGCCCGTATGCGGCTGGAAGCGGAGAAGCAATTTCCGCTCAACCCCGGCACACCCTTCAGCGATGACGCCGACCCTGCGGCGAGCGGCGGGCGCGTTCGTCGCGCGGCCGTGGACTTCCCCTGTTGTTTCAGCTATACCGCGCGGTTGTTTCTACCTCCCGGGCGTTATCGCCTCGAATGCACGCTCAAGGTGGATGACAACACCATTCCGAATGAGGTCGCTTCTCTCCGCGTCGGCTGCCTGTCGCCGCCGATGCCGTTGGCCGAACGCTCGCTGCGCGGCACCGACTTTTCGGCACCCGGCCGCTGGGAAAATCAAATACTGACTTTTGATATCCGCGAAGACATGGATGGCGTGCAGTTCGGCATCGTCAGCGCAGGCAAGACGCCGATCACGGTGGACTATGTCGATTTAATCGCCGAAACAGGAGTCAGGGGTCAGGAATCAGGAATCAGTCGCAGGAATCAGGGGTCAGGAGTCAGGAATCAGAGACAGAAAACAGTTCGCTGACCCCTGATTCCTGATTCCTGACTCCTGATTCCTGACCCCTGACTCCTGCGACTGATTCTTGATTCCTGAGATGGAGTCTCGTGCATGAAGATGTTTATCACCGGCGGTGCCGGTTTTATTGGCAGTAATCTCACCGATCGCCTGCTGGCCGATGGGCATTCGGTGACGGTTTACGATAACTTTTCGACGGGGCAGCGTGCCTTTCTCGAAGCAGCCGCGCAGTCGGCGCGGTTCACGCTGATTGAAGGTGATTTGCTGGCGCTGCCCGATTTGAAGCGCGCGATGGTGGGACACGATTTCGTGTTTCACCTCGCGGCCAACGCCGATGTCCGCTTCGGCACGGAGCATCCCGGCAAGGATTTGGAACAGAACGCCCTCGCCACTTTCCACGTTCTGGAAGCGATGCGCACCAACGGCATTCGTCGCCTGGCGTTTTCCTCCACCGGCTCGATCTACGGAGAACCACAAGTTTTCCCAACTCCCGAAGACGCCCCATTTCCCGTCCAGACCAGTTTGTACGGTGCCTCGAAACTGGCCGGCGAAGGGCTGATTGCCGCCTACGTTGCGGGATTCGGCTTCCAAGGTTACATTTTTCGCTTCGTGTCCATCCTCGGCGAGCGCTATACGCATGGACATGTGTTCGATTTTTATCGCAAACTGCGCGATAACCCCCACCAAATTGAGGTACTCGGCAACGGCCGGCAGCGCAAGTCGTATCTGTACGTTCAAGATTGCCTCGACGCCATGCTGTTGGTTATCGACAAGGCGAAGGAGCCGGTGAATATCTTCAATCTGGGTACGGAAGAGTATTGCCAGGTGAACGACTCGCTTGGCTGGATTTGTTCTCATCTGGACCTGAAACCGCAGCGGTGTTATAGCGGAGGCGAGCGCGGCTGGATTGGAGACAGCCCGTTTATCTTCCTGGACACCGTGAAAATCCGCTCTCTGGGTTGGAAGCCGAGGTTGACCATCCGCGAGTCGGTGCTGCGGACCCTGCACTACTTGCAGAGCAATCCGTGGATACTCGATCAGCGGCGCGACGTGGCCTAAAACGGCCGACAAGGGAGCAACGGAATGCGCGTTGTCGTCTATGGCCTATGGCATCTCGGCTGCGTCACGGCGGCTTGTCTGGCGCGGGCCGGCCATCGGGTCGCCGGCCTCGATCCCGACGCCCACGTCATCGCGGAGTTGCATCGCGGTCAACCACCCTTGCAGGAACCCGGTTTGCCCGAACTGCTCGCCGCGGAGTTGGCCGCAAAGCATGTCTCCTTCCACACCGAACCGGCCGTCGCGCTGGAGCAGGCCGATATTCTCTGGGTGACGTTCGATACACCCGTCAACGAGCAGGACGAGGCGGATGTTGATTTCGTCCGCGCTCGATTGGAGGAAATCGCGCCGGTCCTGAAGTCGGGGACGCTGGTGCTTATCTCTTCGCAGGTGCCCGTCGGATTCACAAGATCCTTGCAGTGCGATTGGTCGGGCAAGGGACTGCGTTTCGCTTATTCGCCAGAAAATTTGCGACTCGGCAAAGCCATAGACGCCTTTTGCCATCCGGAACGTATTGTTCTTGGCATTCAGGAAGACAGCGAAAAACAGCGACTCAGCGAATTATTCGCGCCGTTCGGCTCGCGGTTGGAGTGGATGTCGCTCGAATCCGCCGAAATGACCAAGCACGCCCTGAACGCCTTCCTGGCCACGTCGGTGACGTTCATCAACGAACTGGCCCGGCTGTGCGAGGAAGTTGGGGCGGACGCCAAGGAAGTCGAGTGCGGGCTGAAGAGCGAAGGCCGAATCGGTCCGCGCGCATACCTGTCGCCGGGAGGGGCGTTCGCGGGCGGTACGTTGGCCCGCGATCTGCGTTTCCTGGTACGGCGCGGCCAGGAGGTGCAAGTGCAAACGCCAATGCTGCAAGGCGTGCTGACCAGCAACGAGCTACACAAGAACTGGATGCGCCAACATATCGACCAAGTGCTGAGGGGCATCGAACAGCCGGTGGTCGCGGTACTCGGTCTAACCTACAAGCCCGGCACAAGCACGCTGCGGCGTTCGTCGTCCGTCGAGCTTTGCCGCTTCTTGCACGATCGGGGCGTGGGCGTCCGTGGTCACGATCCGGCCGTGTATTCGCTGCCGCCGGATTTGAACCGTGTGCTGGAACTGACAACTGGCCCCCTTGAGGCTCTCAACGGGGCGCACCTCGCCGTCATCGCCACGGAATGGCCGAGTTACCGCAATTTGCGGCCGATGGATGTCAACGCGCGTATGCGTCAATCGTGCGTTATTGATCCAAATCATTTTCTGGCGGATGTGCTGGGCGACGATCCGCGCATCCATTATTTCGCCACGGGGAAACGCGCCGCGTGACACGCTTACCAGCCCGCAGCGCCAGCAAGGGTTCCCTTGCTGGCGCTGCGGGCTGGTAAGCGTTCTTCGTGAAGGAGACGACATGGACCTCAGCGATCGTTCGGCCATCATCACCGGAGCGAATCAGGGACTAGGCCAAGCCATCGCCAGCCATTTCGTGAACGTGGGAGCCAGCGTGTTGCTGGTGGCTCGCGGCGCGGAACGCTTGCGTCAGGTTGAGGCCGAGTTAACCGCGCACGCGCGACCGGGGCAGATTGTCGCCAGTCATGCGGGCGATGTCTCCCGTGCGGAAGACTGTCAAGCCGTTGTCACTCACGCGCTGGAGACGCTGCCGAATCTGACGATCCTGGTGAATAATGCCGGTGTCTATGGGCCGATGGGCCGGATTGAGGACAACGATTGGGACGAGTGGGTACAAGCGCTGCAAATCAATCTGTTCGGTACGGTGCTAATGTGCCGCGCGGTTTTGCCGCACTTGCGCGGGCAAAATTATGGCAAGATTATCAATCTCTCCGGCGGCGGCGCGACGGCACCGCTGCCCCGCCTCAGTTCCTATGCCGCCTCCAAGGCGGCGATCGTGCGCTTCACCGAGACGCTGGCCGAGGAAGTGCGCGACAACAATATTGATGTCAACGCCATCGCGCCGGGCGCACTGAACACGCGGCTGCTCGATCAGGTGCTGGAGGCGGGGCCGGAGCGCGTCGGCCAGGCGTTCTATGAGCGATCGCTGA
>DATNCY010000050.1:0-56436 GCA_035553375.1 Gemmataceae bacterium
CGCCCCGTGCCGCAAGCGAAGCCGACGTACTACCTGCACCACTTGCAGCGCTTCGAGCTGGACACGCCCTACACGGACCTGATCACGCGCGTCGTCACGCTCCTCAATCGGCCGGCCCGCGCCGGCAGCAACGTCATACCGCTGCGCGGTTGCGTACTCGGCCTGGACGCGACGGGCGTTGGTCGGCCCGTGGTGGATATGTTCATCGCGGCCCGACCACCCTGTCGCCTGCTGCCGGTCACGATCACCGGCGGCCAGCAGGCCAGCAACGACGGGACGGGCTGGCACGTTCCGAAAAAGGATCTGGTGGCCGCGATCAAGCTGGTGCTCCAGGGCAAGCGCATCCTGTGGGATAAGCGCCTGCCCTTCGCGCCCCACCTGCAAAAAGAGCTGGCCGACTTCCAATCGCGCATCACCCCGGCGGCGAACGAACAGTTCGGTGTCTGGCGCGAAGGCCAGCATGACGACTTGGTGTTGGCGATCGCCATTGCCATCTGGCTGGCCGAACGTAGCCAGCCCTCCATCACGAGCCGCCCCTGCGCCGTCAACGGCATGCCCGATGTGCGAGGCACGTTGCATCACGGCAACGGCGGCCATCAGCTGTAACGTGTCGAGTTTCCCCCGGCCCGGCGCCAGGTGGTAGACTCTTAATACCATGATGCAGGCTGGCGGCGGATTGGATGCCGTCGCCGGCCCTCCCTTGCGAGGCCCACGCCATGCCGCTCTTAACCAAGGAGATCATCGCCCCCGACGATTACCACACCAGCGAGGGTGTGGTGCGGGCCACGCCGCGGCGGATTCGCTGGTGGCTCAGCCAGTTCAAGAAGATGAAGCAGAAGGGCTTGCCGGTACCGATCCCGTGGGAGCATCAAGAAGACGCCAAGCCGCAGAGCTATGCGGAGCGCCTGGCCAACGAGGCCAAGCACAACGCCGGCTGGGTGGAGGACATGTTCCTCGACAAGAAGAACCACTTGTGGAGCGTGCTCGACATCCCCAACAAGGACGACGCCAAGAAGATCCAGCAGAGCGTGCGCTTCGTCAGCCCGGAGATCGACGACGAGTGGGAGGACGGCGACGGGCAAGCGTGGCACGACATCATCACCCACGTCGCCCTGACCGCGCGGCCGGTGTTCTACAAGCAAAAGCCGTTTGGCACCCCAGCCAACTTGAGTTTCAGCCGCGCGCGGGCCGTGCGGCTTTCGCTGACCCAGAGAATGAACAACCCAGAGGTGAGACACATGGCCGACGACTTTGAAGACGATGACCTGACCGCCGACACCAGCGACGAATCCGGCCCGCGCTCCGACGAGCAGCTGCTGGAGGAAGTGTGCGGTCTGCTCGACAGCAAGTTTGGCTTGCACCTGCCGATCGAGCATGTGGACACGGACACCTTCCTCCGCGATCTCTGCATGGCCCTGCATGGGCACCCCGGCCACGATCTGGGCGACAGCGGCACGGCCGACGCCACGGATGACGACGACGATTCGGGCATCGATTACAGCGCGGCCCGCGAGGAGCAGCCCGTGGCCATGATGGGCCATCGCCGTAGGAAATCGCGCCGCAAGCTGAGCCAGTCCCGCCGCCCGCGCAGCCCGCGCGTCAGCGCCGAACGCGGCAAGGCCGCGGCGGATGAGCAATGGAAGAACAGTGGCATGCGTGCGTGAGCGATGGGGCTGGCGTGGCAATCATTGCCATACCGGACCAGTCTGGTGGACAATTCGTGCCGGCCGGCGTTCTCCAGGGGGGGGCATGCCGGCCGTGTTTTTCAAGGGGAGGTACACCATGCAAACAAAAGTGTTCAAGGTGAAGATCGCGCCGCCCTTCGACTTCGACGGCGCGCTGGCGGCCATCGAGAAAATCCAGAAGGGACTTGGAGAGCTTGCGGCCGTGATCCGCAAGAAAGTCAAAAGGGAGGCGCTTCGCAAGCGAAAATGAGCCTTACCTCCCGAGTGCCTCTGCCAAGACCTTTGCCACCGCTTCGTTGCTACGACGGCAACTCTCGGCCAAATCGACAATGGCTTTGGCCAGCGTTGCAATTTGCTTCTTGACCTCCGGCGAGTCACCCGCTGGATGTTCAGCGATGCGCTGAACTTCTTGCAGTAGGTACTTGTCCGGAACGCTGGCGCGAAATTCGATTTGTCTGCTCATGTGTCCTTACTCCTGCCGGGCGGCGCCCGCCTGGCTGCCGCGGGAGTAAGGACCACGGTCAGTCAGGACGAGCCAACCTGCTGATCGGGCAGGCGTCCCGGTGGTCCGATTGTGGCGACCGTGAACACGGCCGGCAAGGGCAATCAGCCCCCCCCTCACCCCACGCCCACGCATCCCGCCAGCTTGCGCGCCACCTCCAGCACGGCCCACGGATCGGCTGCCCGGCCGCGCTCGCCGGTGCGCGCCGACCACCAGCGCTGTGTTGCCGGCCACCAATCGAGCAAGCGTTCCTCCGTCTGGCCATCGCGGAACTGCCAGTGCGGAGATTGCGACTGCGGCCCCGTGATGAAACTGATACGCAACCGCAAGCCGCGCTCCAGAGCCGCGCGTGTCACATCCTCGACGTGGAGCATGGCCGCGTCTCGATTCGCTTGCCGCTGTTCATGCTGACGCTGACGTTTCGCTTGCTTCGACATGATACGCTCCTCTCTTCACCCCTGTTCTTGGCGGATGGTGAGTCCGGCGCGCAGTACCCCATCCGCTTCCAAGAGCAGATGGGGTATGCACACGTTCCCGCCGTTCGGAGCCGCCCGTATGCTTGTTCGCGCTGCGTTGTTGGTCCGCGGTTCGCGCTCGGCAATTACTCGCCGCCCCTACGCCGCGCCGGTCTCTGCGGGACACCAGCCTTCCGCATCCCTGAACGACCGGGAGAAGGACGCGCTTGTCCCTCCCGTGGCCAGGCCACCGAGCCGCTTCCAGCCCGGCCGCCCCTTGCTGATGGTCGCCCCCCATCGCCAGCCCTGAGAGCCGCGTATACGGGAGACTTCGCAGACTATTTCGGCCGGCGTCTGCAAGGCCCAGCACCCCCGATAGCCGCGTCGGTGGTCAGCACGTTGCCCAACCTGGGGCTATGTACCTTGTTTTCTCGGATGCCGGCCAACGGGGACTTGAGACGAGATAACCCCAAGAAGGTACTTTTTCCAGTCCACTTGTCCGTGAAAGCAAAATGAGCCGCAAGCGGGAACCGTTGCCACGACCCGCGTAACGCCGTAACGCGCTACGTAGCGCGTTACCCCGTTACGTCGCCGTTGCGCGAGCAGCGCAACGCTGGGCTGCGACCTGGAGGAGCTGGAGCGCGAAGAGGCGAAGAGGCGACAGCAGGAGAGAGTATTAAGCACCTCGCGGAGTCCGGTATGCGAAACCGGTTTCCGATATAAGACAAATGTTGTCCCAATTACCCGACCCGGCGAAGCGGCAAGCGGCCGCAGCGTCCTCTTCGTCCGCCTGCGCTGACTGAGAGGAGAGAGCAGTAAGCACCTCGCGGAGTCCCATATCGGGAACGGATCCCGATATGGGACAAATGTTGTCCCATATTGCCCGACCCGGCGAAGCGGCAAGCGGCCGCAGCATTGTTCAGGTGTCAATAACTTGACACCTGAACAAGCCCCCGCCCATCCGCCCCTGACACCCGCGCAGCAGGAGCAACCGGAGTCGCCGCAGGACACGCCGCCACGAGCCAGACGTGCAGCCAGGGCCGCGAAGTTGAACGAGAAGTACAAGGCCGAGGCGAAGGCACGACAAGCGGCTGCTGGCGGAGATCGCAAGAGCGCGAAAGGCAGATCGGTTCCGGTAAATTTACCGGAACCGATCTCTAGCCCCGGTGACACCCGCGATCAAGTCGGCAAGGACTTCGGCGTCAGCGGCACCGCACCCGCCCCCAACGGATCGCCTGGCAGAAGGAACGCGCCCGACGCCAGGAGGAGGGCCAGCGCATGGAGGGACAGAGTACGCGCATGAAGGCGAAGAAGCTGGGGGTGAGTGAGATTACGGTTCGCCGTGACCAGCAATGTTCACCTGCGACATGTGACGCACCTGAACAAGCCCCTGCCCCTCCCCCCGAGACACCCGCGCAGCCCGAGCAACCGGAGTCGCCGCAGGACACGCCGCAGCCGCCCAGCCTCGGGATACCACGGATGAGGCAATCAAATCGTGACAATGTAACGAATTGTTTCGCCCCACGCCCCAACCAGCCCATCCAGCACCCGCAGCACCGAATCAGCCCCCCAAGAGGCCAGCGATGATCGCCCCATGCCCCAGGAGAAGGGCAAGAAAACAAAGCCTCACAATGTAATGGATTGTTCTCCACCCGCTCCCAAGTTGCCTCCACCGGAGTACGGCAACTCGCTCGGTTACGCCGCCCGCCGCTTGCAGCGCGACAAGCCGGAGCTGCTGGCCAAGGTGCAGACCGGAGAATTATCGGCACACCAGGCCGCAAGGTTCAGGTGGAGGATTCCCCACGTGAACAAGCCCCCGTTCCGCATCCGTCCACGGACCATAATTCACGGTTGCTAGCGAGAGCCGAGCCACTTCCTGGCAGGTGTAGCTATGGTCCTTGCGTGCCTGAAGGACAGAGTAGTACGCCTCACGTCCGTAGAAGCGCTGCATCACACCATCGAAGACCATGCCGCCCCATAACTCAACCCACGCATGGGGCAACAACCCATCGTCCAACCAGCCGTGAACCAGAACGGCCGCCGCATTGTGAGGGGGATCGAGAGCAAGGACAAAACTCAGGGCACGTCGGTAGCATTGCCCCTGGAAGGTCCGAGACGGCCTGGTGATGACGCGAAGGTCTTCCGCAACGGCAACCTCCCAGCGTGCCATCCTACGCTTGAGCGATCGTCTCCGCTTGCTGGTTGCCACGGCCATCGTCACCCGCCCTTCCGCTTCCGTGGTTTCTTCCCTGACCCCTTCCCCGGCGCCGCCTCCTCTTCCTTGCGTGGCCGCCCCCGCGCCCGTGGGGATGCTTCCTCCGTGGGCGCGATGGTGAACGCCTCCACGGATGGTTCAAAGGCAGCGATCGACACGCCCAGAGCCTTTGCGAGCGCAAGAACTGATGCCCATGACGGCTCACGCTCAGCCAATTCCAACTTGGCAATGGCTTGGCGATGGAGGCCGGAGCGGTCCGCCAGTTCGTGCTGAGTGATTCCAGCGGCCGCCCTCAACTCACGCAGACGGGCCGCAAAGGATTGCGTTGTACTCATGCCAGCGAGTATACCCGATTGGGTACTGACGGAGCAACATCTCTCTGACGACTGCGCATCAGATTGCGCATGTTTTTGTACCCAAATGGGGTTGACGATACTGTACCCAATCGAATACAATACCCTTGTCCAAGTGAAAGCATCCTTCACCCCGCGATGGAGTCCCAACGATGACCGCCACCCTCCCCCTGCCCCTGAAAGCCGCGAGCAAGCCCGTCCGCCGCGGCTTCCCGGCGCTGACGTGCATCAAGTGCGGCGACGCCAGCAACGCCGTGCGCGTCAACCTGGCCGACGCCAGCGAGTTCGTCTGTGAGTGCGGCGAAGAGTACACGGCCGAGGACGTGCGCGAGTTCATCGGCCAGTGGCAAGCCGTGCTGACCTGGATCGACGCCGCCCCAGCGATGGAAGAGTGATCGAAACGAAAGTGGGCCGGCGGGTGTTGCAACCACCCGCCGGCCCTGGCTCAAACCCGTGGAGGATAGGAGCATGACCACCATGACGCGACGAGGCGAACAAGTCAAGCCCGTGGCGGGCAAGGTCCGCTGGTTGCGGCCCTTGATCGTGGGCAAGACGCTGGGCCGGCTGGCCATCACCAACGCCAGCGGCCTGACCACCGAGTACGACATCGGCGCCCACCTGGACGGTGAACGCATCGTCGGCTTCGGGCTGGCCAAGGACGACGACGAGGTGTACGCCATCGACGCCAGCCAGAGCTATGGCTGGACCTGCGATTGCGGCGACTGCCAGTTCCGGGCGCGGGAGTGCAAGCACATCAAGGCGGTTCGCGCCGCCCTGGCCAGCGCCGGCATCACCATCCCGGCCGTCCGTCCCGCTGCTCCGCAAAGCAACGACTTCGACGATCCTTGACCAGCCGCACACGGGAGGGCGCTCGCCCCGCCCTCTCGGGAGGACCACGGCCATGCGCTTCCTGATCGACATTCGTTATTTGCCGGCCGCCGGTGGTTTCCGCGCCGAGGTGCTGCCCGTGCTGTCGGATGGCAGCCAGGGTGAGGCGCTCCATTACAGCGGCGTTCACGCGGAACCCGAAGACGCCGAGGCCGAGGCGCGGCAGTGGATAGCCCAGGAGGGACGCCTGTGCGACGCCTGATCGACGCTCCGGAACAGGACTGGCTTTCCGCCCGCGAGGTGGCGGCCTGGCTGCGCATCGGCCTGACCTTGTTCCGCGAGCTGCTGGCCGCCGGCGACTTCCCGCGGCCCGTGCAGTTTGGCCGCGCCAAGGCCCAGCGCTGGTACTGGCTGGACGTGGTGAGCTGGGCGCATCTGCGCTCCCTCAACCGCGAGCCGCAACCAGGCGAGGGCGCGGGAACGCGGCGCCGCCCCGCGCCTGGGTGATTTTTCACCGACTTTTTTTCGCTCGCCACGCACCGTATGGCATCGTTTCGTATCGCCACACATCGCCAGCGGAAACAGGCTGATTTCGTGGTTGCATTCGCTCACAGCGCAGAATAGTTTCGTCCCAACGCCAGAGAAGGAGGTTTCCCCATGTCCGAAGCAGCCCACGGCATCTCTTGCCCGACGTTCGTTGCCCTCGATTATGACGGCGAGACCGTTGCCGCCGACGACCATCTATCCGTCGTTCTCGACCTACTGCGGAAGCAACACGACCCCGCCGACGGCGAAGAACTGGCCGTGTGGAAGAACGGCGAGACGATCGCGGCGGTCGCCCGTGCCGACGGCTCGATCCACGTCTTCGACCAGGCGGCCGCGCAGGAGGAGACGCCGCCCGGCAACGGAAATGGCAAGCGCCGCAAATGATCAAATCGACGCGGAACGTCGATTGGGAACGCCACGGAAGCGGAAGAGGCAACAGGCGGCGGACTGTCCGGCGCCATCGAAGGAGAACCCCGTGAACGACGACGACCTGTATCGCCGATTGCTGAACGCCCTGGACGACGCCCGCGACGCAGCGAAAGACGTGCTGACCACGCACCCGCGCTGCGGCTGTGCGTTTTGCCGGGAAGTCACCGGCATGGAATGCACCCTGGAGCTGTTCGGCAACGCGCTTCGTTGCCGAGCGCCCGTTGATGACCTCGGCAATGCCGACCTCGACGAAGCTGTCGAGACGGCCGCCGAGGCCGCCGAGGCCGCCTGACCACCCACGCCACGGAGCAGAGAAGAAGGCAACAGGCGGCGGACTGTCCGACGCCACACGAAGGAAAGGGGCCGGCAGGGTGTGTCACCACCCCACCGGCCAGGGAGAACCAACAATGGAACATCGTAACACGCCGCCCCTGTCGCGTGGAGAGCAACAGCGCGCCCGCCAGGCCGCCCAATATATCCGCGAGCTGGCCGTGCTGCTGCGCGGGGCCAACCTCGCCATCGGCCGGCTGGAGCAAGTCAACAGCGACATCTGGCCTGTCCTGCCGCAGTACGGCCCGGATTCACTCATCGGCGATGACTTGTACGGCGATCTGATTGCGTGGCGCTGGGCGATCGACCGCGCCGAGGATTTGCTGCGGGCGAACTTCACGCACGAAGTACAGCAGGCGCTGATCGAAGCCGGCTTGGAGGACGACGGCGACGATGACCACGAGGACGATGACCGCGACGATGACGACCCGGACGACCCAGACGACACGCCGGACGCGCCCGCATCGGACGTGTACGCCTACCAGCTCAACTGACACCACACCAGGCCCGGCGCCGCATTCCAGCGGTTGCCGGGCCGCTGGCTTGACCTTGCGGGCGCGGGGTTGGGGCAGGGGTGTTACGTCCCTGTTACGTCGCGCTTTGGTTGCCGGGCTTGCTCCACTTCGCCGTCTGGGTATTATTGGCGACCGATCCCAAGGGAGGAAAGGAAATCGTCATGGCACACGTCTTCAAGAAGTCCATCGTCCGCTACCTCGACGCCAATGGCAAGCAAGTCAAGAAGGGCACGCCCGGCGCCAAGAAGCACAAGGAGAAGTCAGCCAAGTGGTACGGCCGCGTGCCCGGCGCGGCGAAACCCGTCCCCCTGTGCGCCAACAAAACGGCGGCGCAGATGATGCTGAACGAGCTGGTGAAGAAAGCGGAGATGGCCAGGGCCGGCATCAGCGACCCCTACGAGACGCACCGCAAGCGCCCGCTGAGCGAACACCTCGACGACTTCCGCCGCGAGATGGACAGCAAGGGCGACGACCCCCGCCACGTCTCGATTGTCGCCTCTCGGCTGAAAGCATTGCTTGATGGTTGCGGTTTCGTCTTCATCGCGGACCTGTCCGCCTCGCACATCATGGACTGGCTGGCGAACCTGCGCCGCGACCGTCCGCTAGCGCCGTTGCCCCCTGGCATGGAATGGTTCACGCCACGCGAGGCGGCCGGCTTGTTGGGCATCAAGACCGCCTCCGTCGGCGCGGCGGTTCGCCGTCAGCGCTTGGCCGCCGTGGGGCAAGGCAAGGCCCGGCGCTTTCCCCGCGCCACCATCAAGACGCTGCAAGAGCGGTTCTCCCGAGGCGCGAGCATCGAGACGACGAATCAATACCTGACGCACATCAAGGCATTCACCCGTTGGCTGGTCCGGGACCATCGGACAGGCGCCGACCCGCTGACGCACCTGGAGAGCGGCAATAGCCAGACCGACCGCCGCCACGACCGCCGCGAACTGGAAGCGGAGGAATTGCGCTCCCTGTTGACGGCGGCCAGTGCGAGCGAGCGAAGCTATCGCGGTCTGACGGGCTGGGATCGCTTTCACCTGTACGCCACGGCCTGCGGCACCGGCTTCCGCGCCTCGGCCCTGGCCAGCCTGACGCCCGCGTCCTTCGATCTCGATGGCCAGACGCCGACCGTCACGCTGGCCGCCAAGCGGAACAAGAGCCGCGTGCTAAAAGTCCAACCCATCCCGCCCGATGTGGCGGAACTGCTGCGCGACTATCTTGATGGCAAACCGAGCGGTTCACCCGTCTGGGGCGGTTCGTGGGCGAAGGAAGGACGTGGGGCGGAGATGCTGCGGAGCGACCTGGAAGCCGCCGGTATCCCGTATACGGTCGAGGGCGCAGACGGCCCGCTGTTCGCCGACTTCCACGCCCTGCGGCATACCTACCTGACGTTGGGAGGGCGCGCCGGCATCGACCTGCGGACGTTGCAAGAATTGGCTGGCCATAGTTCGCCGAACCTGACGGCGCGTTACTCCCATCGCCGGTTGTACGACCTGGATGGAGCGGTCAAGAAGTTGCCCAACTTTCTGCCCACGGACGAGCCGGAGAAAGTAGCCGGCGTCTTGAAAGCGACCGGCACGGATAACGCATCAGCGCCCGTGGATGCCAGTTGCTCACCAGTTGCACAACTGATTGATTCTCGTTGCGTGCGGTTGCTAGACGTTGATGGAGACGATAAGAGAGGAGCGAAGGAGGCAGATACGAAAAAATCCCTGGATTTCCAGGGGTTTGCGAATGGTTGCGATGGCTTGATGGTAGTTGAGGAGAGGGTGGGTGACGGGACTCGAACCCGCGACTTTCAGAGCCACAGTCTGACGCTCTAACCAACTGAGCTACACCCACCAGACCTTGTTGAATCATAACCATCGCGGCGATTTTGGCAAGATGCCTTGCCGCGACGATTACTTCCGCTGCAATCGCCATTCCTCGATGTTAGTGAAGACGGACATTGGGTCCAGCATGACCGGCTTGATGTCCTGGTTGTACGCCAGCAGCGGATCGAGTTGCCACAGGGGGATAAGCGGCATCTTATCCATCAACGGCCGATGGATGCTCCGGAGGTACTCGCGCACCTTGGCGAAGTCGCGGTAGCCCATCGTCTGCCGCAATAGCGGCTGAATATCTTTGTCCGTGAAGTTCAAGAAATTGCGGTTGCCGGCATTGGCCCGCCCACTCTGGCCCAGCAGCGGCCACAACCAGTACGTCTCATCCGGGAAATCGTAGTGGTAATAGGCCAGGTCGTAACTCTGCGTCTGCTCCACATCCTCGCGTAACCGGCACGGATCGCACGGAACCAACTCCAGAACGATGCCCGTCGTTTCCTTGACCTGTATACACAGTTCCTTGAGCGCTTCCGCCAAGGCCGGATCGCCTTCGGGATATTTCAGCCGCAATGGTCCCTGGGCGACAACTTGCTGAACGGACTTTTCCTTACTCAACCCCCGCGCCTTGTCGCGGTCAAACAGATCCAAACTATCCTTGTTCTGGCGATTGCCTAGGGCCGGATTGCAGGCCCATGAACCCGCTGGGAAGGGACCGTTGAGCGCCTTGTGGACGTGCTGCCCCTTCAGCGGGCCGCGGAAATGCGTGTCCAGCAATTTCTCGCGGTTGATGGCGTGAGCCAGCGCCTTGCGCAAGTGGGCGTCCGGCAGCTTGCGCTGATTGATCGCGAGGAAATAAATCCGCCGATTGGGCGTTGCCGCCGAGGGCAAGCGAACCGTGATCCGCGAGCGATCGGCCTGCCGCAGCTTATTCGCTTCCTCCGCTGTCAAATCGAGTGCCAAGTCAATCTTGCCGCGAAGGATTTCGCCCGCCAGATCATTGTAGGTGTAAAAACGGATCTCCTGTATCCGCGGTAAATCGTGCTTGCCGGGACGGACGCCGTAGGCGGGGTTGGCGATGAAGAATAGGCACCCGCGTTGCTCTTCATCGGATTGGCGCGAGCGGTCCACGATGTACGGCCCGCTGCACACGGGGTTCTCGGCGAACTTCTCGCTATCCACCGGCGTTGGCTGGTCGTGCGGCAGAATCTTGAAGGTCATCAGCGCCAGCGGATCCACATAGCCCTGCTTCAAACGCAGCGTCATCCGGAACGGATCGCTCGTCACCTCGACCTTGTCGAGCAGTTCGCCCCAGGCGCAGGAACGGCCGCTACCCACGCCTTCCTTGAGCAGTCCCAGCGTAAAGCGGATGTCGCCGGAGTTGAGCGGACGACCGTTGGACCAGACGGCGTTGCGCGGCAGCTGGAATTGACGGCCTAACGGCACCACTTTCCGATATTCCGCCAATCCCGGACGGTAGCGAAAGATGCCCGACTCATCCGGGATCAGTTTGACCAGGCTCTCGAAGAGCATCTCCACGGCGTGGCGTTCCGTGTCCGTGCAAGCCCAGGCCGGCGACAGGTACTTCGGCAGCGGACCGCGCACACCGACGCGCAGTACCGGATGCTGCGCGCTTAATTCGATCTCGTACGCACGCAGGCCCGGCAGCTGCGGCCAGGTCTCCTCGGCCCGTTGCAGCAGGGCACGGACCTGCGGTAACTTGTCCTTATCTTTGCCCAGTTCCTTCGCATCTTTTAGAAAGCGCGCGGCCTTGTCGCGCAGCCCCTCGCTGAGCGGACGAAAGACTCTATTCTCGGGAAACTCCGTTTCCAATTCGTGCAGGCGCTTGCGCGCTTCCTGCTTTTTCTCTTCGCTGCCGGTTGGATCGTCCAGTGCGGCCTTGATCATGTCGGCCACGGGATGCACGATCTGTTCGCGGTCGTTGTTGCTCGTGTAGCTCAACGCCAGGCGGCGCGTCAGCGCCAGCACACGGTCCCAATCCCTGGCCTTCGCGAGCAACTTCAGCTGCTTGAGCAGAATGTCATCGAGCAACTGCTTGCGAAGGCTAGACTCGATCGACGCCCATTCATCGCCTTCCCGCTGTCCAGTCTGCCGGGCCGATTCGTGCCAGCGCAGCACCGCCGACAACGCTTGCTCGGCGGCCGTCAGCATGTCGGAAGGCGATAGATACTTGCGGTTCCGCTCTTCAAGACGATCAAAGCCCTCTTTCAAGAAGTCGCGAACCCTCTCTTGAGCGATCATCTCGTAAGGCTGGACGTACTGGATGCTCGTCAGGCTGCGGCTATACGGTTTGCCTTTCAGCGGGTGCAGCTTCAAGCCCTTGCCGTGCTTGGCCGGCTCATTGCCCAGGTAGGTGGGGATAGGCTCCACATCATCCTGGCGCTGGGTGGGACTTTGATTGATGGTGACGCGATCGGTTTTTTTGAACACGACACGATCGTGAGGAATGGACAGATCGCGGAAGAGGTCTTGAATGCCAGGATGACGCGCTTCCTGGGCTAGTTGCGTCAGATCGCCCGACACCGGCGCGGTCTTGTCCTTGGAGGCGTCCTCTTCCTCAACGCGGATGACCTTCCGCTTGGGCGGCGTCTTGCGTGTGTCCTCTTCTTCCTCGCGCCGCGGAGGCTTCTTGGATGGCTTCGTTTTGGGCGGCGCTTTCGGTGTGTCCTCCTCCTCCTCAACACGCTGTTTCTTCTGGCCCGGAGCTTGTCCCCACAAATCGGTCGCTGTCCATATACCGGCAAGCGTGAAGCTTAGGAGCAGCACGCCCAGGCCGGTGCGCGCGATCAACAACGAGATTGTTCGCGGGTGAGTGGTCATGACTTCATCTCGCCGAGGGATCGAAGATAGGAACCCTGCCGACACTATCGATTATAACGCAACGAGTGACATTCACCACAAGCGAATCGCTTGCGGAGCGATTCGTTCCGCCCTAAGATGCTAGAACACAAGCATTCGCACCGAGAGGATTCGTACATGACCAGCAAACCTTCCAAGCCGGATCGCAAGCCGCCCAAGACGGCGGTGGTGGCGTTCAAGGTCGAAACTGAGTTGGCCGAATTGCTGGATAAACTACCTAACAAGAGCGCTTTTATCCGCAATGCCATCGCCGCGCAACTAGGTCTGGCCTGTCCTCTCTGTCACGGCAAAGGCGTGGTGCCGCGCGGCGTTCACGATCACTATGCTCCGCTGCTGACACGCCTCAATTCTCGTAATTGCGAGGGATGCGGCGATGAATTGCATCTGCCGCTCGATCCGGGCGCTCTCGACGATGAGACGCGGGTGCGTCTCGAACAATTCTTCCTCGGCGGCCCGCTGTTCTGCGATGGCTGTTACGAAAAGATTCCCAGTTGCGACGACTGCGGCTGGCACATCAGCCCCGACCGCATCGACGAACACCATCGCAAAGCGCATCACGCATAAGGGTTTCAGGACAAAACCCTGCCAGCCCGCAGCGCCAGCAAGGGATTGCCCTTGCTGGCGCTGCGGGCTGGCAGGGTTTTGTCTCGTCGGCGTTACTTCTTGCTGTGTTCCTTCTCGAACTGAGCGAGGAAATGGACGCCGGCACGCAAAGCCCGATCGTATTGTTTGTTTTTCAAATACGGTTCCAACACCTGCCGTAGATGAGCATCGGTCAAGCCTTGCTTTCGCAGAGCATCCGAAACGTGTACTTGCACGTCCCCGGCATCTTTGTTGATGCGCAGATAAACGCTGGATTGCCCCAAGGCAATCTTGCGATCACCAGTTTTGTCGATCCTCTCTAGCCCCTGGTTGGCGACCGTTTCCACCAAAACCTCAAGATTATACGTTACGGCGAGGCGGCGAATCTCGCCTTTCTCGTGATGGATGGTCTTGAGACTGAAACAGTCGCACTCGTCATCGATACCGATGCGCCCTTCCGGGCCGTTGATGCGGCGCATGACTTCGTGAACGAATGAATCGTCCGCCCCTTGCTTGGCAAGGTCTTTCTCGCAGCAGCGCGCCGCGGGACCAAGTTGAACGAGCGCCGCAGCGGCGCTCTCGCGGACTTCCGTGTTCGCGCTCTGGAGGGAATCGACGAGGACGGGTAACGCCTGTCGAGCGGCCGGCCCGATTCGGCCGAGCGTGTGAAGGATAGCCGAGCGTTCGGGATCACTGGTCGCTTTGTGGTAACAAGCGAGCAAATCCGGCACGGACGTACGAGCGGCCGATCCCAATTGTCCGAGCGCTCGCGTCAGACGCTGGCGTTCCACGGGATCGGTCGCATCGCGAAGAGCCTGGGTCAGCACCGGCACGACGGAGGTTTTCAACGTGCTCTGGCTCTGACAGGTGATGCGCTCACGCAGAGCGAGCATCGCCGTTTGCCGAGCCTCGCCGGATTGCTTCGGCGGATAGGCTCCATAAGCGTGGCGCATCGACATCTTGTCGCGTTGCGGAGGGCTAGACCGTTCGCGTTTGTTCGAGGCCGATGATGCGGAGCCATAAGCCGAAGACGTGATGCGGACAGCGGGAGCCTGAGTTGGTGCCGGCACAGGGAGACTCTTTGTCATGAGACGAGGAGGTTCAATCGCATCGGCGAGCCTGGCAGATGTTCCCGCCAGGTCGAGATTGTCGGCAGGCGCGGTATTCAAGGCAACTTCGTAGACACGGGCGAGGGATTTGCGTGCGCGAACGGTTTCGGGTGCTTCAAGTCCCAAAGTCTGAGCGCAAAGTTCCTGAGCCTGATTGAGCGCCGGTTCCGCGCGGGCGAGGTCGCCCTTCTGTCGATAAAACATCGCTCGCCGGGTCAGATTATTGGTGTAGTGACGGGCCAGCGTCTCCGCTTCCTCCGTTTTACCCTCCGCTTTCAGAAATTGCACCGAAGCCGCGATCCCTGCCAGCGGGCGCTCCCGATCCGCGGGATGATCTTCCCCGCCATCGCCCATCATTTGGAAGGGCATGTCCTTGCCATTGGCCATGACAGCGAGGGAGGACAAATCGCCGCGCGATGCCACAGGCTGGGACAGCGCGACGAGCGATTCGGCTTGGGAGGATGCGTTGTCTCTCAAGCGCGGCAGAGCGACGCCCAGGGCCAGCAGTAAACCCGCCGCCGCAATCAGTCCCGCACGCTGGCGGTAGCGCCCGGCCATCGGGCGCGGCGTCCAGCTTCGCGGCGCACCCGTCGCTTGCCCTTGTTCGCTGGAGAGAGTCGGCTGCGCGACGGCTTCGTGTCGTGGCTGAGGCGGAGAGAAGGGGAGGATGGCGGGACCGTAAGGGACGGTCGCCGGTTCGCTGACAGCGACCTCGGACTCGCCGAGTACGTCGCGCACCAATTCCGTCAATTTGCGCAATTCGGGCAATTCATCAAGAGCGCCTTCGATGTGCTGGCGTTCCTCGGAGGTGACTTCGTCGGCCAGATAGCGGCCAAGTGTGGTGTTGTCGATGTCGCCCCACGCCCGTTGTTGGGCGTCCCGACACGCTCGCAATTCGGCCGCCACACGTTCCCAAGGGCCGCCGGCATTCGTATCTGACTTCATACGATCACGCTCGTGAGTTGTCAGAAAGGGCGACGGTTTCTCGCCTTCATCCTTTACAGACGGACGCCCTCGACGAACGTGCAACGAAATTGTAACGAGAAGAGAAAAAAACTAACTGTCTCAACCTCATCGGGAAGAAATATGGATAAGTGTTCACTATTTTTCGCCGCAAACATTAACAAAGCGATTCGAGACGTGTCACCAACTCCGCCAGTCGATGGGCTACCGCTTTATGGTCCGCGAAGGGGCGTTTTTCTTCATAGAGCCAGCGCAGCCAGTTCGCCACACCCAGAATCACGCCGGTTTCATCCAAATCATGGGCCAGTTCCTCTTCGTCTGGGTCAAGCGGAGCGAAACGGCGATACGCCTGCAATCCCGCTTGCCAGCCGGCCGCGTCATTCCTGACCAAGCTCCCGAGCATACGGGCCAGGTCCACCGCGACATGATCGACCTTGGCCGCGCCATAGTCAATCACGCCCCTGAGCCGATCGTCCACGAAGAGCAGATGATCGTGCCAAACATCACACAAGCACGGCTGCAAGCGACAGCGAAAACGTAGCCAACGCCGCAAGCGATGCGGCACCTGTTCGAGGGCGGTGGGAAGGCGATGCCAAGCGTGTTCGACCAGAGGAAATAAGAGGCCGTCACGGTGGGCCGCGACGAGTGGACGCCAACCAGAATGCAGAAGGTGCTGCCATTCGTCGAAAAACTTCAGACGGCGCTGCACCGCAGGACAAACGGACGCCTCGCTCGTTTCGCCGCGCCAGACGATATGTAACTGAGCCAAGGCGATGGTGGCCGCTTCGAGGCGCGCCGGGGAGGGCCGCTCGTGAAAGTCGGCGCATCCCGGCAGCCATTCGGTCAACTCCCATAAACGGCCGCCGTGTTCAATACCCGTGGCGCGATCGCGTGTAACGAGTACCGAGGGGACGAAGTGCAGACCGCGCTGGCGTGCCTCTCTCATCAGTGCGTGACGAAAGCGGAGGCGCGGCCAGGTTTCGTGCGCGGGCCAGGCGCGCAAGCAAAACTCTCCCCCTGGAGCATCGATGCGCCAGAGGGAGGCACCGCTGAATCCGCCGCGATTACCGAGCGGGGTGAGGATGCCGGGGCGAGCGAGCGCTGGATAGTGCGCAAGAACTGCCAGGGCGTCGGACTCAGGCGGAGAAGAGGACATGATGTGGGATCTCCTAGAGGCTCCCATCTTGGCGGTTCGCAAGCGGTATCCGCTCTTCTGCCCCGCAGTCGGTAGGATCTCGGCCACCAACACGCGATAGCATATAGAATGCTCTGCGGTAACTCTCTTAATCGATCTTCGCGCCGAAGGGATCTACCCCATGAATGATCCAGAACAATTCCTCGCCGAACACCTGAGACTGACACGCCGATTTTTTCTCCGCGCAGGCGCAGCCCTCATGGCGGTAGTAAACGGCTGGTCCTCCGCCCGAAGCGCGGAGCCATCCGCGCCGGAGTTGGCCAAAGCTTTGGCCAAGCTCGAACCTTATTTCACGCCACCGGCAGACTTCCGGGATGTGTCCCGCGGCAAGCCGTTGCCTCACACTTTGCCCGAACACAAGAAGCGCGAAGTCGGTCTCACGCGCGAGACCTGGAAACTGGAGGTAGTCTCGGACCCGGACCACCCGGCTACCCTGGGTAAGCAGTTCACCAAGAAAGAGGGCACCGCGCTGGACTTCAAGGGTCTGCTTCAGCTGGGCGACAAGTATGCCGTCCGCTTCCCCAAGGTGATGACGTGCCTCAACATAGGCTGCCCCCTGGGCATGGGAATCTGGGAAGGCGTCCCGCTCCGCGAGGTGGTCTGGCTCACCCGCCCGCGCGAGAACCTGCGTCGCGTGTTTTACCACGGCTACCACAACGACGACCCCAAACAGATATTCCGTAGTTCGCTGGCTATCGACCGGGTACTGGAAGATCCCTACGACCTGCCACCCGTCATCTTGTGCTACAGGTTGAACGGGCAGTGGCTCGATAGCCGGCGCGGTGGCCCGGTGCGGGTTGTCGTGCCCGAGGGTTATGGCTTCAAGTCGGTCAAGTGGCTCACGCACCTGGTCCTGACAAACCTGTACCACGCCAACGACACGTATGCCCAGGGCAACAATGACATCGACAGCGCTTTGAAGACCTTCGCGGCGACGTTATCGGTGCCGGCCGAGGTGAAGCGTGGCGAGCCGATCCCGATCACCGGCTATGCCCAGGTGGGCATAGCTGGACTGTCAAAGGTTCAGGTCTGGATTCACCCCAGCAGCGCGGCATGGTCCGCCGATGACCCCTACTTTGCCAAGGCCGCGTGGACGGAGGCTCGGATCCTCCCGCCGCCGAGGCACTGGGGCGGGGATTTGCCGGAGGGCAAGATCCCAGAGCGCACGGCGGGTTTCGACAGAATGAGCGGGCGGCCACTCGCGTGGCCTCTTCGACTGTGCAAGGTCCACTGGGCGTCCCTGCTCCCTGGCCTGCCTGCCGGGGAACACACGCTCCGTTGCCGAACGCTCGACGACAAGGGGCAACCTCAACCCCTGCCGCGTCCGTTCCGCAAGTCCGGTCATTGTGCCATCGAAGCGGTGAAGATCTCGGTCAAGGCATAAGCTGTGGTCAGCGGCTGTCGTGATTGCACAGTCGCCAGCGGCGCAAATCAAGGTTGGACCGCCGCGGTTTGCGGCGCTGGCTCCGTGAAGCGCGGCACGGCAGACTGCACCGCCTTCTTCAGCGGTGCGGGATAAATGCCAATGCCCAGCGTCAGCACGGCACACAGCCAGACGGCCGCCAGCACCGGCCACGAGCGCGGCCCCTTGTCCACGAAACCCAACGTCGAGGGCGGCGGTTCGCGCAGATACATCGTGGCGGCGATGCGCAGATAATACCAAGCGCCGATGGCCGCGTTAATCGCCGCGATCAGCGCCAGGATGAGGAATAGATTCCGCTGCTCCAGCGAGGCGACCGCGTCGGGATTGGCCGGCACATCCAGCGCTCCGGCGAACAGCAGGAATTTGCCCATGAAGCCGGCCGTCAGCGGAATGCCGATGAGACTGAACAGAAACAACACCATCAATAGCGCCATGCCCGGCCGGCTGCGTCCAAGGCCGGCGACATCGTCCATCGTCTCGGCGCGCTGGCCGCGCGTATTCAGGTATTGAAGCACACCGAACGCGCCAATGGTCATTGCTCCGTAGGACACCATGTAAAAGAACACCGCATCGACGCCGTCCACCATCGCCTCGGGTCGCAACTTCGGCGCCACCGCCAGACCGATGAGCATGTAACCGGCGTGGGCGACGCTCGAATAGGCCAGCAGCCGCCGCAGGTTGTCCTGCAACAGACCGAGGATGTTGCCCAGCGTCATCGTCACGGCGGCCATGATCCACAACAGCACCGGCAGTTGATCGCCCAGGACCGGCGGCGACAGCGTGGCCTCGAAAACGTCGTGCGATAGCACCGGAAACACGAAACCGAGGACGCGCACCAGCGCGGCGAAGCCCGCCATTTTGGGCACGAAGGCCAACAGCGCCGCCCCCGCCATCGTCGTACCCTGGTACACATCGGGCGCGTAGAAATGGAATGGCACCGCCGTGATGCGAAAACCCAAGCCGGCGACAACCATAACCAGCGCGATCATCCCCAAGCCCATCAGCGAGGAAGCGGCCGGATTTTCCGCGACGGCGGCGAGTTGACCAGCGCGAAACGCATCCGCGAGCGCCGGCAAGTTGGTCGTGCCGGACAGACCGTAGAGATAGCTGAAACCGAATAACGTCAGCGCCGACGAGAAGATGCTGAGCATGAAATACTTCATCGCCGCTTCCTGGCCGGCCGAATCCAATCCGCCGCCCGGCAGGGTACTACGGCCCAGGTAAAGGATAACGTAGGTCGGAATACTCGTCAGTTCCAGGGCGAGAAACAGCGTCACCAATTCGTTGGCCGCTCCGGTCAGACCCATGCCGACCACGATCAACAGCAAACAGGCGTGATAATCGGCGGACTGGTTCGCCGGCATCGCATCCCAGCTGAACAGCACGAGAATGATGCCGCCCGCGATGGACACAGCGCGGAGGAACAAAGCGAGGCGATCGAGCATCAACGGGCTGGCGTAGCGAACGGCATCAGCACTGTCTTTGTCGAGGTAGTGCGGCAAGGGCTGTAGCCATAAAACGACGCCCGCCGCGAGGAGAGCCACGAGAGCCACGCCACCCCACAGACGCCGATCCGCGCGGCAGGTTCCGCCGAGAAAGAGTACGCAAGCGGCGATGCCGAGGATCATCTCCGGGGCGAGATAGGGAAAAAAGCTGGTCAATGCCGAGACGAAGTTGGCATCCACGTTATTTCTCCGAAAGCGAAAAGGACTTAACCACAGAGACCCAGAGACACAGAGAAGTAAAAAGACAACAAATCAAAGGAAACAATTCCCTATTGTCTGCTCACTCTCGTTTCGTCTTCTCTGTGCCTCTGTGCCTCTGTGGTTAAGTTCTTTTGCTGATCGCTAACTGCCGATCGCTTGCGCGCCGCGTCGGCGATGCGCGACACTACCTGAATCTCCGGGCGCACCGAGTCGAAAAACGGTTTGGGATAAACGCCCAGCGCCAGACACAGAACCGCGATGGGCACCAGGGCGGCCAACTCGCGGCCATTGAGATCGCCGATGCGATGGTGTCCCTCATGGGCCGGTTCCTTGAGCGGGCCGCAGAACACACGCCGTATCAAGGTCAACATATACCAGGCACCCAGCAGGACGCCGCCGGCACCCAGAGCGGCCAGCAACGGCCCGCGTACCTGCGGTCCGGCGAAATCGTACATGCCCGCCAAGACCAGAAATTCACCGAGAAAGCCGTTCAAACCCGGCAGGCCAATGCTCGATAGCGTGATGAACACCATGAAGACGCCCAGCAGATGCAAGCGCGTGCCCATGCCGCCGTAATCGGCCATCTGGCGCGTGTGATAGCGCTCGTAGAGCATTCCCACCAAGAGGAACAATCCGCCTGTGGATAGTCCGTGATTAATCATCTGCAACAGGCTGCCCGTCAGACCGACCTCGTTGAGAGCGAATAGGCCGAGCATACAGTAACCGAGATGGCTAACGCTCGTGTAGGCGACCAACTTCTTCATGTCCTCCTGACCGAGCGCGCAGAACGCGCCGTAGAGGATGCCGACGACCGCCAGACTACCGAGGACCGGCACGCCGAAGCGAAGGCTGGCATCGGGGGCGAGCGGAACGCACAGCCGGAGGAAGCCATAGGTGCCGAGTTTCAGCAGCACCCCGGCCAATAGTACGCTGCCGGCCGTCGGGGCCTCGACGTGCGCCAGCGGCAGCCAGGTGTGCAGCGGCACCATCGGCACCTTGACGGCGAAGCCGCACATCATGGCGAGAAAAACCCACAATTGCACCTTGCGCCAGTAGTCGAGCCGCTCGCGCGCCAGGTTCAATTCGCCCGTGTCTGCGGCGGCTTCCGGGACTTGTTCGCGCTGCCTCACGTCGTCGAGAAGTTGATGATTGAGCGTATCGACCGCGGAGACCAATTCCGGGATGGCGAAGGTCAATTTCGGCGGCGTACTTTGGCTCGTCTCGATCTGCGGCACAATCAGGGCGATGCCGAGGACGCCCAACAGCGTGATGAGGCTGCCGGTCAGCGTGTAGATGAAAAACTTGCGAGCGGCATACTGGCGCTGAGGGCCGCCCCAAATGCCGATCACGAAGAACAACGGCACCAGCGTCAACTCGAAGAACACATAAAACAGGATGATGTCAAACGAGGCGAATACGCCGGTCATGCCCAGTTGCAAGACGAACAGCCAAGCGTGAAATTCGTGGACGCGATCGGTGATGGCCGTCCACGACACCAACACGCTCGTCATCATCAACAGCGCCGTCAGCAGAATGAGCCAGACATTCAGGCCATCGATGCCGACATAAAATTGAATGGCGCTGACGGTGCCGTCGGAGTTCGTGTGCAGCGGCAGCAGATTCGCGCGCGTCGCCATTTTGGGCTGGAAGGTCGGCATGTTCCGAAATTCCGTACCCTGCTGGACGCGCGGAATGGTGAACTGAATGGTCAGAACGATGGCCAGCAGGAGACTGGCGAGCGTACTCGCCAAACTGAGCCAGCGCACGGCGTGCGCGCGTCTGGGACCGAGCAGGGCGACTACGATGGCCGTCACCAGCGGGAGGGCTAGCAGGTAAAGCAAGAGTTCCGGCATGATAATCCCAATCAATGCAGAATGCAGAATGCAGAATTAAGAGGCTCTTACAGACTGTGGCGACACGTTGAAAACGTGTCGGAACATTCGGCACGTTGAAAACGTGCCGCCACATGCTGTTAGTGCCACGAAAGAACTACGTGTTTTCATTCTGCATTCTGCATTCTGCATTCTGCATTTTTTGTTAAAGCCGCGTCACCAGGGCAATCAAAAACACCGTCAGGCCCAGCACCATCGCCAAGGCGTAGAACTGCACGAGACCATTTTGCACCGGACGGAAGCGGAAGCCGATCATCCGCGGCACATGGCCAATCAGATCCACCAGACCATCGAGTACATGCAGATCGAAGATTCGGATGAACGCCGTGAAGCCGGCCAGCGGTTTGAGAATAAACGTATCGTACAACTCGTCGATATGAAACTTGTTCAGCGACAGCTGATACAGTCCCGGCACGGCGTTGGCGAACCGGCCGGCCAGGTCCGGCTGGCGAACATACATCAGCCAGGCCAGGCCGATACCGCCCAGAGCGATCAGCGAACTGAGGCCCATCATCGACCAATTCAACTCCGGTTCGACGATCAGCAATCCCGGCGTCCGCGTCAGGAAATGCCCGAACCAATGCGTCATCGGTCCCACCACGAAACCGATACCGACCGCGCAGACAGCCAGAATCATCAGCGGTACCGTCATCACCGGCGGCGCTTCCAAATGCGGCGTTTGGCCATGCGCGGCGTGTCCGTGATGGTGCGCGAACGCTTCCGGCGGAATGCGTTCCTCACCCCAGAAGGTCAGGAAGTAGGCGCGGAACGTGTAGAACGCCGTCAGACCGGCGGTGATGATCCCGACCACCCAAAGAAGCAGATAAATCATCCGATAGGCGTCGGCATCATGGCCGGCCTCCCAGGCGACATCGAGGATCGCGTCCTTGCTCCAGAACCCCGACAGCAGCGGGAAGCCGGCCAAGGACAGAGCGCCGCATAGGAAGGTCCAATGCGTGATCGGCAACACGCGGCGCAGGCCGCTGAAGCGCCGCATGTCGATGACGTTGCCCATCGCGTGCATGACGCTACCGGCGCTGAGGAAGAGCAGCGCCTTGAAAAAGGCGTGCGTGAACAGATGAAACACCGCCGCGATAACGCCGAAGGCGACCAGCGAGCGTTCCTTGGTGATGATGCCGCAACCCACGGCGAGGAACATATAACCAAGTTGGCTGAGCGTCGAGTAAGCCAACAAACGCTTGAGATCGGTCTGCGTCAGAGCGATGACGGCCGCGAAAATCGCCGTGAAACCGCCCAGACAGGCCACCACGATCTGGGCATCGGGAGCCAACTCGAACAGTGGCGCACAGCGGGCGATGAGATAGACGCCGGCCGTCACCATCGTCGCGGCATGGATAAGCGCGCTGACCGGCGACGGACCTTCCATCGCGTCGGGCAACCACACATGCAGCGGAAACTGCGCCGATTTACCGACGGCGCCGCACAAGAGCAGCAGACAAGCAGCCGTCAACAGACCTTGATTTAAGGTGCCCGCCTGGTGCGCCTGCTGGACGTGGGCGAAGACGTGCGGATAATCCAGGTGATGGCCGAAGCCGACCCACAAAAGCAGAATGCCGATGAGCAGTCCCATATCGCCGAGGCGCGTGACGAGGAAAGCCTTGCGAGCGGCATCCGCCGCCGACGGTTTGGCGAACCAGAAACCGATGAGTAAATAGCTGCACAGGCCCACGCCTTCCCACCCGAGATATAGCAGAGCGAAATTATCGCCGAGAACCAGCATCGTCATGCTGAAGATGAACAAGGCCACCTCGGCGAAGAAGCGTGCGTAGCCTTCGTCATCGTGCATGTAGCCGGCGGAATAAATGGCGATGAGCATACTGATGAACGTGACCGTCACCGCCATCACGGCGCTGAGGGCGTCGGCGCGAAGGGCGAAACCGGCGTCCAGAGCGCCGACCTTGATCCACGAATAATAGGCGACGATTTCGTGAGGCCGCGCGGCGGCCCCCTCTTCTTCGCCTCTGCCGATGCCGTGATAAACGGCCAGCAGAACGACGAGGGACGCCGCGCAGGAAGCCGCGGCCGCCAGGATGCACGGCCAATGGCTGTGCCGCCGCAGCACGCGCGGTCCGAGGAGGCCGGTCACGGCGGCGGCGGCCAACGGCAGCGCCGGGATCAGCCACAAGTAGGAATACAGACCCAGATCAGACATGACTCTCCTCGGGACGGTGTTCGGGTTCCAGGCCGGAGGGCGTCAACTGCGGCATCGCCGGTTGCCGGCGCGCCGGCGGCAACGGCTCTTCATCCATCGTCGCCTCCTCGCCCGGCTCACGCAGATCCTGCCACAAACTCACGTCCAGCGAACGCCGGCGGCGAAACAGCATCAAAATCAGCGCCAACGCGATCGCCGCCTCGCACGCCGCCACCGTCAGAATGAACAGCGTGAACACCTGCCCTTGCAGATTGCCGCGATAACGCGCGAACGCTACCAGGTTGATGGTCACGCCTTGCAGCATCATTTCTACACATAGAAACATGATGATAAAATTACGGCGTGCCAAAAAGCCGATCAGCCCCAGGGCGAAAAGGATGGCACCGACAATCAGGTAATGATGCAACGGTATCGGGGGCATGGGGTCCTCACCTTCACGAACGCCGGAATGCGATGGCGATGGCTCCGACCGTGGCCACCAGCAACAAACTGCCGCCCAGTTCAACGGGGAGCAGGAAATCGGTGAACAAGGAACGCCCCACATAGGCCGCGTTCTCCGCCGGCATGCGCGGCAACCCGGTCGTCTTATCGCGGCGGATCTGCTCGGCCTGCGTGGTGGGCGGCGCGCCGCTGAAGTGGGACAGCGACGCCGTGCCGGCCGGCGGCAACCAATTCAGGCGATGCTTGGCGTCCTCACCGATGGCGACCAACTCACTCAGCCGCGCGCGCAATTGCTCCTCGCCGCGATCCTTCGCATCGATAGGCGTGACGGTCCAAGCAATCATCACACGGTCCACCCGTTCCGCCAGGTCGCGCCAACCGTACTTATCGCGGTACATCTGCTCGAATTGGCGGAACAGATCGTCTTTTCCGCCCGGCTCACCGACGCCGTCTTGCATTGCCGACGGCGTCTTCATGGCGGCAACCTCGCGCGTCCGTTCGATCAGTTGATCGATTTCCGCCGCGCTCTGGTTGACGCGGTGATCGTGGCGTTGCAGCACAAATAACAGAGTGCCGAGCAAAACGAAGCCGGTAAGCGTCGCCAGCAACGGTTCGCGCGAGCGGTCGTCGGCGTCGGACAAACCGACCTGCTGAGCGAGCATGATGACGAACAGGAAGGTGACGATGATCGCGCCGGCATAGATGATAATGGTGGCGGCCATGAGGAACGGCGCGGCCAACAACAGGTACAGACCGCAGGTGCTGAGGACGACGAGGGTGAACGACAGGGCGGCGCGGGCGGGATTATTCTGCGTCACCAGCAGCGTGCCGGACGCGATCCCAATGGCCGAGAATGCCCAGAAAAGGATCGTTTCCGGGCTGACGACGCCGCTGCGCGTCAGCAGAACGCCCGCCAGTATCAGTGCGAGGAGACCCAGACCGGCACCCCAGAGGACGGGATACGCTCGCGGTCGCGGCAGCATTAGATAGATGGCCGCGCCTCCCGCGATCAGCGGCAGGACGATCGGCCACCACTCGGTGGATGACAACGGCGCGGCACTCAGCAGACAATACGACATAATAATTTCCCGTTGGCGAGCGGGGTCGCGTTAGCGCCCCGAGTGAGCAAGTCCTCGGGGCGCTAACGCGACCCCGCTCGCCGGTAATCGTGTCAACTCTGCGCCGACGACGACGCTGACAACCCGGTGTCAGCGGGCAATTCGGAAGCGACACCGAGCCGTCCGGCACGGGTACGAATCGGATCGGTCCCCGCCTTGACAGTCTGATCGAACACGCCCAACAATTTCTCCTTATCGAACATCATTTCTTCGCGTGTCATGCCGGTCAGGTCGTATAGCGTTGTCAATTCGATGGCATCGACCGGACACGCCTGCTCGCACATACCGCAGTAAATGCAGCGCAACTCATCAATGACAAATGTCTCCGGATACTTCTCGCGATCCGCCCAGGGCGACGGAGCGGCGACAATATCGATGCAATGGGCCGGGCAAGCAGTCGAACACATGTAGCAGGCGACGCATTTGACGCGGCCCTCTTCATCGCGGTTGAGCCGATGTACGCCGCGATAGTTGCCGGGCAACTTCGGCTCGACTTCGGGATATTGCTGCGTGATGGCACCGTCGCCGAACATCGCCTTGGCCGCATGCCGCACCGTCGTTTGCAAACCCTGGAAGATGGCCGGCACATACAATTGTTCCAGCAAACCAATCTTCGGCGGCTGCAACCATTTCACATCGCTATCGGGGATGGGCATGATAATTTCTCTCCTTAGTCTTTGCCGCTTGCGGCTCAATCGATGGCCGCTTGATTGTGGGCCACAGCCGGCGCACCGGACACATGGCCGGGAAAGAACACCGGAGCGCGCGAACGCTGGTGCGGCATATACAGTGCCAACGCCGCAATAACGAGAATCATGCCGATCGACAACGGCAGCAGCCACCATTCGCTCTGGCCAAACTGTTTAATAAACATCACACACACCACACTGACGAGCGCCAGAGGCAACAGCACCTTCCACGTCAGTCCCATCAACTGATCGAAGCGAAAACGTGGCAGGGTCCAGCGAATCAGCATGTAGAAGACAATGAACAACGCCATTTTGACGGCGATCACAATCAGCTTGACGATGATACCGCCAACCCCGGAGAGGTCCGCCACCCAGGGCAGATGCCAGCCACCGAAAAACAGGACGACAACGAGGAAACTCGTCGTAATCATGTGGGTATATTCGCCGAGGAAAAACAGAGCGAACTTCATGGCGCTATATTCGGTGTGATAACCGCCGACCAACTCTTGTTCGCACTCCGGCAAATCGAAGGGAAGACGATTGCACTCGGCGAAAACACTGGTCATGAATAGCAAGGCGGCCAACGGTTGAAATAGGATATTCCAACCGTGCGAGGTCTGATAGTCGATGATCCGCTCCAAATTAAGCGAACCACTCACCAACATGACACCTAGTACGGACATCCCCAAGGGAATCTCATAGCTGATAAGCTGGGCAGTCGAACGCAAAGCTCCGATCATGCTAAACTTGTTATTCGATGACCAACCGCCCAACACGATGCCATAAACCGCGAGACTGCCAATGGCGAAGTTGAAGACAATGCCAATGTCCACATGCGGAGCAATGACGAACTGAACGCGATCCAGCGTCGCCACACTGTAATCTTTCAGGCTAGTGTCAAAGCTGATGTTATAATCTTTGAGCCGTTCCTCGTAATTCGGTTTGTTTTCGTGCCTGGAATATGCACGATCGGCGGCCAACACATAAGTTTCTTCGCCGACCGTCTGCGGCCAAACGCGGCCGCGCGCCGCCGCTTGATATTCCGTATTGTCGTTCAGCAGTTTCTCGCGTTCCTCGGCGGAAA
The DNA here is from genome assembly GCA_035553375.1 of Gemmataceae bacterium. GTDB lineage: Bacteria > Planctomycetota > Planctomycetia > Gemmatales > Gemmataceae > JAJPHU01. The sequence continues at coordinate 26,922 of DATNCY010000050.1, forward strand.
TCGGCTGGCGCGACTTCTCGATCATGGCATCGGTGCGGTGATCTTCCAGAACCGGCGGCGAACTGGTAGGTCCGAACGGCACCACGGCGAAAGCCAGCAAAGCGGTACTCACGGCAATGGCCGGACCTACAATGTAGAACAATTTATCCACATTGGCGGGGATGATTTCTTCTTTGAGCAAAAACTTAATACCGTCGGCGATGGGTTGGAGAAGTCCCCACGGACCAACGCGATTGGGTCCAATGCGATCCTGCGCCCACGCGGAGATTTTTCGCTCGGCGAGAATAAGGTAGGCGCACGTTCCCTGAAGCGCACCCATAACGGCCGCGATGAGTATAAGCGTGAGCCAAAAACCAAAACCTAATTCCATGAGTAAATCGCCCCCGCCTTAGCCATTCGGCTTATCCAGAGGAATGCCATATTCGCCCAGATCCGCCTCGGCCAGTGCCGCGAAATAAGGTACCTCGGTCGCCAACTCTTTCCGCAACGACGGCACATGCACTAATCCACGCCGTTCCAACAGATCGAGAAACACCTGGCCATCGGTGTGGACTTCCCCGGTCGGCGTGATGCCCCAGTGCAGCGCCTGAGCCAATCCCGCATGATTGATAAACGTGCCATCCTTCTCGGCCCATGCCGCGGCCGGCAGCACATAATGAGCGAAATGGCTGACCGGCGACGGAAGCAAATCCTGACACACAATCAGCGGGATGCGCTGGAGTGCCTGCGCTTGCGTGTCGTTGATCCAACCGCCGGGACGGGGCGGATAGCCGGCTGCCAGATATAGCGCTTGCACACGGCCCTCGCTCGCCCCGCGCACCACTTCGTCGAACGATGGAACCTCACCCTGGAAATGGCGTATTACTTCCTCGACGCCGCGACGATTAGGACATTTCTCAGCGCGAATGGTGAATTTAACCGGCTGAATGGGCTTGCCTTTGCGGTCCTTCGGATACGTGTCGTCTTCGCCGACAATCGGCACCGGACCTAGCGCGAGCCGCACCTGCCCCGACAATCCCTTGAGGAACTTGGCCGCCAAATACGCTTCCTCGCAGGTAAGAAACGGCGACAGCACACCCACGACGCCGCTCGCATCCTTCGCGGCAGCGCTCTTAAACGCATTGCGAATTGCCGGCAAAATTTCGTTCCATGCCAACGGCGTCAGCTTGCCCTCACGCCTCACCATCGGCCGCAAGAATCGCTCGATGGAATTGACGTAGTGATAGCCGAGCCGGCCATCATCGCACATGAAATGGCCCTGCGCTTGCGGATTGTAGCGCGGTCGCAAACGATAGACGATGTTTTTGTTGCCGTCGAGCCAAATGCTACAACCTGTCGAGCAATCGGCGCAGACGCTTCGTTGCGTCTTGAGGTTCCAGACGCGGTGTGTATAGAGGAAATCCTTGCTACACAGCGCGCCGACAGGACACAAATCAACCACATTGGTAGCAAGTTTATTGTTAAGCGGCTCGTCGGGGAAAATATCAATCTCGGAATGATGTCCGCGATTGATGATTTGCAATTCCGCCTGCCCGGATACTTCGCGCGTGAAACGCACGCAGCGCGAACACATGATACAGCGATCGGTGAACAACGTGACATTGTCGCCGATATACGGTTTGTTCGGTGGTGTATTCTTCTCGTCGATCATTCGGCTCTGGGCGCGGCCGAAATTGTAGGTGTAATCTTGCAATAAACACTCGCCCGCCTTGTCGCAGACGGGGCAATCGAGCGGGTGGTTGAGCAAAATATCTTCGAGCGTTTGCTCCTGGGCCCCCTTGGCCTTGTTGGTGTTGGTGTTGATAACGGTGCCATCCTTGGCCGGCGTCTGGCAACCCGGTACAACCTTGGGCTGCATGGCAATGGTGCCGTCCGGCTTGCGTTCGCCGACCTCAACCAAGCACATGCGACAACTGGCAACCACGGTAAGCGCAGGATGCCAGCAGTAATGCGGTATCAGCACCCCGGCTTTCTGGGCCGCCTGGATGAGATTCATTTTCTCGTTGCCGATATCAACCGGCTCGCCATTGACGTAGACAGTAGCCATGAGTCTCCCTTGCGGCCTGCGTATCACGGAGCCTTGAGCGCCGCCTGGAATTCCGGCTCGGTCATCAACTTCACGGAGTTGCCATCTCCGAAGAGGACCAGCCGATTCTGGAACATCTGGAAAGCTTCCTTTTCGTAGGCCAGGACCTTTTCGCCGGAGGGGGCAGGACTGAAAACCATTACCACCCAACCGCTCTCCAGCGTCTGCGGCACCTTCGCGGCGCGGGCATTCGGATCACTCTTCACATAGGCCAGGAACTCCGGCAGATCGCGGGGTACTCGGCCGTTTTCCGTCTGAAACAGAGCGTAGTATTGGCCAATGCTCCGTAACATCTGCTGATTCACCTGACGCTGAGCGCCGCGCCGGACGACCCCTTGCGCGGGAGCGCCCCCAAGGTTTTTGGCATCAAGGGGGTTGCCGGCAGACTCCGATTCCGTTGCAACCTTTTTTTTCTTCGCGCACCCCGCCAATGCGAGTGCCACCAACAGCACGGATACCCCCATCACAACGATTCGACAGGCATTCGCTCGTTTCATGGCAAGCCTCTCGTCAGTAATGGATATGCCGCTCTCGTCATTTATTTGCCACCGGCTTTGGGCGCGGACTGAAATTCAGCAGCCGTCATGTTCTTGACAAATCCATCGCCCATCAACACCTGGCCGCCGGAGGTGGGAACATCTTTCTCGTAACCCAGAATCGTCCCGGACGAACCGCCCGGCGCTCGCTGCATCGCACTGGGATTCGCACCCCAAAGGAGAATGTATTGACCCGATTTGACCGCTTGGACTACTTGACCAGCCTGAGGATCTCCCGCCGTCATCTTCATGAGGTCATCGGCGTTGGCAGGCCCCTTATTGTTGGTATCTACATAGTTCATATACAGCAGGCCAAGCTGCTTCAAATCGTTGGACCGTCTCGTTTTCGCCGCCGCATCCTTCACTTTTCCGCAGCCTGTCGTAAGCAAGGCAGCCAGAAAAATAGGCAACATCAGGACGCGAGCCAGTGCCGTGAACTTCATGAGCGAACTCCTTTACCGTATCCAAACCGCGATTAATGTGCCTGCACCAATTCCAATCGCTGACTCTTCTGGCCGTCGCGGATGTACTGCTCAAACTCCGGGCGGAACTTGCGGATGGCGTTCTTGACCGGCCAGCCGGCACCATCGGCCAGGCCGCAAATCGTCGTGCCGGGCATGATACCAATGTTGTCGCCGATCTCTTCGAGAATCTTCAAATCCTCCAAGCGTCCCTGACCGCGGCGCAGACGATCCGCGATTTTCAGCATCCAGCCCGTACCTTCTCGACATGGCGTACACTGACCGCACGATTCATGCGAAAAAAAGCGGCAAATATTGTGCAATACCTCAACGATGCTCGTTTGGTCATCGAAGATCGTCACGGCGGCCGTTCCCAATCCGAGACAGCCAACCTTGCCGGGGCCGCTAAAATCCAATCGCGTATCGAACTCCGCTTCCGTCATCAGTCCCATGCTGATGCCGCCGGGAATGCAACCTTTGGCCTTGCGTCCCTTCCACACACCGCCACCGTGTTTATCCACTAAATCGCGTACCGTAACGCCCAGCGGCAATTCGACGCAACACGGATTGTTGATGTGGCCGCTGATGCAATACAATTTCGGTCCATAACTACCGGCGTCGCGCGGGTTCTTCGGATCGGGCGGCACACCTATCGATTTGAACCAATCGGCACCACGGTCGATGATATGCGTCACGCACGCAACCGTCTCGATGTTGTTTACAACCGTTGGCTTGCGGAACGCTCCTTCCACTGCCGGGAACGGCGGTTTAATCCGCGGCCAGGCGCGTTTGCCTTCCAAACTCTCGATCAGTCCGGTTTCCTCGCCGCAGATGTACGCTCCCGCACCGCGATGCAAGAAAATGTCGAGATGAAAGTCCTTGCCGAGAATGTTGCGGCCAAGCAAATTGTTATTGTAAAGTTCATCAATTGCTTGTTGCAGGACGCGATAACTACGGCCATATTCATAACGCAAATACAAATACGCCGTGCTGGACCGCGTCGCATAGCAAGACAAAATGATCCCTTCGAGAACTTGATGCGGATCCTCTTCCATCAGGATGCGATTGTTAAACGTACACGGTTCGCTCTCGTCGGCGTTGATGCACATATAAATGGGACCGGGATGATCTTTGGGTAGAAACGTCCACTTCAACCCGGTGGGGAACCCCGCGCCGCCGCGACCGCGCAAACTCGATGCCTTCACCACGTCGATGACCTGGGCGGCCGTCATCTCGTGAACGGCCTTCTGCAAGGCGCGATAACCGCCATCGGCGCGATAGGCAGCCAAGAACGGATCGGCCTTCTTGGCGATGCGACGCAACAGAACGGGTTCAAACTCGGCCATGATGGAATGATCCTGATCTTTCCATTGGGCCGCTTGCGGCTTAGCGCTAAGCCGCAAGCGGCCTGACTAGCGACGCAGTTCGTCCAACAGTGCATCGACCTTATCGGGCGTCACATTCATGCGGGCCTCGTCGTCGATGAGGACGGCGGGCGCGCCCTCACAAGCGCCGATGCACTCGGCGAACTCGACCGTGATTTTGCCATCGGCACTGGTAGCGCCTGGATGCACATTCAACTTCTTGCACACGGTATCGAGCAGTTCATCGCCACCGCGCAGACCGCACGCCAGACTGCGACAGATCCATAGGCGCGTTTTGCCGAGCGGATGTTTGGCATCGCGGAAGAAACCGTAAAAACTCATCGTGTCGTGGACCTCGGCCGGGCTGAGGTCGAGGATGTCGGCGATTTCGCGGATGGCCTCCAGCGGCACATGACGCAGTTCGTCTTGCACCAAATGCAGGGCCGGCAGCGTCACCGCCTGCTTGCTGGGATAGCGAGGCAGATACGCGAGGATCTTCTGCCGTAGTTCTTCGGTTAACACACTCATCGATCCAACTCCGCCGCGATGATATTCAAGCTACCCAATACGGCCACCACATCGCTCACCTGATGGCCCACAATCAAATAGGGGAAGATGGCGAAATGAATGAACGACGGCGGCCGAGTGCGCGCGCGATAGGCCACGCCGCTACCGTCGGCGATCACATAATATCCCAACTCACCATTGGGTGATTCGATGGCCGCATATACTTCCTCCACCGGCGTTTGCCATTGCCGATTGGTCATAATCAGCTCGAAGTGGTGGATCAAACCCTCGATGCTGCGATAAACCGAAAGCTGATTGGGCAATACCACCTTGCTATTGGCATCGATGTTGACGGGGCCGGACGGAAGATTCTCGATGGCCTGGTGGATAATCTTGCAGCTTTCCAACATTTCTTCCATGCGAACGAGATAGCGCGCGTAGCAATCGCCTTCGTGAGCGCAAACGACCTTGAAATCGAAATCCTTGTACGCAAGATATGGCTCATCCTTACGCAGATCGCGGACGACCCCGCTGGCGCGGGCAATCGGGCCGGTGCAACTTAGATTGTTTGCTTCTTCCTTCGACAGCACGCCAATGTTCTTGGTGCGCTCGATGAAAATGCGATTGCGATTGAGTAAGCGAACAACATCATTCCATGCCTTGGGAAACTCGCGCACGAAGGCGCGAACCATCTCGATCCAGGTTTCATCCACATCGCGCAGAAGACCGCCGGCTCGGAGGTAACTGGGATGGAAACGCTGACCGGAAGCACGTTCGCAAATGTCGTAGATCTTTTCTTTCTGGTTGAAAGCGTACAAAAAGGCGGTGAAGCCGCCGAGATCGAGCGCCGCCGCGCCGCAGCATAACAAGTGATCGTGAATGCGCATCAATTCGTTGAAGATGACGCGAATATATTTGCAACGCGGCGTCAGTTCGACATTCAACAGCTTCTCGACGGCGGCAAACCAGGCGATTTCGTTGGAAACCGGCGAGATATAATTCATCCGATCGACAATGGTGACATACTGGTTGTAGTCGAGGTGTTCGCCCAGTTTCTCGAAACCGCTGTGCAAATAACCAATATCCGGCACGGCTTTAACAATGGTCTCACCCTCAAGCGTTAGGATGAGGCGCAGCGTCGTATGTGTGGCTGGGTGCTGCGGACCAAAATTGAGGGTCCACAGGTATTCTTGTTCCGGTCCTTCCGGCACGGTGATGGCGTCAGCCAATTCGAGCGGCATGGCGTCTCCTTTTAACCACAGAGACACAGAGACACAGAGAAAACGCAATAAACCAAATCCGAGATTATTCTCATTTAACTCGCTCGCCTCGACAATTCTTATTCTATCTTTTCTTCTCTGTGCCTCTGTGTCTCTGTGGTTAATTGCTTCTCTAACTCTCGGCGCGCGTGATCACAGGGAAATTGTGACGTTCGCCTTTACCGCGCATGGGGTAATCCTTGCGCATTGGAAAGGCGGTGAATTCATCGGGCATCAGGATGCGGCGCAGGTCAGGATGGCCGTCGAAGACGACGCCATACATATCATAGACTTCACGCTCCATCCAATCCGCGCCCTTCCACAGCGAAAATACGGAAGGCACGATGGGTTCGGGATCATTGGCGAAGGTCTTGACGATGAGCCGCACGCCGGTGGTCGTGTTCACCAACACATACCACACCCCATAGCGATCCTTCGCGTCGGGATATTGCAAATAGTCGGCACCGCCCAATTCGGCGAGCAGATCGAACCCGCATTGTCGTTTCAGAAACTCCAATACGCCGAAGACGCGCTCGGCTGGCGCGATGATCCGGTGATTGTCGCGGAAATCCGTGGTCGTGAAGCCGTCCGCGCCGAACTTCTCGCGCAACTTATTGATAATCGCTTCGTATGTCATGACAACTCACCCATTCTGCAAGCGCGTCGCCGTGGCGAAATTGCCGGGCGCGACCATCTTCTCGGCGGGCGCCACCTCGACGGCGAGTGGGTTGGGCGCTCCCGAGTGCGGGCGATGTTGAAACTCCTTGCCCGCAATCGTGCCGGTGCGCTGAATCTTGTCTTGCAGGTCGATCACCGACTGCAACAGTTGCTCCGGTCGCGGCGGACATCCAGGCACATATACATCCACCGGGATAAAACGATCGATGCCCTGCACAACGGCATAGGTGTCGAACACGCCGCCGGACGAAGCGCAAGCACCCATCGAAATGCACCACTTCGGCTCCGGCATTTGCAGCCAAATGCGTTGCAGCACCGGCAGCATCTTCATGGCCACGCGGCCGGCGACGATCATCAGATCGCATTGCCGCGGCGTGAAACGCATCGCCTCGGCCCCGAAACGAGCGATGTCGTGACGCGATGCGCCAGTCGCCATCAACTCGATGCCGCAGCAGGCCGTGGCGAACGGCATCGGCCATAGACTGTTCTTACGCACCCAGTTGGCCAGCTTGTCCAACTGCGTCAACACGACCGCATCGGACAGTTCTACCGCCATCGGAACACCCCTCTCCGCCAGGCGTAAACGTAGGCCACCACCACCGTGACCAAAAACACCAGCACTTCGACGAACACCAGGTTGACGAACTCGATCGGCAGAGCCGAACCGGGTTCGCCGGGTTGACTCGCCCACGGATACATGGCCGCCCACGGATACAAAAACAGCAATTCGATATCGAAGACAAGGAAGAGAATGGCGATCAAATAAAACTTCACGTCGAAGCGCTGACGCGCATCGCCGATCGGGTCCATGCCCGATTCATAGGGCATTTGCTTAACCGGCGTTTTGCGGTTCGGTCCCAGCAGGTGCGTCACCACGAGCGCGGAGACGGCGAAGCCGATGACGACCAGCAGGAAGAGAAAGATCGGATAATAAGTGGATAAGGTGAAGTCCATCGCGGCAGCCTAGTTCGTGATTTTTTTCACAATGTAGGGAAAAAATAAACCTCGACGAATGAGGTCGAGGACAGGCGGCTTCGTTACTCAGGATAGAAAAAGCTCGCCGAGCGGCAAGGGGACATCCTTTCCGGGTTTCCCGCCCTGGAGTTTCTTCCTGTCTCGATGTATACCATCGGGGAAGAATCGTTACTCTGACGGCCGGGCGAGAATCGTTGAGACACATCATCCACGCGCCGGAGGAATCATGGAGCCTTGCCCCAAGCTCAGCGATCGTGGCGGCGATCTTGAGTTTTTGCCGCAACGCGACGACGGCAGGACGGAAGGCGGATGCTGGAATGGGTTCATCGGCCGGCTGTTGCTGCTGGCTGGATTCATCTGGGCGGCCGGGCTGGATCCGTGGTCGCTGAGCCAACGCGATCCCGCTGTCTTGGTGGGCAGTCCACGGATGGCGGCTCGGCAGGCGCAGGCGGTGATGCTGGGGATGGCTTTCTTGCAACTCATCGTCGCCGGCGCGATTGCCGGAGACGCGCGTGCGTGGCAACGGCGGATGGCGGCATGGCTTACCGGGCTGGGAACCTTGCTGTATACGGCAGGCTACGCGCTCATGCCAAGTTGGTCGTCGAGCGTCTGGCTGATCCCGGCGGGGGCATTGCTGAATCTGGGCGGATTCGCTCTGCTCCTCGAACAGTTGGGACGAGGAGATAGTCCGCGGATTTGGCTGGTGGTGCTGCCCGTCATTTGTCTGGGGATGCTGCTCGATGTCGTCATGGGCCTGTTCGCGGCGAATCCGGAGCATTTTCTGCCCGTTTATCTGGGGGCGGAGGACGGCGTTCGCCTGCGCATGTTACGGCTGGCCCGCGCGGCGGCTATCGCGCTGCCGGCCGTGGCTCTGCTCTACGAGGGATTGGCCGCGTGCGTAGGTCTTCGCCTCCCGCTGGCACGCTGGGGACGAGCCGCCCTTTGGTGCGGCGTGGCCGGAATGTCGGCCGTCCTTGCCGTGGCCGCTTTCACCAGTGTTCATGTGAAGTTCTTTTTGCCGCTGCCGGCTCTGACAACTTTCGCGGGCACCTGCGCCGGTGCGGTATTGGCGAATCGTCACGCGCGTGCCCTGGAGTTCTGGGGTTGGCTCCTCATCGCCGCGAGCATGGGCATCGGCCTGTTTATGGGTCTGTACGCCTTCGATGGTCCCTTGCCCGCTCCAGATTTCCTTCACGGCTACAATGACTTCGCACGCCGCCTGCTGCGTCTGGGCCATGCTTACTGCATCGTCTTGGGACTGCTGAGCATCTTCATCGCCCGCGAGCCGGACACAAGCCGGTTCGCCTTTCGCACTCGTTGGATGGGGATACCTTTGTTCGTGGCCGGCAGCATTATCACGATTATCGCGATCTTTTTCGTGGCTCTATCGGTCCTGCCGACGTCGGCGCTGGCGGTAGGCCCCGCGCTGGTGGCGGTGGCCCTGATTCCGTGTCTCGCACCGTACACGCCCGCGCGCTGACTTTCGCGCCGGCGTGACACATTGGCCGGAGTCGGTGCTTGAGAACTAGCGGACAAAACCGAGCCGTGATCGTAAGGGAGCGAAGGTGATTTATGAAGATCGGCTTTATCGCCATTGCCGGCGTCAAACTGCAAACCCGCAAGTTCATCGAATTGGGGATCACGCTGCCGCAGTTCATCAACCGCGGCCGCGTCATCGCGCAACTGCCGAGTCTCGCCTTGTTGACTCTGGCCGGCGCTACCCCAGACGAGATTGACGTGGAGTACATCGAGGTGGATGACGTGGTGGCCTTCGCCGAGGCGCCGGCGCTCGGCTTCGATTTGATCGCGCTCTCCACCTATACCGCCCGAGCGTTCGACGCCTACCGGGTGGCTGATGCCTATCGCGCCCGTGGCGTGCCGGTTGCCTTTGGGGGACTGCACGCGACCGTCTTGCCCGAGGAGGTCGCCCATCATGCCGACGCGGTCATCGTCGGCGAGGGCGAACTTACTTGGCCCGAAGTCGTGCGCGATTTCCAGCGCGGCGGACGGGCTGGACTCAAGCGGATTTACCGCGAAGCCCGGCCCGGACGGTTCGACCTCAATGAATCGCCCCTACCGCGCTTCGACCTGTTGTGCCGCACTCCTCCGGCTCGGTGCGACAATGCAGCCGACCCGCGCACGACGGGCGAGTTACACCGCCTGGGACCGTACAACCGCATTACCATCCAAACGTCGCGCGGCTGTCCGTGGGATTGCGATTTCTGCGCCGCCTCCAAGTTGTATGGACCGCGCTACCGGGTTAAGCCCGTCGAGCGCGTGTTGCGCGAGGTGGACGCGGTGCGGGCGCTGTGGCAGCGTCCGTTCATCGAGTTCGCCGACGACAACACCTTCATTCATAAGCCGTGGTCCAAGCAGTTGCTGCGCGAACTGGCCGCGCGCGAGGTGCGCTATTTCACGGAGACCGATGTTTCAGTGGCCGAAGATGAGGAATTACTCGATCTTCTTTATCCCAGCGGCTGTAGGCAGGTTCTCATCGGCTTCGAGAGTCCACGCCCAGGCAGTCTGCGGGGTCTTGACACGGTCAACTGGAAAGCCCGGCAGCAACACCGCTATCTCGAGGTGATCGACAAGATTCAGTCGCGGGGTGTAAGCGTGTGCGGCTGTTTCATCGTCGGTCTCGACACCGACACGCCGGCCATCTTCGACGAGCTGCGCGATTTCATCGAGCGGTCGCGTCTGCTGGAGGTGCAGATCACCGTATTGACGCCGTTCCCCGGCACACGGCTGTACGAACGATTGTTGGCGGAAGGTCGGCTGCTCTATCCAGGTGCTTGGGACCGATGCACTCTCTTTGATGTGAACTTCCGGCCGCGTGGCATGACGGTGGAGCAACTCGAAGAGGGCGTCATGCAGCTGTGGCGCGACACCTGGAACGCCGAGGCTTTCGCCTTCCGCAAGCGTTACTATCGGCAGTTGCTGCGCGACCGCCGCGAGCCAACCGAGCGTATGCCCGTGCAAGCGTACCCTCACACCGAGGCCGACGAATTTTTCGCCCTGCCCACGGTCGAACAAAGAGTATAATGGCCCTCCGGAATGGCCATAAAACTTATTCCGGTTCTGTTCGTGAGTTGTGTTCTCTTCCAACAAGGAGTCCACCATGACAACGCAACGACATCAGGCAACGGCCCACATCCAGAACACGCCGGAGGCCGTACTTGGCTTCATTGCCGACGTGCGTAACCGGACCCGCTACCTTCCTTCGCTTAAATCGCTCACCGACATTCAAGGGGGGCCGGTGGGCGCCGGGACAACCTGGAAGTGGAAGTTTGCCATCCTGGGCACGGATTTCGAGGGCGCGGCTCGGAGCCTGAAGTACGAACCGGGAAAGCTCTATTCGTTCCAAACGGAAGGCGGGCTTGTGAGCGCGTGGACCTACCATGTCGAACCGGAGGGCAATGGGACGAAGTTGACGATTGACGTGGAGTACACGATTCCCGACCAACTCGTCGCGCGCTTGCCGTCGCCGCAAATGCTGGAGACGATGAAAAAAGAGGAGGGCGATCGGGCGATCAACAACCTGAAAACGTTGCTGGAGAAGTGAAAATCCCGAAAACGATGAACGGCCAGCCCGCAGCGCAAGCAAGGGAATAATATTCCCTTGCTTGCGCTGCGGGCTGGCCCTTGGTATAGTCGCTTGTTTCGTGTTACAATCCTGCTCTCTTGCTGCCCATTTATCCTTGATTCGAGAATCTCGCGATGACACCCCGCTTGCATCCGCTGCCGCTGATGATCCTCGCCGCGATCCTGCTCCCCTCCTGGTCCGGCGAAGTTTCCGCCCAAGGATTGGAGTACGTCAAGGCCCACTACACGAAGTACGAATATCGCATCCCCATGCGCGACGGCAAGAAATTGTTCACCGCCATCTATGCGCCCAAGGATCAATCGAAGCGCTATCCGATCCTGCTGACGCGGACGCCGTACAACGTCAAGCCCTACGGCGTCGATCAGTACAAGTCCGATCTGGGGCCGTCGTCGTTGTTCGGCAAGGCCGGCTACATCTTCGCGTACCAAGACGTGCGCGGCCGCTGGATGTCCGAGGGCGATTTCGTTAATATGAGACCGTATAACTCCGCAAAAAAGGAAACGGAGACCGACGAGAGCAGTGATACCTGGGACACCATCGATTTCCTGGTTAAGCATGTGGCGAACAACAATGGCCGCGTGGGGCAGACGGGCATCTCCTATCCGGGCTTCTATACGGCCGCCGGCATGATCGACGCGCATCCTGCGCTCAAGGCGTCGTCGCCGCAGGCACCCGTGACCGATTGGTTCATCGGCGACGACTGGCATCATAACGGCGCCTTGTTCCTGCCGCATATGTTCAACTTCCTAGCCAACTTCGGCAGACCACGCAAGGAACCGACGAAGAAATTCGAGCATAAGTTCGACCATGAGACGCCGGACGGCTACGACTTTTTTCTGCGACTGGGACCGCTGCCCAACGCCAATGCTCGCTATTTCAAGGAAGATGTAGCCTTCTGGAGCGAAGCCATGAAGCATGGCACCTATGATGATTTCTGGAAGTCACGCAATCTGCGACAACATCTGAACAAGATCCGTCCCGCCGTCATGACGGTCGGCGGATGGTTCGACGCCGAAAACCTGTTCGGCGCTTTGGAGACATATCGCAACGTCGAGAAATCCAGCAAGGGGCCGTGCAACATCCTGGTGATGGGACCGTGGCTGCATGGCGGCTGGAGCCACGGCGACGGTAGCTCCTTGGGACAGGTACATTTCAACGACAAAACTGCTGCTTTCTATCGCGAACACATTGAGTTACCGTTCTTCGAGTTCCATCTGAAGGGCGTCGGCGAGTTCAAGCACCCTGAAGCGTGGGTCTTCGAGACGGGAACGAATCAGTGGCGCAAGCATGACGCCTGGCCGCCGAAGACGGCGAAACGACAGACGCTCTATCTGGATGAGAAAGGCCGGCTTTCGTGGAAGAAGCCGAGCGATAGCGAAGAGCGTTACGATGAATACCTCAGCGATCCGGCCAAGCCGGTGCCGTACATGGACAAAATCGCCATCGGCATGAATCCGGAATACATGGTCGCCGATCAGCGTTTCGCCGGACGACGGCCCGATGTCCTCGTGTACAAGACCGATGTACTTGATGAGGATGTCACCATCGCCGGCCCTATCCAGGTCGATCTGCATGTTTCGACGACAGGAACGGACGCCGACTGGATTGTCAAGTTAATCGACGTGTATCCCAACGATTATCCCGATCCGAATCCGAACCCGACGGGGGTGCGCATGGGCGGCTATCAGCAGTTGGTGCGCGGCGACGTGATGCGCGGCAAGTTCCGCGATAGCTTCGAGAAACCGGAGCCGTTCGCGGCGGGAAAACCGGCGGCGGTATCATTCAAGATGCAGGACAGCTATCACACGTTCCGCAGCGGGCATCGCATCATGGTGCAGGTGCAGTCGAGTTGGTTCCCGTTGGTCGATCGCAATCCGCAGACGTTCGTGGACATTTACCAGGCCAAGCCCTCGGACTTCCGCAAGGCGACGCAGCGCGTGTATCGATCGCGTGAGATGCCGTCGCGTGTGTCGGTGCAAGTGCTGCCGTCATCGTGAGCGGAATCAGGCCAACGCCGCCAGCCGAATAATCGGCGCGGGCGTGTTCTGCATCCGTCGGCCGGGATTGTTACGGCCGGCCATCGCCCCGCCGGCCATCATTCCAATGTAACCAATGATGTAGAGCAGGACGGCGAGGCCCACCCGCTCCCAGTTTTGCGTGGCGTAATACAGAGCGTAGAAGGGGACAAACATAACACACAGGGCGGTCACCACCCCATCCTCCGCGGCGATCAGCGTGAACCAGATCCAGCCGATCACCATGAAAATACTGGCAATCCCCGAGAGTGGATGAACCAGGAACATCAGCGCGACGATGCCCAACCCCATCGGAGCCAGGACGATCAGCATAATCAACGGGACGTTGATCGAATCGAAGAAGCTACTGCTGGAACGGCGACGCCGCGGCCGCGAGCGGCGTTTGCGGCGGCGCGGCCGGTTGTCGTCCTCCTCGACCACATCGAGTTCATCCTCGTCGTCCTCTTCACGGCGACGCGACCGACGTTGGTCGGGTTCGCGCTCGGTGATGGCCTCACGCTGTTCGCGGCGCGGTTGCGGCACCGCGATGACTTCGAGGATTTCCTCCTCGACTTCTACTTTTTTCGGCACTGGAAGACGCGACCATTTGTTGCAGAGCGGACAGAGGAACTTTCCGGCGGCCTCATCGGTCTCCAGAAGTTTTTGACAGTGTGGACAGCGGAATTTCATCATGGGGCGATCCTCATGAGGTGAGTATCCCCTTCACTCACCACGAACCTATCGAAAAAAAGTGACAGAACCAGCCGACCTCGAGAGACACAGTTCGATTTTGATGATTTGTGATAGTGTACCAATGGCCCCCCGATGGAATGCAAGTCCAAAAACGAGAGAAAAACGTCCAGGTGCATGGGCCGGCTGAATCTTTGCTGCACCAACTCGAAATGCTCGTTACACTGAAGGAAGAACAGTCGTCCCGATCGCGAGCCAGCAACCATGTACCCGACCTTTCCCTGTCCTAACCCCGCCTGCACGCACACCTTCTCGCCCGATGCGATCAAGGGAGTGTCGAGCTTGAAGTGTCCGCGCTGCGGCACGATGTTTCAGTTCGGCCCAAGCCAGTCCACGCCCGCGCGGCCCAGTACGACCAAGAAGCCGCCGGCCGTCCCTCCTGGTCCCAAACCCAGTGCCGCGTTGCCGAAGGTCGCACCTCCTCTCCCGAAGGCCGTCCTGCCGCCGCGCCCGGCTCCCGTGCCGGTAACTCCGCCCATTGCTGTTCCCATCGCCGCGCCCGTTGGAGACGTGCAGACGCCCGCCGCCCTCAACTTCAACTCCGCGTCCGACGCGATGGTGCCTCACCTACGCCGGAACACGGAGAAAGGACGTAAAAAGCGTCTCGCGCCGATCCTGGCTCTCGCCGTCGTGATCGGCCTGGGTATCGGTGTCGCGGTTTGGGGTGGGATGTGGCTCCGCCACTGGAAGGACGACGAGAAGACGAACGAAGATCCGATCCGAGCGGTGAGTCAGGCCAATAATTTCCGCTTTCCCTTTCCGGGCAAACCGTGGCGGCGCGACACGAACCTTGAACTCAAGCTACACGTCAATCTCGGCATGCGCTCGCCGGAACGCAACAACGGCATGGGCCTATTCTTCAAGGACTACAAAACCCGTCTGCCCAGTGATGCCGAGATGGTGGATGAGGCGCTGAGCAAACTACGCTCGTACTTCCAGGGTGTGGAATGGGAATTGAAGCCCAGGAACGAGAAAAATACGCTGGGAGGGCGTCCGGCCCTGTATCTGGAGTTCGAGGGCGACGACCCCGAACACGTCCCGATGAGCGGTGAATGCTACATGACGGCCTTCCGCGGCTTCGCCTACTGGTTCTTCATCTGGACTCCTAATGACGACAATAAGGATACTTCGCGTGCGCAACTGGATGGACTGCGCGAGCCGTTCCGTGTACTCGATGGCCGCAAGGGATGGACGGAGAAGCTGCCCGAAACGGAAAAAGCACAGGGCAAGAAAGCGAAATATCAGTTGACCTACATCAAGGGATTGTGGACGCGAAAAAGCGCTCCCGAGGATTACGATCCGCTGGCCGACCTGGTGCTACAGGGAGATGAGCCGGACCCCAGCCGCAAGACCTACTCCAGCAAACGAGCCACCTTTCAGATGCTGGTCTTGCCCAAGCAAGCAAACCTCAAAGCCGCTTCCGATGCCGCACGGGAGTATGTGAAAAAGCGTGAAGAGGCGCTTTATTCTCAAACCAAGTTGGAATCAATCAAGGACAAGAAGAGCGGAACCGAGATCGATCGCGATACCGACATCGGCAACGAACGCGGTCATCTGAGCAAGCTGGATGTGCGGAACACCGACGATCTTCAGCGTTTCATGGTGCTGGCGGTCGTGAATCGCCCGGATAGCGTGCTGGTCCTCGTCGGTGACTGCCTGTGGGAGCGGCGCGATTTCTGGGACCAGGAATTCATGTCGTTGCTCAAAAGTCTCAAGGTGCGTTGACAAGCCTTTTGGCCAGCCCGCAGCGCCAGCAAGGGACATTCCCTTGCTGGCGCTGCGGGCTGGCAAATCATTCGATTATTATCCCGGAGGCAGGTCCGTGGCCGGCCTCGGCGGCGGAAGCGTCGGCGCGCCGGAGGGGGCTGGTCCCTCAAGGACCGCTCCCTGCGGGGGCGGCGGCGCTGGCGGACCCGGAGCGATGGGACGTGGCGCGGCCGGCACGCCGATGTTTCGTCCCTGTTCCCGCAGTTGTTCGGCCTGCTGTCTCACATCGTCGGGGCGAACCGTCTGCATCGGTTGCATGGTGTAGTGAAGGGAACGCACATCGCGAACCTTGAAGGGATTGATATTTTCGGTGACGAAATCGATGCCCGGCCATTCGTACCACGGTGGATAGTATTCCTGCACCACGTCCAGCGTCTGATAGCCTTCCTTGATCAGACGGAATTGCTGTTTGCCGTAGAAGGTTATGTAGCCATCGACCGGCGTGGCGCCGAGATAGATTCCATTGTGATACACGAGCGCGCCGGGCGGGTCGGAGTTGACGACGAAACGACGCTCGACGCAACCGGCCGTCAGGCTCACTGTCAGCAGCATCGCCAGGCAAGCGTTTCGCTTCATGGTTCTCGCACCTCGGAACTCAGGCGGACAGGCCGATGGCCCTTCGGTATCTCGCAAGAGAGGACTTGCCAACCCACTCGGAAAAGTGCATCCTAATACATAGGGATGCCCCCGCCGTCAACCGCAATTCTCCGGATGCCCGGCGAGGCAGGGTCGGAAGTTCGTGGCCGCCAAAAGGCGTTGAGTACCCCGCATCCGGCGCGGTCAATTTCAGAAGTCAGGGACGGCCGAAAGGTGATCGGGACGGGTTCGGCCAGACGTCCGGGGGAATCCGGTGGACCACTTCGATCAGATCGAGCACAGTTCCCTAACTGACGTTGGCGTCCGGCGCAGCCACAACCAGGACAGCCACGCCATCCAACTCGCCCACGATGACGAACAATGGCGGCAACGCGGCCATTTGTTCCTCATCGCCGACGGCATGGGTGCGCACGCGGTCGGCGAAAAGGCCAGCGAGCAAGCGGCCGCCCTTATTCCCCACACCTATCAAAAGCATGTGCAGCAAGGCCCGGCGACCGCTCTGCGCAAAGCGTTCATCGAGGCCAACGCCAGCATTCACACCTTCGGCCAGCAGAATCGCGAGTTCGAGGGCACCGGCACGACGACGACGGCCGTTTTGATTCGTCCCGAGGGCGCGTGGATCGGCCACGTCGGCGATAGCCGGGCTTATCGCATCCGCAATGGCCTCATCGAACAGCTCAGCTACGATCACAGCCTCGTCTGGGAATACGCTCGTCTCAAGCACATGGATCCCGAAGACGTGCAGGACATCCCCAGCAACGTCATTCATCGCTGTTTGGGACCGGAACCGCTAGTGCAGGTGGATATTGAAGGGCCGCATCCGTTGCAGAACGGCGATATTTTTCTCTTGTGCAGCGACGGGCTTAGCGGTCAGGTGAGCGATCACGAAATCGGCGCAGTCGCCAGCGTGCTGCCGCCCGCCGAGGCGTGCCGTTTCCTCATCGACCTGGCCAACATGCGTGGAGGGCCGGATAACATCACCGTGGTCATCGCCCGCGTCGGCGGCAGCGCCAACGACGCCAAGGACGCTGCTCCTTCGTCAGGTGGGAAACGCGGTTCGTTTTGGCCGCGCATGCCGTGGTGGCCGCTCTCGCTGCTGGGAGGCACGCTCCTGGTGGTGGCAGCCATCGCTCTGGAGATTCAGCGCTGGACGAGTACAGCGGCCGTTGCTTTTCTGTTCGCTTTCGCGGCCATCGTGGCGGGACTGGTGGGGCTGTTTCTCCACTATCGCCGCGAACGGCTGCGCTCCGCCAACGAAGAAGAGGATCTGCCTGCTCCACGCATTCATCGGCAAGCGACCTGCCGTATCGAGCCGGCCCTGCTCGAACGCTTGACGAAGGCCGTCAGAACCCTGCGCCAGTACGCCGACGAGAAACGCTGGACGCCGGACTGGAAAACGTATGAGGAGCATGCCACGGCCGCGGCAGAGCTAGTTCAACAAAACGATCTACCGGGCGCGTTTCGAGAATACTGCCGCGCCATGCTGCCGCTCACGCGCGCGCTGCACAAACAGCGACACAAGGAAGAGAGTTTTCAGCCGGTATGGGAAAAACGGACGAGCGGCAAACTCTCTCCCCACGGCAACGGCAAACTCCGCCCTCACGCCGATTGAGGCACAAAACCTCGACTGCGCCAGAAATACCAGGTTGCGATGCTGCGATAGGGACGCCACGGTTCGCCTCGTTCGCGCAGGTCGGCTCGGCTGGGCAACTCCGACAGTTCGTAGAGATCCCTTGCTCCCGCACGCAAACCAAAATCGTCCACCGGCAGCACGTCGAGCCGTCCCAACGAGAAGATGAGAAACATCTCCGCCGTCCATCGGCCGATGCCGCGTACCGGCACCAGATGAGCAATCACTTCCTCATCGCTCATCTCCGCCACGCGATCCAGCGGCAGCGCGCCGCTTTCCGCTCGACTCGCCAGATCCCTTAGCGACTGCGCCTTGGCTCGCGACAGGCCGGCGGCGCGCAGTGTTTCCTCGCTCGCCGCCGCGACGGCAGATGGCATAAATCCATGTGGATGCAACGCCCGTTCAACACGTGCGGTAATTGCCTGCGCTGCTTTCGTCGAGATCATTTGGGCGATGATCGCGCGAACGAGGGCGGGGAAGGCTTCAGCACCTGGTTGCAATGTGCAGGGGCCGACGTGTTTGATGAGTTGCTTGAGCAACGGATCGCGGCGGGACAAATGACGTTGAGCCTTGCGCAAGGTATCGACCAGCGAGATGTTTGAAATCGTCGCCATTCGGTCCTCCGTTTTCGGTTCTCTCCTCGCGGGCATGTCATTTGCGATAAGTATCCGATGAGGGCGTTTGGAAACTTCCGCGAAGGATTCGCTTCATCTTGTCAGCGAAAGGTATATCATGGGCAAGCATATCGATCTCACCGAGAAAGGGACCGGTTTGACCGATCCCAGCGTCGTCAATCCAGGACCGGCATCGCCCCTTGGCGGTTCGCCGGGTCAACCAGCGAAGCCGGGACCGGGCGATAACCCTGGTCCGCACATTATGCCACCCGTACCGGGGACACCGCGTCCAGGCGATCCGCCGCCTGTGCCGACGATCCCCGCACCGCCGCCCCGGCCGTCTACCCCGACGCAACCCCCCAGCGCTCCGCCGCCTCCACCAACCATGAAGAAATGACCAGCCCGCAGCGCAAGCAAGGGAACCCTTGCTTGCGCTGCGGGCTGGCTGGATCTCGGAGAGCGTCCTCAACTCCGCGCGGGAGTAATCTCCACATTGCGGTACTTCAACACCTTGGCTCCCGGTCGCCGAATGTCCCAGACGAGGCCGACGAAACCGAGCAGGCGAATGACGTAATAGCTGATGTCGATTTCCCACCAGAAGAATCCCTGATTGGCGGAACTCTGATAGTGGTGATGATTGTTGTGCCAGCCCTCACCTAGCGTGATGAGCGCCAGCAAGACGTTATTACGGCTGTCGTCGTCGGTGGCGTAGCGACGTTTGCCGAACAAATGACTGAGCGAGTTGATGGCGAACGTCGCGTGATAGACCAGCACGGTGCTGATGACGAAACCACAGACGAGGGAACTCCACCCACCCGCCCAACCGCCGGTGGCGAAGCCGATGAGGAACGTCGAGATGGCTAAGAGCGTTCCGGGCAGCCAATACAGGCGATCCATCAAGCGCAATTCCGGATAGCGCGCCCAATCGCGGATGACATGCCAGGGCGTGGCAAGGTGATCCTCGGACAGAATCCATCCCAGGTGCGCCCACCAAAAACTCGTGGCATGCGGCGAATGCGGATCGTCCGGCGTGTCCGAGAAGCGATGATGCTGGCGATGATGCGATGCCCACCACAGCGGCCCTTTCTGGAGGGCGCTACAGCCCAGACAGGCGATCAAAAACTGCATCACCCGGCTCGTCTTGTAAGAGCGATGGGCGAAATAGCGATGGTAGCCGGCCGTGATGCCGAACATGCGCACGAAATAGAAGACCGCGCACAGAATAATCGCCGTGGCATCGACGCCCGTGAAGAGAACGGCGAGGCAAGCGACGTGCAAGCCGATGAATGGCACACTCTTCAATGTGTTGGGGAGCCACGAGGTCGGCCGAGATTGTTGCTTGGGGTTCGGGGCGGATGGGCGGACCGTGGGAGAAAGGCTCGTACTGATAAGTCGCTCCTTATGGTTAGGTGCGAAAAGCCCCCGAGTTGGGGGCCTTCGTATGCCGTGAGGTGCGTTTCCTGAGGACTACGGTTTTCGTGTGGTTCCCGTCTTGGCCTTGCGAATGGCGCTCTGTTTCCGCAACTCCGCGCGGCGGCGTGCTTCGCAGGGCTTTTCGTAGTATTTCCGCTTCCGCAGTTCCTTCTGAATCCCGCTTCGTTCGAGCAGTTTCTTGAACCGGCGCAGGGCAAGACCAATCGGCTCTCGTTCGTGAACACGCATCCGTAAGGGCATACCTTCTCCTGACCAAAGTTTTCTTTGCTGTAAGACTATAGCACGCCGGCGAGTGGGAGTATGCCCCGCGCACGGCAAAAACGTCCTCAACTTAACAGGGACGGCGATTTCCCACACTCTCGTTTTATCAAATCACCCTTGGTCTGAAAAGGTCTTTTGTCCACCAGCCCGAAGCGCCAGCGACGGATTGCCGCACCCCGTCGCTGGCGCTTCGGGCTAGGAACTGAATACTCTCGCCGGAAGCAACGTCGTACAATCATTCCCTATCGGCGCCGGATACGACTCCGGTTCATCGCAAGTCTCTGGAGATGAGGAACCGCATGCAAGTTACGCCAGCACGTCTTGGCCTTTTGTCCCTGATGATGACCACCCTGCTAACTCTGCCGATGTCCGCTCGAGCGGATGATTGGCCGCAATGGTTAGGCCCCAAGCGCGACGCCGTCTGGCGCGAGACGGGCATTCTCGACAAGTTCCCGGAAGGCGGTCCCAAGGTACGTTGGCGGACGCCGATCGGCGGCGGCTACGCTGGTCCCGTAGTCGTCAAGGATCGCGTCTATGTCACCGATCGCCTTTTGGCCGATGGCGCGCGGAACCCGGCCAATCCCTTCGACCGAAAGACTCGAGTTCCCGGTAAGGAACGCATCCTTTGTCTGAGCGAGAAAACCGGCAAAATTCTCTGGAAGCATGAATATGACTGCACCTACCAAATCTCCTACGCCGCGGGACCGCGGGCGACCCCGGGCGTGCAAGACGGCAAGGTCTATACCCTGGGAGCGATGGGCGACTTGTTCTGTCTCGATGCCGATAACGGCAAGGTGATTTGGTCGAAGAATTTCGTAACCGACTACAAGGCTCCCGTGCCTCTGTGGGGTTTCGCGGCCCATCCTCTGTTGGACGGCGACAAGTTAATTTGCTTGGTCGGCGGCAAGGATCGCATCGCGGTCGCCTTCGACAAGAACACCGGCGAGGAAAAATGGCATGCGCTTTCCTTCACCAAGGAGGGGATCGAAATCGGCTACTGTCCGCCGATGATTTACACGCTGGCCGGAAAACGCCAGCTTATCATCTGGCATCCGGAGTCCGTCAACGGCCTCGACCCGGAAACCGGCAAGGTCTACTGGTCGGAGCCGTTCAAGGTGAAGGCCAACCTGACGATTCCCACGCCTCGTCTGGCCGGCGATATGCTTTTCCTGACTTCGTTTTACGACGGCGCGATGATGCTCAAGTTCGCCGAGGACAAACCAACCGTGTTGTGGCGCGGCAAGGTTCACAGCGAAGATCCGACACGGACGGACACACTCCATAGCATCATGCCGACGCCGTTTATCCGCGATGGTTACATCTATGGTGTGTGCAGCTACGGCGAATTACGTTGTCTTCGCGCCGAGGATGGCAAGCGGATTTGGATGTCGCTGAAGGCGACCGAGGTTCCCGACGAGAGCGTTCGCTGGGCCAACGCCTTTCTGGTCGCGCAGGGCGATCGCTTCTTTTTGCCCAACGAAAAAGGCGATCTCGTCATCGCTCGGCTGACGCCCAAGGGTTACGAGGAAATCGATCGGGCGCACATTCTGGAACCGACATGGCCGCTGTCGGA
Source organism: Gemmataceae bacterium (assembly GCA_035553375.1). GTDB lineage: Bacteria > Planctomycetota > Planctomycetia > Gemmatales > Gemmataceae > JAJPHU01. The sequence continues at coordinate 49,033 of DATNCY010000050.1, forward strand.
TCGCAAGGTTGTTTGGTCGCATCCGGCCTTCGCCAACAAATCGATGTACGCCCGCAACGACAAGGAAATCGTCTGCGTCTCCCTCGCGGCGAAGTAAGATCCAAAAAACTTTCACCACGGAAAACACGGAAAACACGGAAAAATACAAAAGACAAGAGAGAGAAAAGTCCCAATCGAACCGAGAAGTTCAATTGGGACTTTTCTCGTAACCCTTGGCTCTTCTTTTGTATTTTTCCGTGTTTTCCGTGTTTTCCGTGGTGAAATGGTCTTTTCTCAGGTCAGGCCGAGGCGTTTGAGTCGGCTGATGAACGTGCTGCGAGCGATGCCGAGAGCGCGAGCGGCTTCAGCCTTGTTGCCGGCGGCAGCCGCTAGCGCGCGAACAAACAATTCACGCTCGCGCCGCTCTCGTTCGGCGCGTTCATTCCGGATGGCGGATGTCAAACCGGACGGATTGGCGGCGATACCCGATGGCGAGGACGGCATCGACAAAAGCGGAGACCAGTGATCCGCAGCCTCACGGAGCGATTCGTCCAGCGGGTCGTCGCCCTCGCGGGACGAGACACGCTCGGTATTCGACCGATATGCCAGAGTCGGCAGCTGGAACGCATCAACCAATAACTCGTCGGGCAATTCCTCCACCGTCACAAGGGGTTTGTCCGCGACAACGACGGCGCGCTGAATGACGTTTTCGAGTTGTCGGATGTTGCCCGGCCAGGTGAACGCCTTCAGCCGAGCCATGGCGTCGTCGTCGATGCTGGCCGCCGGCTTGTTCATCCGCTGGCTGTACACGCGGAGAAAATGCAGGGCCAACTCCGGGATGTCCTCGACCCGATCGCGCAAGGGTGGCAACACGATCGGCAAGACATTGAGGCGGAAGAACAAATCCTGGCGGAAGCGTCCTTGCCGCATGAGCATTTCCAGATCCTGATGTGTGGCTGCGACGATGCGAACATCCACCTTGAGCGACTCACTGGAGCCGACACGCTCGAAGGTCCGTTCTTGCAGCACGCGCAGCAGTTTGATTTGCACTTCAATGCTGATGTCGCCGATTTCATCGAGAAACAGCGTGCCGCCGTTGGCCGCCTCGAATCGGCCGACCTTGTCGCGGATGGCGTTGGTGAACGCTCCCTTGACGTGGCCGAATAACTCGCTCTCCAGCAGGCCAGGCGAGAGGGCGGCGCAGTGAACTTCGACGAAGGGACGGCTGGCGCGCGGACTGTTCTCGTGGATCGCTCGCGCCAGCAATTCTTTGCCGGTTCCACTTTCGCCGCGGAGCAGGACGACGGATTCCGTCGCGGCCACCTTGCGCACCAGTTGCATGAGGCTGTGAACTTGCAGGCTGGAGCCGATCACGCCGCTATCCGCTATCCGCTGTCCGCTATCCGCTGTCCGCTGTTCACTGTCTGTTGAGAGGGGATGGCGGATGGCGGATGGCGGATGGCGGATAGCGGACAGTTGGCTTTGCAGGGCCATGATGCGGCGCTGCTGCTCGGCGATCTTCTCGACCTTGGTTTGCAATTCGCGGTTGAGTGTGTCGATCTTGCGATGGCCCTCGGCGCTAACCAGGGCCAGCACGGTCATCTGAGCGAAGGCCGTCAGCAGATGCAGATCCTCGGCCGTGTAGCCTCCCGTCATCTCCGTGGCCAAGCCGCGCGGCTCCGTCGGACTGCCCAGTACGAGGATGCCAAGCAACTGCCCTTCGTGGAGTAGCCCCTGGGCGACCATGCCACTCAGGAAATGAAGCTGTCGCGGACCGGAGGCCGTGGGCGTAATCTGCGTGGGCACGGTCAGGGAACCTTGCGCGAGCAAGGTTTCGATCAGTGGGCAACCGGAAGAAAGCTCCGCCAGGGCTGGAGCCGGCCCAATTGCTTCCGTGAGATGATAGAGAGGCGGATCGCCCTGGCGCAAGTAAACCGCGCCGCGGCTGGCGCCGAGCAATTCCGCGGACATGTGCAGTAAGCGATGCGCCAGGGTCGGCGGATCGACCAACTGCTCGATGGCCTGGCTCATGCGCTGCAAGGTACGGTCGAGCTGATGTTTCTCATGGCGGAAATGACGGTTTAGCGCCGAGGTCAGCCGGTCGCGGAGCAAATCACGTCCGACCAGCAGCACCAGCACTGTACTGCTGGCCGCCAGCACCTGCCCCAGCGAGGGTTCCTTGATGACGTGGCTGCCCAACAAGATCATGCCGGCGAATACCAGTCCGTAATAAATCAGACCAACCAGAGAACTGATGAGGAAGTACACCACACCCGAACTGATGACTTGATCCAACTGCATCAGGCGGTAACGGGTGATGCTGATGGTGAAAGCGACCGTCACGCATACGGAGGCGAAGAACATCGGCCAGGTCGCCGCCCCGCCGCCGAAGCGTTGCCGTTCAGCCAGAGCGAGATAGAGCGAATAGCCAATCGGGGCCAGCGATGCCAGGGTGCCGAATAGAATCCACTTAACCTGATTGCGCTCGGTGGTGCCAACCGCAGTCCGGTAACTATGGATGAGGCAGACGACGCTGGCTAGATACCACAAGGCGGCCACGCCGAAGTAGCAATAAATCTCGAAGAGCATCTCCTGGAGCGGAAGACCGACATCGGAGCCGGACTGGCGATAAAGCCAACGGATGCGGAAATAGCGGGAGATAAGCAACACGAGAAAGAACACGGGTGGACCGTAGAGCAGCAAGAGGACACGATGCGGCGCACGATCCAGAATGACCTTGGGGCGTGGAAAGACGAGATAAAAGTGTAAGCTGACGGCCGGCAGCAGCACGCTGCAAACGATGAACACGAGGATGAGCGTCGGTTGCGTGACGATCCGCCACCAGTGATAGCCGCCCATGTAGGCTCCGAAGGACACCAGACAGAACAGGAAAAACTGAGCGGCGGAGCGATCTTGCGGTCGCTTCCAGAAAACAATGGCACCAACGATGAACAAGCCGATTTTCAGCAGAAACCATAGCAGAGACGGTGCCAGCGTCTCCAGGGGCGGCCGGCCGACTTCGAGCCAGACCGTCCGTATGGTAGTCTCGTCGGGACCGATGATGCGAGCGTAGCGAACGCGAATGATTTCTTCGCCGTTGATGACGAGATGAGTCTTCCCCGATTCGGAGCGGAGATCCGCTTCCGTGCCCGGTTCTCCCTTCTTCTGTCGTAAGTCCACAAGTTCATGCAGGATTTGCGCCCAGTTGGAGACTTCCTGGTCGCCGATCTGAACGATCGTATCGTCACCCTGGAGAGGGTCGGCGTCGGATTCAAACAGAAATTCAGGGTTAAAGTGATTGACAACAGGCGTGAAGGCGCAGCGAACCCCAATATCGGGGGTGAGCATTACGTAGCTAATGACTCCGGTCGCATAGGCGCAAACGAGGAACAGGGCAATGACAATCGCCAACCGGCAGCGAGCGATCGGTTGCCGCAAGAGCGCACTCCCTCCGGATAGGGTGAGGAAAGACAGGCGAACCATCCTCCGCACCAAAGAACTAATCCAAACGCTGGCTTGAACCATCACTTGCCTCTGTGCGCCTGTTCCGAAGAAATGAACGTTGTCAAAGGGCGCGCCGACTTTTCGGCGCCGATCCCTAACTTCCTATCTCAATCGAATCTTACGTCACAAACCTCCTCATCGTGCTAAAATCGACAATCTGAACGATCCTCAGTTCCCCACTTTACTTGGGCCGAAAGCACAGGTCAACTATCCAGTTTCTTCATACGAAGAAATAAGCTGGCGAGCGAGAGGCTCATCCAAACTCTCTCATGCTCTCATGCCAATACGAAAAGACTACTTCTTTCAACTCGCGAAGCCACTTCGCCTATCTTCACCAGTCCTCCAGTACAGCGCCGAGATTACGGCGATCAGCGCCGAAATGCGCCGATCGCCGGTGAAAAGTGGCTGCCGATAAGTTTCGCCGCTCTTCGTTATCGGTCGTCTTAAAACGCAAGTTATTTGTATCAAATACATTGCGTCGAAACCGTATTCGTGAGAATGGCATGGTTTGAGAGGAAAACATTTGGTATGAGTCGTGCTAATGAGAATGCCGCCCCAGGAAGAGGAAGGCAGAGTCGCGGAACGTCCGAAACTCAGGATGTGGGAGAAGAAGCGTGCAGGCAACTCTTGATTGGTTCAGCGAGAGTGGTGCGGAGTTCAGTCCGGGAGTTGGTCGCTCAGGTTTGGCTCATCTGAAACACTATACAGCTCGCTATTGCGTCTGGGGCGAAGGACAACCGCTCGTTCTGGTTCCGGGCTTGGCGGGTGGTTTTGAACTGCTTGGTCCGTTGGCTCGTCTTCTGTCGGAGCATTTTCAGGTCATCAGTTATCAGCTGCGCGGCGAGGACGATTGTTTCGCGCTGCGCCAGCGCTTTGAACTTCCCGATCTGGTCGAGGACTTGCATGAGTTTCTTGACTGGTTCGGCCTGGAACGTCCGCCGATTTTGGGCGTCTCGTTCGGCGGGGTACTCGCTCTTGAACTGGCGATGCGCTGGCCGCATCGCGTGCAGTCGCTGATGACGCAAGGTGTGGGCGCGCGCTTTGAGCGTGGCCTGCTCCAACAAGTGGCTGGCTGGGTACTCTCGCGTTATCCCTTGCCTTCCGACAGTCCGTTCGTCAATCAGTTCTTCAACCTGCTCTTTGGTACACGGCAACGACCGGGTCCGCTGTTCGAGTTCGTCACCCGGCAATGCTGGCAGACGGATCAGAGTGTGATGACGCATCGTTTCCAACTCGTCGAATCCTTCGATCCAGGTCCGCGTCTGCATAGCGTTCGCGTGCCGACGCTGCTGATGGCCGGCGACCGCGACTTGCTGGCCTCGCCGCAGAGCCTAGGCGATCTCGTCCGAGACATCAAGGACGCGCGTCGCGTCGATCTGCCGAGGTGCGGCCATCTCGCCTTCGTGACGCAGCCTGAACGCGTCGCGGCTGAAGTCCAACATTTCTTGCGAAAGGACGAACGGCCGGCGTAAGCCGGCTGGTTTGGCTCGCACCCACTGCTGTTTCCGTTTTGCGCGGGCGGGGCAATCCCGCCCCTACCCGCCAAAATCCACAGGCATACCCAAGCAGCGGCTGACTTGCATCTCATTGGCAGACGTGGTAAATTCCCTCTGTGCAATCCGGCAACGGGCGCACAAACCTCTGCGGTGTTCGTGAAACGGCGATGCTTTTGACGAACCGATGGAGTACCCGCTGGGAGCCAATAATGAGGCCGGCGCTTGCAAGCCCACCTGGTAGTGGGATCCAAAAACCGGCCCTGAGGCGCCCCCTGGTTAATGCGGGTTCTCAAAAGCGCCGACACGGCACAGGTGGAGGTTTTTTCATGCGCGCTCCGCAACACGGTTATCCCCGCCTTCGTCCCGCACCCGCTTTGTCTGGGCCGGCGTTGGGGAGCATGTCGTCACCCAAAAATGAGCGAATTTTCTTTCATGGGGACATTTTTTTTCCGGAAGCAAAAGTGACTCAATCTCGCAAGAGCAAAGTGATTATTTTATCCGAAGTTATTTCATGGTTGATGTTTACAGCGGAGGCCGCCATCAATTGTATTTACGGTTGTTTATATATTCTGTCGCTTCGCGCGCTCAAGTTCAACGGCAGAGATGCCGTTGCCCATTGTGGGGCAATGGCTTCGGCGCGGAGGCGTCGAGGAAGAGGTGCCTGTCAACTTTTTAAGGTTGACTTGGTTGGGGAAGTCGGTACCCTTTCCCTTCGTGGTTACTACTCTCCGACTTCACTCACACAGGTCGAGTGACAGAGGCTTAACGGAGGAGTGTGAGTGATGCTCACGAGTATCACTCATGAGGAAAAGGGACTTTCGAGGGTGGTTTCTTCTCGCCGTGGTGCGAGAGGAGACGCTCAAAGGAGAGACGGATTAGAGGCTCACCGGACAATCAACATCCGCAGGGATTTCGACGCAAGCCGGGGAGCATGCCCAAGCGAACGAGGAGAGGGAGTAACCGTGCCGAATCGTTGAGAATCCGCCCTATTCGTTTTTTACTGAACCGACACAACGTCTCGCCTAACAACCCATCCCCAGCGCTGCTCAGGCTGCGCGCCCACAGGGATGGTCAGGGACCAGACTTCAGTATTCCAGCAGCACCCACCTGGGCCAAGGACGGCTCACGATAAGCGACCACGGTTGGTAGGGGTCGGGGGGAAGGATCGACAAGGGAACCTTCCTCACAAGCGGTGCTGTTGGATGCTGAGGTCTTTCGATGATCGCGTCGTCTGACCCGCGGGTCGGGCGAGAATTGAGGCGATCTGGCCCGCAAGGATGATCGTGGCCACGGCCGGCTGTCCGCATGGATGCGGACAGCCGGCCGTTTTTCGTAACGTCCCATCCCCGAAAGCTCGCCTCCGCGTTACACTATCCCCTATCGGTCGTTCGCTGTCCGCAATCTGCTTTCCGCCATCGGATGGAATCGAGGTCGGTTGGCTGAGGAAGAAATAATGCTGATCTCTGCTCACACGAACACACAAACCACTTTGGAAGAATTATTGTCGCAGCGCATCTTGCTGCTGGACGGTTCCATGGGCGCTTTCATCTTTGCCCGCAGCCCGGAGGAAGAGGATTACCGCGGCAAGCGATTCCGCAACCATCCGAAACTGCTCAAGAACTGTACCGAGGCGCTCGTGCTGTCGCAGTCCGACTTGATCGACGACATCCACCGCGCTTACCTCGACGCCGGTGCCGACGTCATCGAGACGTGTACTTTCAACGCCACGCCGCTGGCACTGGCCGAGTTCGGCCTGGAGGAACATGCAGCCGAGATTAACCGGAAGGCCGCCGAGATCGCTCGCCATGCCACTGACGACTTCACACGGAGCGGCCCGGAGCGGCCGCGTTTCGTCGCCGGCAGTATCGGGCCGACGAACAAGACGCTTTACATCGAGCCTGGCCATGAGCCGCCGGATACCCGTTCGCACTCCTTCGACGACTTCGTGGCAGCCTACACAACCCAGATCGACGCGCTGGTCGCGGGCGGCGTCGATCTGTTCGCGGTTGAGACCGGCAATGACATCCTCATTCTCAAGGCGTGCCTGTTCGCGCTGGAGAAGTATTTCGCCGATCGCAACGTCTGCCTTCCGGTGATCGTCTCGGGGACGATCTACGACAATGGCCGTACCCTGCTGGCCCAGACGCCGGAGGCGTTCTACGCCTCGGTGGCACATTTCGATGCGCTGGCGGTCGGCTTCAACTGCGGCGTCGGCGTCGATCTGCTCCGCGGCCCCGTCGAGAGCCTCGCAGCGGTGTCGCGCAAGCCGATCTCCGTTTATCCCAACGCCGGCCTGCCGGACGGCATGGGAGGGTTCACCGGGGATCGCGACCGCACCGCGGCGCTGCTCGGCGAGTTTGCCCGCAACGGCTGGGTCAACATTGTCGGCGGCTGCTGCGGCACGACTCCGGAGTGGATTGCCGCC
>DATNCY010000051.1:0-5910 GCA_035553375.1 Gemmataceae bacterium
TTGGCCGGCTTGTGGTCTGTGTTGCAAACGCTGCACCTGCTGGAACATTATGACCCTCAAGAGTTACGCCAGCTACTTCGGACTGCTTTGCATCCGCCTCACCCTCCAAACGCACCGCCAAGCGATGTGTAGATACCAATGCCCCCGAGTACGGGGGAGAGGGGAGCCGGATACAACCCGCTTAACTTGATGCGTATGGGGTAAGTTCTTCCCTTGCTTGCGCCGCAGGCTGGCAGTTCGGATACTCCGTTCCGGCGGTTTGCCCGATCCCTCCTCGAAATTGCGGGGCTAACGCTGGGAACGCGCCCTTGCTCTGGTAGTATGGACAAGTTAAGGTGAATTTGCCGTTCATGGTAGACAGGGGATAACAACCGCAAGACGTTGACGGAAACGCCGACGTTCACGGGATATATCATTCCTCTTGAGGGAGTCTTTATGAAACGAACCTTGCTGGCCACGCTGCCTTTGGCGGTGCTGACCTTCACTCTGTTTGGCCACGCCGAGCCAGCGGATCATGTCCATAACGATTCGTCAAAAAAATTCGACGATTTCGACAAGACGGTCAAGGGAGCCAAGCAATACGATGGTCTCTTCCGGCTGTTTCACAAAGAAGAACACCTGTACGCGGAGATCCGGCCCGATCAACTGGACAAGCCGTTTCTGTGCCCCATCGCCATCGCGCGCGGCGCCGGCAAGGGCGGATATACGCTGAACTTCGACGAGCAATGGGTTCTCGTCTTCAAGCGAGTCGGCGACAAAGTGCATCTCATTCGTCGCAATGTCCACTTCAAGGCCAAGGAAGGTTCGCCGGCCGCTCACGCCGTCGAGACCACCTACGCCGACTCCGTACTCATGGCTTTGCGCATCAAGTCCATCAATCCCAATCGCCAATCGCTGTTGCTGGACTTCAACGACATCTTCATGACCGACTTCGCCGAACTGCACATGGGTTCGTTCGACTCCAATCGCAGCACCTGGCACAAAATCAAGGCTTTCCCGCGCAACATCGAACTGGAGGTATCCGCCACCTTCGACGGCAGTCATTCGTTCTTCGGCGATGACAGCGTTATTGACAGCCGAGGCAAGACCGTCGTCATTCACTATGGCCTCTGTCAGCTGCCCGAACACGGCTATCATCCGCGGCTCGCCGACGATCGGGTCGGCTACTTCCTCAGCGCCGTCAAGGATTTCAGCTCCGACAACGCGGACACGGCCTTTCTGCGCTATGTCAACCGCTGGCGGTTGGAGCGTGCCGAGCCGGTCGATTCCAAGCATCCTAACAAGCTGTCGGCACCGAAAAAGAAGATCGTCTTCTGGATCGAGAATTCGGTGCCCGACGAATATCGAGCCGCCGTGCGTGAAGGCATTCTCGAATGGAACAAGGCGTTCGAGAAGGTCGGTTTCCGCGATGCCATTGAGGTTCGCCAACAGGAACACGAGGACTTCGATCCGGAGGACATCAACTACAACACGTTCCGCTGGATCACGACGGATCAGGGGTTCGCGATGGGACCGTCGCGGGCCAATCCGCTGACGGGCGAGATTATCGATGCGGACATTATTTTCGACGCCAGTATGGTGCGCTTCTGGCGCGAGGATGCCAAGCTGTTCCGCGGTGCGGGTGCGCCGGCCAGTTTGATCCAGGCCACGCGGCAGGGTTGGGGGCTGTTCGATGCGTTGCCACCCGGCCAACGCGCTCAGGCTTTGGCGGAAGGTTGGAACGATCCCAAGAAATCGGAACAGAATCGCTTGCGCGCCCGTGTGCTGGCAACGCGGCAAGGTCTCTGCCAGTGCGGCGCCCACATGCGCTACGAGTTGGGCATGGCCGCGATGGCGCTGGCCGCCAAGGGCGAAAACAAACCCGATGAGAAAATACCGGAGGAACTGATTCAGCAAGCCGTCAAGGAAGTGACCATGCACGAGGTCGGCCACACCCTCGGTTTGCGACACAATTTCAAATCCAGCACCATGCTCAAGAACGAGCAGCTGCACGATACGAACATCACACGCAAGACCGGGTTGACCGGCTCCGTCATGGATTACGCGCCGATCAACCTTGCGCCCAAGGGCGTCAAGCAGGGCGACTATTTCAGCACGACCATCGGGCCGTATGACTACTGGGCGATTGCCTACGCCTACAAACCGCTGTCGGGCGGCACCGAAGGCGAGTTGGAGAAACTGAAAGAGATTGCCAAGGAAAGCGCGAAGCACGGCCACGACTATGCGACGGATGAAGATATGTTCGGCACTTCCGATCCGCTGGTCAACGTCTGGGATTTGGGGGCCGATCCGATGAAGTTCGCCCAGGAGCGTATTCTGCTTGCCGAGCAGCTGCTCAAGGGGTTGGAAGATCGCGTCGTGGACAAGGGCGAGGGCTATCAGCGCGCCCGGCTGGCCTTCAACGTGTTGCTGATGCAGTTCGGCAATGGCGCTCATCTCGTCGCCAACTTCATCGGCGGCGAGCAGATGCACCGCGATCATCGCGACGATCCGCACGCGCGCGATCCGTTTGTGCCGGTCAAGGGTGACAAACAGCGTGAGGCGCTGAAGTTCTTGCAGGAACACATTCTCTCGGATCAGCACTTCCAGTTCTCGCCGCGTTTGCTGCGTCATCTCGGCGCCGATCGCTGGATGCACTGGGGCAACGAGGGAGCCGCGATGAGTTCGGTCGATTATCCGCTGTATCAACGCATTCTGCGGATTCAGCGGATCGTACTCGGTCAGGTCTTCAATCCGGCCGTGCTGTCCCGCATTCAGAACAATGCCCTGAAAGCGGACAAGGAAGAGAAACCGTTGACCATCGCCGAAGTCTTCCGCAGCGCGACGGACGGCGTCTGGACGGAGGGGGCGGACAAGAACAAGGAGGGCAAGCGTTCGATTTCGTCGTCGGTGATCCGTCGCAACTTGCAGCGCGAGCATTTGAAGAACCTGTTCGCGCTAATCCTGGGCCAACAGCAGCGGAACGATAGTTTCTTCTCGTTCGTCTTCGGCAGCGCCTCCTCGACGCCGCCGGATGCGCGGAGCCTGGCGCGTATGCACCTGCGTGACATCAGCAAGCGCATCGATGCGATACTCGGCGATAAACAAGCCGTGGTGGAGGATACGACGCGCGCTCATCTAGAGGAGTGCCGCGAGCGCATTGGTAAGGTACTCAACGCTTCGATGCAGGTAAATGAACCGTAATAGAGAAAAACGGTCCCCTTAGCCCCCGGCTTGCCGGGGGTTAGGCTGTCCCCCGGTAAGCCGGGGCTAAGGGGATTTATTCTTTCGATTGACTTGTCACATCAATGAAGGTGCCGCCGTTCTCGACAAGATCGTCGCCGACGGCACACGTCCACAAAATACGCACGACGAAATCCCACGATCCCTCGCCGTCGGCGGCTGGGAAGGAAATATGGACCTTCTGGCCGAGGAATCGGCGGGTGCCAATCAACCGGATGCCGGTGATCGACAAATCGCGGCTCATCAGCGTGTACTCGCGTTGATCCTCGGTTCGCACTTTGACCGGCTGAACAAAATCGAAGCGGTCTTCCTCGCGCCGTTCGAGCCGCGAGGCCGCGTTGCGATATTGCCGAATCAGCTGGCGAATGGCTTTTTGAATGCCGCGCTGTTGCGATTGCTCCTGGCGTACTCGATCGCTGACCGGCGCGGTGTAATAGTAACGGCCCTTGCGATAAGCGAGGGAGGGACGAGCAACGGCCAACACGTCTTTCCACAGCGATTCGGCTACGCCCGCTTCGCTCAGTACGGTTCGGATCTGACGAGGGAGGATAAAGCCCTGGCGTTGCGCTTGCCGGATGACGAGTTCCGCGACGCCCTGAAGATTCGTCGAGATCATGGCCTGAATCCTTTTCCTAGCAAGGCTCTCGCTCCCTTCTCTCCATTAGAGAAGGCGGCCCGCCCAAATAGGAGCCTAGCGCTAGTGTAGCACGCTTTTGGCCCAGAGGATGGCGGACCACAACGCGCGGATGCCCCCTGATGGTTCGTCGCAATCACCGCCACCACCTCAAAAGGCGAGCTATACTTGCGATGGATAGGACTTACTCTATCCGGCCAACAAGACCGCCTGAGTGAAAGTCGGGAGAATGACCATGAGGACGTTGCATGTGCGGGGTGCCGGAACGGGCGAGGGACATGGCGGCGAGGTCTATTCGTGCGCCTACACAGCCGATGGTGCTTTCGTACTCTCGGCGGGCTGGGACGGTTGCCTGCGGCTCTGGCTGACTTCCAACATCCAGTCGGTATCAGTCCTGCGAGCGTCGGCCAAACCGCTATCTTGCTGTACCCTGTCGCCCGACGGCACGGCCTGGCTGTCGGCCTCCATGGATGGCGTGTTGAGTTGGTGGGACGCCGTGACGCACCAATTGAAATTGAACTTCATCGCTCACATACGGCCCATTTCGACGATCCAGTACGCGCCCGACGGTCAATCGCTGCTGACGGCCTCGTGGGACCGCAAGCTCGTGCTTCGTAAGGTCGGCAAGGAACGTGAGGGCCAGACGCTGAGCGGCCATCACGATATTGTGTCGGGTTGCCAATGGTCGCCTGACGGCAAGCAGTTTCTGTCCTGGTCGCACGACGGCACGCTGCGTCTGTGGGACGCGAATACCTGTCGTGAGGCCGGCCGATTCACCGGCCATGAGGATCGCGTCACGGCCGCCTGTTTTTCCCTCGACGGACACTGGGCGATCTCCGGCGGACGCGATGGGACGGTTAAGGTGTGGGATGTGCAGCGACGAGCCGAGGTGCGCTCCGTGCGTTTGAGCGCCGAAGTCCGTGGTTGCTATTGCCTGTTCGATGGTCTGTCGGTTGTGACGGTCAACGCCGATGGCTGGATGGTGTTATGGTCGCTGCCCGACTTCGAGGTGCGGGCGGAGTTGGCCAGCGACATCAAGGTAATGTGTGGCCATCTCGCCCCATCGGGACAGGAGATCGCTCTGGGTTCGGAAGACGGCCGCATCCACATCGTCGCCCTTGAGGGCATTGAGGAAGCACCGATCCTCGTGACTCCTCGGCAAACCGTCAAGCCGAAGTCCGGCGTCTTCGGACGCTTGCTCGGCAAGCCGCGGTTTGAGCGAACGTACCAATATACCTGTCCCGCTTGCCGGCACACCGGCGAACTCACCAGCTTGCCCAGCGAATCCATCTCCTGCGAGGCTTGTAAACGCTTGCTCCGCGTGAGTGCGGACGTCCAGCAATTGCAGCCCCAGTGAATCACGAACCAGACGTCGTAATAGGCGCGGCGGGCTTCCACCTACTATAAGTTTATGTTTCGCGCGAAACGTGAACTTATAGTAGTCGTAAGCCCGCCGTTATCTCCTACTCTTCTCCGGCGTGATTATTCGCGAAGTTATTCGGCGACCGTTTGCCAACCAACAAGTTAGTCTGCATCTGGGACATAACGAAAGACGAGGCGAACACATGGTCAACGGGCGCAGAAGGCATCGGCGTGCCGTTGTTCTGGGCGGAGATCAGGGCGTCCAACATCGCGTAGATGCCATCGTCGCCGGCGGGTTGGCCGGAGACGTGCGGTGCGACACTCATTTCCGCCGAACCCGAATCACTTACCAAGGTGGATAAGGAAGCGGTGGCTAAGCTCCCGGTCCCGACCGAGTTGACCGCGATGCTGCTCGTCGATCCGGTGGCGGGGGTGATGATAAGCGACCAATTGTATAGCGTGCCGCTGTGTCCGCCACTATCTTTGACCATCAACCGCCAGCTGCCGCCCGCGTTGATGCCCTTGAGTTGGCTCAACGCCGACTCGGGGCGATAGGTGCCGGCGAACGGAGCCTTGGCGGAAGTGATCGCCGTGCTGGCCGAGTCGGAGAAAACCGTATTTTGGAAGTTCGCTCCCGTGCCTCCGCGTCTATTGACCAACGCGACCGCCTTGCCGTTGGGAGCGACCAGATA
>DATNCY010000052.1:0-19257 GCA_035553375.1 Gemmataceae bacterium
AAAGACAATCAGGTTTTCATTCTGCATTCTGACTTCTGACTTCTGCATTATTACGAACACTCGCGTTGAGCGCGGGCCAAGACGGGGGCGAGGCGATCGAGCGCGCCCAGCGTTGCCTCAACCTGATTTTTCAGTGGCAGCCAATGATCGTTCTCGAAACTCTGCGCGACCGTATCATCCCAACCGGCGCGGGCATCTTCCCAAAGGGTGCCGGCCGTTTTCAGTCCATCGGCCAGGCTGATGGAAGCAGTAGTCAGGCTCACGATTTTTCTCCCTGGGAAGGCGGTGATGAGGGTGCCGGCGGTGGCGGCGCGTCGGGCACGGCGACCGCCGTGTAGGCTTCGAGGATGCTGATTTTATTCTCCAAAACAGCCAAGCCGCGTTTGAGGTCGGCATCGAGCATCCCGGCGAGGCGACGAGCCGGTCCCTCGTACTCGCTGACGGCCTGCGGCAAGTGCAATAGCCAACGCTTGACGGCAATCACCTTGTCCTCGGCCTCACGCAAGAGCATCTGCGCTTTGCGTAAGGCAATCTCCTGCTCGACGTAGCCGGTACGCTCGCCCTGACGGATCGCGCGGGCGTGCGCGAGATCCGAACGCGCGCGATTGACATTTTCCTGGCGTTTCTCGATTTGCCGCTGCCAGTGCTTGAGTTGCTGGTCCAGGTAATCGAAGACGCGGCGAATCTCAATTTCGGCCGCGCCCAGCGCTTCCCGCGCTTCGGGGCCAAAGCGGGCCAGCGCGGTGTGTACCGCTTTGACGGCGTCAATGGAACTGACTCGGGCCGATTGGCTCATGAGGAGTTTCAGCGCTGTTGCAAGTATTCCTCAATCCGCTCCGCCTTGCGAAGCAGATAGGGGATTTGTTGTTGGGATGCTTCCATGAAACGACTGAGAACCTGGGCAGCTTCGGCGAATTGTTGCGCGAAACGCTCGTGTTCCTGATCGCGCCAGGTGTCGCCCAGACCGGCGAATTGTCCTTGCAGGACCGCCAGCTGATGTTGCAATTCGTTGTTGAAGTGCTTCAGATTCTGTGCGAAACGCCGCAGTTCCGACGGATCGACAATGGCCTTGGACATGCCAACCTCCGCGTCCGCGCTAACTAATCTCCAAACGTCAGTCTAACAGCGGGGTGAGGGGCTGTAAATCATCAACAGGGGCACGTCCTCTGGGCGAAGCGCATTGCACCGCGTAGAATGCGAATCAAGAATCATTCTTGATTCGCTGGATGATGCCGTCATTTCTAGGAGCAGTCTGTCGCGCGTCAAGCAGAGGAGATAGGGTCGTGGAGTTGCCAGCGGTTGCCGTATCCCAGAGTCCCGAAGCGAAGTTTCGCGAGTACCTGGCCAGCCGGCCCCGTCCTCAGCGGTACACCGATCAGCAGCGCGATATGGTGCAATATATCTTCAGCCAACATCACCACTTCGACGCGGATCAACTCATCGACGACATGAAGCGCGCGGGATTCCGAGTCAGCCGAGCCACCGTATATCGCACGCTGACCAAACTGGTCGATGCCGGTCTGTTGCGCCGCCTGGAACTGGGGCCGCGCATGTTCTACGAACACGATTATGGCTATCCGCAGCACGAGCATATGCAGTGCGTGCAGTGCGGCAAGATGATTGAGTTTCAAAGTCCGGCCATTGAGACAGCCATGCGCGAAGTTTGTCGTCAGCATCAGTTCCACGCCAACGGCCACAGCTTCATCATTCGCGGCACCTGCGCCGAGTGTAACCGCGCCCGCATGACCAAACGCCGCCTCGACCTCATTTAGATGGCGAACGGCCGGCGTAAGCCGGCTGGTATAGACTCATGGAGTCTACACCAGCCGGCTTACGCCGGCCGTTCGCCAAAATGCCTATACCTTCGCGGGCACCTCGAAGCCCTTGCGATATTCGCGTGTCAGCATGGCGTCGGCTTCCTTGTCGCCGAGGAAGGTTTCCTTCGTCGGATCGAGCGTCAGCTTGCGACCGACGCGACACTTGGTTTCATCCAGGCTGATGCTATTGTCCTTGAGATGCTGTTCCATGCGCTCGAAGGTTTCGCCGGCATCCTTGTCCTTGGCGAACGCCTTGGCCGACTGGCCGAACGGCTGCTCCTGGCCGAGACGATAGCTGATGTTGCCCAGGTGACACAGCGCACTGGACAGATGGCCTTCGAGAATGTCGGCGTTGAGATCCGTAGCCTTGCGGCTGCGGACGGCCTTGATGAAGTTGCCGAAATGATCCTCGCTGCCGCCGAACTTCTTGATAACCTCGCCCTTGGGCGTGTAGGCGACGGCACCACTGTAGCTCGGACAAACCATGTAACCGTCGGTGCCTTGCCAGATGTTGCCGACCTTGGCACCGCGATAATCCTTCGTTTTCAGGCCACGAACCTCGAAGATCAGTTCGCAATCGCCGTAATCGAAGACGCAAATCTGCGTGTTGGCCGTCTGGCCGTCATCAATGTAGCCGAACCGACCACCGACGCTGACGACGCCTTTCGCCAGTTCATTCTTGCCCAGCCCCCAGCGTGCCTTGTCCATTTCATGGATGCCCTGGTTGCCGAGATCGCCGTTGCCCGTGTCCCAAACCCAATGCCAATCGTAATGGAGACGCTTGCGCATAAGCGGACTCATCGGCGCGGGGCCGCACCACAGATTGTAGTCGCAACTCTTGGGAGGTTGTTGTGGCCCGCTCACTTTGCCGATGCTGCCGCGCGGCTTGTAGCACAGACCACGCGCCACCTTGATTTTGCCGAGCTTGCCCGCGTGCAAGAAGGCCATTGCTTCCTTCAGGCCGGTGCTGCTGCGGCTTTGCGTACCGGTTTGACAGATGCGATTATACTTGCGAGCCGTCTCGACGATGCGGCGACCTTCGCTGACATTGTGGCTGACCGGCTTTTCGACATACACATCTTTGCCGTTTTGCAGCGCCCAAATAGCGGCGAGAGCGTGCCAGTGATTGGGCGTGGCGATGGTGATGATGTCGATGTTTTTGTCTTCGACGACTTTGCGAATGTCCTGCTCGAACTTGGGCGCGCTGCCCTGTTTTTTCTCGACAGCCTTCATGGCTCCGCCGATGACGGCCGAGTCCGCGTCGCAGATGGTGGTGATGATGGTATTGAGCTTGTTGTTGCCGGCGAAGGCACCGACATGGCTCATACCCCGGCCGTGAACGCCAATGACGGCGACACGCAGCTGATCGTTGACTTGGCCTTTCCGAGCGGCCGCGGCGACGGCCTTTTCGGCGGCGCCGGCGTTGGCGGCGAGGCCGGCACCTGCGAGCGCGGCGGCGGCCAGCGCGGAATCCTGCAAAAAGTCACGCCGATTGATCGATCGCATGAGTCTTCTCCTGGCGAGGGGCGCATGGGTAGGTAGGGGATAACCCTGATAATGTATCCGCTTCGAGGGGCATCGGTCAATCATTCACTTGCGAAATTGTGGACGAAAAAAAACAGAGGCCCCACCGCGCAAGCGCGAATGGGGACCCCTGTCTCGGTGGAGGATGCCATCGCCGCAAGGCGACCGCGACCGGCGGATACCGAGTCTCCGTCGGAGGATGATGATGAACCGCTGAATACAAGGCGAACGAGGCGAGGGGAATCGTCTCAGGGGAGTTGGGGAGTTTCTGGAATCGCGGTTGCCTCCTTACCGCGAGCGTCCGTGCAAGAACCATAAGTCACAAATAAGGACTCGTCAAACCATCAAGACGCCGAGAAGCTCGCATCGACTTCCTCGACATTTTCGGCCATGACCCACAGCATATGGGCCACGCGCTGGTGCAGAATACGTTGCCGCCGTTGGCGGGTCTGATAATGCGAGCGCCACAGATAATAGATGAGCGCGACCGCCAGAGCGGCCAAGTTTGCCACGATCGGTTGCATGAGAATTAGCCTGTGATGGAGGGACCTCGTTTCTGTTCCGTTGACAAACTGTAGCTCATGAGATCGGGGCGAGCAACCGGCGATTGTGCGGTTTTTGCGGACTTTTCCGACTATATGGCGAACGGCCGGCGTCCGCATTGCCAGCCCGCAGCGCCAGCAAGGGATGTTCCCTTGCTGGCACTGCGGGCTGGCAATGCGCCGGCCGTTCGCCAAAACATTACAATTGACTGCGAAATGCTGGAACATCGCATGCTTCTGGTGCGACCGCGAACGGCGTCCGCGGTGCAGACCATCGTCGATGGCGACAGCGGCGCTCCGCTCGGCTTCGCGCGCTGGGAGGCGGAGGAGTCGGCCTGGCGGCGTTTCTTCGGTCGCCGTCTGTTGGCCGTCCACGAACACGAAGACGAACCGTTATTGTTCACGATCCGCCGTGCCTGGAGCCTGCTGCCGCGCCGCGAGGTGCGCGATGCCGAGGGGCAGGTCATCGGTTCGCTGCTTGGCCGTCTGGTACACGATCACTTTGGCCGGACGATAGCGGCCCGGCAAGGCGGCCTTTTTCTCAGCCCTAATCAGCGCCCATTGGCTGAGACAACGACGACGGTGGATGGTTTGCGCGTTTTGTTCAGCGCTGAAATTGCCGGTGAGCCGTTTATCAAAATGCTGTTACTGGCGGCGGTGTTGCAGATGACCGGCTAAGAAAAATGTCCCTTGGCACTTTGTCTGCCTGCCATTTTGTCACTCCGCCACTCCGCCACTCCGCCACTCCGTCACCGTGTCATCTTCGGGGAGAGTTTCACCGAGAAGACCGGAGAGACCTTCGCTGCCCAGAGCGACGATTTGATCGCCGACCTGCACCTCGAATAGATCATCGAGCGGTTCGTGTGAGAGGAAGCGAACAATAGCGCCGGGTGTCAGGCCGAGCGCTTGCCAACGGCGCAGACGTTCGGGACTGTCATCCTTGGCCTCGCGGATGAGCGCGCGCTGACCGGCGCGGAAGAGGTGCAAGGGACGCAGATCGCGACGGGCGATCGCGCCTTCGCGGGTGGGGATGGGATGGCCGTGCGGATCTTCGAGCGGTTCGCCGAGATGGGCGGCGATGGCCTGCTCCAAACGCGGCGAAATGGCGTGTTCGAGCGCCTCCGCTTCGGCATCGACCTCGCTCCAGTCCAGGCCGAGTACGCGCGTCAGTAGCAGTTCCACAAGGCGATGACGGCGAATGACGCGGCGAGCTTCGGTGATACCGCGCGCCGTCAGCCGCGCACCGCAGCCCGGCTCGTAGTCGATCCAGCCGGCGTCGGCCAATCGCTTGAGCATGCCCGTCACGCTCGGCGCGCGCACTTGTAGACGCGCGGCAATGGCCAGCGGCGAAACCATCTCCTCGACGCCGTTCAGGCGGTGGATGGCCTTGAGATAATCTTGCACCGCTTGGCTGGGCTGGTCCGTCATCCGCGTCCTCCGGGCGCTTGGGAAGTACCGTCATTCTAGCGTTTTTCCTGCCAGCCCGCAGCGCAAGCAAGGGAGCATCCTCGCTTGCGCCGCGGGCCGGCAGAAAAAATGATTCATTGTCCATGCAAGACATGAAGCAACCACGGTTCCAGCGCATAGGAAACCCACAGCGACAATCCGAACGCAATGCGTAGACCAGCCTGAATGACGACCCACCACAACGTACTATGAAGTGCCTGACTGGAACTAAGCAGGGCGGCGCGGACTTCGACGGCGACCATCTGCCGTGGATGGATACGGCCCAGCGTGAAGAAGCGCACCACCGGCGCGGTCCACGAACGCAGCCAAAACTCCGCCTGATCGAAATACTTCTCCAACTCCGGCTTATCGATGGCCGTGACCTCGACGACGCCCCAAATGTCGAAGGCGATCATCGCCGCCCCAAACACGAAGACGACCGGCCACAGCGGATACAACGACAGCAATTGAGCCATCGTGAATTCATCCGCGCGCGGCCACAGCCATTTGCTGGCCAGGTAATTGAGGGCGAACAGGCTCAGGAGCAGCAAGAGTGGCAACACCGTGCCCCAGGTGAGGAAAATATGGATGTGCTGTTTGACCAACGCCAGCAAACGCGGCCAGCGATTGGGCATACTGCGCACCAGGCCGAGGATGGTTCCATACTGGCGCAGACGCACCCAGGTGCTGAGGAGAAACATCAAGGCCAGATAAAAACCGAAGAACCGAATGAGCCGCAGATCGAGCAGCCACGACATGAGACGCTCGGCGCTTGGGACTTGAGAATCGAGAACGGGTTCCGGCCCCATCCCCAATGGCGTCACCATACCCGCGAACGCCTCAGATTGCTAGCCCGCCACGCCAGCAAGGGAATTCGTTGCTGGCAAGGTGAAATTTGACAAGTTGCTTTCCCGCGCCGCAGAGAGAACACTCGGGGCGTTTCAAGTGGAGGGCAAGGCTGCTTGCCGGCGACGCACGGCGACGATATGGACCAGAGAAGTCCACTGCACCGTTTCCGTTTCCGGGTCGGCGACGACCAGCGTATTGTTGAGTACGATCACGGTTTCGGGATGTTTGATGGCGAATACCTGCCCGCTCGATAACTCCACCTCGACCGGCTCGAAGGGACGGACATTCAGCAGTTTGCGAAGTGCTTCAGCATTCATGGAATCATTTTACCGAAAATCCCTTTGTCCGTGAAGAAGGTTTCAGGATAGGGTCATCAATAATTTCTCGTGCAGCCGCGACACGTAGCTACACGAGAAATTATTGATGACCCTATCCTATGATGAAGGCATGTCACAGCCGACCGTATCTCCTTGGACACTGACCGCGCGGTGGATCTTCCCGGTGAGCGGGCCGCCGCTGCCTGGCGGTACCGTCACCATCGCCGGCGAGCGCATCGTCGCCGTCGAAGCGCATGGCCAACGACGCCCCAATATGGACTTAGGCGAGGTCGCCGTTTTGCCGGGATTGGTCAACGCCCATACGCATCTCGATCTGACGGGGCTGCGGGGAAAGTGCGCACCGACTGCCGATTTCACGGGCTGGTTGCGGCAGGTGATTGCGCATCGTCGTAACATCACGCCGGAACAAATCGAAACCGACGTGCGCGCGGGATTGGCCGAGAGTTTGCGATACGGCACGACCTTACTGGGTGATATTGCCGGCCAAGGGCTGAGTTGGCCGATTCTGGTGGATGCTCCCATCCGCAGTGTGGTTTTCTATGAACTCCTTGGTTTGCCAAAGGCCCGCGCGGATCAGGCGCTCGCATTTGCCCAAGATTGGCTCGTCGCGCATCCGGCGACGAATAATTGCCGACCGGGGCTGAGTCCTCATGCGCCCTACAGTGTGGGCACGGGGCTGTTTGCACGAACCGCTCTGCTAGCACGCAGCCCAAAACGCCCGCTGGCCGTTCACTTGGCTGAGACCCGCGACGAGTTGGAACTGCTCCATCATCGCCGCGGGCCGTTCGTCGCCTTCCTGAAACAACTCGGCGTGTGGGATCCCGACGAGTTGGCGGAGAGTCCGAGCCAGGTAATGAAGGTGTGCAATCAGCGCATCCCCAAACTATTCGTGCATGCCAATTATTTGGCACCGTCGGCGCGCATTCCACGCAACAGCACCGTGGTCTACTGCCCGCGCACCCATGCCGCCTTCGGCCATAGTCCCCATCCGTTTCGTGACTTCCTGGCGCGGGGCATTCGTGTCGCTCTTGGCACGGATAGCCTCGCCTCCAATCCCGATCTCAGCATCTTGGGGGAGGTACGCTATTTGCATAGGCTCTGCCCCGATGTGGCGGGCGATGTGTTGGTGCGCATGGCCACGCTGAGCGGAGCGGAAGCATTGGGTTGGGCGGACGAAACCGGCAGTCTCGAAGCCGGCAAGTCCGCGGATGTCATCGTGGTGTCACTGACGCCGGAAAAAAGCAGCGATCCCTATCCGCGTCTTCTCGCCTCCGACTTGCTCGTGCAACGTGTAATGTGGCGCGGCCAATGGGTTGCCACTTGAAATTGGGTAAGCTACGTCATACACACAACCAGAGCAACTCCAGACGATTGACAACGGGAAGGGTGATTTGCTATGCCGCTCGGCTATCTCTGCCTCGTTCTGCACGCTCACTTACCTTTTGTTCGCCATCCCGAATACGAGGATTTCCTCGAAGAAGATTGGCTCTACGAGGCCATCACCGAGACATACATTCCGCTGCTCGAAGTCTTCGAGGGGTTGGAGCGCGACGGCGTCGATTGGCGGCTGACGATGTCGGTCACGCCGACGCTGGCGGCCATGCTCAGCGATCCGCTGTTGCAATCGCGCTATGTCCGTCATCTCGATAACCTCATTGCCCTGTCCGGCAAGGAAATCGAGCGGACACGTTTCGAGCCGGAGTTTCATCAACTCGCCCATATGTATCACACGCGCTTCACGCGCTGCCGCGAGGTGTTCGTCAACCAGTATGGCAACAATCTGCTGCACGGCTTCAAGCGTTTCTTCGACACCGGCAAACTGGAGCTAATTACCTGTGGCGCGACGCACGGCTTTTTGCCGTTGATGACCATTAACGAGAACGCCCGCCGCGCTCAAATCGAGATTGGCTGCCGGGAGTTCGAGCGACATTTTGGACGCCGGCCACGCGGCATTTGGCTGCCGGAGTGCGGCTACATTCCCGGCATCGAAAAACTGCTGCAAGACGCCGGCGTTCGCTATTTCTTTACCGATACGCATTCCGTCCTCTTCGCCGAGCCGCGGCCGCGCTTCGGCGTTTATGCTCCTTTGCTTGTCCCCAATAGCAACGTCGCCGTTCTGGCTCGTGATACCGAATCGTCCAAGCAGGTTTGGAGCGCCATCGAAGGTTATCCCGGCGATTCCAACTACCGCGATTTCTACCGCGATGTCGGCTTCGATCTCGATTACGAATATCTTCGACCGCACCTGCATCAAACGGGCATCCGCAGTCTGCTCGGCATCAAGTATTACAAAATTACCGGGCGAACTGATCATAAGCTGCCGTACAATCCCAAGGCGGCGCTTGATAAAGCCGCCGAGCATGCCGGCAATTTCATGTTCAATCGCGAGAAACAGGTCGAATGGTTGGCCGGTTCGATGGACGGTCGGCCTTCGCTCATCGTCGCGCCGTATGATGCCGAGTTGTTCGGTCATTGGTGGTTCGAGGGACCGGATTGGATCAACTTCCTGCTCCGCAAGATGCACTACGATCAGCAGACCGTGAAAACGATTACCGTGCCCGAATATCTGGATGCCCATCCGCGCATTCAGGTTTCGCAACCCACGCTCTCGAGTTGGGGCTACAAGGGATATTGCGAGGTGTGGTTGGAAGGCTCCAACGATTGGATTTATCGCCATCTGCACGAGGGGGCCGATCGCATGGCCCAATTGGCACGCGAGAATGCCGATCCAGCGCCGCTGCGCCGCCGCGCTCTCAACCAGGCCGCGCGGGAGTTGTTGTTGGCGCAGTCCAGCGATTGGGCGTTCATCCTCAAGACCGGCACCATGGTCGAATACGCCACGGAACGCACGCGCGTGCATGTGAACAATTTCAATCATCTCTATGAGACCATCCGGCACAACGAAATCGACGAAGGCTGGCTCAACAGCATCGAAGGCCGGCACAATCTCTTCCCCGACATTGACTATCGGATTTATGCCTAAACCGCACGCGCATGGCTCGCTTACTCCCGTTTACGTTTCGTGAAACGTAAACGGGAGAGGAGTAAACTGACCGTGCGCCAGGCGGTTCCAGTCCTGAAGAATATTAAAAGAGTTGCTTCCCGGTTTTTCTCCTTGACATCTCTTCACGCCGAGTTCACAATGCAAAAATTGGTCTGACCAGTTCGGTCAGTCCATTAAATCAGCCATTTCATTTTGTTCGCTGTCCGACATCTTTGACTCGTAAGGAGACTCGTAATGCGCTCGAATCGTCGCGGCTTTACGCTCATTGAGTTGTTGGTAGTGATCGCCATCATCGCTATCTTGATCGGGCTGCTGTTACCTGCCGTGCAGAAGGTTCGCGAGGCGGCTTCCCGCGCCCAGTGTACCAACAACTTCAAGCAGTGGGGGCTGGCCATGCACATGCACAACGATACGATGGGTGCGCTGCCTCCTGGAGCGAATAGCACCTTCAGGCACACCTGGGTCGTGCATCTGTGGCCCTACATCGAGCAACAGAACCTGGCGAACCTCTACGGCAACCCGAACACGCAGCAGTTCTACACCTCTCCTCGCATCAACCAGAACGCCTTCACCGGCGTCTGCGCCATGCAGGTGAAAATGTACTATTGTCCCTCGGATCGCCCCAACGCTTACTGGACGGGCGATGCTTATTATCGGTGCCGCGGCAATTACGCCGTCAACTGGGGACCAACCACCTATCCTTCGTCCACGAACTTGACCGGGCCGTTCGGCTACCAGAACAACAATCCCTCGCTTCCCCAGCAAACGAGCATTCAGACGATACCCGACGGCACCTCGAACACGCTCCTCATGTCCGAGATCATCGTGGCCATGGCCGATAATTCTTTTGATGGCCAGGGCGATTTTCTGAATGACGATACGGGCGGTCAGGGCGGACGGTTCATGACCTTCAACCAGCCCAACAGCGGCACCGACCAAATGGCCTATTGGACCAACACGAACCCGCGTTTCACGCCTTGCACGACCAGTTCGCCGTACCAGATGGCGGCGCGCAGCAAACACACCGGCGGAGTCAACGCCCTGTATTGCGATGGCTCGGTCCATTTCGTCCCCAACTCCGTCGCTCTGCAAGTGTGGCAGGCCCTCGGCAGCACCAACGGAGGCGAGCCAATCAGCAGCAGTTACTAAGAGTTGGTGGACAAAACCGAGCCGCGACCGTAAGGGAGCGGTTGTAACTTTCAATACAACCTTCCCTTACGGTCGTGGCTAAACGGGACATTAGTCGAAGACGGTTCTGGAACGATTAGCGAAGTGAGCCTCTTGCGGCCTAGCGTTCCTCGCTAAGCCGCGAGAGGCGAAGATGGGATTACATGCTTGGGGCCGGGGATTCACCCCTGGTCCCGGTAGGGTTTCTTGTCGCGGTACAGTTTCAACCGCTGTTGCATTTTCATGCGGTCCTCGCGGTCCAGCGATTTATCCTCCAGCGCTCGGCTCTGCTCGGCCACGGCCTTGTCGAACTGGCCCGTCTCGGCATAGGCGGCCGCCAGGGCGGCGTGATACTCCCAGTCCGCATCTCGGCCAACCAACTTGAGCGCCTTTTGGGCCAACTCCACCGCCTTCTTGCCGTCTCGATACTTCGCCTCCGGGCAGGTCGCGCGGAAGAAGGCGTATTCGCGGCACAGCCAGTCCAGGGACGGGTCAAGCCGTAAGGCTGCCTCAAAATCGCGGACGGCTTCGGCATAGTGTTTCATCTTGGCTCGTGTGCGGCCCCGGCTCACATAGGACGTGGCAGATTGGGGATCGAGACGGATGGCTTCGCGATAGTCCTTGAGAGCGTGGTCGTAGTCCTTCTTGTCCCGAAAAGCGGCGGCGCGATTGTTGAAGGCAAGGGCGCTCTTGGGATCGAGACGGATCGCCTCATCGTAGTCCTTAATGGCGCGATTGTAGTCCTTCTTATCGCTGTAGACATCGCCTCGCCCAACGAAGGCGGCGACAAACTTAGGTTCGAGCCGAATAGCCTCATCGAAATCCTTGAGGGCGCGATCGTAGTCCTTCTTGAGACTGTAGGTAGCCCCCCGGTCGATAATGACGTTGGCGTCTTGGGGAGCGAGGCCGATCGCCTCGCTATAGTCCTTGAGAGCGTGGTCGTAATCCTTCTTGTGAGTGAAGGCATTGCCCCGCCAGATGAAGGTTTTGGCGTCCTTGGGGTTGAGGCGTATGGCCTCACCGAAGTCCCTGATCGCGTGGTCGTAGTCCTCTTTGGCAAGGTAGGCGATGCCGCGCCAGTTGAAGAAGTCGGCGTCCTTGGGATCAAGACGAATGGCTTCATCGTAATCCTTGATGGCGCGGTCGTAATCCTCCTTCTCGCGGTAGGTGGCACCCCGTCTAACGAAGGTGACGGCTTCCTTGGGATCGAGACGGATGGCCTCATCGAAATCCTTGATCGCGTGGTCGTAGTCCTTCTTGGCACCATAGGCGACGCCCCGTGCAACGAAGACGAGAGCCTCTTTGAAGCCGAGACGAATGGCCTCGTCGTAATCCTTGATGGCGCGATCGGAGTCCTTCTTATCGTTGTAGGCACCACCTCGTCCAAAGAAGGCGACGGCGTTCGCCGGATCGAGGCGAATGGCCGTGCTGAAATCCTTGATGGCGCGATCGTAATCCTTCTTCTCGTGATAGGTAGCGGCTCGGCTGTTGAAGGCGGCGGCGGCCTTGGGATCGAGACGGATAGCTTCGTCGTAGTCCTTGATGGCGCGATCGTAATCCTTCTTGACGCTATAGGTGACGCCCCGTCTTACGAAGGCTTTGGCGAAGGTGGGGTCGAGGCGGATGGCTTCGTCGAAATCCTTGAGGGCGCGGTTGTAGTCTTTCTGTTCGTGGAAGGCGGCTCCTCGGTTCTTGAAGAGCAAGGCTACCTTGGGATCGAGGCGTATCGCCTCGTCGAAGTCCTTGATGGCACGGCAGTAGTCCTTCTTGTCGCTGTGGATGTTGCCGCGATTGCTGAAGGCGGCGGCTTCCTTGGGATCGAGGCGGATGGCTTCGTCGAAATCCTTGAGGGCGCGGGCATAGTCATTCTTGTCATAGAAGACCCTGCCCCGCCGGACAAAGACTTCGGCATCTTTGGGATCGAGGCGGATGGCCTCCTCGAAATCCTTGAGAGCGCGGGCATAGTCTTTTTTGTCGTAGTAGGCTTTGCCGCGGTGGGTGAAGGCGTCGGCGTACGCATGGTCGAGGCGTATCGCTTCGTCGAAGTCCTTGATAGCGCGGGCGTAGTCTTTCTTGTCGTTGTAGGCGGTGCCCCGTCCAACAAGGGCGGTGAGAAACTTGGGATCGAGGCGGATGGCCTCACTGTAGTCCTTGATCGCCGTGTCGAGTGCGCCTCGCAATCCCCAAGCCTGGGCGCGGAAGGCGTAGGGGCTTGCGTCCTTGGGGTTGGCGCGAATGCGGCCGGTGAAATAGTCCACCGCGTCCTCCAAGCGCACCGCGTCCTTCTTGGGTAGCCAATCTTCAACGCCGCGCTCGCGTAGCCTGATATGTCCGTCGTTCTCGGCCAACACACGATGGGAAATGCCCTGGAGAGTCGCGGTGTAGACTTGTTCGCCATCCTTGCGATGGCCGATACGGAGACGGGTTTTCTTGAGAAGGATCGTTTTGCCGACCCAGGAGTCATCCGCGCCGGCCGGGGCGCAAGCCGCGAACAGAAGCAGCAGCGGCAACCAGATTCGGAAACCGCTGCGGCGCTGATGGGTGAGAAAAGGTGTCATCCGCTTTGAACTCTCCTCAACAACGGGGATACACGAGGCGAAACGAGCCGCTCGCGGCTTAGCGCTCTTCGCTAAGCCGCGAGCGGCGAAGAAGCGTTTACATAAACTCCTCGACCAGTTCCTTACGCTGGTCCTTCGTCAATCCGTGCGGCTTGCCGATGAGCGGACCTTCCTGCAAGACCGGATCGAGTTGCTCCAGCGACGGACGCGGATTGGGATTGCGATAAAACAAACCAATCGGAATCTTCGCCCCCCATTCCAGCGCTCGATCCATCGCCGCGTGGAAATTCGTCGGATCGTGGCCGTTGTCTTCCAGACGATAGACGCGGTCGCGATACCAATGATACGTGTTCTGTTTGTTGAATGTCACGCACGGGCTGAACACATCAATCAGGGCAAAGCCCTGATGCTGGATGCCGTCCATGTACAGTTTCAACAGATGCTTGGGATCGCCGCTGAAGCCACGGGCGATGTAACCGCAGCCGCTGGCCAGGGCCAACGCCAACGGATTGAGCATATGCTCCAGGTTGCCGCCCGGCGTGCTTTTCGTCACCATGCCATGCTCGCTGGTCGGCGACGTTTGGCCCGTTGTCAGACCGTAAATCTCGTTATTCATCACGATGTAGGTCAGATTGATGTTGCGGCGCATGGCCTGGATGAAGTGATTCAGGCCGATGCCGTAGCCGTCGCCGTCGCCGCCGGTGGCGAGGACGGTCAGGTGATGATTGGCCAATTTAGCGCCGGTGGCGAAGGGCAGGGCGCGGCCGTGCAGACTATGCACACCGTAAGAGCGGAAGAAGCCCGGCAGGTTCGACGAACAGCCGATGCCGGAGACGACGAGCAATTCGTGCGGCTGAATCTCCAACTCGGCGCAGGCTTTCTGCATGACGTTGAGGACGCCGAAATCGCCGCAGCCCGGACACCAGTCCGGGGCAACGTCGGCTTTGAAACTCTTGACTTCCAGCTTGCGAGCGGTTGCGGTCAAAGTCGTCATTCTAAAAACTCCGTGTTTGGGATTCGCGAGAAGATCCGGAGGACACCAGCCGCTGTTTTTCGCGGCGGAAGATGATGCACAGATGCCGCGTATCTTCCTCGGGTGGGAAGCTGCGCAGGCGGTTGCCGGTGCCCGGTTCGGCCGGACACCAAATGAGATGATCGCCGTCCAGTTCGTAGATAATCAGCGACGTTTTGCCGCGATGCTTCGCCGGCCCCTCGCTGATGGTCATGTCCATCATGCGCGGTTTGCTGGTGGGATCGAGGGTGAAAGTACCGAGATAAATGTCGCCGCTCGTGAACTTGACGGTGAAATGGTCGCCGGCGATCAGCATTTGCGCTTCGCGGATGCCGGAGACGAAATTCCACGTTCCTTGCAGGCGATCCCGGTCTTTTCGGGCGGCCGCTTCGCGCGCCAAATCGAGGTCGAGTAATAAGGTTTCCATGAAATAGCTCCCGTTCAGTGTTCAGTGTTCAGTGTTCAGTGTTCAGTGTTCAGTGTTCAGTGTTCAGTGTTCAGTGTTCAGTGTTCAGTGTTCAGTGTTCAGTGTTCAGTGTCGGTGATCCACCAAATCTCAACGGAACACTGAACACTGAACACTGAACACTGTTCAATGACTGCTGGCATGCGCGACGCCAGAGAGCCGGCCCACCCAGTCGGCGCTGGTGCCGCTGGGATGATCGGTTCGCCAACCCGGTTCGATGGACTGCGCGTTCACAATCTCCGCCTTGCCGCTCAGGATGTCTCGCACGGCGGCGACGATGTGCTTCGGCTCGAATGGTTCGCCGTCATACTTGCGAATATGGCCGTTGGCCGCGATGCCGGTTTCGGCCCGCAAATGACGCGCGAACTGACCGCTCTGGGTGTTCTCGACCACGATAATGCGCCGGCTACGACCGAGAAGTTTCTGCACCTCCTTGACCTGGAACGGCACCAGATAGCGGATTTGCACATGATTGGCCGAGATGCCCTCGCCGTTGAGACGCTCGACCGCTTCGGTGAGGACGCCCCAAGTGGAACCCCAACCGATCAGCGTCACTTCGGCGTCGGCGGGTCCGGTGAATAAGGGCGGCGGCAGATGCGCGAGTACCGTACTCATCTTGCGCACGCGCTTATCCACCATCTTTTTGCGACGCACCGGATCGGTGAACACGTCGCTGAGGAGGACGCCATCCTCGTCGTGTTCGTCGGTGCCGGACACATAGAGATGGCCGGGTACGCCGGGCACGGCGCGCGGCGAGATGCCGGACTCGGTATTCTTGTAACGCAGATACGGCTCGCCGTTAGCGTGATATTCGCCGTTGCCGTTGTTGCTGGGCAGAATCACGTCGCCGCGATCGATCGGCAGCGCGTGTTCCAACAGGGTCGGATCGACCGTCTCATTGCCCTCGCTGAGAAGCAGATCGGAAAGGACGATGACGGGACATTGATAGCGGTCAGCCAGATTGAACGCTTGCTGAACCGTGGGAGAGCAATCGGGGATGCTCAGCGGCGCGACGATGATACGTGGGAAATCGCCCTGGCTGGCACCGATCGCCTGATTGAGATCGCCCTGCTCGGTCTTGGTCGGCACGCCGGTGGAGGGACCAGCCCGCATGACGTTGATGGCCACCACCGGCGTTTCGATGATGCCGGACATGCTGATGGCCTCGGTCATCAGCGCGAAACCGCCGCCGGAGGTGGCGCACATGCCACGCACGCCCATGTGATTGGCGCCGATGGTCATGTTGATGACAGAGATTTC
The DNA here is from genome assembly GCA_035553375.1 of Gemmataceae bacterium. Lineage (GTDB taxonomy): Bacteria > Planctomycetota > Planctomycetia > Gemmatales > Gemmataceae > JAJPHU01. The sequence goes on from DATNCY010000052.1 coordinate 15,984, forward strand.
ATCCTCGACCTGACGGACGCAGATGCCGAGTTTGGCCCCGTGCGCGGCCATCCAGTGCAGAACGCCGGATGCCGGACTCATGGGATAGGCACAGTAGAATTTACAATCGGCGATCGCCGCTGCCATCGCCAGCACTTCGTTGCCGCTGACGAGCGCCCATTTCTGCTCGGACGGACTTAGTTGACGCGGCAGCGGTTGGAAATGCTGTCCGGCGTAGTCGAAGCCAGCCCGCGCCGCCTCGACGTTGGTGCCGATAACCTTCGGCTTCTTGGCGAACGTCGTGCTGATGACGGATTCAAGTCCGACGAAATCCAGTCCCATCAGCCGCATCACGGCACCGACGGCGACCGTGTTCTGCATGACGGGCAGTTCCTTGTAAGTGGGTGCCAGGTCCGGCACCGGCAGCGGGCAAAGTTGCACCCCCTTGGGCGGCTCATAGGTAGGCTTGACCTTGGCCGTGTTGTACAGGGCCACTCCTCCCGGCCCCAGTTCTTGCAGATGACGGTCGAGTGTATCTTGATTCAGGGCGATCAATGCATCGATCTGGTCGCCGTGATTGAGCGGCTTGTGTGCCGACACACGCAGACGCAGCCAGGAATGGCCGCCGCGTATGACAGACTGATAACTGTTGTAGGCGTAAACGCCCTGTCCTTGCCGTGCCACGGCAAGAGCGAGCGTGTTGCCGGCCGAGGCGACGCCGTCGCCTGCGGCCCCACCGATACCGACGATCAGGTTGGCATGGTCCATTAGTGAAATCCCCCGCCCAAGTTGAACGAACCGGCCACGAATGTACGAACGACCGTCCAGACGCGCCGGACGGAACGTGGCCCAAAGTGTGATGTGCGCTCTGCTCTCGAACCGTTATTGTTGCGGGTGCCGCCAGCCGAACGGACACGTTCAGAAAGGACGGAGGTTGGCAGCAAGGAACCGGAATCTTCTCCGATGATAAAAGGTTTTCGGCGCTCTGCAATGAAATAAATGGCGTAATTTCGTTTTCCCCATGACGCTCCCCGGCAACGCTGGTTGCACCGCGCCGATCGTGCCGGTAAACTTTTAAGCAGAAGCGAGGGCGAAACATGGCAATCATCGTGACGTGTCCGTGTGGCCGGCAACTACGGCTCGACGAGCAATTCGTCGGCAAAAAAGTTCGCTGTCCGATTTGCCAGCAGATATTCATGGCGGCGGGAAGCGCGGGCGGCGACTTTCAGATCGAGAACACGCTGCCACCCAGCGAGCCAGCGCCGATCCCTCCGCGTCTCCGCGAAGCGCCGGCGACCCTATCGCCGCAAGACGCTGAGCCGGCCACCTTTGACCTGGCTCCTTCCGACGAGCGTGAATCCACACCTCCTCGCTCTCGGCCGCGGATTGCCGATGATGAGGCTGATGATTATTCGCACAAAATAGACAGGATTAAGAGAAAAAATCGCCGGCCGTCCGGCTCACAAGGCTTATTGCGGCCGGGAACATGGTCGATCACAAAAGCGCTCGACATCATCGCGAGTCTCATGCTGATCGGCGCGGCGATCGCTCTTTTTCTGTCGATCTTAAACATCAAGCTGGTGTCCGCTTCGTCGGCAACGCCGCAACGCATTACGCTGTCGCAACTGCTGGCCAGTGGACCAGGCAACAACGCCCATGTCATCGTCACCGATTTCGTTCCGGCCCGCAATTACGTCTATCTGTACCAGAAAAACAAATACGAAGTCGTCAGCCCCCAAGCGGCCGCGAGTCGGCACTGGACGGAAGTTTGGGTTCCGCTCGTACCGTTGACACCCCAGATGAAGGCTCAACTGGCTGCGGGCGAGGACATCTCCCGTCTGCTCCAGCCTCAAGCTGCCCGTGCCGTCGTGCGCTTGGCCAATGTCCATGACAGAGTTTCCGTTGAACAATGGTGCAACAACAAGCTCGAAGTCCAGGGCATGATCGTCAATTCGATCACCTCGCTCAATAGCACCACCGAGAACTTGTTGAAAGAAAGTTATCCAGGCACCGATTTCTCGACTTGCTTGCTCATTCACGAAGGCCGCGAACCGCCCACGATGGTGGGAATCATCTTCGGTTTCGCTCTCGGCACGCTGCTAATAGTCGTCGGCGGTCTGTGGTTCATCTTCCGTTTTGTCTTCCGCGAACGATGAATTGCCAGGCCGCAGCGCCAGCAAGAAAAGCCCCTTGCTGGCGCTGCGGGCTGGCAATTCAAACGCGCATACTACGCCATCGTCCGCTGGCGAAGCGCGCCAGAAAGAACACGCCGCGCGCCAGCAAATCGACGAACATCGCCAGCCAGGCACCGAACAAGCCGAGATTGAAGCCGTGATACACGCCCAGAGGCCCCAGGTCGATCCACGGCCACGTCAGCAGATACGCAAGTGGGATGCGCAGGACGAAGAAACCAAACCAAGTGAACAGCACCGGCACGCGGTTATCTCCCGCGCCGCGCAGCGCACTGGTGAAGATGATGCACGACGCCAGCGCCGGCATGGCGAACGCGACCAACCGCAGCACCGGCACGCCTTCATCAATGATGGTTTGCTGCCCCTCATCGGGACAGAACAAACGGAACATCGGCGCGGCCAACAAAAAGAAAATGACGCCCATGAACGTCATCAGCGCGCCGCCCAGCGCGAACGCCGTCCAGCCGCTGCGGGCGGCGCGCTGCGGATCTTTCGCGCCGAGATTCTGACCAACCAGCGTCATCGCCGCCGTACCGAACGCGCCGCCGGATAGATAGCCCAGCGCCTCCAGTCCCAGGGCGATGCCGTGCGCCGCCTTGGCCGCGTCGCTCAGATGGTTGATGATGCCGAGAAACCACAATTGGCCAACAGCCACCGAAAGACTATCTACGCCGGCCGGCACACTGAGACGCAGCAGGCGGCGGAGCAATCCCGCGTCCGGCCAGAACTGCCGCCAGCGCAGCTGCAACCCCGCCCGGCCGTGCAGCAGCACCGCCACGACCGCACATGCGCCCAGGACATTGCTGACGGCCGTGCCCAGCGCGATGCCGGCGAAACCCAAAGGCGGAACGGGACCGAAGCCGTGGAAGAAGCCCCAGGCCAACGGCACATTGAACACCGCCACGCCGGCACGCACCCACAAGCCGGTCAGCGTGTCGCCGGCCCCGACCAGGCAAGCGATGCCCGCCGCCTCGATCACCTGGAAGACCAGCAGCGCGAACAACGGCTGCAAGTAGATCACCGCGAAGCGCGCGACCGTGCCTTCCAGTTGCAGCATCCGCACCAGCAACGGCAAACCTAACAGACCAATGAGCGACCCGGCC
>DATNCY010000053.1:0-6294 GCA_035553375.1 Gemmataceae bacterium
TGACAGCTTCGATCTTGAACTCGCGGGTGAAAATACGCCGGGGTTCGCTCATAAAAGACCTCCTCACAAAGAGCTTACACTCTTTTCTGAGCGCTCACCATCCGTGGGGAAGTCCACCTCGCCATTCCCCGAACAAAATCGCCAGCCGCCAGAGGAGTTGAATAATGACGTTCAGCCTCATTTCCGCCTTCGCATTGACGCTACCTGTACTATCGGCAGCACCGCAAGAGGGAGCATCTGCTGTCACGGCCAATAATCAATTCGCGTTCGATCTCTATGGCCGGTTGGCCAGCCGACAAGGAAGCCTTTTCTTTTCGCCTTACAGCATCACCAAGGCGCTGGCGATGGCGTATGCCGGTGCCCGTGGCGATACGGAACGCGAGATGGCCTCCGTGCTGCACTTCACACTTGGACAGCAAAGACAGCACCGAGCCTTTTTGGAAATGCGCAAAGTCCTCAATCGCAATCACCCCGCCATGACGGGCGTGCCCGCATCGGGAAAGCCGATCCCTCAACTCTGGGTGTCCGCGAACCTGTGGGGGCAGCGCGGATACGGCTTCGCGAAGAATTATCTGAACCTGCTGCACGAATGTTATGGTGCCGACCTGCAAGAAATCGATTTCGCCGACTCGGAGCAAGCGCGGAAGACGATCAATGATTGGGCTGAGAAGCAGACCAACCACCGAATTCAAAATCTGCTGGCACCCCGTATGATACACCCGGCATCTCGGTTGGTACTCGCCAGCGCCATTTACTTCAAAGGCGATTGGGCATCTGGGTTCGACAAAAGCGCGACGCGGCCTGAGATATTTCAAGTTAATGCTCACAAGAAGATTCTCGTACCGATGATGCATGGCACCGAGAAGTTCGGCTATTTCGAGAACCAGCGGATGCAGGGCTTGCGCATGCCTTACGCGGGAGAGAATCTGGCCATGCTCGTGCTACTGCCCAAACAGGTAGACGGTCTGGCCGCGCTGGAGAAGGCGTTAACGGCAGACAAACTGAAAGATTGGCGAGGCGAGTTGCGCACGCAAGAGGTGGAGGTAACCCTGCCGAAGTTTCGCATGACGGATGAATTCGCGCTCAAGGATACGCTCATGGCGCTCGGGATGCACAAGGCGTTCGAGAGCGCCGATTTCAGCGGCATGTACGACGGTCGCGAACCATTCGCTATTGGAGCGGTCACGCATAAGGCATTCGTCGAAGTGAATGAAACGGGCACCGAAGCAGCCGCGGCCACGGCGGTCACGATTGCAGCGACGGCAATGCCACCATCGATGCCTCCGCCGCCAATCCCGGTATTCCGGGCCGATCATCCTTTCCTGTTTGCCATTTGCGACATGCAGACGGGGTTACTCCTGTTCCTGGGGCGAGTGACAAATCCCTAAACGTCAGTAAAGCCGTGAGCCGCTTGCGGCTTAGCATGTCCCGATGCTAAGCCGCAAGCGGCCTTCGTTTACAACCCCTCATCGAGCGAAGCAATCCGTGAAATGCGCCCGCGAATCAGCTTGTCTTGACCGCGATTCCGATTGAGCCACAATAAAGGTAGCTCCAGGTATTTCGGTGAGGACCGCGTCATGGCCGTGCCGCTGACCTGTCCGCGGGGCCATGCGTGGCAACCCGACGGACACGAATCGCCGACGCCACCGTCGGCATGCCCCATCTGCGGTCTTGAGTTGCGCGCCTCGCGCGAACCCATCGCTCCCACGCTTGAGTTCCAGGCCACTCCGCAAGAGTCGGCCTCCGCGAGTACGCCCTCCAATGCCGAGACGATCCCGCGTCTCGCCGAGGATGCTGCGCGCCGCGGCGCGGTGGTTCTATCACAGCATATACCCGGTTACGAGATTCTCGGTGAGCTGGGACGCGGCGGTATGGGCGTCGTTTACAAAGCACGGCAGGCGAAGCTCAACCGCATCGTCGCGCTCAAGATGGTGCTGGCCGGCGCGCAGGCCGATCCGCAACAACTGGATCGCTTCCGCGCCGAGGCCGAGGCCGTCGCGCGTTTGCAACATCCGCATATCGTGCAGATTCACGAAATCAGCGAACATGATGGTTGTCCCTTTTTCTCGCTGGAATACGTGGACGGTGGCACGCTGGCTCAGAAACTCACGGGTGCGCCGCAGCCGCCGCGCCTGGCCGCGCAGTTCGTGCGCATGCTCGCCCTGGCCATGCACAGCGCCCATCAGAAGGGCATTATTCACCGCGATCTCAAGCCCGGCAACATTCTGTTGGCCACGCCGAGCGAACACATTTCCAGCCCCGATAGTTTCCACGCCGAATCGCAGGCCGCCTTGCGCTTGTATGGCATTCCCAAGATCACCGACTTCGGCTTGGCCAAGCATCTCGATGTGCAATCGCAGACGCGCACCGGGGCGATCATCGGCACGCCGAGTTACATGGCCCCCGAACAGGCGGAGGGACGCAGCCACGCCATCGGCCCCGCTACCGATGTCTACGCCCTGGGCGCGATCCTTTATGAGATGCTCACCGGCCGGCCGCCGTTCGAGGGCGATAGTTCGCTGACCACCATTCGCCAACTGCTCTCGCAAGATCCCGTCCGCCCTTCGTCGCTGCATCTGAAGGTGCCGCGCGACCTGGAGACGATTTGCCTGAAGTGCTTGGAGAAGGACCCCGCTCGCCGTTATCACGGCGCGGAAGATTTGGCCGAGGATCTGCATCGCTTTCTGCGCAGTCAACCGATTGAGGCACGGCCGACGGGCTGGTGGGGCCGAATCGTGAAATGGACGCGTCGGCATCCGACGCGGGCGGCGCTCCTCGCAGTCGTGTCGCTGGCCGCTCTGATTTTGGTGAGCGTTGGGTTGGTCTATCACTTCCGTCTGGAACGCGCGGTCGATCGGGCCGAGCGCAGCGCCGAGGAAAATCGGCAGAACATCATCCGTCTGCACGTCACCCAGGGCACCAGTGCCATGAACGCGGGCGATGGTTTCACCGCGTTGCTGTGGTTCACCGAGGCACTGCGGCTCGACCCCGGCACGCCCGAACATGAGGAGCCGCATCGCCAACGTATCGCCGCTCTTGTCAATGGTCTGCCTCGGCTGGCGCAGCTGTGGATTCACGACGGTGCAGTCAATGAGGCGCGGTTCAGTCCTAATGGCAAGCACGTCCTCACGGCCGGTGATGATGGCAAGGCGCACTTATGGGATAGCGAAACGGGGAAAGAAACTACCCCGCCTCTGAGCCATGCCGGTCCCGTGGCTCATGCCATCTTTAGCCGCGATGGTCGTCGTGTCGCCACGGCCAGCCGCGATGAAACCGCGCGCGTTTGGGACGCCGCGACCGGCGAGCCGCTGACGCCGCCGCTCAAGCACGATGCCCCGCTGCGCTGGATCGATTTCAGTCCTGATGGCCGGCAGGTTGTGACGACCAGCGCCCGCGAGACGGTTCGCGTCTGGGACGTGGCGCGTGGCGAGCCGTTGACCGGCGAATTGAAGCACGCGGACAACATCAATCAGGCCGTCTTCAGCCCGGATGGCCGTTGGATCGCCACGGCCAGCGACGATGGGCTTGTCCGCATGTGGGACGCCGCCACGCGGCAGCCTACGTCGGTAGTACTATCGCACGATCGGGCCGTCCTCTGCCTGGCATTCAGCCCGGACAGCAAGTTCATCGCCACCGGCAGTTCCGATTACTCCGCCCGTATTTGGGACAGCCGCACGGGTGCGCTCGTGTGTCCGCGCTTACGGCATCACGATCGGGTAACGCGCGTTGTCTTCAGTCCGTTTGGCCATCGCCTGTTGACCAGCAGCGAAGATGGCACCGCTTGCCTGTGGCGCGTCGCCGACGGTGAACGGCTGGCGGAACCGTTGCGACATAAGAGCGCCGTCGGCTGCGCCGTTTTCAGTCCCGATGGTTGCCGGGCGGCGACGGCCGGCGACGACAACGTCGCCCGTGTCTGGGACGCCACCAAGGGCCGACCGCTGACGCCGCCGCTGCGCTACAACGGCACCGTCAATCATGCCACCTTCAGCCCCGATGGTCGTTATCTCGTGACGGCCAGCGACGATGGCACCGCGCGCGTTTGGGAGGTCGCTTGCCGGCGTCAAGCGGTCGTTGTCGATGAAGCCGCCGTCTTCCGCCGTCGCGCCGACCGCTATCTCCGTGTGAACGCCGCCGAGATGGATCCGCGTCCCGCCCCGCCCTCCGGCCGCACCAGTCCCGATGGTCGCTTCGTCATCAAGATCAACGATGACAACACGGCCCGCGTGTACGATGCCCAAACCGGCGTCGCCGTCACGCCTCCTTTGCCGCATGGTAATCAGATTACCTACGCCGCCTTCAGTCCCGATGGTCGTCGCCTTGTCACCACCAGCATGGATCAGACGGCGCGCGTCTGGGACGCAGCCAGCGGCGCTCCCTTCGGTTCGCCGCTGACCCACGCCAGCGCCGTCGAATACGCCGAGTTCAGTCCCGACGGCGACCGTGTAGTCACGGCCAGCGATGACAACACGGCTCGCGTCTGGCAGGTTGAAAGCAGTAAGATGCTGGTGCCGCCGCTCAAACACGATGGCACGGTGACGCAGGCCGTGTTTAGTCCAGATGGCCGGCGTGTGGCGACGGGCAGCATGGATCAAACCGCGCGCGTCTGGGATGCCGCGACCGGCCAACCGTTGACACCGCCCTTGCAACATCCCTGGTCGGTTCGGCAAGTGCGTTTCGACAACGACGGCCGTCGTCTGTTGACCAGCCGATCCAACGGCACCGTCTGGGCCTGGGATCTACCGTGCAGCACTTGCCTTACCACCGAGATGCTTGGTCTGGCTCAAGTCCTCTGCGGCTGCCGCATTGATGAGCATGGCGGCATCATGCCGCTGAAACCGTCCGAGCTGAAAGCGATGTGGGCGACTTTGCGCGGGACACGCGGCGATCTCTTCCACTTCACCGCCGAGGATTTGACGGCCTGGCATCTCCAGGCTGCCGAGGAATGTCTACGCGGTCGTCACTGGAGCGCCGCCCTGTGGTATCTGGATCGTCTCCTCAAGAACGATCCGGAAAATTGGCTTCATCATGCTCGCCGCGGTCTGGCATTGGCGGAACTGGAACGCTGGGCCGATGCCAGCGCCGATTTCGCCGAGGTCGTGAAGCGTGCCCCGACCGAGACGGAAGCTTGGTGCCTCTACGCCGTGCTGCGTCTGCAAGTCGGCGATGCCGCCGGCTATCGCCGCGCCTGCGCCGCCCTGCTGCAACAGCAGGAGAAAAGCAAAGATCCGCGCACGGCCTACCTGATGGCGTGGACTTGTGTGTTGTCGGAAGAATCGGGCGTGAAGGGAGCGCGGCTGATCGAGTTGGCCAAGCGCGCCGTGGCGCACGAACCGCGCGACCCGGATTATCTCTGCACGCTGGGAGCCGCGCTGTTCCGCGCCGGCGAGATGGAAGAAGCGAGCCGTCGCCTCCACGACGCGCTGAGTCTGCGCGGCCGCCGACCCAGTGTGCGCGAATGGCTGTGGTTGGCTTTGGTTCGCAATCGAATGGGATCATCGAACGAGGCGCGGAAATGGTTGACCAAAGCGACCGCAGCGCTCGCCGCGCCAGCGTCCAGCCACGAGAACACGGAAGCTGCCGCGATGCCGTGGGTGCAACGCCTCCAGCTAAACTTGCTCCAAGGCGAAGTCGAGCGGCGGCTTAAAAGCGACAAATCGAGTGGCAAATAAATGCGCCGTTACGCCTACCCCATCCTCCGGGTGGCCGACTCGCGGAGCGAGTCGGAAGGCATTCGCGGAACCTCAACTTCCGCCAGCGTCTGCCGTTGACGTTGGAAGTGTTCGGCATCAATGTTACTGGTTTTCGCGATTGTCGTACCGACACCTGCCGCGCGTTCAACGAACGCACCCCCAACGCTGCCAGCGTGCGTTCCTTCTCCTACTGTGGGCGGAATTGCACCGGATGTCGTTGCGTGCGGCGGCGGTCGATCTGGTGCAAACTTTCGGTGTGGACCCCGCTGCGGCAACAGAGAAGAGGCACGGTTAAAAAGCACGGTTGCGTTCGCCGCCTCGAAAGACTCGCCTTGTGGGAGTCGCGTTCGGGGTGCGTGCCGAAGGAGGGAGAGAAAACCGTTCAACCGTCCGTCATCACGTAGACGGAGGCTTGACATTTGCCGTTACACCTGTAGCGCCTGGTTCGCTTCCTTGCAGGGTTCCCCTGCACCACCATGCCAGGAACTTGGGACGAGATTCCTTTATCCTACCTCCAGGGTCCGGTGTCGATGTCCGATGCGTTTCTGGTGCGCAGAGGCTACACGCTCCGCCCGATGGTTCGACTGGACTGGGGAGCGATTTT
>DATNCY010000054.1:0-11454 GCA_035553375.1 Gemmataceae bacterium
TTGCTGGGCTTCGGTTTCCTGGGCGGCGTTGAGGGCTTCCTGCATGGTTGCTTCTCGGATAAAGGAGGTGGATTTCTTGCCGGAAAGTCACGTCTCCGACTTGTGTACAAAAATTCCACCAAGTTTCCAGACGCCCACACTACCCCCTACGACGTTCCACGCTATCATTGCACCTCGCCGCCGGTCCCTTTAAGATAGAGTCCGTTCGCAACCCTCCGATGCGCGATGGCATCGTTATCCCGCCCATGCTGCGAGACGGTCCATGAAATCGTCGATGACCTACCATTTTCATCCATACCGGCCGCGGACGATGACTCCGAAGTGGAGCCTGATTCTTCTCGCCGCGCTGTCGGCCGTTCCCGCCCAAGCTGCGCCGGTGAGTTTCCGTAACGATGTGATGGCGGTGTTGTCGCGCGGCGGCTGCAATCAGGGAGCGTGTCACGGTAATCAGAATGGCAAGAATGGTTTCAAACTATCGCTACGCGGCCAGGATCCCGATTGGGATCTGAACGCCCTAACGCGCGATACACTCGGCCGCCGTACCGATCGCTTGCATCCGGCGGATAGTCTTATTCTCGCCAAGGCGACGGGCAATATCCCGCACGAGGGCGGCAAGCGCTTCGACCGCGATTCGCTGGAGTATCGGCTCCTGCTTGGCTGGATCGCCGAAGGACTGCGTCCCGATCCGCCGAACGCTCCCATTCTCCAACGTCTGGAAGTGACGCCGCGCGAGCAGGTATTGATTGAACCGGCCGATCGTGTGGCGCTGCGCGTGCGAGCCGTCTTTTCCGATGGACATATCCGCGACGTGACAAACCTCGCCGTTTTCGAGACATCCAATCTCGTAGCTCGCGTCGATGCCGACGGCGTGGCTCAGCGACAAGACATGGGCGAGACTACCATTCTCGTTCGCTATCTCGATCGTCAGGCCGCCGTGCAACTCGCGTTCGTGCCGGCGCGCCCCGGCTTCGTTTGGCCCAATCCGCCGGAGGTCAACGACATCGATCGCCATGTCTTCGCCAAACTGCGCACGCTGCGCATGACGCCATCAGCCCTCGCGGCCGATGCCGTCTTTCTCCGCCGTGCCTATCTCGACACCCTCGGCATTTTACCTACGCCGGCCGAAGTGCGGAACTTTCTGGCGGATACACGCTCCGACAAGCGCGCGCGGCTCATTGATGCGTTGCTCCAGCGCCCGGAGTTTGCCGATTTTTGGTCTCTCAAATGGGCGGATTTGCTGCACTGCGAGGAGAAGGTTCTCGACCGCAAGGGCGTGCAGGTGTTCCACGATTGGATTCGTCGCGGCATCGCCGACGGCAAACCGTTGAATGAATTCGCCCGTGAATTGCTCGCTGGACGCGGCAGCACCTACAGTCATCCCGCCGCCAACTGGTATCGCGCCCTGCGCGATCCGCAGGACCGCGCCGAGGCTGCCGCGCAAGTCTTCCTTGGCATTCGCATGAAGTGCGCGCGCTGTCACAATCACCCTTTCGACCGCTGGACGCAAACGGATTATCACAGTCTGGCGGCGTTTTTCAGTCGTGTGCAGTATCGCATCGTCGAGAACAACCGCCGTGATAAGCTCGACAAACACGAGTTCGACGGCGAGCAAATCGTGTGGATGGACCGCGTCAGCGAGATCAAGCATCCGGTCAACGGCGACGTATTGCGGCCCTTGTTCCTTGGTGCCGACACGCCGACGTTCGCTCCGGACGCCGATCGCTTGCTGGCCCTGGCCGACTGGATCGCTCGGCCCAACAATCCATTCTTCGCCCGCGCTCAGGTCAATCGCGTCTGGTATCACTTGCTGGGTCGCGGTATCATCGAGCCGAACGACGATTCACGCGCTTCCAATCCGCCCGTCAATGCGCCGCTGCTCGATGCGCTCAGCAAGGACTTCGTCGCCCATCATTTTGACCTACGCCATCTGGTGCGAACGATCATGAACTCGCGCACCTACCAGCTATCGGCCGTGCCCAACGAAACCAACCGCGACGACGAAGCGAACTTCGCTCATGCGTTGGTGCGACCGCTGCAAGCGGAGCAACTGCTCGATGCGCTGGCGCAGGTGACGGGCGTGACACCGAATTTTCCCGGTTATCCGGCGGGTGTGCGTGCCGGCCAACTACCGGGCGTGTCGGCCAATCGCGGCCGGCGACAGCGGGCGACCGATGGCGAAAAGTTCCTCGCCTCGTTCGGCAAACCGATACGCTTACTCAGCTGCGAATGCGAGCGTTCCGAGGATACGACGCTCAATCAGGCGTTTCAGCTCATCACCGGCCCGCTCGTCAACAAGATGCTGAGCGATGCGGACAACCGCATCGGTCGTCTGCTGGGGTCCGGCAAAGCGAATGCGGATATTGTTGAGGAATTTTATCTTGCATCCTTGTGCCGTCTGCCGTCGCCGCGCGAACGCCGGCGTGCGCTGGCGATGATCGATGGTGCGAAGGATCGCCGGGCGGCATTGGAGGATTTGTTGTGGGGGTTGGTGAATGCCAAGGAGTTTTTACTGCGGCGATGAGTTGGGAAGGTTAGTATAATGTAAAGGTGAAATCGAGAGGAGAACTCCCATGCAGATTCAGGTGTTCATTAATCCTCTAGCGAACAATCGCTATCAAGCTTGCGGTGGCTCTCCCTTCCCGCTTATCGCCGAAGGAGACACTCCCCACGAAGCCGTGCAGAACTTGCGTCAACTCATCCAGGATCGCCTGAAGGCCGGGGCTACCATCTGCCGTATTGACGTTCCGGCGCACGAAAGCCGCGTGGCGCAGTGGGCCGGGAGTTGGAAACCCGACGATCCGTTGTATGAAGAATGGCGGCAGGCAGTCGAGGACTATCGGCGGCAGGTCGATGAGGATCCAAACGCCTTATGAGCCTGTACGAACTCGACACCGACATTTTGTCGCTCTACCAGAACAATCATCCAATCACCCGCCCTCGTGTGGGCGCGCATTCCTCGCAAGAGTTGGCTATCACCGTGATAACGGTTGAGGAAGGACTGACGGGTTGGTATACGGTGTTGCGCCGCGCTCGGCGGCGGGATCAGCTGCCTCCTTTGTACGAACGGTTGGCGAAACAGGTGGACTATCTGGCACGCTGGCAGAAGTTGCTGTTCACTCTGCCCGCTATCACACGGTATGAGCGCTTGCTGACATTGCGGCTCAATGTTGGTCGGAACGATTTACGGATCGCCGCCATCACCTTGGAACATGGAGCAACCCTCGTCACGCGAAACCTCCGCGATTTCCAGCGTGTTCCGAATCTGGTGGTAGAAAACTGGTCCGTGTAAGCGGTCCCACCGACATGGACGGCGGTGCAGGCGGAGCGGCAACCACTGAAGCGGAGGCGGAGATGATCGACAAGCGCGTCGTCGATGTCATTCATGCGCTGGGTCATGAGACGGACACCCCACAGGAGATCGTCGCGGATATTGTGCGGCGTGCGCTGCCGTCGATTCGTCTCGTTGCTCAGTTCCCGAAGAAAGGCAAAAGATCCCGGCTGGGTGGCTGTCGCATTGGTGGGCTTCCCGATCTGCCAATCGGTGTCGAATGGCCGCGCCGATCCAGGGCGAAGAAAGAATATCCCTCGGAACGCCAGTCGGCGGATGAACCATTGTGGTTCTTGATGCAGATCAACTTGGCCGAAGTTGCTTTCGCCGATCTAGCGAAGGTTCTGCCGAAAGTCGGAATACTCTACTTCTTCTATCATTGGCATAACGCGGCCGATGATGACCCGGCTGCTTGGTTGGTTCTCTTTCACAAGGATGCTGAGCAGGGTTTGCGACAGGTTAAAGCTCCTGCCGACCTGCACTCCACCGGACACTTTCGGGGATTCAATCTTTTGCCTCGCCTGGAGTGGATGGTGCCTGATTGTGATAACACGAATTATCACCTCGGGATCTGGGATAACCTCAAGGAGCCAGTGGCTGAGGTCCAAGGGTTGGAAGCCTCTTGGGGGCCGACACCTATCTATCGGATGCTCGGTTATCCTGAATTCCTCCAGGCAGACGGGCTGGGCGAAGGAGATATACTCCTACTCCAGGTATCTTCAGATTGCCAGGCCGGCATCACGGAGGTGGGGCCTTATCCGGAAACGGGAATGAGGTGGGGTGACCATGGACGGATCTACTACATTATCAACGAGGCTGATCTCAAGGCGAGGTATTTTGGGAATCTGTGGGCGCAATTGGAAGATCAGTGAATCGGTTAGCATTTTCCGAACGTGGCGGCTCAGACCGCGATGGCGCGTCAACGACTCCGTGGGAGAACAGCGATGAAAGCTCTGGAATTTAAGGCACAGGTCACCCCAGACTGCACATTATCCGTCCCGTCGTCCGTGGCCTCGGAGGTTCCTTCTGGGCAAACGGTGCGGGTACTTCTGCTAATTCCGGATTCGACCGAAGACGCGGATTGGGAGCGTCTGGGAGTCACCGAATTTCTGAAGGGATACGCGGAAAGCGATGCCATCTACGACCAATTATCAGGCCGGTGAGCTAGTCCTGATCGATTTTCCGTTTACGACCGGCGCGCAATCCAAGGTTCGCCCGGCGCTGATGTTATTGGATGCCGGAGGCGCCGACATTCTTGTTGCTCGGATAACCACTCAGTCTGTTACGACGCTGTATGATGTGCCGTTGACGGATTGGCAACAGGCTGGACTACTTGCTCCCTCCGCGGTGCGCTTGCACAAGCTGGTAACTTCGGCAAAGCATCGAGTGAATCGTTTGTTGGGGCGACTGACGTCACAAGATCATCAGACAATCTCCGCGGTTCTTTTGCAGACCTTCGGATCCTGGTGAGATTGTGGATGGAGAGGGTATCATGGATCGGAGATCAATCGTGAATGCTGACAGTGCTGGTCCAAATGTCTCTTCCTCCCGCACTATCTCGCGCCGCCATCTGCTGCAAGTCGGCGGCCTCGGCCTGCTCGGTTTGCAACTGCCGGGACTACTGCGCGCCGCCGAACGCGACGGCAAGCGCAAGGCCCGCGCTCGCGCCGTGATCTTCCTCCATCAATGGGGTGGTCCCAGTTGCCACGATACCTTTGATATGAAGCCGGCCGCGCCCGATTCCATCCGCGGCGAGTTCAAGCCGGTGGCGAGCAACTTGCTCGGCGTGCCGATCTGCGAACGTCTGCCGCGCATGACGCGCGTGATGAACAAGGTCACGCTCGTTCGCACGCTGCATCATACGATGAAAAACCACAACTCGGCCGGCTATTACAGCCTGAGCGGTTATGCGCCGCCGACCGACGATCAGCGGTTGCGTGATTCCAACGACCTGTTTCCGGCTTACGGCTCCATCGTCGATCGTCTGTCACCGGCGCGGGCGGGCGTGCCGGCGTTCGTCGCCTATCCGCATACGATCAGCGATGGCTCCATTACGCCCGGACAGCACGCCAGTTTCCTCGGCAAAGGGCACGACCCCTTATTCATCAATCAAGACCCGAATAGCGCGGATTTTCGTTTGCCGGAATTGAGCCTGCCCGATAATCTTTCGCTCGAACGTCTCGGCAATCGACGCGAGATGCTGCGCCTTATCGATCGGCAGACGGAATTGCTCGACTTTTCGGCCAAGGCACGCGGCATCGACGCCCACTATCAACGTGCCATGACCATGCTCTCATCCCCGGCCGTCAAGAAAGCCTTCGATCTGACCAGCGAACCGGACACCGTGCGCGAGCGCTATGGCCGAACCACATATGGTCAGGGCTGCCTGCTGGCACGGCGTCTCGTCGAGGCGGGGGCGCGGTTCATCAATGTCTATTTCTCGCGTTCCATCGGCGGCTGCGAGGGCGGTTGGGACACGCACGGTTTTGGGGACAAACCGATGTATCCCATCCTCAAGAAACACCTGTTGCCCATCACCGATCAGACGCTGCCGACACTATTAGAAGACCTCGATCAGCGAGGCTTGCTCGATGAAACGCTGGTCGTCTGGGTCGGCGAGTTCGGCCGTTCGCCGCGCATCAACAAGCTGGCCGGCCGCGATCACTGGCCGCAATGTTATACTGCTCTCTTGGCTGGTGGCGGCGTCAAGCGCGGCCACGTTCACGGTGCTTCCGATCGCATCGGTTCCTATCCGGCCAGCGATCCGCAGCGACCGGACGACCTGGCCGCGACAATGTTTCACCTGCTCGGCATCGATCCGAAAACTGAAATTCACGACGCGCTCAATCGTCCTTTGCCCATCAGCGCGGGCAATGTCATCGAAGGTATACTGGCGTGAACGGTATCATTATTGCACTGTAGCCGCTTGCGGTTTAGCGATCTGCGCTAGGCCGAAAATGGCTTGAGGAGACAGTTTCCATGGACTTTCACGCCCTGTTCCGCAAAGCGTTCGGCCAAAAGGGCGGCAATCCGGTCGAGACGATTATTGCCGAACTACAGAAGCGACGGCAGGAATTGGAGAATGCCTCGGTGCGGATCGGCTTCATCGGCGAAGCCGGTGTCGGCAAATCCAGCCTCATCAACGCCATGCTCGGTCGCCCCGTGGCCCTGATCGGCGCGACTACCATTGCTCACAATCCCGAAGGCGAGAAATACCAATACGAGGGCGTCACCTTCGTCGATCTGCCCGGTACCGGCGTACCGGAGCGGCCCTTCAAAAGCTATGTTGACGATCTTAAATTACTGGAACGGGGCCGCTACGATGCGTTCGTGATGGTTAGTTCGCATCGACTGCGCGAGAACGAAGTCACGCTTTTTGACGTGCTGCATAAGAAGGGCGGCAAACCATTTTTCGTGGTGCGCAGCCATTTCGATGCGGCGGTGCAGGCGGAGAGCGATGAGGCGACGGCACGGCGGAAGATCGAGGAGACATTCCGCAAACATCTGGATGATCCACGACTGCACGTTTACATGGTGGCATCGCCGACCCCGCGACAATACGATTTGCCGATCCTGCTACAAGACCTGGTTTCGTCGCTGCCCGATGACAAGCGCGTGCGTCTGCTCGCGGCGGTGCCGGCCTACACGCATGAGTTGCTTAAAAAAAAACGTGAGGCAGCCGAGTCGATCGTCTACGTCTACGCCGGCCTCGCGGCGGCCAATGGCCTGAACCCAATTCCGGGAACCGACATTCTGCTCGATCTGGGTTTGATGCAAAAGATGACGCGGCAAGTCGTCGGCGAGTTCGGTTTACAGCGCGAGCAACTCGAAAATCTGGCCCGCGCGCAAATGGGCACCGTGAAACTCGACTTCATGCTCGATGCGGCGCGCACCGTGCTTGCTCGCTTAGTCGAAGGCGGTGTAGCCGCTTTTTTCAAGGAAACCAGCACGGAAACCGTCAAGCAAGTATCGAAGAAGTCCGGCAAATCGGCCGTGCGCTATGGCGCGAAATACGCCCCCATCATCGGCCAGCTGGTATCCGCCGGTATTGGTTTCGGCACCGCTTATTATTACGGTCAATTTTTGCTCGATGATTGCGAAAAAGCGCTGGTAAAAATCGTCGATCAAATTGAACGTAAGCTGATAGCTCACTCCTCCTCGTGAGGACGCGGCAGGTCGCGAAGGATGCGTTCGACCTGCTCGATGTCCTCGTCGCTGACGCCCTCCCGCCGGCGATAGCGGCGTTTCAGGCTATCGAGGACATGCTCCCACATGGCGAGCGTTGGCTCTAGCCCCTTCGTCCAATCGCCGCGGCGCTGCAATTTCCATTTGAAATGCCAAACCCCCGCGAACCGTTCGGCGCACAAAAACCGCCGTCGTTCGGTTTCGGGGTCGGTGTCAGTCCACTTGATCTGCATGTTCGTCCTGCTTTATGGGCGAACGGCCGGCGTAAGCCGGCTGGTTTTTGTGCTGTACCAGCCGGCTCACGCCGGCCGGTTTTTGTGCTGTACCAGCCGGCTTACGCCGGCCGTTCGCCATTCATCCTTCATCCTTCATCCATTGAAGGAATGTCTCCAAATCCGGCGGCAACGGCATCTCCCAGTGCATTTTCGCATGGCTCACGGGATGCACGAAACCTAACTCGACCGCGTGCAGGGCCAGACGCGGAGCCTGACTGTAATCTGGCCGTTCGCCGCCGCCCGGTAAATGATGATACACTTTCTCGCCGCAAATGGGATGGCCCAGCTCGGCCAAATGGATGCGAATTTGATGCGTGCGTCCGGTCTCCAGCCGGCAGGTCAACAACGTATAACGGGGTAATCGCTCCATCACATCAACATGTGTAATTGCTTCTTTGCCGAGGTTCGGCAATTCCGTGCTGCCGCGCCGGCCGTCGCCACGATCGCGCACGAGACGGCTGGCGATGCGCTGCGATGCCACGAAGCCGGGCACCAGAGCGAGATAACGGCGAATCACCGTGTGCGCGCGGAACTGTTCGCCGAGGCCGCGCTCGGCGACGACGCTGCGTGCGAATACAACCAGGCCGCTGGTGTCCTTGTCCAACCGCTGCACGATGCGCAGACGCGGCAGCGGTCCCTTGCGCACACGGCCTTCGCGATGGGCGATGAGTTTGGCCGTGAGATCATCCAGCGTCGGCGACAGTGCCTTGCGACGTTCATTCCAGTCGCGTTCGCTGGGATGGCGCACCGTGGATATGCCAGAGGGCTTTTCGACGACAACGAGATGATCGTCGAGATGGCGCAGGACAATCGCTTGATCCGCGTGCGACTTCGCCGCAGGGCGAGCCAGTAACTCGACCGTCTCGCCTTCTTTCAGCCGGCGTGCGGGGTCGAGACACAGTTCGCCGTTGACGCGCGCGCAACGTGTCTCGATGAGCCGGCGCACCTGGTTCCACGATTGGCCGGGTAACCGCTGGCGCAGCAGGGCGGCGAGGGTAAGGCCGGCTTGTTCGGCAAGGATCGCAATAGTCTCGAAGGATAGCTTCATGTGTCGCGGTGGTCTTAGGAAAGGTAATTCGTCCGCCAGGGAAGTCGATGGTCAGTGTCTGTCCGCAAAGGAAATCCCAAAGGCTCTTCCAGTTCCGCTGGAATAAGGATTAGATCGCGCCGCGAGTTGAACGCCTGACTCAGAAGACAAATACCTCGTCTTCGGGAATCGGTGTTCCCGCGCGGCACATCACTACCTCACGGTTCTTGGCTCAGCGGATGATCGGAGAGAGGAGTAACCTCGGTGAAGTACACAATCTTCCGGTCGTCGTCCACGGCATAACAGCTGCCGTTTGGAGTACCTGCTGCGACAATGCGCTCGATCTCGTCGATGGTCTCCCTCAGCGGTATCCCATTGGTTTGGAGGTCGCGGAGTTCCTCTTCGCTAATCGTGACTTCTTTTCGCATGAAAGCGTAGAGCGCGGTCAAATAGGTGTCGCGCTCCACTTGCAGCGCGGCCAATTGGTGACGCAGTCGATCGCGCTCGGCGATCAATTCCTGAAGTTCATCGCGCGAAATGAAGGAACCAAGCACGGTGCCGGACGTGGCATTGCGCAATTCCAGTCCCTGAGTCGGATCAATTAATTGCGACATATTTAGTCTCCAAAATCGGGCTTGTTTTCCGTATCGAAGCCTATCTTCGATCGCGCCGCCGCAATTGCATCATATCATCCAGGCAATCTGTTCCAGTCGTTCTTCGTGAGACAGTTTGTGCATGTAGCATTCGAGAATGACCGGCGTTCCGGCCGCGAGGTGGGCGCGGGCCCACTCGATTCCCCAGGCCGATGGGTAGATTTTGGCGTGCGTGTCGCGGTGTTCGTGGCTCGTAGAGACGTGAACTTCGGCGATACGTTCATAGTCCATGAGCCGATGCAGCACCGATTTCGTGAGGATGCCGTGATACATCTGAATATCCAGGTGGGCGACATCGACCGCCAGCCAACGACCGGCATCCATCGCGGCGGCAATCTGATCTCCATTCGCCAGGGCCGCATAGCCGGGGTACATCGTTTCCATGACGAGGTCGTCCGGCGCTTGCCAGCCATCGTGTACCTGACGTTGCAGCGGCGGATGGACACTGTCTCCATGCCACACCAAGGTACCGCCATCCCAAACCTGGGCACGCAACGCCCGGCCCGTAAAGCCATGATGCGTGCGCAAGGGACAGTCGACGTTGATCGGACTGGGAGCGCAACCGGGTGTCAACTGCAAGCCGACACGTCCCGGAGCCAGCGCGACCAGTGTTTCAGCGGCGTCGCTCATCCGCCGACCTTGAAAGCAACTCAGAGCAAGGTATAGCACGTTACGCTCCTCTCCCGCGCCATTATACCGCCGGTGGCGTTTTCACTCCCTGAAGACCGCTTATTCCTCTAAACCCCATTCGGGGCGAACGCCATCGAGGTGGGGGCGAGCCATCGGCAAGATTTCGTAGCCGCCATGCCGGTAGAATAGCACGGCCGGCGCATAGACTTCGCTGAGTTGTTCGTACTCCTGACGTCCCTCCTCAGGGGCAAAGGCGGCCCAGAGTGGAATGGCACCGCCGTTGTCGTCCCAACCAACGCCGGCATCATAGAGGCTGACTACCGAACTCAATTCGCCGTAGTCGCTTTTGATGCGGGTGTTGGGCACGTTTGTATCGACGCTGGAGTCATAACCCACGCCCTCCAGGATCGGCTCGAACAATTCGCTCACGATCAGTTCCCCATGCACGGCATCATCGGCCTCGTCGTCCCAGTATTGGGCCACGCACAGCATGGCGGAGCGCAACCGCTCGTAGGTCTTAAAATAACGCGAAACGACGGATAACAAACTCGTGCGGAGATACTGTCGCCGCGCCATTTCGGCTTCGCCCGAACTCATGCAATAGCCCTCGGCTCGCTCGCCAAGGTCCAGATTCGTCAAACAGAAGCCCGTTCCTCGTTTGAGCGCGGCGCGAGCGCCGTCGCCAATCGGGTTGTGAAAGAGATAGATCGTGTTGAGGCACGGCAACCCCGTCGCCGAAGCCAGCGCGATCGCGCCGGCGTCCGTGATGTCATTATCGTTCAGGAGGAGCCTGCGCAACGACGGCAGGGATGCTGTCTTCGCGAACGTGGTCACATCGTCATCACCGAGTCGAAGTCCTGACAGGTCCAATTCCGTAAGAGTCGCCAGCCGCTGCGTGCCCGCAGCATCGAAGACATTTCTGCCCTTCCACTGAGAAAGCCGCATCTTGACGATCAAACCACGCTCAAAATGCACATCTTCGATAGGCAATCCAAACGCCTGACACCATTGTTGCCGATGCGCGTCAAGCAATTCACGCTCGCGCACGCGAAGAGCGTGGCGGCGTTTCTTGGCAAGTTTGGCCGATGCCAGTTCGCACTGAACGCGAATGAAGTCCGCACGCGGCGTGTCGCCATGTTCTTCCAGCCAGTCAGCGAACACCAAGCGCGTCGTGTTGTCCTCGCGCTTGTCAAGCGACGATTGTTTTTCCCTTTCAGCGACAACTGGATTTCCCGATGGGACGACCTCCTTCTGTGTCGTCAGCGACAATTAGATTTCCCGATGCGGCGGTGGCGTCGGCTCCGCGCCCCGCTTCGCCGACGCCACCGCCTTCACGTTCCGCCCTCTTCAACGGTC
>DATNCY010000055.1:0-12474 GCA_035553375.1 Gemmataceae bacterium
CACCTGACGTAACATCTCGCCGGCTCGCGCATCCTCGGCCGCGCTGCGCACCGAGAGAATCAGCTTATCCTCATAGACGCCGGCGCAGACCGCCCAATCGATTTCCTCGAAACGAATCAGAAAATCAACCACCTCCGCCGCCAACTCCGGCTGCGGCAGTTCATTCACCCAGCTGACAATCAGCCGATCGTAGATGAACGAACTCTGCAAAGCGTGCAGGATGCACTCAAAATGACTCTGCGGCAGTCGGGCGTTGCGGATACGGGCCAATAAATCCTTCTCGGCCAGCGGAAACAAGTACAGCTGAGCGCTATCGTCCAGCGGACTGGCCTCACGCGGATAGCCGCTCAGTTCCGTCTCGATGCCGTACAGTAGGCCCGTCGCCAACCGTGGCGGCAAGTCGATATTCTGTTCCATCAGATAGCTGGTGACCAGCGAACAAGTCGCGCCCAGGCTGCGGCGAACATCGACGAACGGAACGCCGTCGAGATCGCCGGGCGTGTCGTGATGATCGATGACGGCATAAAGGGGGACGCAGGGATCAAGATTGTGCCGGCCGGTGTTCGGCTGGCTATCGACCATGACGATGGCGTCGCCATCGTGCCAGGTCGCTTTTTCAATCGGCACCAAATCAATATCGAGCAGCGAAACCATGGCTCGGTTTTCGGCTCGGCTGATGAGGCCGTCGCGTGTCAAGCGTGTTCGTTTGCCCAGGGTGGTTTCGACGAGATGAGCCAGGCCCATCATGCTACCCAGGCTGTCCGGGTCCGGGTGGATGTGGGAGACGAAGGTGACAGTCGTCGCCTCCTTCAACCCCTCCAGGAACCGATCGGAACGACGGGTGGGCGAAACTTTACCATTCAGTCCAGAGTCGGCGCTGCGACGCGCCATAACGGTTATTCCTCCACAGGAGCAAGTCAGGTCCTGGAGATGGCGACTGGCCGGCGTCAGCCAGTTGGTTTTAGGTGGTCGCCAGCCGTTTGATGCCGGCCGGTCGCCCTCCCCAGGGCAGCCCTGACTCTGAACAAAATTGTAGCTCTCTCCAAGGCTCCTGCCAAGACAACCCCCTGCGCGACCTATCTCGGTGTCGCGACTCCTTCAGGAATCGAAGCGTTCATCCGGTTTGCCTGATCGGACAAGCTTTCCAATCATCGAGGCGAAATTCATGCTAATCTTGCGTACCGGGACACTTGGGGGCGAGGCTCGCGCCTACAATCCAAATGCCAACGCGGAGGGCAGTCCTTCGGCCCCCGCGTCAGGGCTACGATTCGAGTCGAGATCGGTTCCGGCCGCTAAACCTCTCGATTGCACATCCAATGCCGGGGCCGATCTCGACTCGTTCATTCAATCACAGGTATCATTCGTCGAGCGCAACGCAACCCTTCCGGCAGGAGGAACCGCCATGTCCTATCTTTCCCTTTTGTTTGCCTCGAAAGCTTCCGGCGCGTCCCCCGCAGTGCGGGAAATCCAAAATCTGAAACCCGACCTCCGCATGGAGGATGGGGATTTCTATTCTCCCTCGCAATGGGGGGAGAGCGAGCAAGCACTGCCTTCGGGGGTCGCGTCGATGGAACACTGGCTGGATCTCAACGCTTAAGCGCGTCAAGGTGTCTCACTTGTTCGTTGTGTTCTCATCTCCTTCGGCGGAATAAACACGATCATAACCGTTCTCAACTCCAAGAGCAACCGTCAGCGGGCCACGGAGGGCGAAAGCCAGTCGCGCACCTGCTTACGTTGCCGGTCAGTTAATTTGCGCGTGGGGGAAACGACGGCCTCATCGAGACGTTGGGCCTCCTCAGCTTGTTTTCGTCCCTTTTCGGTATCGCCGGCCTTGAACCAAGCCCGCGCCAGTAAGTAGCGCAGCTTGGCCTCGGCCGGATCATTCGGCAGCTGGCTCTCCATCACTTCGGCGGCCTGCCGGTATTGCTGCCGAGCGACTTCCTTTAGTTCGCCGACACGTAGCGGATCGCGGTTTCGCCCTCGATCGGCGACATCGTCGTTGCGCGTGCCGAAAAGCATGCGCAGCTGATAACACACCAGATACCCCTGCCCTCCCTGCGGATCGAGGCGAATGGCTCGTTCCCCGTGAGCGATTGCCAGTTCGGCGAGCTTGGGATTGGAGAACGTGGTTCGTTGCATGTTCAAATCCCAAACATTGCCGTACCACCACGCCAGCTGAACGTGTAGGCGGGCGTCGTCCGGCGTGAGACGAACCGCCTCTTCAAGCAGCGTAATCACATGTTTGCGCAGATAATCGTCTGGGGCGTTGCGGATGGCCGCGCCCCGCTGCGCGGTTGGCTTGTTGGCGTTGATCCGGTAGGCAGCGACGAAGCGCAGCGCCTCATGCAGAAGACCATCGCCGGCCAGGATCGGATAGAGGACATAGGTGCCGTAGCCGAGGACAAGCGCGCCCAGGATGGGCACGGGCAGGATCGCGGCAAATCCGGATCGACTGAGCCACAACGATGGTTGAAGCGAGCGGGCATTGAGCGCCAGCGCGACGGCGACCCACAGAGGGCCGGCCACCGATGAGAACATGATGCCGCCGGAGACGCATAGATTGAGCAGCAGGGCCGCGACCCCAGCGGTCAGGGCCAGGGCACGGCCGCGCTCGGACCAGATGACCCGCTCGAACAGACCGTAGGCCGCGAACCAAACCACGGCGCGCAGCGCCGCCGTCCATGTCTCGGCGAGGATGGTACTCGGCGATGCCGCGTTGACGCGTAACACGAAACCCAACAACAGACCGAATACGCCGCCGAGGTAGAACTCCCAGCGCACCGGCGGCGGTTCCGCTCCGCCTCCGCCCCTCTCCGCTGTAGTCGGGGGAGAGGGGTTGGGGGTGAGGGGGCTGATTGTTGTGGCCCCTCTCTCCCCCTCACCCCAACCCCTCTCCCCCGAGTACAGGGGAGAGGGGCTTTGGGCCAACCAGCGCACCATCCGCGCGAAAAACAGCGCGAGAGCCACGAGCAGCGCCAGCAGGGCGAAGACACCGCATGTCGCCCACATTTCCAGCGCGAAGTTGTGCGGATCCTTGATCTTCTCCTCGGCGGTTTCCGGCATCAACCGCGTGTAGTTTTCGCGAAAATTGCCGGGACCAACGCCCAACCACGGCCGCTCCTGGATGATTCGCTCGGTGGTCTGCCAATACTCCAGACGCTGGGCGACCGCGTTGGATCCCTTGCCCATACCTCGCGTCAATAGGCCGCCGCGCCAGGCACCGTAAACCAGTCCCGCCAATACGAGCGCACTCACCAGCGTGACGAGCAAGTGTGTCCGCAGGGTGCGTCGCCATAGCAGTACGATCACGCCTACGCCCACCAGCGCCAAACCCAGTATCGCTCCTCGGCTGTGCGTCAGCCACAAGGCCGCCCCGCCCAAAACAGCCCCGCATGCCGTCAGAATCGTTTGCCAGTTCGGAGCGCCCATCCGCCGGCAAAGTATCGCTGCCCCGATCAACCCCGGCAGCCACAAGACGAGATAGCCGGCGTAGCTGTTGGGATGGGCGTAGGGTCCGTAGATGTTGTTTTCCAGAGCGCGACGGCGTAATCCTTCGAGAAAGCCTTCGTCGGTCTCCTGGCCGGGGCTTTCCTCGGCCCAGGTAGCGCGCAGTTTCTCCGGATCTTCCGCCAACTTCCGATTCTGCGGCAGTTCCACCACGGCCTGATAGATGCCCTGCGCCGCCAGAGATACGGCTCCGGCCAACAGAACGGCGAACAAGCCACGCTGCTCGGCCGGCGTGACGGCCAACTGGCGGACCACGAAAAAGGCGGTGAACAGCCCCAACCATTCCCAGGCGATCAACCGGGCTGGGAACTTGTAATGGGCGGCCAACTCGGCGCTGAGGAAGACAATCGCCACCGTGACCAGCAGAGCTGTCTGCACGATGCCGCCATACCAGTTGCGCGGATTCGCCTCGGACGAATCCTCACGCCACGGCGCGAAGAATGCCAAGAACGAGGCTTCCTTGCTGTTCTTCGCGCTCCGCGGTGGGGAGGCGCCTGGTCCTTGCGGTCGCAGCCAGAAGCGCCAGACGGCCCAGCCGAACGCGGCCGTCAACCACAGAAGCGTCAGGATCATGCCCCAAGGATCGGCCAGGCTATCGGTCAGTCCGGGTTCCTCACCGAGAACCAGCGGCCGGGCCACGAGCAGCGTCGTCACCAACACGAGCAGCATGCGGCGCAGCAAGACCGGACCAGTCAGGGCCGGAGCCTTGTCGGTTTCAGGAGCCGGCGAGGTCGGCGAGGTCGTGAGTTTGCGAGACGTGGCGCGACTCCTTGATAAACAAGAGGGACTAACCACAGAGGCACAGAGACACAGAGAAGACAAGAAGATCCATCGAGAGTTAGAAAAAAATCGCTAATCCTCGATCCTTGCTTCTATTCTGTTTTTTCTTGTTTTCTCTGTGTCTCTGTGTCTCTGTGGTTAGAAAATTGTTCTTTGGGTGCAAATTCCATCACGGCGAGAGCGATCCACCAGACGCCGAGTTGCCCGGCGACCAGCACGGCCGCCAGCCAGGTTGCCACCGCATAGAGTATCAGACCGCTCGCTCCACTGGCCAGCGCCAGCAGATAAATTACCCGTACCGCCGTCCATCCCGACAAGCCGCGTCCAACCAGGCGATGCGATAGGTGCTGCTTGTCGGCGTGAAACGGACTGCGTCCCTGCGAGAGCCGTAACACAACCACGGACAGCAGATCGTAGCACGGCACGGCCAGGATGCACAGGGGCACCGCATACGCCCATGCTGGCCCACTCTCGCGCAAGGCCATTCGCGCGCTGCCCAGACCAAGCGTGAAGCCGAGAAACGTGCTACCGGCATCGCCCATGAAGATACGCGCCGGCGGATGATTGAACCACAAAAAACCGGACAGCGCCCCCATAAGAATGATGTACGGCCCCCACTCGGCGAGAGCCGGCGGTGATCCCAACCACAGCGCCGCGATCAGAAAACCGGCCGCGATCCAGGCGACGCCGCCGGACAGCGCATCCATGTTGTCGAGCATGTTGAAGGCGTTGATAAGTCCCGCGATCCACAAGACAGCCAGACAACGGATCGGCCAAGCGACCGGCGGCAGACACACGAAGACGGCGACGACCGCGACGCCGAACTGTACCGCGAGCCGCAGTTGCCAGTGCAAAGGGCGAAGGTCATCGAGCAGACCAAGCAGAACAATTGCCCCGGAGAGAAGCAATTGAAAACTGAAAACTGAAAACTGAAAACTGAAAACTGCGAGGAGAAGCGTCAATATCACGGCGACGAAAATGGCCAGCCCTCCCGCGCGCGGCGTCGGTCGCGTGTGAACCTTGCGATCACTCGGATAATCCACCAATCCCAGGCGCGGCGCCCAACGGATGAGAGCCGCCGTCAGCAACCACGAAATCGCCAACGGACAGCCGAACAGCCAGAGGAGCGACGAGAGCCAATCGGGTAGGTTCATCCGTCGCCCTCTTCGCGCAGGCGTTGGCGATAATAATCGCGGGCTTGCTGGAGGAAATCGTGAACGCACGCCTGGCGATAATCGGCGTAGGTCCACGGCCACGGCTCGAACGCGCCGGCGTGATAGCGTAGCGTCACCTCGGCGAAGATGCCGTCGCGCAGATAAACGCGATGAGATTGATCCTTGGTGGTGGCCAGCATGAACTTGCCGAGGACGAGCAAGCCCGGATCGAGATTCAGAGGACGCAATTCGGCATAGATTCCGCTGCCGGTCAGTTCGCCTTCGAGGGCGTTGGTTTGCAGCTTGATCTCGGCCAAACGATCCGGCAGAACGAGTCGCTCGAAGGCGAGGAACTGTTTGCGTAAATCGCCTCCCATGCTCGCTTGGTAATAGGTCGTTTGATCGAAGACGAATGGCTCGCTTCTCAGGCCAACGGGACCGTAATGCGTTTCCAGCCGCGTTTGCGCCCAGGCGAAAGCGTCCGCATGCCGGCTGAAGACGGCCACGATGAGCAACGCGGGAACAGGAGAACGAGGTTCGGCCATACGTTGGTTATTGATTGCGAGCGCGGAACAACCGGATAGAATCGTTGTACCATCTCCGCGAGCAAAGTGTTCGACGTTCGGAAAAAATCGTTGTGACTTTGTAAGGAGCGCTACCATGCGCCAGCTGCGATTCGCGTTGGAGTTGAGCAAGCGTCACATCCTTGCCGTGGTGACGATCACCATGCTGGCTTCGCCGGTGTGGGCCTACATCAACGGCGAACATTATGACAGCCTTGATGCCGACAAGCAAAGACTGAAAATGCTTGGCTGGACATCCGCGTTCGAGCATTATCTGTCAACGTCCGCCCTGCCCGACAAAGCCGCGTTACGGCGCACCGCCAACGGGTTAGTCGGACAGGCGCTTCACCATCTCCCCGAGGAGGACGCGGCTAAGGTTTCGACCGAGACGAAACAGGAGATCGCCCGAATCGCCAGGGAAGCGTTTGAACAGGCGAGCATGGAGGTGCGACAAATCATCAAGACGGGGCAGGTGGGTTCGCTACGCTATCAAGTGGGAGCCTTGTCGTGGCACCGCTATTCTGTGACCTACGATCGTGACAACCAGCCCAGGAAGAAGGGCCAGTGGGGGGGCCTTGTTCCCTTCGTCGCCCTGAGGAGTACCGACCGCGTGCGGTGGGCGGAAGCCAAAATTGCCGTCGCGCTTTACACGCTGCCTGCGGACACCAAGATATTCTTCGACGGAGAGCCCACCACGCAGACGGGACCTTCACGCGATTTTGTCACGCCGTCCCTGGAGGTCGGCAAAAACTACCAATATGAAATTCTCGCCCGCTGGCAGGAGAAGGGCAAGGAAGTCACGCAATCACACAGGGTATCGATGACGGGAGGCGACTCCGTGAACGTCGCGTTTGGCCCCGTCACGACGAATCCGGTCCATTGTAAGTGGGTGCGGTACACGGGGGGCCGTAAGACTGCGGAAGCGTGTTCCTTCGCTTACAGTCTCGACCGCAAAACGGTCGTCAAGGTGCTTAGCAAGGGCACCGGCCTGGACGATAAGTTGATCCGCCTCTACGAGGCGGCTACGGATAAGCCGTTGGGTCCGAAGATCACTCTCCACGGCCACCGGGTAACTGCCCTGGCCGTCTCCCCCGACGGCAAGACGATCGCGACAGGCTTTCACAGCGAGTACAACAGACACTATGCGCTCGTCAGAGTCTGGGACGCGACGAGCGGCAAAGAGATCGGTGGGTACTACGACGGGCACTTCCCCCACTTAGATGAGGTCTTTGATTTGACCTTCTTCCAAAACGGCAAATTCGTCCTGATTATCGCTCTCCCCAAAAAAGAGTGAGGAGGGCACGTCTCTATTGCCAATGCGTTTCCGAACCCCATGTCCTTGTGAGGAGCATGTCATGCGACAGACGAAATTCAGCCTGGAGTTGAGCAAGCGAATTTTCCTCGCCTTGGTGATGGTCGGCATACTGGTTCCACCCGTGTGGGCCTACATCGAAGCCGGCACCTATAATAGCACTCTCAATACCCACAGAAAAAGGCTGGAGGCCGCCGGTTGGGCGGTAAATTACGGTCAGTATCATCTGTCCGCAGCTCTGCCGGATCGATCCACGTCGCGGGATTCCGTTAATTGGTTGGTCGCCAACGCCGTCCATGCCCTACCCAAAGAGGACGCGGCCAAGGTTTCGAGCGAAACCAAACGCGAGATCGCGCGAATCGCCAGGGAAACAATCGAAAGGGCGGTAACGAGCGGGCAAGATATAGTCAAGAAGGGGCAGACGGGTTCGCTGCGTTACCACGTAGGAACCTTGTGGTACAAGTACGATTGGGCGGACGGCAATGTGCGTCGCGACGTGAGACGGCTAGAGCACCGGTCAGCCCGCATTCCCTTCGTCGCCCTGATGCCGACCGACCGCGTGTACTTGGCAGAGGCAAGAATCACTGTCTTGGTCCCCGCCGACGCCAAGGTATTCTTCGATGGGGAATCCACCACGCAGACAGGTAGCGAGCGCCTTTACATCACGCCGCGCTTGAAGGCCGGGAAGAACTACCAGTATGAGCTTGTCGCTCGATGGCAGGAGAACGGTCGGGAAACCAAGCAATCACGCAGGGTCACCGTGACGGGCGACGGCTCTGCCCGCGTCAATTTTTTCACCGAGGAGAAGTAGAGAGGAGTGAAACCATGCGACCGGCGATGTTCAAACTGAGGTTGAGCAAGCGATACATGCTCGCCTTAGTGATCGCCATCATGCTGGTCTCGCCCGCATGGGCGACCATCAAATACAAACGCTACGATACGCGCGAGGCCGACGAGAAAAGATTGAAGGCAGTAGGCTGGACGACCACGTTCCAGCGCGATCTACAAACGTCCGCCCTGCCCGACAAAGCCGTGTTGCAGCGTACCGCGAACGAGTTGGTCGGCCGCTCCGTTCACGCCCTTCCCGAGGTGGTCGCGGTCCAGATTTCGTCCGAGATGAAACACGAGATCGCCCGACTCACCAGGGAAGCGCTCGCCAAGGCGAGTTTTGAGGAGCGCGAGATCGTCAAGATAGGACGGATGGGTTCGCTGCTCTACAAGGTGGGTGCCTTGCAGTATTATCATGTGAAATTCAATCGTTACGGCAGGCCCTATTCCGAGTTGGGCGGCTTGTCTCCTTTCGTGGCCCTGATGCCGGCCGGGCAAGCGCGGTCGATGGAAGCTCAAATTACCGTCCACATGCCCATAGGGGCACCTGCGGATGCCAAGCTATTTCTCAACGGAGAACCCACTACCCAGACGGGAGATAAGCGCGTCTTCGTCACCCCATCCCTGGAGATCGGCAAGAACTACCAGTATGAGGTTGTCGTCCGCTGGCAGGAGAACGGCAAGCCGATCGAGCGATCGCGCAAGGTTTCGGTGACGGGCGGCGACGCGGGTGCGGCACTTCAGCCCCGGCCCCGCCTACGCGAGCAATCGCGCAAGGTTTCGGTGACGGGCGGCGACTCCGTGAGGGTCGATTTTAATACCCAGACGGGGGATCGGATCGCGTGTAAGTGGACGCCGCACACGGGAGGACGCGCGACGGCGGAAGACTGTTCCTTCGCTTACAGTCCCGACCGCAAAACGGTCGTCAAAGTGCTTGACCAGGGTGCCGACCCCGACCATAAGGCGATCCGCCTCTACGACGCGGCCACGGATAGAGCCTTGGGACCGAAAATCGTTCTCGACGCCCAACGGATTACCGCCCTGGCCGTCTCCCCCGACGGCAAGATGGTCGCAGTGGCCTGTCACCGCAAACGCGACAGAGGTTATACGTTCGTCGCGGTCAAGGACGCGACGAACGGCAACGAGGTCGGCGGGTACACCGGGTACTGTGGCGGTCCGCCCCCCCTCGCCGAGGTCTTTGATGTGGCTTTCTTTCAAAACGGCAAATTCGTCCTGATTATCGCTCTCCCCAACCCGTGGGGAGGAAAGTGAGGGCAGCACATTCACATTGTCGGTGCGTTTCCGAATATCCCTTGTGCCCTTGTAAGGAATCTACCATGCGAATGACAAAATTCCTGGGATTAAGTAGGCCATTCTTCATCGCCTTGGTGATGGTCGTCGTACTGGTTCCGCCCGCAGGGGCGTATATCAACGGCGGCATCCACCACAGCACCCTCAAGACCTACGAGAAACAATTGAGGGCGGCAGGCTGGGAAGCAAGTTTCGGTCAGGATCTACCAGCCACTCTGCCAGATAAAGATGCCTTGCAGCGTTCCGTCAACCAATTGGTCGGCCAGGCTCTTCACACCTTCTCCGAGGAGGACGCGGCCAAGGTTTCGCCCCAGACCAAACGCGAGATCGCGCGACTCACCCGGGAAGCGATCGAGGAGGCAAATAAAGGCAGGAGACAGACCATCAAGACGGGAAAGACAGGTTCGCTTCGGTATCAGGTAGGAGTCTTGCGGTACGAGTCCTATTATGTGGTCAAGAGTGGCGTGGATCGCGGGATTAGGGGCCGGTCGTCGGGCTTGGTCCCCTTCGTCGCCTTGATGCCGGCCGATCGCGTGCGCTCGGCAGAGGCGCGAATTACCGTCTTTGTCCCCGCCGATGCTGAGGTGTTCTTTGAGAGAGAATCCACGACGCAGAGAGGGAGAGAGCGCCTTTACCTCACCCCGCCCCTGACGGTCGGCGAGAACTACCAGTATGAGATCCGCGCTCGATGGCAGGACAGGGGGAAGACGATCGAGAGATCACGCAAAATCTCCCTGACGGGAGGAGACTCCATCCGCGTCAATTTTCTCACCGAGGAGTAATCAGCCCGCAGCGCCGGCAAGGGAATCTGCTGGCGCTGCGGGCTGGTGAGATTGTTAACGCAATTTCTGTTGTTTCAGCACTTCCTGCAACCACTGGCGATCCTCAGAGTTGAGCGGCGTGGCCGGATCGCGGCCATAGTCGATCTTGGTCGCGAAGCCGCCTTGATCGTAACAGCGTGTGAAAGCCGTGTGCAGATCGAGTACGGTGTCGCGGTCATCGGAGGCCAACGGCAAGCGAAAACGCGGCAAACGCTTTTGCAAGGTCGCCGTGTAAATCTCATAGCGCTCCGGCTGCGTCGAGCGCGTCACGGTGACGGCGTAGTCCCAGTCGGGCAGGCCATCGCGCGAATACTCCAGCGTCGGTTGTCCTTGCAACACCAAATCGAGTTCGACAAGGTTGGCGCTGGCGTTGCGACCCTCGCGGCGTTTGTCGAGGTAGGCGGTTCGGCCGGCCGTCGTCACTTTGTTGGCCGGGCTGACCACATCAACCATCGTGATGAGCCGGCCATCGGAGCGCTGGCGGACCTCAATGTAATCTTCGTGGTGTTCCTCGCGCACGACAGAGGTGAACAGAGCTTGTTCGGTG
Organism: Gemmataceae bacterium; assembly: GCA_035553375.1. Classification (GTDB taxonomy): domain Bacteria; phylum Planctomycetota; class Planctomycetia; order Gemmatales; family Gemmataceae; genus JAJPHU01. The sequence continues at coordinate 10,824 of DATNCY010000055.1, forward strand.
ACGTAATGACGTTGGTTGACGCGGGCTCGATAGCGATCGACCAGACCGGGCAGCAGAATCTGATACAGACACATGACGAGTTGGTGATGGAACACCGGCCAAAGGTCGTCGTCTTCGAGATACGGGTCCATACCGGGAAAGGGGCTCGGCATTGGCTGTCTTCTCCCTGGTTTTTGGAGAATCGCACGGACAGACGAGGTTGCAGCGCGCCGCCGTCCGGCGAGAGGATGGTGCATCCTCCCCCGTCTCGTTTGCCTGTGGTTTGTCCAATGAAATCTCGCTCTCTGCTCCGAGGGTCTTGAGGAGTGTATTATACGAGCGCGGAGAGCAAGTGCCAGCATCCGAATCGAGACGAGGGCGCGACCGAATCGGTTTGCCATCGTCCGAGCGCCTCTCATCATGAGGACCGCGCTTGACGCGGCTCTCCCAATCTCTGTAAGCTCCTTCCGCCACTCCCTCGCCCTTCTTCCCTCTGATGGGAAACCGGAGGTCCAATCGTGAACACGCGGATGGTCTTGCTCGCTGTCATCCTGCTCGCCGGCCGTGTCGAAGCCGGCACCATCAACAAACCCAAACTGCGGAAGTTGGCCGAACTGCCGGCTATCACCATCACATCCGTGATCCGCTTCTCGACCACCTACGGTTACTCCTTCAATCAAGAAAAACCTAATGCGGTCGCGGAGATTGCCCGCTTACGGAAGCAACTGAAGGGTGATGCCAGCGATGCCGAACGCTATCAGCGGCTGAGCTTGCTCTATGCGAAGGCCGATCGCACGAAGGAATCGGACGAAGCCTCCGCCAAGGCCGTCGCTCTTTGCCGGCAGCAGGTGCGCGAACATCCGCAAGACATGCGCTGGCTCGCTCAGCTTGGCGATGCGCTGGTTGAAGACGGCCAAACCGAGGAGGGCGAGAAACTCCTGCGCCGTGCGGTCAAGGAGGCACCCAACGAATGGCGAGCGTGGCTGGCATTAGCTCAATGCGTGGACGGTCTTTCCTTGCGGGCTGTCACGGGAGATAAACCGTTCACCTTCCGTTATGCCGATCACAAACTGTTGATCCCCGCGCTGCTCAAGACGAAACCGACAGAAAAACAGATCGCGGCGATGCGCCGGCTGCGCAAGGAAGCGAAAGCCGATTACGACCGGGCGATCGCGTTGGCACCGCGCGAGGCGAAGTCGTATCTGTGGCGAGCCGCTTCGCATGGGATACATGGAGCGGTCGAAGCCGGCTTGCACATGGGGCGAGGCGAGAAGGTCAACGTGATGATGTACCTCGTCACGCCTGAATGCGCGGCCGACATGAGCCGGGCAGCTCGTCTTTCTCCCAATGATCCCGCCGCTATCGGCGCGGCGATGTTCCTGGAGATTATGGCCTGCATCCTGCACGATAAAATGGACCTCAGTGAGAAGAAAGATTTGTCCGCGGATGTCCCGGCCGCGAAGGATCGTTCGGTGGTGGACTTCTTACCTACGGCGAGCCGTGATTTCGTTCGTTGGGCGATGAATCGTATCAGCCTGTTGAAAATCGGCTTGACAGGCATGGTATGTTGGCGGCAGGCCAACACCGCCAACCGAGGAATCTCCCATGAGTATGGGCCGCCGATCCAGCGAACAACAGCCCCAACTCTGGCTCCCTACCACGGACCTGCCGC
>DATNCY010000056.1:0-27358 GCA_035553375.1 Gemmataceae bacterium
CCTCCGGTGTGGGCGGGTTCTGGATAGCGTAGGGCCGTTGTGGGATCGGGAAATCTAATTGTCGTTGACCTGCGAACGAGTCAGACCGGATCGGGAAATCCAGTTGTCGTCGGGCGGGATATACAGTTGTCGTCCATCAAACGGGCGACCTCATGACTGCCGTAACCGGCGTCGCCGACGAAAACGAAGGTCCGTTGCGGGAACCACAAGAGCATCAGCCGCAACAGCCGGCACATCAATTGGGCCGGCGTCCGATGCGGCCGCTTCCTCTGGCGGTCCTGCTCGACGGTTCGGTACAGGTCCACCAGCAGCGGCAGGGCCCACGGTCTGGTAGCGAAGGGGAAGCGGACGAGAACGCAGAGGGCGACCCATTTATGACCGTAACGCCAAGCGGTGTAGGAGTGGGACGAGCGGACGGGGTCTCGGTGACGCGCCTTGCCGTAGACCTTTTTGCCCTTATGACCATCGACGGTGTCATCGCCGACGAGGGTAATGGGACCGTCGGGGAGAAAGTGTGCGACGACGAAGCGTGCCAACAAGCAGGCGAGGCGGAGTGCCGACCAGGAGGCGTTGGAGAAGACGCGTTGGTAGGTGGTCTTGTGTCCCTTGGCCAAGGGACCGAGGGTGCGGAGGAGGTTGGCGACGGTTCGTCGTCCGGTGGTGAGGAGGGCGGCGGCCATGAGGAGGGTGAAGCGTTGGAAGGTCGGTTGGCTAAAGGCTGGTTGGAGAGCAGCCAAAAGGGGGGCGGCTTCGTTCAGGAGAGTGGATAGAATCATGGGAGGCCGTCCTTGGGCGGTAGTCACGGAAGTCGGTTCAACTCCCATGCTACCGACCGGGACGGCCCTTCAAAACTGCATCAGTCGAGCTAAGAGACACTAACAGAATGCCCCGACCGTTTTCAACGTGTCGGGGTATTCGGCACGTTGAAACCCGCGGCCACATTCGGTTAGTGCCTCTGAGTTCCGCTCACCGGGTTTTGACACCAATTGTCAGGGGCACAACGATCTGCGTGAACACGTCGGAGTTCTCGGGCTTGATGGCGACGTAGACCACCGAATGTCCCGCGAGCGGCAACGCCGTCGTGTCATACACCATGCCATTGTAAGCGCCATCGCCAGGCGGGGATGCCAATCCCTTCGGTGCCTGCTTGGCGGTCTTCCAACCGCTCGCGTGAATGTCGGAGAAGGCATAACGCACCTCGTGCTTGACCTTCTCCTCGTCCATCTTCCGGTTCCAGGTCAGAATGAGATGGTTCTTCGAGTGCCGGTATGTCCCCGTTAGGGCGTATACCTGAAGATCGTTCTCCCGCGCCGGCTCGCGGTAAAATTCGATGTTATCGAGCAGAAAGTCAGCCGGGTGGCTCTTCGGCAATACATAGGGGTAGGAAATGTAGAAACGGGTCAGCACGTCAAAGTAATTGTACTCCATTTCTTTGGTGGGATGGGACTGGACTCCGGGATCCTTGTGATCGCCCCGAGCGTGGTCGGGACGCATGTTCAGAACAACCTGGGTCCATTCTCCGATCGCCGGCAGATTCAAGAAGTGGTAATAGTGGTTGCCACCAGCTTCGTCACTGTATCTATCGAGATCCTTGACGCGCTTGACGTAGGTGCCGAACTCCACATTAAAGTGACCCTTCGTTCCCATTTCGGGACCATTGACAGGTACTTTGATCCAAAAGCGCATGCGATTGTAAGTATTCAACTTCCAATCTTTGGGCTTATCGCCGTACTGCCGGGCAAAGCCTCGCCCGGAAGGAAAGGATGGCTTGCCGAATTCGTTGTAGGGGTTAAACTGGGCATACAGATTGCCCTCCGTCAGGTGCATGCGCAAACTATGGCCGGAGATCGCATCTACTTTTTCGATAGCAACGGTCGCCTTTCCGCCCTCTTTCCCGCCATGAGAAGGATAATTGTTTGGGTAGTTCTTCTCGCTGCCATTCGTGGAGGGATGTGTCCCGTCAAAACTGAGCAGGACAATTCGTTCGTTGGCAACCCGTGATTTGTTGTCCTCCGCGCGAGCAGCCGACCGTGGTTTGCTGTCATCCGTGTGGGCAACCGGCGGGTGTTCCTCTCGTGACTCCGGTTGTCGAGGGGCAGGTCGAGGAGACTCCACGGCGGTATTGGCCTTCTCCGTAAACCCCCTGGCAACCTTTACTCTCTTGGAGCAGCCGCTTGGGAGAAGGACGCCACTGACGAGGATCACCGAAAGCAGTTTCTTCATGGCTGTATCCTTCCTCTAATGAAATGCCAACTCCACAAACGGCGTAAGCCGGGTGGTGCAGACTAAAAACCAGCCAGCTTACGCCGGCCGTTCGCCCTTGGTTTCATGCCTCTCTCGGGTCAGACCATCGACAATGCGGGCTGCGGCTCGACCGTCCCAGAGTTCGGGAACGCGATAGGTAGGCCGCTCCTGCCCGAGAACGCGGAGTCCTTCGGCAATGATCCGCTCTGGTGCGAGTCCAACCAAGACGTTGCTGCCCTCCGTGATCGTCGCGGGCCGCTCCGTCGAGGTCCGTAGCGTTAAGCAGGGTATGCCAAGTATTGTGGTCTCCTCCTGCACTCCTCCGGAATCCGTGAACACCATCCGAGCATGGGCCATGAGCTTCAGGAAGTCCAGATACCCCAAGGGGTCCGTCAGCCGCATCCAGGCACCGTTCGTTGGTGGCTCCACGCCTTGAATAGTTTGCAGCACCTTGCGCGTGCGCGGATGAACGGGGAAGATGAAGGGCAGTTCGCGGCCAATCCGCGCCAAGGCCGACAGCATGGAACGGAGTACCTGCGGATCATCGACGCTGGCTGGCCGGTGCAGGGTCAGGACCGAATAGCCTTTGTCTGTCAGTTTGAGGTCTTCCAAGATGGTCGAGGATTCACTGCGTTCGCGGTGCTCCATCAGGGTATCGATCATGACGTTGCCGACAAAATAGAGTCGATTTTCCGCCACGCCTTCCCGCCGCAAGTTCTCCAGTCCACTGCGTTCACTGACGAACAGCCATTCGGCGAGGGCATCCGTGAGGAGGCGGTTTATCTCCTCGGGCATCGTGCGATCGAAGCTGCGCAAGCCGGCCTCAACGTGGGCCACGCGCACGCCCAGTTTGACGGCGGTCAGCGCGCAGGCTATGGTCGAGTTGACGTCGCCCACGACCACCAATGCATCGGGGCGCTCAGCCTGCACGATCGGCTCAAAGAGTTTCATAATCTCCGCCGTCTGCACGGCATGGCTGGCGGAGCCTACCTTCAATTCAACGTCCGGCCGCGGAATTCTCAACTCTTCAAAAAACAGCTGGCTCATGCGAGCATCATAGTGCTGCCCCGTATGCACCAACTGGACGGACAGTCCGGGGCGACTCTGCATCTCCCGCATCAAGGGGGCGATTTTAATGAAATTGGGACGCGCACCAGCGACGAGGATGAGCTTCATAAGGTATTATTCTCACACTCCAGCACACCGGTGTCAAACCAATTCGAGGCATCAAGAACCGGTTCTAGCCGTCAGCGCCACCCGACAAGGGGATCTCTTGGCCCAACGGTTCTTCCGCAGGGCTATACCTGCGCAGGGGCGATCTTCCAAGGCTCCTATGCCAGGTTGCCGGAGCGAGAAGATCCTGTTGCCGGCGGACGCAGGAATCGATCCACAGGCGGAGTCCGGTTTCCAGATCGGTGGCAGGACAAAATCCAAGTTCGGCCTCGCTGCGAAACGTGTCGGCCAAGTTTTGCAGGTCGATCCAGGGGCGCGCGTCGCCATAAAGAGGCTGAAGATGGGTTCCCAGAAGGGCGTTGAACACGGCGATCACGTCGAGAAGGGTCGTGGGACGTCCGCAGCCAATGTTGTAGACCTTTCCCGAGACGCGCCGAGCCTCCGCCACCAAGAGGTTGGCGTACACAACATCATCGACGTAAATAAAGTCTTGCCAGGCAAGCCCATCGCCGTTCACCACGGGACGCCTTCCAAAAAGCATCGCTTTGAGGATCTGGAGAATGTTAGGGGAAGAGTTGAAATTCGATTGCCGGGGGCCAAATACATTGAAGTAGCGCAGCCGAACCGTCTTGAGTCCATATAACCGCGTGAATGTTTTACACTCCTCTTCGCTGGCCAAGTGACCAGCGGCTTGCAGAGAAGAGGGATTCGGGAGGTTCTCCTCATTCGCCCAGCGAGCGAAGGGGGAGCCATAGACCTGGGCGCTGGAGGCGTAAACGACTAAGCGGACGCCGGCATGGTGAGAGGCAACCAGGACATTTCTTGTGTTCATCGTGCCGACTTGTGCCAGCTTATGCACCTCGGCGCTGTCGTGGGTGCAGTTGCAAGGGGAGGCTTGGTGAAAAACGACATCGATCCCTTTGACGGCCTCGTTTACCAACTCCGCATCCGCAAGATCGCCGACAAATAGTTCTATATCCTTCATCACGGCGGCGAGATTGGTCATGTTGCCGGTGCTGAAATTATCCAGCACACGCACTCGGTGACCACGGGCGACCAGCGCTTCCACCAAGTGAGAGCCGATGAATCCAGCACCACCGATCACCAGACAATGAGTCATTGCGTCCTCACCCGGATGCCTGAAGCTCTATCGATCCACAACTGGCGCACTAGCTGCTCATAGACCGTCTTCTCCAACGGATGAAGGCTAGAGACTTTCATGCCTAACGCTTGAGCCTGCCGAAACGCCAGCCGGGCCGCAGGCCGGTTATGCGTAAGGTAGTAGGCTTGGGCCAAGTGGAAGTAGGCCTCCGCCGAAGGGCGCTCGGCGGTCACTTCTTTTAAGTCCTTGATGGCCTGCTCGCGGTCGCCTTTCTTCAGCATGATGAGAGCGCGAGTGTCCATCAGAGAAGGGGTGGCACCAACAATCTCATAAGCCTGCTGAACCCGCTGGAGGGCTTCGTCCATCTTCTCGTCCTTGAGAGCGAGCAGATAGGCAAGGTTGTTCAAGGCCATGGTGTCGCGCGGGTTGACGGCGATGGCCCTGCGATAAATAGCTTCGGCCTCGTCGTAGCGGCCTTGCAGGTTGCGTAGATGGGCGAGGATCGCCGAGAACGAGGACGACTTGGGATCCTTGGCGATCTCTGCTCGCAGCCAGCGCTCCACCCGCTCGTAGTGAGCGGCCTTGGCGGCCGGTTCGGAAACCACCAACAAATAGGTCTGGGCGATCGCCAGAGGCGGGCACGTCTTCTGGGCACGCTCGCAAATGTTGAGAGCTTCCTCAATGCGCTGATGCCGACAGAAAAACTGAGCCAGAACCAAGACGCTCTGAGGTTGTTTCTCGCGGGCGGACTCGACATACTTGTTGTACATCCGTTCGGCCGCCTCCACCTCTTTCAATTCCTCCAGCAATCGGGCAACCGCTGCGAGGTTAAACTTCTGCCCCGTCGCCTGGCGTTCCAGCAATTCGGCCGCTCCTCGGCCGTTGCCCTGAGCTTTGAGGATGCGCGCCTGAATTTCCAGAGTTTGCGGAGAATCCGGCTGCTGTTCCTGTAACTTCTTGAACCAGGATTGCGCCTCGGTTCCTTCGTCGTGACGCAGCAGAGCGCGGATGTAGTAGGCCAGATAACGAGGCTCCTCTCCGCGCGGCAGAGAGAGCAGGTGCGCCATTTCCTTGCGCGCCTTCGGCCAGTCGCCGCTCGACTCGTAGAGTTGGGCCAGCAGGAAACGGTCTTGCGGAGAAACCTCCTGCCGCTTGACTAAGTTCTCCAGAATGGGGATCGCCCGCCGGCGATCTTTACCGCTTTTCTGCATGGTCAGCAGAGTGGCTTGGGCACGGTAATCTTGCAGCGTGGGTTTCTCCTCTTCGTCAGGTTGGACACCCGCTTCGAGAAGGCCCATGAGGGCCAGCGCTTTGCGCGATTCGCGGAAATCCCCTTTCGCCGTCAGCACGACCGCCAAGAGGCGGCGAGCCGCAGCCGCAGCCGCGCGATCCTTGGTCTTGAGCTGGATTAGCGTTTGCAAGTGGCTCTCGGCAGCCTTGAGATCCCCCGTCTGAAGGAAAAAGAGGGCGGCACTTTGCAACGTGGGGATGTCCTCGCGGTGGGCGGCGAGAGCGGCCTTGTAAAGTTCGCCGGCCCGATCCTTCTTGCCAACCGCGTCGTAACACTGAGCCAGTGCGAGGGAGGCCTGATCGGCGGGAAGTTCTGCCTTGGCCTTGTCGATTTCCTTTTCCGCCTCCTGGAGTTTCTTCCGGGCCGCCAGGTATTGGATGAGCGTCACCCACGTTTCGGGAACGCGGTTGGCCAACTGGGTGGCTTGGCGGAAGGCTGGCTCCGCCTCGTCGGCTTGGCCGGCAGCCCACAGCATTCGCCCCAGCCAAAGGTATTCGCGGTAGTCTTTTGAGTTCTTCGAGATGGCCCGGCGAGCCAATTCCAAGGCTCGGCTCGTGTCGTTGCCGCCTTGCAAGGACACTTCGGCGAACAGTCGCTGCATCCCTTCCGAGAGAGGAGTGTCGTTGGGGAGCTTGCGGAGCAGTTCGTAGGCCTCGGTGTAGCGGCGTTTGGCGGTTAGCAGTTCGGCCGTCCGCTGGATAGCCAACGGATTGCGCTCGCCGAGTTGGAGGGCGTGGCGATAGTTGGCCAGGGCACTGGCCGGCTTGCCGCGCAGATCGTCGATCTGCGCCTCACACAGGGGCAGGCGCGACCACTTGGGGCGGCGGGCCGCGACGGGTAGCAACAGCGTGTGAGCTTCCTCCAGCGCATCGGCCCGCGCGTCCGAATCCTTCTCGGCACTGGCCCGCGCGATCAGGTGGCAAGCCTTGCCATAGCGCCAGATTGTCCCTTGTGATCCTTCGATCCGCTGCATGTCCGCGAGGATGCGCCGAACCGTTTCGTCGTTGCCGGCACCCAGAGCCAGATCAAACTGCGCGATGCGGATACTCAGGTCGTCGCGCTGCTCGTCGGCGAGCTGGGCCCACAACGCCTCGGCAGCGGCTCGGTCGCTGAGGCGGGCGTAGGCGTAGGCCAGAGCTTTCCGCACCGCGAAGCGTTCTTCCGGGTTAAGTTTCTCCGCCTCCTCGGCGACATGGCTTAGGCCCGTTCGTCCTTCCTTCCCCTTGGTCCATACCCAGTACCTCACCCGAGCGAGTTGGAATGCCATCCGCGATCCCAGCTTATGCTCGGCCTCGTCGAGGGTGGCGAAGGCCGCTGACAGATGCCCTTGCTTGGCCTCCAGCCCAGCCAGCGCGGTCCAGATTTCGGCCGGCCGTTGCCCCTTCTCCTTCACCTTCTCAAGCCGTTCGCGCGCCCGCTCAAACTCTCCCCGGGCGGCGTCCACTTCGGCCTGAAGCGACGCTACTTCAGCGGACGGATGAGCTTTCTCCAGCCGAGTCAATAGACTGCTTACTTCCTCCCAGTCGGGCTGAGGGCTTTGCAGGTTACGCAGGATGAGTAACCGAGCCATTTCCGTGTAGGCGGTCGATGGGACGAGGGGTTGCCGGAGTAGCTGCTGATAATGATTCATCGCCTCGGGAATCTGGCCCATTGCCGTCAGCACGCGGGCAACCCGCAGTCGTCCCAAGGAGGAGTTCGGGTCGAGAGCGACCGCGCGGCTGTAGGAAGCATAGGCGCGATCGAGGTCGCCCAGACGTTCGTAGCACTGCGCGATCAGCGCACTGGCTTGGTAGCTCACGGCGCGTTTCCCAGCGAGGAGGGGGTAGGCCTGCTCCAAGCGCCGCGCTGCCGCTAACCATTTTTTCTGGCTGACCAGGATACGGCCTTCAAGGTAGTCCAGCAGAGAAGGCGGAAAATGCAGCTTGCGCAGTTGCTCGGCCAGCTTACCCGCCTCGTCCGCCTCCCCCAACTGGGCGAGCGCGTTGGCCAACTCCCAGAGCAAGTCGGGGTGCGCCGGTAGCCGTTCGAGTCCACGGCGCAGAGCCGCGACAGCGTCTTCGGTCTTGCCGTCCTGGAGTTCCAGTTCGGCGAGGAACCGATACATACGCGCGTCGTCGGGATGCTTGACACAGATGCGGCGCAGATATTCGCGAGCCTTTTCTGTGTCGTGCCGGGCGCGAGCCAGATCCGCCGACACGAGGAGAACGTCGGCTTCATCGGGGGCGAGGCGGCGCGCCACCGCCGCATCCTCTTCCGCGGCTTTCAGGCGTTCCTCCTGCTTTTCGGTTGAGGCGGTTGCCCGGCGATAGCGCGCTCGGGCCAGGTACGCCTGGAACGACTGCTTGTTCGCCTGCACCAGAGCGTCCATCGTCTCATCGGCGCGCTGGCGGCCGTTCCATTTTTCGCCCGGATTCCTCGCCTCTCGCTCGTGTTCGCGGAGCAACTCCGCCAGAAACGTGTAGCTATTGATTTGCTCCGGGGCCAGTCGGATGGCCTGTTGAAACGACTGCCGCGCGGCGCGGTAATTTCGACGCGCTAGCTGGCATTGGCCGAGTAGGTCTTCCAACTCGGCGTCTTTGGGCGGATCCTCGCGGAGTTGTCCCAGGTATTCCTCGGCATCGGCAAATCGTCCGATGGACATGGCCAGCTTTGCCAAGCGACGACGAACATCCGGCCGTTGAGGATCCTGCCGCAGCACCTTCTCCAGAACGAGAAAGGCGTTGAGCCGGTCGCGCGGCGATCTCGCCATGCGGTCGAGCAATTCGCCATAGTGGGTCAGCGCGTCCAGGTTGCCGGGCACATATCCCAGGTAACGGGATAGCTGGACGGAAGCCTCGTAAAGACGGCCTTCCTGTTCGGCCCGATCCGCCTGCTCCAGCAGAACGCCAGCGTTGCGCTTCACCTGAAAGGCGTGCAGGAAATGGACCCCCGTCCCGAACATCATCAGTCCGACGAGCAGACAGGTCAGAAATTTCAGGTTCAGCGTTCTTCGCATGGCTGTCGATACCTCGTCCGCTCCCTCTTCCGAAGGAGATTAAGATGTCGTGAAGGTGGCGAGCGGGTCGCATCAGCACCCCGAGAGAACGAAAGCTCGGGGCGCTGACGCGACCCCGCTCGCCGGGTTGTTAGGGTTGCCGCATTCGGCTTAGGCGGCCTGTTTGCGACGACGCAGCCAGGTAACCAGGCCGAAAAAGGGCACGGCGGTGAAAGCCGCGACCATGCTAGACGGCTCGGGGGTGGCCACGACGTTTCCATTATTCCCGGTGAACACGGTCCCCCCAGTCAGGGTGAGATCCACGCCGAACGTGAGCGAATAGGTGTTCCCGTTAGGAGAGAAACCATCAGGCGATACTCCACTGACGCTGAACCCGAGTGCAGGGCTGGTGGTAACCGGGATGGTAAGGGCAAGACCCGGACTACCGAAACCCGTTCCAAACAGCGTGTTCGTCGCATCAGCGAAGGCATTAGCACTACCGCTAACTTGGCCACCGGCTGCCACCGATCCAGAGACCGTGTCTGCCAATCCCAGGTTAGAGCCATTCGGTGACGTGAAACCCTGCGCACTCACACTCAGGTGTAAGGAGTGCGTGATACTACTGTCGTTGTTGGTAATGGTGAAGCTTCCTTGATTGGCAAGGGCACTGGTATTTCCGGGACTGTTACTGGTTCCACCCGCATAGGTAATGGTTAAATCGTTGAAACCAGCACCCGATCCCGTGGTTCCTGTCACCAGACTACCGTTGGAAGAACCTGATGCTCCAGAGGCACCGATACCACCTGAGAACATAACAGGTCCCTGGTTATTCGCAACGTCATACGTCACGACGGAACCACCATCCACCTGGAGTTGAAGCTCGATGTCGGCACGAACTGGGCTTACCGTGCCGAGCATGAGAACCGCACCGATGGCGGCCACACAGGGCAGCCATTTCGTGAAACGATACATACAGTTAATCTCCTCTCAAGTTGTCAAGGCGTAACACTTCTGGAGAACGCCGCGTTCTCCGAAACCATTTCTCGTCCGTCCTGTCCTGGACTAACAATTCGCCGGCAAAGTCGCCTCGCCGGAATGCGTGGTTGCGTGTCTTCACCTCCCTTCGAGACAAGAACTTTGCGTGACGGAACGATGAGAATGAAGGAAGTGCCTCTGTCCTGTTCCGATTCGCACACAAAGCTCGTTTAGCCGCGATGCGCAGGGGCACATAGGCTTCGCGCTCCTGCGCGTCGCGGCTAAACGAGAAATGGGTCGTTAACATTCTCATCTCGCTTCACACCTCGTTGAGCCCGTTTGAAGCGCGAGCGACCTGAAGAGGCACCGCCTCCGGTATTTGTTCCAGGCCATCGCTGGTGGGCACCAGGTCGAAGCGGGGCAGCGTGTCGAGGCGGTGGTTCAGTTGCTTGGCCACATCCACGGCGCGGCTGAAACGATATCTCGTCAGCAGCGCGGCCAACCGGCCGCGGGTGCGGCGGATGCCGACGTAAGTGCGGAAACGACTGAGGCGGCCCAGCGGTAGCCGCGCCTGGTCTGGATCGAACTCCCAGGGATGGAAGTACAGCGTCGCCACGGGCGAGCCGCAATCCCCTGCCGTCTGTCGCAAGGCCCATTGCGTCAACAACAGCGGGAACAGGCGGAAATAGCCGCCGCCGCCCATCGGTGTGTTGACGCCCAAGACACGCAGCGTCGCCGGAGGCAACTCAAGGAGGGTACGGCGAAAGCCGCGCGCTAGGAATGGTCCGCGCGGCGCGGCGGGAACCCCGTAGCGATCGTGCCGCACGGGATAGATCGACGAATCATAAATCATGTCCGCTTCGCTCAGGACATCCAAAGCCCAGGCCGTCTGCCGCATGATACTGAAAGTTGGCGCGCGGTAGCCGACCACCGCCTGCCCTGTCACTTGCTCCAAGGCATCCTTACCGCGGCGGAGGTCTTCGCGGAAGGTGGCGGGCGTGAAATGGTGAACGCGACTGTGGTCCCAGCCGTGGCTGGCCACTTCATGCCCGTCCCGATGGATGGCGCGGACAAGGGCGGGATTGTGGTGAGCGATCTGTCCCACGATGAAAAACGTCGCCTTATGTCCCGTTTCCGCCAGCTTATCCAGCAGCCAGCGGGTCGAAATGTCGAGGCGCTCGCTGTAATGGTCCTTGAGCGCGTCGGCCGTGGGAACGTCTTTAGCCGCCTCAATGCGGTAATGCTCCTCCACATCAAAACTCAGGATGACGCGGTCCAACTGGGGCTCCGCCTGCTCCGTCGGCGGAGCCGTTGCGGAACAAACTTCAGGCACCAGGGCTGATGCGGTCATTCGGAACCCTTCGTGGAGGAAACAGCGGCAAGTCGTTAAGGCTTGCACAATTAGCAAAAACGAGGCCGAGGGGGGATTTTTCGCCTTTTTCGTCCATTACGCTCCAAAGTGCCCATGTCCCTAGGTTTACGTCACCCAGAAAGAGCGCCTTTGACCAGCGGAGCCTCCGAGCCTCGACAATCTCCACGGCTCGCGCGCCAACGAGTGTCAACAGGTGTTAGCACCATTTTGGCGAGCCAGTTCCAGGCCGGACCCGGCGAGGAAGGAGGGCAGGTGCGGCGGGAACAGTCGGCCGCCCATTGTCGGCCGATCCGTTGCTTCCAACGCTGGTAGCCGCCCTCCCCGAGCAGCCGACGATGGAGGCCGAGAACGTGCAGCAACTGGCGATAGCTCGTGCCGATGTTCGTCCGCGATAAGGACGACGGTTCAAGGACAGCCGTGGCCAGAGGCTCCGGATGAAGGTAGAAGGAGCCAGACGAGACCAGACGAATCCATAAGTCGCCATTCTCAGCCGGCTCAAGCCCTGGGCTAAAGCGCTGCCCTTGGAGGGCGGTTCGTCGGACCATGACCGTACTGGTCCAAATGAGAGTCGAGGCCGCGAAGGCTTGTTCGCCTTCCAGGCAAAGCGTCTGACCGAACAGGTGAGCCAGCCGCGTGGGGACGACCGAACGAGACCCGCCCGGCATTTGCTCGAAATAGCGTGCCGCGCTCAGGACGAGGTGCGGATTTGCTTGGAGGACAGCGGCTTGACAATGGAGCTTATCGACCTCCCAGTAATCGTCGGCGTCCAAGAAGGCGATCCATTCCCCTCTTGTGCGCTCGATGCCCAGGTTACGAGCCGCCGCCGCGCCGCCGTTTTCCTTGCGGAGGAGTTGCACACGCTTGCCGTAGACTGCAAGGGGCTTGGCCAGGTCATCGGGGCTGCCGTCATCGATCACGAGGATCTCATCGGGTGGCCGGGTCTGGGCCAGGACGCTGTCCACGGCGCGGCGGATCGTCCGTGCCGCGCGGTAAGCCGGAATAACGACGCTGATGGAAAGGCGACTCATCCGCCTGGTCCCCCTTCTTTACACCGCGAATTCCGCAGGTGCGGAAGGTACGACCGCCGGCAGACTGCGGTAAGCGTTTTCAACCACCTCGGCGCTGGGCATCAGGAAGAGCTGCCGCAGTAGGCCAAAGGAAATGCCAATCATCTTGAAGGCGGTACCCAGGATGATGCGGCAGTCCAGCCAAAAACCTACTTGGCGGATGTAGTAAAGGTCATAAGCGAGCTTGCGGCGAACGCTGTCTACGTCGGTATCGGCGGCGAGTTGAACCTGGGCCAGACCGGTGACTCCCGGCCGGACCAGCAGGCGGTGGCGATAGTGGGGGATCGCTTGCTCCAAGCCGGGCACGAATTCAGGTCGCTCCGGGCGCGGACCGACCAGGCTCATCTCGCCACGGAGGACGTTCCAGAGTTGGGGTAGTTCATCGAGGTGGGTGCGGCGCAGAAGGCCGCCAACGCGCGTGATGCGAGGATCGGCTATCGTGGCCCACTTCGCTCCGTTCTTTTCGCAGTCGTGGGTCATCGTCCGAATCTTATAAATCGTGTAGGGCCGACCGTGCTGCCCCAGGCGGGTCTGCGTGTAAAAAGCCGGACCCCGCGAAGTCAGCTTGACTAGCAAGGCGGCGAGCAGAATTACCGGGCTGGTGACAACCAACAGGCAGGCGGCCGCCACGTAATCGAACACGGCCTTGCAGGATAGATACCAGCGAACGTCCGGGGATACCGGAGGCAGTGCGTGGATTCCTTTCCCGCCTCCATAAGCATTGGATTGATAAAGCATGGTCAGATACCTTGGATACGTGAAGCCATTCCCGTTAAGCGTTCGCGCTCTTTTGGCGACGTTGCCGGTCTCGGACGGGAAACCAAGAGATCACGGCTCGGAAAACAGAGTTTTTTGCAGTTCCGGCATGAGGACGTGCAGAAACGCCAGGGCCGGATCGTCCTCTAGAGGCTCTTCGCCACTAGCCATCTGGCGGATCACGTAAAGCTTGTACAGGACGGATTGCCGGAAGAAGGTCAAACGCGGATTTTCGGGTGCCGACCACGCTCCCTTGGCGCTCCAGGAATAAAAGATCCGCAGATGCTCCGGTACCGCCGCACGCACTTTCTGGAACCGGGTCGCCCAGAACTCTGCATCGGGCAGGGTCGGGCTTGTATAATGGGCCGGTTGCTCCATCAACTCATACCCCGTCGCACGGTAGCACACATCCGGCGTGTGGACGGACACCGGGCCTGGACGGCCACATACGAGCAAGAGCGTCACCCGGTCTCCCGTGCGGCGATTGACGTAGGGACGCACAAGATGGCCAGTAATATCGGCCGCCTCCACGTCGCGGGCATCAAGGGAGTCCTCCTGGCCATCCCAATCGCCCACGGTTATCGGCACGCTCTTCAATCGCGCGGCCGTTTGCTCGGGATCCTCTGAGATATTCCAGCGACCCGTCACCAAGCCGTGGCCGAACCCCGATAGGCCGATCGCCACGAACACCACCAGTATTGAGAAGAAACGCGACATCGAAAAACCTTCACTAGACTGAGGTTGCCGCGCTCGTCTGAGGACGAGCCGTATAAGGATACGAGGCGATGGCGTTGCCATCGCGCACGCCGTTGACGACGGCACCGAGAATGCGGATGCCGAGAGCCGTTATCCGCTGGGTGGCCGCGAGTACATTGGGCGTCCGGCTCACCTCACACAACAAAGAGAAAATCACCGCATCGGCGGACTGGCCGATGTGGAGGGCGTCAGCGACAGGCAGTACCGGCGACGAATCGACCACGATGAAGTCGAATTCCTGCTGCAGACGCGCGAAGATGACGCGCATCTGTCCCTGGGCGAGGATGGAGGAAACCTCGCTGTCCCACTGGCCGGCCGGAATCAGGGACAAGCCAGCCACCGTCGTCGGTCGCATCACCTCCGCGATTTCCGCCTCGCCATGTAACACTTCGCTCAGGCCGACCTCGTTTTCCACCGCGAACAGACGGTGGACCGTGGGGTTGCGAAGATCGCCATCAATGAGCAGCGTTTTCAGCCCGATGCGTGCCATGCTGGCGGCGAGGTGGCTGGCCAGGGACGTTTTGCCCTCTCCCGCCTCGGCGCTGGTGATCATGACGACCTGGATGGACTCCGAGCGCGCCTGATGCAACAACTGAGTTCGCATGGCATCGATGGACTCCGTCAGCAAAGTCTGTAGGTAAGGGTCCGGGGAGGCATTCGCCTTCAGCTGCCGTGGAGCCCGGCGGGTCGAATTGGGTAGAGAGCCGACAACCCGAAGGCCAAGCCCGCTAAAAATTTCCTCGGGCGAGTCGATACGCTCCGCGCGGGCCTCCCACCAGCCGATCGCTAGAAGTATCAACGCCAGCCCAACGACGCCAGCTCCGGCAGTCATGCCTATCTGCCGAGCCATACTCCGGGCATGGATAATCGTTGCCTCTTCGAGGATTTTGACGAGGCCCGGTGCCTCAAGTTCGACGCTGAGAGCCTGCTCTTCGCTGGAGATTTTTTTGGTGAGTTCTTCAATCTGGCTGGTGTCTTCGCGGAACGAGTCCAGCTTGATGCCATTCTTGGTCAGATCCTGGACGCGGGCCCGCAGCCGTTCCACCTCGGGTCCGAGCAATTTTTCATTCTCCTCCAAGCCGCCGATGCGTCCTTGGAGGAGGCCGACCTCGGACATCAGCTTGGCGTGTGCTTGCGCGCGGAGGTGCTGAATGCCTTCGCCGCGCCTCTTTTTCCGCTCGGCCGACAGCGACTCATTAATCTCCACCAATTTACGCCGGAATTGCTGCACCCGTGCGTCTTCTTCGCCGCGCTTTACGACCGCCAAGGTATCGTTGAGGATCACCTGTGTCGCCCGAACTTCTTCAAGAAGCTTCTTGATTGACGCTGCCTCATCGATCTGGGCGTTGACTAGAGCCTCCGAGAAGGGAGCGTCGGCAAGCTTCTTTTCTCGCGCCTGAAGGACGGCCAGTTCGAGACGGCTTTTCCGCAATTCGGCTTGGGTCTGGAGCAACTCGCGCTCCGCCATGGCAAGGTTCTGCTGCACGAAACTGAGGATCAGCGCTCGAGCGCCCGCGTTACGGCCGCCCGCCTTCTCCTCGATAGCCTTCTGAGCATCTCGGCCGGTGCGCAGCTGCTCCTCGTATTTCACCCGTAATTCGCGCAGTGTGTTCAGCCGTTCGCGCCTTTGGTTCTTTCCGTTCTCGATGATTTCGCGCAAGTAGGCCTTGCAGATGGCATCCACGAGGATGGATAACTCTTCGGGCTTGTCGCCGGTCATCATGATGCGCAAGACTTCCGGAGCGGTGGAGAAATCGACCTTGATCTCTTTTTCGAGCCATTCGATCGGCTCGACTTCCTTGGTCAACACACTCAATTGGGCGACCTTGGGGGTCCGGAGGGCGCTGTTGAGTACCAGACGGCTCTTGATCATGGCCACCTGGGTCCGCTGATGATCCTCAATGCGGGAAAACGCCTCTTGAGTGCGGAAGAGGAAGGGCCGGGTCGGGGGAACATAGAGCAAGGTGCGGGCGCTGTGTTTGGGCGGGGGCAGGAGGAACCAAACCGCCGTCGCGGCCGTAGCAGCGCACAACAGGCCGAGACTCAAGGCCAGCATCCATCGGCGACGCACTCCCTTGAGGAGCATCATCGCGGAGAAACGCGAGACAGGCGTCGTCGGTCCGGTTCGGGGTCCAGCGGGACGAGGAACGACAGTGCCGTGAGACGGCCTCGGCACGGAGGAAGGCACGAGCGGTTGGCCTGTATTTTGGGGTTTATCGGCATCGGAAGGAGGCATCATATTTCAATCACCTAGGCGTCATCACCTGAAGAGCCGCATCTGCCAGGTGTCTTGCAGGAGGAGAATGCTTGAACAAGGTAAAGGTCAAGTTCCTTTCATAGGGGCGAAATCGTCACGCAACTCATTTCGCCGTTCCCAAACCGCGCTTGCGGGATGGGCGCTTAACAGAGGAGGGGTTGACAAAACGGATCGTCTCCGGCGTCTCCGCCGGCCGCTCGACCAGAAGGCGGTCCAGGAGGCGAAGTTCGCCCCACAGCATCCCGAGAGCCAGGGGCATCATGAGCCAGCCCGCCAGATCGTGAAAGACGAGGTTGGCCCACCAACCGCCAACGGTGACATGAAGGAAGGCCGTTACGGTAATGCGGATCACATTAGCTGCTACTGCGATCGGAGCGGCGCTGGCCACAATGAGGCATTTATCGACAAGGTCTCGACGAACAAGGATGGCCACGGCCGTTGCCAGGGCGAAGAAAAGCAAGAGCATGCCCAGACCGCTACAGGCGGTGACAACACCGATACGAACCTCGTTCACGAGGATGACGTTGCCCTCCGAGAGGGCCGGGAAATCCAGGGTCTGAAGGGTGTAAGTCGCGACCTTGGTGGCAACAGCCTGCAAGGGTTGCGCTAGTCCTGTCTCCACCCGATAAGGAAGTGGAATCATGAAGGCGAGAAAGCCGATGGCCGGCCAGGACCAGCGGAAAGCGGGACGCCCTCCCAGCATCAAGGCACCCCCCGCGAGTAAGGGCAAAACCGACACGGCATCAAGCCAGACAATGTAGAACATCGTCCCCGCCAGACGCAGGCCCAGTCCCACGAGGAGTAGGACGATGCCTCCCCAACTCAGACAAGGCTTCGCTCCTGCCAGCTGGGTTCGCCGCCGCCACAGCAAGTAGATAGCAAACACCGGCACCAAGTAGCCATGCGAATACTGCGAGTCATGCGCCCACTTGTGCGCGATCTCCGAAAACGTCGGCCAGTATGCCCAGAGTACGCATCCCACCAAGGCTACAAGGAGCGGAAGCAAATCGGTTCGTATTCGAGAGGAGATAGTACTCAACGGCGATCCTATGTCCAAAGCTTAAAAACGAATAGGCGGGAGGAGGTGGCCCAACTCCGCGCAGTCCCTCTCCCGATCTTTCACGAGACGGAGCGTTTATATGAGATTAGAAGCAAAAGTCGTACCGGCGGAGAAAGCCTTACAGGCTGCCACTTCGATATTATCCGTAACTTAATGACATAACGACGATTAAGTTCACGATGACAGGATGAAAATTTTGTTTTGCAAGCGAAACGTCGTCTGCTCTGCTATGGCAACTGTTTACAGGAGGCTAACAGTGATAACCTTGGTTGACACCAAGAAGGGGACAAAGCCTAGCGGCGGGTCGTCGGCCAGAGGCTCGGGGGCGCCCCGCTACGCGTCGCGGCTATACAAGAACGTATTGCGCCCCCGAGCCTCTGGCCGAGATTATAAACCACCTTTCGGAACAATTCCAACTCTGCTTACGGTACGGTCTTCTCGACGCGCTTGCCGGTGAGGACATGGAGAATTTTCTGCCATCGACTTTGCCGTTCTTGCTGAAGGGCCGCTAACCGTTGTGACAACCAGGCATGAACATCGGCATTGGATCGAGCCGGAGGGGAGGAAGGGAAAGGTGCTGGTTCGGCAGACGCGCTTGAGTGGGGAGAGAGCGAGTGGGAGGGAGTTGGGAATGCAGGTGCCGCTGCTGGGGGAGTGATCGGCCCCGGCGAAGGGGCAGCCACGGTCTCGCGGGAGGGGACGAGCGTTTGCCGCGCGAGTTCCGTTGTCAAACCTTGGAGTTCCCGCGTCAGTTCGCGCAGCTGATTCACCTCTTGATGAACCAGCCGCATCTGGTCGTCGTGCAGGCCGCTGAACATGTGGACCATCATCGTCAGCGCCTGCTGAAACTGATCGAACATTTGCTGTTGCATCAGCGAAAATTGCGCGATGAAGGGCATCAACAGCGACTCGTTCGCCCCGCCGCCTCCGGTGGGAACCACGGACGAAAGCAGACTGCCGAGTTCCGCCGGGAGTGTCTCCGCGAAGGTCGGCGAGGGAACAATCGAGGTCGCCGGCGGCGGGCCGTTCGCCTCCATTGATGCCGGAGAGAAATTGGAAAATGTTTTCGATTCGGGCACCCCCGGAGCGTAAACGCGGATACGGAACTGGCCGATGCGCAACTCGTCGGCGTCCTCAAGGAGCGCCCAACGCACCGCCGTCCCGTTGACGTGCAGCCCCTCTCGACCTCGTAAATCGATCGCCCACAGGCCGGCGGCGGTGGACAGCAGAGCGCAATGAGTCCGCGATACCAGCGGGCTGCGCAGCCGTATTTTACAGCACGAAGCACGGCCCACGAGGGTCAACGGGCGGTCCACCATCCATAGCGATGGCTTCGCGGTTCCCTCCACAAAATCAAGCCGCACACGCGGTAACGACAAGAGATCGTAGGCATCACCGCTGAACGGATTGGCGAGGGAGGATAGCCCGGCCTTGTCCGGCAGACATCCGCCCAGCAGACGAAGGTGAAAAGGGCCAATGCCGAGAGGCCGGTCGCTGTCCAACCGGCCCGTCGATTGCCGGCCTTCTCTCCCGTGCGTGCCCTCACGGCTGTCAAGATCCGCCCACCAGAGACGGCCATTCACCACTTGCAGATAAGTATGGCGAAGACTGACGCGGGCATCTTTTAGCGACAAATCGGCGTGTTCATCGCGACCGACCAGGGCAAAAGGCAGCGGAAGCGTGATGCATATCGTCGCGCGCCGATCCGGGTGTTCGACCTCGAACTGGAGTGGGCCCAAGGCTCCGCATGATTGCAGGAACTGATCCGGAGAGGATTGCTTCACGATGCGCGTTCTCAAAATACCCCATTCTGAGCCGCTTGCGGCTAGCGCTAAGTCGCAAGCGGCTTTACAGAATTTATCGACCACCCATCATACCCATGCCACCCATGCCCATGCCGCCCATGCCCATACTCCCCATACCCATACCACCCATGCCCATGCCACCCATACCCATGCTGCCCATTCCACTCGAACCCATACCCATGCCGCTTGAACCCATGCCACCCATGCCCATACCACTCGAACCCATGCCTCCCATGCTCATGCGCATCATATTCGAGTTCATGCGTTGCATGGGGTAGTAATGGGAGTAGTTCCCGAACATAACGGGATGACCGGTCGTGGTGCCGAGCGTGCTGCCCGCGGCCATTGCTTGACCCATGCTGTTTTGCTGCATCTGTAGTTGGTTGATGGCGTTATCGAACGCCAGTTGCGGCTGGACGATGTTGAAGAAATTGATGGCTGCGGGAGCGCCGCCGCGTAAGATGTTGATGTAGGGACTGATGGGAGGCTGGTACGGTCCAGCCATCTGCGCACGAGCTTGGGAATTCATGCCGGCCATAAGCAGCCCCAGAATCGCCATCGAGACTCGCCATGTGTGCCTCATCGTCGCGATCTCCCCTTGTTGAAAAACCTTCGGCCCTTGAAAGACCATCTCTCCGCTATTGCATTCCTCTTGTCATTTCCCGTGGGTCGCCTCGCTTTAAGAGGGCAAACCGAATGCCACTTCTGGAAAGGTGGGCGCGACAGCTGCCCCTCCTCCAGTTTACACCCTCTCTGGTGATCTGGCTAACGAAAACCGCCTAAGCCGCCAGCGCCTGATCCCGTTCCCTTCCCCACTTGCCCGACGCTGGAAGCCGTCGCCGCCCCCAGCAATGTGAAGCCGAATACACGCTCGATGGGAGCGAAGAACTGATTCAGCCGGTTGTTGGCTCGCATCAACGGGTTGGACTGCACGTAGAGCCGATCTCCGGGCAAAAGTTGATAGTTCGTCGCGGGGGAACCACCCTGGGTGAGAGCAGGCCAATTGATGGGGAACATCTGCATGTCATTGGGATCCTTCCCGTTGGGACGCGCCAACCAGAGGTGTTTATTCGAGGACATGTACATCGTCCCGAACATCTGGCTAATGGCATCGAGTACCGTGTCTCGTCCGGTGATCGGCAGGCGCATGATGGTCTGGCCAAAGCCGGCTCGATCCACGACGATGTAATACCACTTGCTGTTATAGGCGTACACGTCGAGGGAAATCTCGGGTGCCAGCAAGGATTTACCGAGGTGTTCCTCGATCGCCTTTCGCGCCTGGTCTATCGTCATGCCCGTGACGTAAGCGCTGCCGTAGACGCCCAGGCCAATCGTTCCGTCCATGCGCACGATATGATCGCCTTGAATCTGCTGCATGCCGCGCGATTGCGCCAGCGATACCTGGACGCGCGTCTTTTTCAGCGTTTTCAGCAGATGGTCCTGGATCGCTTTTTGCGCCTCCTCGATCGTCATGCCGGCCACGCGAACGGTCCCATAGGCCAGGCCGAGATTGACGTTGCCATCCGGTTCGATCCCATAAGCTCCACGGATGGGCAGGTCCGGCAGTGTTTGGTCCGCCTGGATATACAGCGCATCAAGCGGTTGGACGCGGTAGGGCGGCTTGGGCACGATATTCGTCGCCCGGATAATGAGGATATCAGGGGGTTCAATTATGTAGGGGGGTAGCGTGGTCATCCGCAATTCGCGGGGGATGGGGACATCGTGCGAGACGGAAGCATCACCCATTACGCAGCCGCTGATACCCGCGCAGATCACCCAAGCCAGGTAGCGAGCGAGAACTTTGCTTCCTTGCCATCGTTCGTGCTTCATCGGGCCCTCGGCTTGAATCGTGATCGCGAGAATGTCCCTTGGTGCAACGAGCGCACCGTGGAGGTAGGATCTTCCAGGCAGGGAAAAAATGCCTTGTCAAGAGGAATTATCGACACATTCGTTAGCAAGCTTGAGATTTGGCCAGTCCGCGATATTGATTCAATCCGAACACCCGTACCGCGCGATTTTGCGTTTCGCGCGAAACGCAAAATCGCGCGAAACGCCAAGCCGCGCACGGTGGAAATTATTCGCGTAGGAGAGGAAACGCTATCATGGAGCGGGGGGATCCGGCGTCTGAAGGCTGACTTCCTTTAGCGCGAGGCGGAGGCTCTCCCATAGCTCCGGCGGCACGGGGGCCGCCGGGAGTTGGCGGGCGAGACGGATGACGGATCGGTAGCTGTCGGCGAAGGCGACACAGAGCGGGCAGTTCTTGAGATGATCCTCGATCAACTCGCGGTATTCAGCCGGCAACTCTTCGCCGACGAAATCGACGAAGAGCCGGGTCACGGTACGACAACCCACCACGGCGGCCCCCTCCTTAGAAATGCGGGGTGAGAACCTCACGCATCATCAGACGAGCGCGGTGCAGTCGGCTCTTGACGGCCGGCACTTCCAGACTCAGCAGTTCTCCGATCGCGGCGTTGGGCATGTCCTCGACATCGGCCAGCACGTACACATCGCGGTAGATATTCGGCAGCCGAGCGATGGCGTTCTCGATCAATTCTTGCGTTTCCCGATCCATCACCTGTTTCTCGGGGGCATTCCGAGGAGACACGGCGGCGCAGGCCCGTTCGTGTTCCGGGAGAACATCCAGCCGCGTGTTCACCTGACGCTCTCGACGGCGAGACTGTTTGCGTCGATGCAGGAGGGCGGCGTTGACGGTGACGCGGTTGAGCCAGGTCGTGAGAGCCGCCTCGCCGCGGAAGGTGTCGAGCTTGCGGATGACCTGGAGCAGGACTTCCTGGGTGACATCCTCGGCATCGGCATCGTTGTCGAGCATACGACGAGCGAGGTTGTAAACCCGCGGCGCGTAGGCATAGAAGATCTCCTCCGCCGTGGTGGGGAGGGAGGCCTCTTCCGCCGTCCAAGCAGCCGCTTCCGAGTGATCGACGCAATTGGACCAGTAGTCGAGAAGCATCATCGGTGTTGTTCCTCAACGTGCTTAGGGGACGAGCTGCGTCCCTCGAACTATAGGGTGTGATTCAGCAACGCGGACGTTGAGAGGCTGCGGCGAGCAAGCACGCCGGCAGTCCCTCGCGCTTTAGCGGGGTTTCAGGGAGAGAATGCAATAGGGGACGACTCAGCGCGACCGCGTCGCTCACGGACAGCCGCCACAGGAGAGAACAACGGGGATCAAGAAGTTATCGAGAAAGGGGGGCGCTTGGAAGGAAAGGGGGGGCATGGTGGGTCCTCGTGTCTTCATCAGGGTGGGTTCGTCGTGGTGCCTCGCGCCGCAAGATTCGAGTAATGCAGGACATCAACGTCCTGGCCGTGGGATGGTGGGGAGGTCGTTAACCTCCAAGCCATCGCATCGGCTCATTGACATATCTCAACTCTTCCGTTTCTATGCCTTTTTATAATTGCAAAGAGTATGCCACTTTCTTTCCAATTCAGAAAAATTATCGCATTTGCGACACAAGTTGTTTTGTATTTGATATTTATGTTCGAGATTATCGAAAATAACGGACGTGAAAACTCAGCCGCAAAATGTTAACATTCGGAAACACAGCTTAACATTGGGACGAAATGTTTCCGTTTGTTAACATGAATCGCACCGAGAGAAGGGGGCGGGGACCGGAAAGGCTGGATCGCGCTATCGCCGGACGGCGATCCGGATCGAGGGGGAATCAACGGGGAGAATCTTGTTTTTCCGGGAGACGCGGTTGGTATCCCGGTAGGACGAGCAGACGTTTACGGAAAGCGTCCTCTTTTCGGAGGAACCGCTCGTCCGAGATCGAGCCATATTCGCCAACGAACTCCTCACGTGTGAGGCCAACTGGCTTGGCAGCGGGGGCGAGGGTGTAGTCGGCGACGCGGAACGAAGTGGCCAATTCGGGAAACAGGCCCGGCGAGGTGTCGAGTTGGAGGGCGAACGTGATGCCCGCCAGGTTCGCGGCCAAGTCATCAAAGCGCAAACGGTCTTCGTTCTGGATACGCAGTAATTCCTCAAGGATAAGACCGGCGGAAACGCGCTGCTCCTCGGCTAGCGCACTCAGGGCGGCCGAGACCACGAAATACTGGGCCATCCGTGTCTGGCCGTGCATGGTCGGCTCGCCAAGCACCTGGAGCCGATGCGCGCGTTGCGTTTCGGTTTCGATTTTCTCCCAGGCAACGCCGCGAAGGGACATGGCGCGGAGCAGCGAGGAGCGATCGAGAGCGACGGCCAGACCGAGCAGGTAAGCGGGCACGGCCTGCTCCGCCGGCAGGCGTTGGCTCGCCGCAGCGGCGACCTGGAAATAATAAGCGGTCAGCGCGTCGCCCGTTCGGCGCGAAGGTTCTCCTGGGGCGACACGATCCCGCGCCGGCAGTCGTTCGTTTCGTTCGGCCGCCAAGACCACCGCCGTAACCACCTTCCGCGCCCCGTCCACTGCGGCGTTCGGCGGTTCGCGCGTGGCCAGAGTCTCGGCGGGAGTCCCTCCCAGCAGGCGGATGGATTCCGAAGCCGCCGGATCGTCCGCCGACAACTGGCTGAGGGTCGAGAAAATCTCCAGCAGGCGTTTGCGCGTCTCGGGAGTTAACTCCCCAAGGCTCCGTACAGGTCGGCGCGCGAATTCCTCGGCGACCAGATTGAGGGCCAGGGTGTTGAGAGGATCAAAGCCGATCCGAAAGGAGACATGATTGGCTCGACCATCGCCCAGTTTGGCACGCATGACCGAGTCCGCTTCCGGACTGTGACAGGCGCCGAGGAAATGTCCTAATTCGTGCAGGAGAATCTCCAGACGATCGAGTTCGCTGCGGACGCTCCATTCGCGGATGAGGATGTGCGTGCCCAAAGGCGCCGGTGTGGCGCCGAGCAGCCGGTCTTCTTTCTTGGCGGCGAGCAGGCCGGTGAAACCGATGACCAGACGAGCCGGCTTGACGGCGACCTTGCCCTGGAAATCTTCAAGCAACTCGGGCAGCGTCGTGAGTTGACGATCCGACTCCCAGGTGCCTACCTCGGTCACTTCCAATTGGATTCGACAGTGCCGCTCCAGGATGGCCGACGCCGCTTCGATCCGCTTGCGAAGCCGTTCTTCCCATACCCTTCGCACGGTAGGCTCGGCCTGATCCACCAGAATCTTGACGGGGATCTTGGCGAGAACGCGCCGCGGAGCTGCGGCGGGTGCCGCCGGCTTCTCCGACTCCTTGTTGGCAGTCGGCCGCGCGGGTTGTCCCCAATCGCGCGTGAAACCGATTCGCTTCAACTCCAACTTTCGGGGAGAATGAACAAAGCAATAGATCGTGTTGCCCTTCAGTTCATAAGGACGTGGCTCACTGCTAATCGACAGCGTGACGACGACGCCTGGAGTCACGGGGATGGCAAGGACTTCGCTCGCCGAAAGCGTGCGGTCGCGCGCTTGTCCCGGCGCGGTGCTAACCGTGAAACGAACCGCGCGATCCGTTTTGTTGGCCACAACGACGACGGCGGCGCGTGCGCAATCAGGAACATGACCTATGCAGGCAACCAGCGTCAGAGTAATAACGGTGAACGTGTTTTTCATGAGCGGATCTCACTTTGGCCAAACCGCTCCTATACTATACACAGTTGGCGATGCCTGTTGGCATAAATAATGCTATTTTTCATCGAGTATATGAGCATTAGAGGCGCTAACAGAATGAATGGCCAGCCCGCAGCGCCAGCAAGGGAACCCTTGCTGGCGCTGCGGGCTGGCAAAAATGTTAGAGCCGCTAAGCCGCAAGCGGCTTATTCTACACCTTGAGTTTCCCCGTGTGCAGCCAAACCGCCTCATCTCCTGCCGCCGCCCCTCTCTCACCGCTCTGGCTCCGCTGGATCGTCCTCGCCGGACTGCTCCTCGGCGAAGTGCTGCTTCTCACGCTCCGCTTTGACAGCGGCACGATGCTCGGACAAAGCGGCTGGTGGGCGGCGTTGCTTCGGCAGTCGTCCTTGCTGTTGCAGACGGCCATCGCCGCGTTCGCGGCGACGCTGCTGCTGGGCGGCGTCGCGCTCTGGGACGAATGGCGGGTGGTGTCCGCGCAGCCCTTCTCGTTCCGCCGCGCTGGGATCGCTCTGCTCGTCCACCTGGTCATCTTCGCTGCGTTCGCCGGCGTAACGGCGGTGCTGCTGGAAGGAAACGCCAACGTCCTGCCGAAATCCGTCTGGACCCTCCTATGGTTGGCGCTCGGACTGGCGACTCTTGGCTCATGGAGTCTGACTGTCCTGCCGGCCTCTCTTTGGTTTCGGCTGATTCGGCGCATTCGCTTCGCCTTGCTGGCTGGACTCGGCGTTGGCGTCCTCGCCTGCGGTGCCGGTCTGCTCTTGCGGCGCTGCTGGCTGCCGCTCGCCGAAGGAACCTTGTGGACCGTTCACTTCCTGCTCCGCCTGATGTATAGCGACGTTATCTGCCAGCCGGTCGAGCGCGTGGTGGGTACGTCCACCTTCGCGGTCGAGATTGCCCCGCAGTGTTCCGGCTACGAGGGCATGGGACTGCTTTCCGTTTTCGTGGCGGTGTATTTGTGGCTGTTTCGCCGCGATTTGCGCTTCCCGCAGGCGTTGCTGTTGTGGCCGGTCGGCGTGGCCATCTTGTGGCTGGCCAACTCACTGCGCATCGCCGGCTTGATCGTCATCGGCACGGCGGGTTGGCCGGAGGTGGCGCTGGGCGGATTTCATTCGCAAGCGGGTTGGCTGGCCTTCAACGCCGTGGCTCTGGGATTGGCTTTCATCGCCCGACGCATGCGCTTTTTCGCCATCGAACCCGTGAGCGCGCCCGCGACGCCGGAGGTTCATCCCATCACGGCTTACCTGGCTCCGTTTCTCGTCATCCTGGCGACGACGATGATTACGGGAGCGTTCACGAATGGCTTTGACGTATTCTATCCGCTGCGTGTTTTGACGGCGGCGGCCGTGCTGTGGTTGTATCGCCGCGCTTATGGGGAGCTGCGCTGGTCGTGGTCGTGGCAGCCGTTCGCGTTGGGAATCGTCGTATTTCTGCTGTGGATCGCGCTGGTTCCTTCCGGGATCGGCAAACCATCGGCCTTGCGCGACGGGCTGGCGCGTCTGTCGCCGGGCTGGGCGATCGCTTGGCTGATTGTTCGCGTGCTGGGGGCGACGATCACTGTCCCGCTCGCCGAGGAGTTGGCTTTTCGCGGCTATCTGCTGCGGCGTTTGCAGTCGGCCGAGTGGGATAAGGTGCCGCCGGGCCGCTTCTCGTGGTTTTCGCTGTTGGTGTCATCGCTTTTGTTCGGCGTGCTGCATGGCTCCTGGCTGGCGGGAACGCTGGCGGGCGTGGCCTATGCTGTCGCCGTCTATCGTCGTGGCAAACTCATGGATGCGGTGCTGGCACACGCTACGACCAACGCTCTGTTGGCTGGCTATGTGCTGGCTACCGGATCATGGGCTTTGTGGTAGGAAATGTAAACAATCCGAGCCGCGACCGTTAGGGAGCGCTGAAGACAGCGCTCCCTAACGGTCGCGGCTCGGTTTTGTCTGCTAGCGCTCCTTAACGGTCACGGCTCGGCTTTGTTTGCTAAATGTCCCCCTTCGTGTTGATGCCGTTGAGTACGTTGTTGAGTTCGCTGGTCAACGTCTGGTTGCCGTTGAAGAAGGTACCCGCCGCGGCGTTGAAATTCGCGTCCACGATGTCGAGGATCTGATAGACCGTGAGCGACGTGTAGTTACTCACCGGATTGGTAGGCGTACTGAAGGCGGCACCGTTTCTACCAATGTTGTACGTCAGCGTAGTGTTGGTGTTGTTCACGTTGAAGCCGTACCTCGACGCCAAATTGCCATCAGACGAAGTTCCGCTCAGGGCCGAGTTGTCGGCATAGAGACCGAGGGCGACGGCGAAGGCTTGGACGTAGGTATTCTTGGTGACACCGCTGGGCGTCCAGAGAGACTTGTAGACGGTGGCGACCTGGGCGTTGGTCATCCCGGCGAGGCTGCCGCTGAGGTAGGCGTTGGCAGAGCCGAACAGGTCGGGGAAGTTGCTCGCCAGCCAGGTGCCCAGGGCCGTCGAGGTGGAACTGCCGTTGAAACTATTGATGACGGCTTGACCGTTCCTGTTTTGCCAGAAGCCGATGGTGGCGAAATCGCCTCCGCAGACCGCGACAGGGTAGAAGTCGTCGAAGTTCTCGCCGGTGACGTTGCCGCCGCTTTGCGCGATGACGGTGTAACCGCCGCAACCGCCGGTCTGGGTCGCGCCAGGAGGAACCACTTCCTGCACGTAGTAAGTTCCCGGCCCCAGGTTGCTGAAGCTGTAGGTGCCATCGACAGCCGTCATGGTTGTGGCGATGAGGGTATTGACGCCGTTCGTGACTTGATACAGGTTGATGGTCACGCCGCCCAGCCTTGTATCGTCGCAGGAGAAGCCGTCGCCGGTGAGATCGTTGTACTTGATACCGCTGATGGTGATGTTCTGGAAGGGAGCGATTTTCACCTGCTCGCTTGGGTCGTTGAGATCCTGGGCACCGTTGTTGTTGGCGTCGCCGGAGGTGTAGACGGCGTTCCACTGGTAAGTGCCCGTCGCGTTCGTCGGCAGG
>DATNCY010000057.1:0-22445 GCA_035553375.1 Gemmataceae bacterium
TTGCGGCTTAGCGCTAAGCCGCAAGCGGCCGTTATACTTGCAATACCCCCGTCCGAAACGGCCGACCGTCATCGTGGCGCGTGGCCACCGCCAGCGCCGTCAACAGCGCATCGCGCGACTCGACCAGATCGACAATTCGATCTACCCACAACCGCGCCGCCCCATAGCGCACGTCGGTCTGCTCGTGATAACTGCCTTCGATCGTCCGCCGCAGTTCCGCTAGATCCTCCGCATCCGGTTCGTGCCCGGTACGCCGCAAGGCATTGATGGATACATCCAGCAACGTGCTGGCCGCCTGATCGGCACCCATGACGGCGCAGCGCGCCGTCGGCCACGCCAACATGAAACGTGGATCGAATGCCTTACCGCACAGAGCGTAATTGCCGGCCCCGAACGAGCCGCCGAGAATCAGCGTAATTTTCGGCACCACGCTGTTGGCGATGACGTTGACTAGCTTCGCGCCGGCGCGGATGATGCCCGCCTGTTCGGAATCGCGGCCAACCATGAAGCCATTCACATCCTGGAGAAAAAGGATCGGCATACGGTTTTGGTTGCAGTCCATGATGAAGCGCGCACCCTTGTCGGCGCTCTCGACATAGAGGACGCCGCCATACTGCAACGGCCCACTGGCTGGCCGGCAACGCTTGTGCTGATTGGCAACCACGCCGACCGCCACGCCGCCGAGCCGCCCATAACCGCATACCAACGTCTGGCCATACTCCGCCTTGTATTCGTCGAATGGTCCCGCGTCGAGCAGGCACGGCAGCAGATCGCGCACGTCATACTCTTGACGTGGCTGTGCCGGAAATAACTCCATCAGATCCGCCGCCGGTCGGCCGGGTGCGATGGTGAACGAGACCGGCGAGACGCCAATCCCACCGGAATCGGGGGGCAGCATATCGACGAGGCGGCGCAGGCGTTCGAGGCAAGAGGCATCGTCTTTTTCGTGGAAATCGATTGTGCCGGAAAGAGCCGCGTGCATGTGGGCACCGCCGAGTTCCTCGCTCGTGACGTTCTGGCCGATGGCTGCCTTCACCAGCGCAGGACCAGCCAGGTACAACCCGCTGCCCTCGGTCATCAGCAATTTATCGCACAACACCGGCAGATACCCGCCGCCGGCCACGCAGTTGCCGAGGATAGCCGCGATCTGCGGCACACCCATCGCCGAAATCACGGCATTGTTACGGAAGATACGGCCAAAATCGTCTTCATCAGGAAACACTTCGTCTTGCAGCGGCAGAAACACGCCGGCGCTGTCCACGAGATAAACCAACGGCAAACGATTCTCCATCGCGATGCGTTGGGCGCGCAGCACTTTCTTACACGTCATCGGGAAGAATGCGCCGGCCTTGACCGTGGCGTCGTTGGCGATGAGCATGATGCGCCGGCCGCAAATGGTGCCGATGCCGGTGACAACGCCCGCCGCCGGCGCACCGCCCCATTCGCGATACATCTCCCACGCCGCCCACAATCCCAGCTCGAACAACGACGTGCCCGGATCGAGCAAACGGTCGATGCGTTCGCGCGCGGTTAGGCGTCCCTTGGCATGCTGGCGATCAATGGCGCGTTGGCCGCCGCCGGCACGAATGGCGTCTTCTTGGCGGTGAATGCTTTCGACGAGTTGGGCTAGTTCGTTGCTCATCGCATGGCCCCTGTTTAGCGGCGGCTCGCAGAGCCGCGTGACTCCGCTAACCAAGTATACAAGGCGGCGTCCGAGCCGAACGCTCGCGCTCATCCTGGCGACGGCATTGCTTCATCAACTATACTGACCTGGCAGGTTGTCCGCGAATTACCGGCGGCGAGGACGGCGGCAATGACCCACGACGATGCGTTTCTGGAAGCGATCCGCGAACAGCCCGACGACGACACGCCGCGGCTGATCTACGCCGACTGGCTGGAGGAACACGGCCAACCAGAACGCGCCGAGTTCATTCGGGTGCAATGCGAATGCGCGCGGCTGCCGGAGGGATCGCCGCGCTGGTGGGAGTTGGTGGATCGTGAGGTGGTCCTGTGGGCAACTCATGAATCGGCTCGGCTCGGCTCCTGGGCGAATGTGGTCGAACGATGCTGGTTCCAGCGAGGTTTTCTTGAATCGGTTTCCTTGGACGCGAAGCGATTTTTAGCCGAAGGCGCTGAACTGCTCCGCCTGGGGCCGATTCGTAAAGTAAGCCTCCTCGATCCCTATGACGTGATTCACTCGCTCGCCGCCTCGCCGCACTTGGACACTTGTGTCACGCTTGACCTGAGTGGAAATGATCTTGAGCCGAATGCCGGCTATCTCGGCCCCGAGGAAGTTGCGATTCTCAGCAATTCGCCCTATCTAACTCGCTTGACCGGTCTAAATCTGTCTTCCAACTCTCTCGGCGTTGATGGCGCTGCGGTTCTTCGCTCAGCCCTATTCTTCGCTCGGTTGCGCACTCTCGATCTGGCAAGCACAGGCCTGGGAGCCACGGGAGTTGAATATCTTGTCGCCGAGCTACCCGCCACCGTCGCATTGACGGAACTCCGTCTGGACATGAATAATCTCGGTGCGGCGGGTGTGCAAGCTCTGACATCCGGGCCTTCGATTTATCGTGGACTGACCCGGCTGAGCCTCAAGCGGATCAATGCCCCAGCGGCCGGGATGCGCGCTTTGGCATCGGCGAAAGGCCGACTGGAAGAGTTATACCTGGACTCGAATCCTCTGGGTGATGAGGGTGTGGAAACGCTGGCCTCCAGTGCGAATCTCGAACACTTGACCGTACTCGGTCTCGGCGCAACCCGCTTGGGCAGCGCCAGCGCGGTCGCCCTAGCGCACTCGCCGCATCTGCGCCGGCTCACCCGCTTGGACCTGTCCGGCAATCATCTTGGCATGCGCGGTGCCGTCGCGCTGGCTGCCTCGCCCAATCTGGCCCACCTGACCTTTCTCGACCTCTCCGGCAGCGAGATCGGCGACGAAGGAGCCAAAGCACTGGCCGCCTCGCCGTACCTGCAAAAGCTGACAACGCTGCGTTTATCGGGCAATGGTCTGCGGGCTTGGGGTGTGCGCGAACTGGTTTTGTCGCCGTATCTTACCAATCTGCACAGCCTGGACCTGCACGGAAACAGTCTGGGCGACCAGGGCGCCCAAGTGATCGCTCGCTGGTCGCGCCTGACGCAGTTGACGGAACTCGACCTGCACAACAACCGAATCGGCGACATTGGTTTGAAAGAGTTGGCCCAATCGCCACATCTACAGTGCTTGCGAGACCTAGATCTCAACAACAATGACATCACCGCCAAGGGTGCCGCCGTGCTGAAGGGCGATGGCTTGCCAAATTGCCTTGTGTCTTTGGCTCTGAGTAACACCGAACGGTACGATCTTGACGAGTACGACTAACTATTCCCATCCTCTCACCCCTGATTCACCATGCAACCCCTCCGCATTCTTGTTCTGGGCGCTCACCCCGATGATGCCGACATCAAAGCCGGCGGGACGGCCGCGCTCTGGCGTCGGCTCGGTCACAAGGTCAAATTGGTCAGTGTCACCAACGGCGGCGCCGGCCATCATCAGCTGAGCGGCGAAGCGCTCGTCGCTCGCCGCCGTGCCGAAGCGCAGGCTGCCGGCGCCGTCATCGGCGCCAGCTACGACGTACTCGATTTTCCCGACGGCGGATTGCTGCCGACCCTGGAAGCACGGCATCAACTCATTCGCCTCATCCGTAGTTTCAAACCCGATCTGATTCTGACGCATCGCCTCAACGATTATCATCCCGATCATCGCTACACCGCTATGCTCGTGCAGGATGCCGCCTACATGGTCACGGTGCCGGCCGTCTGCCCCGACACGCCGCATCTGACACGCGATCCGGTCATCCTCTACCTGAGCGACGACTTCAAGAAGCCGCTGCCGTTCAGCGCCGACATCGTCGTGGACATCGGCTCCGAGATGGACACCGTTGTTCATATGTTGCACTGTCACGTCTCGCAATTTTACGAATGGCTGCCCTACAACGGCGGCTATGCCGAGCAGGTGCCGGCCGACGACGCGGCACGGCGACAATGGCTGAAGGAGGGTATGCAGCACCGCATTCGGCCGCTGGCCGATCGCCATCGCGATCGCGTCGTGCAGACCTATGGCGTCGAGAAGGGACACACAATCGAGTACATCGAGGCGTTCGAGGTGTCCGAGTATGGCTCGCCGCTCGACGACGATGCCCGCGCGCGGCTGTTCCCGTTTCTGCCCGCCGTGACGCCGCTCGGCAACGCCGCGCCTGTCGAGGATTGGGAGGACTTGCGGGACGATGAGTAACGATTTGCTCTGGACAGCTTTCCGCTGACTGCGATAGGCTGCGGACATGATCGCCGGCGAGCAATCCGACTATCTCGTCGATATCGACACCTTTCGCGGTCCGCTCGACTTGTTGCTCTATCTGGTCAAGCGCGACGAAGTGGACATCCGCGACATCCCCATTGCGCGCGTGTGCGAGCAGTTCACCGAATATCTCAACGTCCTGCGCCTGATCGATGTGGAGCGAGCCGGCGACTTCCTCGTGATGGCTTCGACCCTTCTGGAGATCAAGAGCAAGCTGTTGCTGCCGCGGCCGGAGGAGTCGGCCGAAGCCCAAGACGATCCGCGTTTGGAACTGGTCAAGCAACTCGTGCAGTACAAGCGCTTCAAGGACGCCGCCGCCCTGCTGGAGGCTCGCGCCGAGGAGCAGAGTCAGCGGCTGGCGCGCCAGCCCCTCGCGCTGCCCTCCGGCAAGGGCGGAACGACGCCGCTGCAACCGCTCAAGCCGGTCGAGTTGTGGGATCTCGTCAGCGCCTTCGGCCGGCTCATGCGCGAGACGATGGCCTTGCAATCTCAAACCATCGCCGTCGATCAGACGCCGTTGCACGTCTACATGGCCATGATAATTCAGCAGATGCAACACGAGAAACGTCTGCCCTTCTCCGCCCTGTTCACACCGCCGCACACACGCGGCCGGCTCGTCGGTCTGTTCCTCGCCGTCCTTGAATTGACGAAAACGCGCCGTATCGTGCCTGAGCAGCCCGATGCGTTCGGCGACATCTGGGTGTCGCTCAACGATACGGCCGGCGCTGACGGACCATCTTCGCCGGAAATGCCTTCCGCCACGGAAAATCCTTCGCCACTCCCTACCGAATAAGCAGGTGACTACGGTAAACTGTCGAACCGTTTGAAGAGATCACACCATCTATCCCAAGGAGTTCGCACCATGAAGCGTTGGCTCTCAACTTTGTGTTTGCTCGCGGTCGCCGGCTTCGCCGTCGCCGCGGACGAGAAAGCCGCCGAGGACAAAGGCTCGGCCAAAGTGCGGGCTGTCGGTCTCGCGCTGCACAAACCGCTGCCGGAGAAGCCGGGGACCATCATGTACAACCCCAGCGGGATGACGCTGGACATCAATGTCTCGCTACCGGGCAAGTTTATCGTCGGCGTCAACGCCAAGGACAGCAAGCTCGAAAGCTTCACCGACGATAAGAAAAACGATCTGTTTAAGGGCAAAGCACGGTTTGGACCACCGGCCAATTGGATCAGTCCGTTCATGACCCGGATCGATCCCGCCGGCGAACACTGCACCATTCAAGTCGGGGGTGCCGCAACGCCGGGCAAGGGTGCCGAGAAGATTCTCCTCAAGGGGTCGCTGATGGTCCAATGTGGCACAGGGGAAAAGACCACGGAGAAGAAAGAGATCGCCTTAAAGACCAACGAGGAAGTTGCCGTCGGCGACTTCAAAATGAAGGTCAACAGCGCGGCGTCGTTCGGTTCCAGCCTGGCCGTGCTGTCCGCTGAGCCGAAGGTCAAAAGCGTCGAGTTTTTCGACGCCGCGGGGAAAGCGATCAAGGCCATGCCGCAGGGACGGTCCACCAATCCCTTTGGGCCGGGCGGCAAACCGCAAGCGGTTTTCTCGTACTTCCTCAACGGCAAGATGGATAAAGTCTCGTTCAAGGTGACGTATTTCGACAAACTCGAAAGCGCGACGGTGCCGCTCGATTTGCGTCTGGGTCTTGATCTGGAGTGATCGCTGTTCCCGCTTACTAGCCCAGAGCGCCAGCGACGGGTGAAGCCTCGTCGCTGGCGCTCTGGGCTAGTGAGTCTCCGCCCCCCACTCGCCCCACACGTCCGGCAGCGGAGCCGTCACCGTCAGCGGTTCGTAGCGGATCGGATGCAGGAATGTTAGGCTGCGCGCGTGCAGAGCAATGATGCGCTCGCGCGGCAACTCCACTGTGGGGCCGAATGGCAGCCGCGCGCCATACGGGACATCGCCGCGCACCGGCCAGCCGCGCGTCGCCGTCTGCACGCGGATCTGGTGCATCCGTCCCGTCTCCGGCTCAATTTCCAACAGCGCTCCGTCTGTCCCCACACGCAAACGCCGATAACGTAACACCGCATGACGCGCGGCGGGCGTGTTCGCCGAAACGCGCTCGGTGCGCGATTCTTCCTTCACCTTCAGCAGCCAGTCTTCCCACACACCCTCGGCGGGCGGTGGTTCGCCTGTTGCCGACAGTTCGACGACGGCCCAATAAACCTTGCGCACCTGACGATTCTGAAATTGCTCGGCCAACCGTCGCGCCGCCTTGGTGTTGCGCGCGAACACGACCACGCCGGACACTGGACGATCCAGACGATGCGGGATGCCGAGGTAGACGTTGCCGGGCTTGTGATAGCGTTCTTTCAGATACGACTTGACCATCGCCTCCAGCGTCGGAATACCGGGCGGCACTCCCTGGGTCAACAGCGGCGCCGGTTTGGCCACCGCCAGGCAATGGTTGTCCTCGAATAAAATATGCAATGGGTCGGACACGAGTTATGGCCACCCTGCCAGCCCGCAGCGCCAGCAAGGGAAGGAGAAACCCTTGCTGGCGCTGCGGGCTGGTGGAGTTGTGGTTACGCATTCCCCCTCGGCGGCAACTCAACGGCAGCGCCGGCTTTCTCGATCTCTTTCTTCAAATGATCGACTGCCTTCTCCAGCACGCGATCGACGAACGGCTTCTTCTCCTTGCCATCCTTCTTCTTCGGCGCGACCGGCTTGGATTTGGTACGAACGATGTCGCGATCGCTGCGATAGAGCATGTATTCCAGACGTTCCTCGTCCTTCATGGCTACCTCGAAGCCGGCGTCCGGCTTGACGCCCCAATCGTCGGTCTCCTTGCTGTCAGGGAAGCGATGGATGTTTTTGCCGCTGGGCCGCCAATAACTGGCCGTCGTCAGCTTCAAGGCGCTGGGAGCGTTGCCCTCGTGCATCTCGATAATGTTCTGCACGCTGCCCTTGCCGTAGCTGCGCTCCCCGATGACGACCGCGCGCTTGTGATCCTGCAACGCCGCCGACAAAATCTCGCTGGCGCTGGCGCTGTATTTGTTGACCAGCACCGCCATCGGATACTTCTCGGCCGGCAACAACAGCGTTCCATCCGGCTTGGCGTCGTAGGTCTCTTCCTTGTGATTACGGCCCTTCGTGCTGACGATGCGCCCTTCGCTCAAAAACAGGTCGCTGACGCCGACCGCTTCCTTGAGCAAGCCACCCGGATTGTTACGCAAGTCGATGATAAGGCCGCGCGCTCCCTCACGATGCAATTCCTCAACGGCGTCGCGCATTTCCTTGGTCGCCGTCTTGCTAAAGCTGGTCAGGCGGATGTAGCCGATCTTGCTGTCTTTATCGAGCATGAAATCCCACGCCTTGGGATCGTCGGCCTTGCGGCGATCGCCGAGTACGCTGGGCACAACGATGATAGCGCGCGTGATGGCGATGTCCACCGGTTCCTTGGTACTCTCGTGCAACACCGTCAGCGTCACCTGCTGACCCGGATCGCCCTGGATCATATCGACGGCCTCGCTCATGCGCATGCTCTCGGTCGATTTGCCGTCGATTTTGACGATGAGGTCGCCGGCCAGGACGCCAGCCTCGTAAGCGGGCGTGCCGGGCATGGGACTGATGACGGTCAGCTGGCCGCGGTTCTGCCGATCGAAGCCGACCTGAATGCCGACGCCGCCGAACTTGCCTTCACTCTGCTTCTCGAACTGCTTGTACTCGCGCGGCGGAATGTAGGCCGAGTGCGGATCGAGTCGTTCCAGTCCGCCGTTAATCATGTCCTCGACCAGTTTGCGCTCGCGGTCCTGATCGATGTCCACCACATAGCGTTGGCGCACTTCGTGCAGCACATCCACGACCAGGCGGACCAGTTCATAGTCCTTGTCCTTTTCGCTAGTGGGGGCACTGTAGGAGACGGTGATTCCGAGCAGCGAGACGAAGGTGATGGCCAGCAAGCCGAACAGGTTCCGACGTGACATGAAACGCGATCCTCCCGGAAGGCGGACCAGTCGCCGCTTGCGGCTTAGCGCTAAGTCGCGAGCGGCCACAGCAATTCCCGGATTATACTTGACGGCCTCTTGTCAAGCGAGGGGAGAAAAAAGTCGTCGCTTTGGTCCTCCATTTGCGTCGCACAACAGGATTCTCCCTTGGGAACACCGTCCCAGGTTCGTTTGCGCCGACAATACCGTTAAAAATTACGCATTATGCCGAAATATCCCAAATTACCTTTGACGGCGAGCCATTTGCTTCTTATGGTCTAAGCAGGAAGGTTCAATTTTGCCTAGATGGCGCAGGTTTCCTCTCCGGATGGCTGGAGGGGTCGGGATGAACATTTCAGTGGGGAGGTTCGACGCATGTACAGCATCATTCTGGCCACCATGTTGACGGCGGGCGGGGCCGCGCCGGACTTTGGTCATGGTTGCCACGGTTGCCACGGTTGCCACGGTTGTTATGGCTGCTGCGGTGGCTGCTACGGTTGTTGTGGCGGCTGCTATGGTTGTTGCGGTGGGTGCTACGGTTGCTGTGGCGGCTGTTACGGCTGTTATGGCTGCTGCGGTGGCTGCTATGGCTGTTGGGGCGGGTGGAGTAGCTGTTACGGTTGCTGCGGCGGCTGCTACGGCTGTTGGGGTGGCTGCTATGGCGGTTGCTACGGTGCCTGCTACGGCTGCTGTGGCGGCGTTGTGGTTGCGCCGGTCGCCGTAGCGCCGGTCGCGGTAGCCCCGCCGGCTCTGCCGGTCGCGCCGAAGAAAGACGAGAAAAAAGCCGCGCTGGGCAATGCGGCCGCCGTGGTCCTGAAAGCGCCGGCGAATGTCCAGTTGTCGATCGAAGGCCAGAACATTCCGCGCAGCACCTCCGAAGAGACGTTCCGCACGCCGGAATTGGAGCCAGGTTCTTCGTACACCTACACCTTCAAGGCCACGGTCGTCCGCGATGGCCGGACGGTTGCCTTCACCAAGCAGGTCAAGGTGCGCGCCGGTCAAACGTCCGAGGCTGACTTCACGAAGTTGACCACCGAGGGGAAGGACATCGCGCGGGTGACGGTCAAACTCCCCGCTGAGGCGCGCCTGTACGTGGACAATGTGCCCTGCCCGTTGACCTCCGCGACGCGCTCTTTCGATACGCCGGAGTTGGACGTGGGCCGAACCTACTATTACACACTCAAGGCCGAGACCATCCGCGACGGTGAGAAGCGCACGGCCACCAAGCGCGTGGTTGTCGAGGCCGGCAAGCAGGTGATGGTCGAGTTTGCCGACTTGCCCGTGGCGGCTGCCAGCCGCTAATCCTGAGCATATCAACAGCAGCCCGCCACGCCGGCAAAAGAAGTCCCTTGCTGGCGTGGCGGGCTGTCCCTTTGGACGACCGATTTGCATTTTGCTTTCGACTCACGCCGCCACACCATCCACACAATCCCCGTTTCGCCTCCTAGGGATTGTGCAGCCGCGATTTTTCCACTGCGTAGGGAACTCGACCGTGACGGCGAGGCTCTATGAGGAAGGACAAGCTTCGTCGTTGTGTTAAGATGGAGGGGCGCAATACTTCTAAACCATACGGCATGTTTCTGCCGAAAGGGCGGCGAAGAATTCGGAATCGGCAACCTAGAACAAACATCCCAAATCCAAGATAGGCTTTCCGCCATGAAGTTCGGCTTCCTCATTCATCCTCTTTCCAACGAAACCAAAGGGCTGCTTCAGTTGGACGCCAGCGGCGTGCTGCGGAACAACTGGGGCAACAACATCCTGCAATTCTGCCTCGACCTTCACGCTGCGACGCAGTCCATGCAAGAGGAGATGGGAAACGACGTCGTTGCCGAGGCTCGGCTGGTCGATGAGTTGGCGAACTTGACCTCTCCCGCTGGGGCGCGGGCCGAGGGCCGGCTGTACGAGATTCCGATGGACGCGCGGAGCATCCTCGAAGATCCCAGCCAGGCGATCCACTATATGGAGCAGGCAGTCGATCACGCCGCCGAGTGGGGCGCCCGTCTCATCGGCCTTGGCTCGATGACCAGCATCGTGGGCGGACAAGGAGAACACCTCGCCCAACGCGGGCCGCTGAACGTCACGACGGGCAACAGCTTGACCGTGTACGCGGCGTTGCAAAGCCTGTTGACCGCCTGCGCGGAAACGGACATCGATCTGGGATGTGAAACGATCGCTGTCGTGGGCATCCCCGGCAGCATCGCCACGGCGGCGGCGCGCTGGCTCGCCCCCCGCTGCCGTCGCCTGCTGCTTGTCGGTCGGCGGCCATCGCCGCGGGCCTCGCGGTTAGCCGTCGAACTCGACGCCGACTTTCTCGTGGACATCCCCTCGGCGCTCGGCCAGGCGCGTCTGGTGGTGTCGGCCACCTCGACGGGAGACTGCATCGATTCGGCCTTGCTGCTGCCGGGCAGCATCGCCATCGATGTGGCCGTGCCCACCGACGTTAAACTGCCGAAGGTTCCTCGACACGATGTACTTTTGCTCTCCGGAGGACTGGCGCGGGTGC
Organism: Gemmataceae bacterium; assembly: GCA_035553375.1. GTDB lineage: Bacteria > Planctomycetota > Planctomycetia > Gemmatales > Gemmataceae > JAJPHU01. The sequence continues at coordinate 10,770 of DATNCY010000057.1, forward strand.
CGGCCACGATGCCGCGCGATTCGATGTTCCTCGGTTTTTACCAAGGAGTCGTCCCCTGCTGCCTGGGCGAGACGATGGTGCTTGCCCTGGAAGACCGCGCCGAAAGCTTCTCGTTGGGGCGTGACCTCAGCCTTGAGCGAATGGAAGCAATCGGCACCCTGGCCCGAAAACATGACTTCGATTTCACCCAGCTTTTCTCGTTCGGGCAGAAGCTGGACGCCTCGGTTTTGACACGGTTCCGCAAGGCGGTGGTGCGGCGGCGCTCCGAAAATCCTCGCGCGGGGTCGCTCAATGTCGCTCGGGCCAACTGGATGGCCCAAGAGAAGATCCCTACCCCGACGGTGGCTCGGCCATCAATCCGCCAACTCGCCGACCGCGCCGCCCAACTGCACGAGCGCTACATCAATCCGATCCTCGCGGGGTTGGGACGTAACAATGGTTTCGTCAAGACGTTCGTGCGCGGCCTGGCGAATGAACTGTGGGATGCGGAGGGCAAGGTGTACCTCGATTTCACGGCCGGCTTCGGCGCGCTGAATTTGGGACACAACCATCCGGCCGTGGTCGATGCCGTCCGCGCGGCCCTGGCAGAGCAAGCGATTGGTTTCACGCCTTCGGCGATCAACCCCCTGGCCGCTACCCTGGCGGAGCAGCTCGTCGCGCTGACGCCGCCGGGACTGGAGATGGCGTTCTTCGCCAACAGTGGCACCGAGGCTGTCGAAGCAGGCCTGAAGCTGGCCCGCGCCGCCACGCATCGGCCCGGCTTGCTGCATTGCGAGCGTTCCTTCCACGGCAAATCGCTCGGTTCGCTCTCCGTCACGGGTAATCGATCCTATCAGCATCCCTTTACTCCGCTGTTGCCGGAGTGCCAGGCGGTCCCCTTCGGCGACCTGGAAGCCCTCGAACGCGCGCTCTACACGCGGCGTTTCGCGGCCTTCATCGTCGAACCCATTCAGGGAGAAGGGGGGATGCTCGTGCCTCCTGCCGGCTATCTGCGCGCCGCCCAGGATTTGTGCCGCGCCGCCGGAACCCTGTTGATTGTGGATGAGGTACAGACGGGACTGGGCCGGACCGGCAGCTTGTTCGCCGTTGACGAGGAAGGCGTCGAGCCGGATGTTCTGACCTTGGCCAAGTCGCTCGGCGGCGGCCTTGTTCCCTTGGGAGCCATGCTGACCCGCCGCGCGTTGTGGATGAAAGCCTACGGTTCGGCGCAAACCTTCGCGCTGCACACGAGTACCTTTGGCGGCGGCAGCTTGGCTTGCGCCGCGGGCTTGGCAACGCTGCGCGTGCTGCGCGAGGAGGAGCTATGCGCCAAGGCGCGGGCGCGCGGCCGGCAGTTGGAAGAGGGACTGCGGCAATTGTGCCAGCGGAGCGGCCTCGTCCGCGCGGTACGCGGGCGCGGCTTGATGCTCGGCCTGGAGTTTGAGCCTATGCCGGACACCATGATCGCCCATTTCAAGGGCATGGACCCCTCCGGCGTCACTTCGCTTTTGGTGCCGAACCTGGATGACCTAATCCACTCGATCCCCGGTTTGTACGCCATGCAGATTTTGCTCCAGGCCCACGGTATCTACACGCAGGTGACGCGCTCCAATCCGCGCGTGCTACGCATCCAACCGCCCTTGACGATCACCGAAGAACAAGTCCGGCGCTTTGTGGACGCGCTGGAGCGCACTTGTCAGGAATTGGATTTCCTGAATCAGACAGTGGATAGCGTCATTCGCAAGTCGATCGGTACTCTCCAGGCCGGTGTCGCCCCCGTCGTTTAATCGTTGCGCCGCTACGAGGGAGAGGCGTCGGTGTCGTCGCGGAATACGTTGCGTTCGCGGATGGGAGGCGCGGCGGGGAACAAGTAAGCCTGGCCAGCCCTCAGCAGAGATTGCACATGCGAGTCGCGCGCCTTGACGTAAAAGAAACGCGGTTCGAGGTAGCAGCCCACACGCGACTTAAACTCGTCCGCCGTTTGGCCGACGTGGATACCGCGAACATTTTGCCGCAGCGCGTAGTCGAGATCTTCGTACAAGAGATTGAAATACAGGTCCGTCTCTTCGTTGAGCCGATAATCGAACCCACAGAAGAAATTGAGATAATTTTCCTGGTCAAAGACGCCGAACACGAACCCGACAACTCGTTCGCCTTGACGAACCACGGTGAAGGTGGCGTCCTCGGGAAGTTGCCGTGCCATCTCGCGGAAAAACTGCGCGGGCAGACATTCAAAGCGCGTCTCGGCGTGATCCAGAACATCCAAATACAGGCGATGGACGTTCTCGGTGTACAGGGCGTCCATGCCCATGCTGCCGCGAAGGTGCGCGACGTGCAGCCCCGCGCGGTGGAACTTTTTCCGCGAGCGGAGGATCTTGGCGCGATAGCTGGAACGAAGCGACGCGCAGACGTGATCGAAGTCGCGGAAGCGGGCGGGAAAATAGTTCATGGGCGGACTGTCCGCACGGAAGTAGCCGTACTCCAAGAGAGCATCCGTCCGCGCGACCTCGCGCGGGCTGAACTCTTTGAAGACGATGAAGTGTGTGCGTTGCTGGCGAGCCATGCGCAGCAGCAGTCGATCCAGTTGCCGCAAAAGGGCGCGATGATCCACGCCCGCCGCGATGCGGAGATGGCTTTCGCCGGTCGAGATGGGCGAACCGCACAAGAGCACCTGAACTTTGAGGAAGTTGGGCCACAAGTGGCGCAGGCGCACGCCCCTTTGCTTCCAGCGTTGCGGCGCCAGAAGAAGGCCATCGATGGTGTAGAGAGAGAGGAAAGCGGCACCGGCGGGCGTTCCGGCGGCATCGCGGAAGACGACGTTGCAGAAGCGTGCATCGGCGCTCATCGATTTTTCCACGGCCCGAAGGAAGCGCGGGTCCATGACCATATCGGCCTGGCCGCCGCAGGCGGCCTGCCATTCGCCCGCATCGCGTTCATCAATGGAGCGCGCGAGAGAAAGAGAGTAGATGTTCCGGCCGTTGGATGAGCGGTTCGCCAGATGGCGAAGGAGAACGGAGGAAGGGTTCATGGGAGGCGGTGTTCTCTTGAGCTGTCGGAGGTGGAAGCGTCCGCGACGAACCTTCCGCCGCTAACGCTTCCGCCTCGGATAGGGCGTACCCGGAGTTTACACTACGCCGATTGCATCGCCTGCCCAGAACCAATTCTTACGCCGATTGCATCGCCTGCCCGGAAACCGCGCGTCTTCGGCGATAGGCGCGAACGGTTCCCAACAACAGAAGCATTGGCACAGGGAAAAACGGCAAGATCAGCCACCATTCCTTGTAAGGCCGCAAGATCGCGGGTGTCTTGCGATCGGCCTTCAATTGGACGACTACCGCGCCCGGAATATCGCGGATGAAGCGAATTTCCCACGGTTTGGGTTTTGATTGGAGAACATCGCCGAGAGTCGGATATTTTTTCCTCCGCGCTTGGACATCCCGCTGCCACTGCTCCTCGGTAATCGGATCTCCCACGAAATCAGCGTGCAAAATCCTCACCATTCCGCCGCCGATGTCAATCCGGGAGGCCCGCATGCGCAGGAGGCACATCGAATCAAAAAAGCTCACCAGCCAAATCCCGAAAGCGATGACGGTGAGGGTCGCCCAGACGAGGACGGCACGCCGGAAAAACAGGCGAAGCAGGTGCCAACCGTACCAGGCCGAGAAGGTGGTCGCGGAGAGGGCGACAGAACCGAACTGACGCCACTGTTGCCACAGATCGCGCAGCAAGACGGATTCGCTACTCACTTCCACCGGCTTGTCCCGATGCTGGCGGATAACGCTGACCGTGAAGTCCGCCAGCGTCCGCAGCCAAACTACCAGCAAACCCCGCAGGCCGCGCCGTCGATATTCCTCCCGTACCGTATCGCGGAACAATTGGACCATCGCTTGCCCATATTCATTGCGGAAACGGGCAGGATACGCGGCAAGGAGCAGACGATAAAGCCACACCGACCATGCCACGAAGGGAGGCACATAGGCGAGAACGACGACGAGAATGACGAGCGCGTAGACGAACGCCGACAAGGCAACCAGTTGTGGAATTGCGGACATGGTTCATCCTCCCACTCGACCGAGGATGAGACGCTTCGTCAAAAGCCGCTTGTCGTAAGCCTCCCGGACCAATTCGGCCATCCGTTCCGCTTCGGCGACGGCCAAGCGACGGCCGGCATCCGTGAGGCGGTAATAGCGCCGCCGTTGATCGTCCAACTTCGGGTCCAGGCGTTCCTCGGCCTCTTCGAGGAGGCCAGCGCGGAGCATGCGCTTGATCGCTCCGTACAGCGTGCCCGGCCCCATGCGGGTTCGGCCAGCGGTGCGTGTGCCGACCTCTTGCATGATGCCGTAACCGTGCTTCTCGCCATCGGCCAAGGCGAGGAGAATCTGAAACTCCGGTGGACTAAGCGAAACTTGCCGTCCGGAATCGAGGGGTACCATGAGACATCTCCTTTCGAGTCGATATATCGTCATACGATATATCGCATAGCGATACATTACAGCGAGAGGAGAACGTCTGTCAAGGGTCGAGACTTTGATTTAGTCAGGATTTTTTCCGCCACGAATGGTCATCGACCTTGAGGATTCGGCCCTCGCGCTGAAGTTTGTGCAGTCCCGCTATCACTTGCATCTCGGCGAAACGCATCAACGGGGCGGGCAAACCGCGATACATCTCCACGGCCAATTCCGGCACGGTGCGCGGCTCGGTCCCCAAGCATTGCAACAGATGCTCCTCGCGTTCGCGGCGATGGATCAGCGCTTGTTCGAGAATGAATGCGGGGCGTGCGCTGGGCGAACCGTGCCCCGGCAGCAGCAGACGCGCCGGATACGTCTGCAAACGCCGCAGTGAATCGAGATATACCGCCAGATCGCCCTCCGGCGGCGGTGGAATCAGCACCGACGAGAGCGTCGAAATCATATCGCCGACGAACAACAAGCGATAACGCGGCTCGTAAAAGGAGAGATGTCCGGGTGCGTGGCCCGGCGTGTGGATTGCTTGCAACTGCCAACGGGTCTTACCGTCGGGCGCTGGTCCCAGGTCGAGAATGGCTCCGTCGTCGAGATGTTGCGTTACCGCGATGCGGCCTTCCAGTGCCTGTGCCGTCAGCGGATGAGCGAGGATGGGCACGCCGTAGCGCTGCGCGCAGGCGTTGGCCGCGCCGAGATGGTCGGGATGATGATGCGTCAGGATCACGCCGCGCAGACGCCGGCCGTCGAGCAACTCGAACAGTCGGCCTTGCTCGACCGGATCAACCGGACCAGGATCGATCAGGTAGGCGGGATCGCTGCCGACGAGATAGGCGTTGGTATGCGTGCTGGGCGGCAATCCCTGCGAGAATAGCGGGATCATCTGCACGGCCGGACTGAACCAGATAGGAGCCGCTTGCGGCTTAGCGCTAAGTCGCAAGCGCTCGGGTAACTCCTCGACGGGACGACTGCGTATCGCTTCCAATAGCGCGACCGTGGGCGGTGACACCAAGTTGTCACCGGTGTTCCAGTCGGTCAGTACGCGCTCGGCGCTATACCAGGCTCCTTCGGTCAACTCGCCCGGCCAGACCTCGGCCGTCTGTCCGGGCGGCAGCACGGCGACATAAAAGGCGGTGTCGAAACGGAACGGTGAGAACGCCGGGGTAACGAGCGATCCGGCGAAGGTCAAATCCTCGGGCCGTAGGTGCAGATTTCGCTCGGTCAGTAGATCGTTGAAGGTCAATTGCTCCGCCATCAGTTCGCGGCGCAGACCAATCAGTTCTTCACCAGATGGATACGCTCCGCCGGCATCGTGCGCCAGCAGAACGCCAATCTCCTCAAACAGCTCGCGGATGGCAGCGACCTGCTGCACGGTCAAGCCGGGCGTGGCGTGAGCTAACGCGATGTCGCTGCTGTGAACCTTGCCACCGGGGAAGGCGAGGAAGCCGCCCAGGAAACGCAGCGCGGCGGCGCGAGCGACGACGTAGACTTCCGGTGATCCGCGTTCGCGCGCCAGCAGCACGCTGGCCGCTTGAGGGATGGCACTCACTCGGCTTCGCCCTTCGGCTCGGTGCCCTCGCCCCTTTCGCCCTCGCCCTTCAGACCGCGTTCGACCGCTTCGAGCAGGCGTTCCATGGCGAATGGTTTGCGAATGTAGTCGATGACGCCGAGGTATTCGGCGTAGGCTTTGTGCCGGCTGCCCTCATTGGCCGTTATCATGATGATCGGCGGCGCATCGGGCTTGTTTTTGAAGTGTTCCAGCACGGGATAGCCGCCCATACGCGGCATCATCATGTCGAGAATGACGAGGTCGGGCCGTTGCTGATACACCATCTGTTTGCCGTGCTGTCCATCGCGAGCCTGGATGACGCGAAAGCCTTGTCGTTCCAGCACCACACGCAGGCCGTCGCTCAGCTCGACATCATCGTCCACAATGAGGATGGTCTTAGTGTCCGCCATGAGATAGTTCCTATATCAAGCGTGCTTGCACGAAGAATCCGCCGGGCAGGAAAATGAATCATACCAGCCCGCCGCAAGGCTCACAAGAAAGAACCGAGCGGGCTTGCATGGTGGTCCCGTTGACCTCGAAGGCAAAGAAGTCTAAGAACATCCCCACCCACATCGCGGTGGATCCGCCGGAGGGCGGGCTTGAAGACGCCGAGCGTCATCCTGTGCGATCACTTGCGGACCATCCGCACGGATACGGTCCCGAACAACTCCGCGAACGGCGGGAAGACCATGCAGGACACGACCAAGAAGATTCTTCGTTTACTCCATCCCGATCAACCGGTGGAGGTGCGCTGTGCCGCCGCTCTCGTGCTAGGTGAGATTGGCGGCAAAGACGCCGAACTGACCCGCGTGCTGTGCGATGCGCTGAAGGATGGTGAGTCGCGGTTGCGCATGCAGATCATCAAGACCGTGGGCAAGCTGCGCATCGAGGCGGCGCTGCCGCAATTGCTTGAGCGCATCAAGGACGGCGGTGAGGAAGCGGAGCAAGCGGCGCAGGCGGCGGCGAAAGTGGGAGCCAAGGGCACACGTGCGCTGCAAGAATTGATGCCGAGAGTCGCGCCCGGACTGCGGCGTTATATCGCGTCGGCGCTGGCGGCGGCGGGCACGGCCAGTTCCGAGACGGCCGCCGTCGCCATGCTGCTCGACAAAGATCCCGGCGTCGTCGAGGCGGCTGTGCGCACCCTCAGCGCTCAGGTGCCGGCGCTGACGCCGGCCCATCGGCAGACGTTGGCCGATCAACTCTTGCAACTTATCGGCAACAAAAAGGAGCCTTTGCATCCGATATCTGAATCGGCCGTGTTGCGTTTGTTGGCCGCGCTCGATGAGCCACGCGCCGAGGCGATCCTGTGGGAACGCATCGTGCCGCCGCATCCGCTGGAGGTGCGCACGGCCGCCCTGCAAGCACTGGGTAAATGGATGAAGACCCCCAGCAAGGAACAACTCAAACGGCTGTTCGTGTGCGCGGCCGATCGGGATTTCCGGCTGGCCGCGCCTGCCCTGGTGCTGCTCAAGAATCTGCCCGTCGGCGAACGCGCGGTTTCCGATTGGCTGACGCTGTTGCAGGCGGCGGATGTGGCGGTGCGCAAACTGGCGATGGAAAAGATCGGCGATCGTGATAGCGCCGAGGTGGCCGAGGCGCTCTTGCAACAGCTGGATCATCCCGATCGCTCTCTGCGCGAGAGCGCGCTGGCGCGATTGACCCGGCTCAAACAGGGGCAAAACGCGCTGACGACAGCATTGTTTGAGACGGAATCGGCGGATAAAGTCTGGATGCTGGCGCGGGCGCAGGCACCGTTCGCAAGGAAATTTCCGCCGGAGTGGCGGGAACAGGTGTTTGCACAAACATGTAAATATCTGGAGACGAACGATCGCCGCGCCGATGCGCTGTTGTTTTTGCTGCGCGAGACGGATACGGTTGAACTGCGCGATCGGCTCGAACAGCGGGCGATCCACTGGCGCAAAAAGAAAGCGTATGAAACGGCACTTTTATATCTTCGTCTGTTGATCCGCGATCCGGCGTGCGGCTTTGCCATCCGTCTGGAGCTGGCGGTGTGCGGCTTGAAAGTGTCCAACCACGATCTGTCGGCCGAGGCGCGGACGAGCGATCCATGTTTGCAGCAATTCGCCACACTGTGCCAGGGCTATGAATCCGAATTGTCGGCGGAGTTGGAAAAGATCAAGTGGCTGGAGCCGGAAGATTTGTATTATCTGGGATTTCACTTCGCGGAGCAGGGTGGGCAACAAAAACAGTTCGCCGGAAAAATGCTACGCTTACTTTTGAAACGCTCGCCACGAACGAAACTGGGACAGGCGGCGAAGAGCAAATTGCGCGGTGCAGGGCTGGAATAGAAGGCGTTTTCGCTCCTTCCGTTCACATCCTCTCGCGGATTTCCACGGAATCTGTTATAGATGAAAGGAAGATGAAGAAGTGCGAAGAAGCGCTTTTCTCCTCATTTAAGGGCCCATGAGGACTTGACCATGCCATTGAATGTTTTTGTCGCCCTCGCCCGTCGCGGGCTGTCCGCACTCTCAACCATCGCTGTCCTTTCTATCCTGGTCGGCCTTCTCTGGTGGGGACGTGCCTACAAGTGGAAAGTGCCTACTTTTGCCGAATTTTGGGGCACGGCCGAAGTGGGTCAGGATGCCAAGGTTGAGGGTGGCGGCAGCGAGGCGAGTACGGAAGTCGTACCCATTTCGCCGGGCATCCATGCGGTCGATGCCGACGAACCGCCGTTGTATCAAGTCCGCCTGGGTTCCCTGGAGGCCGTGCGGAAGGCCGGCATCGGAACCGAAGACGTCGGAGAACAGCCGCTGGCTCAGTACGTTTTCGCCAATGGAGCCATCGAATACAACCAGACGGCGTACGCCGAGTTGTCGCCGCGCGCGGCCGGCACCGTATGGGAAGTACTGAAAAATGAAGGCGATCCAGTTCGCAAGGGCGAAGTGTTAGGGTTGGTGGCCGCGCCCGAAGTGGCCCGCGCCAAGGCGGAACTTCTGCAAGGGATTTTGCAAGAAGAAGTGCGCACGGAGATCCTCAAACGCTTGAAGTCGGCGCCGGACGCCATCTCGCTGAAGCAACTGCGCGATGCCGAGGCTTCTTTGGCCGAGGCGCATCTTCGCCTCTTCGATAATCAGCAAACCCTCATCAACCTCGGTTTGCCCGTCGATCTCGATGCGCTGCGCAAACTGCCGAAAGACAAGCGCGTCCAGCATCTGCGTCTGCTCGGCGTACCGGAGGCCGTCCGCCGTGAAATCAATCCGAACAAGCTGCCGACCAACCTCTTGCCGTTGACTGCTCCATTCGATGGCGAGGTCATCAAGCGCGACATGGTACTCGAAGAAGTCATCACCACCGCGCAGGTGCAAATGATCGTGGCCGACATCCGGCGGCTGTGGATTCGGTTGGACGTGCGGCAAGAAGACGCCAAGGAAGTGAAGATCGGTCAGGAAGTGCGCTTCGAGCCGGACGGCCTGGCGCAAGAGCCGGCGGTCGCCCAGATTACCTGGATTCGTCCCGGCGTCGAGAAGCGGACGCGCACCGTGCATGTCCGCGCTGAGGTCGAGAATCCCAATGGTTTGCTGCGGCCGGATACTTTCGGCACCGGCAAAATCCTCGTCCGCTCTTCGCCCCGCAGCATCGCCGTACCTACGCAGGCCATTCAGCGCGAGGGCAAGATTTATTTCGTCTTCGTTTGCGTCGATGACACGGTCTTCGAGCAACGTCGCATTGTGCCGGGCATTCGTGGAATCGAGTTCACCGAAGTCCGCGACGGCGTCCGTCCTGGCGACAAAGTCGTGACGGCCGGCAGCCATCTGCTCAAGTCGAGCATCGTTCATCACCGCCTCGTCGGCGGGGAATAAGCCAAACCCTGCCAGCCCACAGCGCCAGCAAGGATAAATCCTTCCCTTGCTGGCGCTGCGGGCTAGTAATCCATTCGACGTGCCGCCCATTTTGGGAGAACTTCATGCTGGCCTGGCTCATCACCTGGTCGCTGCGTAACCGTTACCTTGTCCTGGGTGGTGCGCTGGCGATTGCCATTTCCGGATTCCTATCGCTGATGCGACTCAACATTGATGCCTTCCCTGATACGACGCCGGTGCAAGTGCAGATCAACACGGTCTCGCCTTCGCTGGTGCCCGAGGAAGTCGAACGGCAGATCACTTTCCCCGTCGAATTGTGCATCAGCGGCTTGCCGGGATTGAAGCAAGTGCGCTCGTTGTCGCAGTTCGGTCTGTCGCAAATTATCGTCACCTTCGAGGACGGTACCGATATTTACTTCGCTCGCCAACTCATCAACGAACGGCTGGGCACCGTGCAGATGCCGGCCGGTATCGACAAACCCGAGATGGGGCCGGTGGCTACCGGACTGGGTGAGGTATTGCATTATCTCGTCAAGAGTGACGGCATGGATTTGATCGACGTGCGCACCTATCAGAACTGGAAAGTGCGGCCGGAGATGCGGCCGGTGCCGGGCACGGCCGAGATTAACTCGTGGGGCGGCTTCGAGAAACAATATCAGGTGCGCGTCGATCCGTTGCGCTTGCTCAAGTACGATCTCGGCTTCGATCAAGTCGTCCGCGCCCTGCGCGAGAACAATATGAATGTGGGCGGCGGCAACCTCGTGCAGACCGGCGAGATGCTGCTCATCCACGGCGTCGGCCGCACCAATACGATCGATCAAATCGAAGAGATTATGATTGCGTCGCAAGACGGCACGCCGATTCGCGTCCGGGATGTGGCCAAGGTCGTCGTCGGCCATGCCATTCGTCGCGGAGCCGTCACCGCCGACGGTCAGGGCGAGGCCGTCCTGGGCCTCGGCTTCATGCTCATGGGCGAGAACAGCTACGCGGTCACGCCTCGCCTGCGCAATAAGTTGGAAGAGGTCAAGAAAGAGACGCCGGCCGGCGCGCGCATCGAAACCGTCTACGATCGAACCGAACTGGTTGATAAGGTCATCGAGACGGTGCGCGACAATCTGCTGGAGGGCGGCTTGTTGGTTGTCACCATTCTGTACATCCTGCTGGGCAATCTGCGAGCGGGGTTGATCGTGGCGACGGCCATCCCGCTATCGATGCTGTTCGCCTTCAATGGCATGTTGCAAGCGGGCATCGCCGGCACCTTGCTTAGTCTCGGCGCCATCGACTTCGGTATCGTCGTCGATAGTTCGGTCGTCGTCGTCGAGAATGTCATCCGCCATGCCGCCCACGCCAGCCATGCCGGGGGTGGACACCAGAAGAGTCGAGAGGAGTTGGTGCGCGACGCGGCCATTGAGGTGCGCAAGCCGACGGTGTTCGGCCAGCTCATCATCATGATCGTGTATATTCCCATCCTCACGTTGGAAGGCGTCGAGGGCAAGATGTTCCGGCCGATGGCGCTGACGGTCATTTTCGTGCTGGTCGGCTCGCTGATTATGTCGCTGACGCTGATGCCGGTGCTGGCCTATCTGTTCCTGCCGCGTCACATGGAAGAAAAGGACGTGCGGCTCATCCGCCTGGCCCAGTGGGTGTACACGCCGTTTCTGAAGCTGGCGATGGGACTGCGCTGGGCGACGGTCGGCCTGGCCATCTGTTTGTTGTTATTGGCCGGACTCATCGCCATGAGTCTGGGATCGGAGTTTGTACCGCGGCTGTCGGAGGGAGCGGTCGTCATTGGCCTGATCCGCATGCCGGGCACCAGCCTGGAGGAATCAACCCATCTGAATACGCAAATGGAGCGGCTGTTGCGCCA
>DATNCY010000058.1:0-8630 GCA_035553375.1 Gemmataceae bacterium
TTCCTCCAAGGCGAGGCTGGCTCCGCTGCGCCGCAGACGCCGCAGCAGCGCGTCGAGTACATCGAGCGCCTTGTTGCTGACGGGAAAAATCTTTCCCGTTTCCTCGACCTTGGTGGCGACGCCCTCGGACGCGAACAGATCGAGAGTGTCCTGGACGCTGAGCGCGGCCAGCGCGGAGTGCAAAAAACGTCCGGGTGGACCGAACGCCTCGACGATGCCGCGATTATCGGTGGCGTGGGTGACATTGCAGCGCGTGCCGCCGGACATGAGAATTTTGACGCCGGCCTTGCGGTTTTTCTCCAGCACCAGCACACGCCGGCCGCACTCCGCCGCGCGGATCGCGGCCATCAACCCCGCAGCTCCCGCGCCGATCACTACGATGTCCCAAACGTCGTCCGCCATCTCCGCCTACCGCCCGCTGCGCGGGAAATCCGAAATCCGAATCTCGAAATCCGAAAGGAAAAGGAGATTGTAGCGGATAAGACGAGCGGACGGCTCAGGGATCGTGTCGATGGATGATCGGATAGCGATCCAACCCCAGGGCGGATTCCAACCAGGCCATCGATTCCGAGGGAACGATCAGACTCCCGCGTTGGTGCATAACGCGAACGAACTTGCGGGTAACGGCGTCCCCGCTGCGGATAGCGGGATACTCGTAACGATCGTGCTGGCGGTCGATGTCGCTGACCGCATGGATGCAATCGGTGGTCCGCGCGCCGCGTTGGCGGGGGTCGATCGCCTTGTAGCGGAATTGGCCGTTTTCTATCTTTATATACTCACGATACACGCGCGTGAAAAAGTCACCTTCAATCTCATAAGGGCCCCATTCCGATACATGCATATGATTTTCGTAAGCCCATCGCAATGTCGTGTCCAAGGTGAAATTCTCGCCTGGCTCGTCGTGAAGCCGCCAGGGACGCACTTTCATCGTTTGCGGCAGCCAACTGATTGTATACGCCTCAATGCGTGGATTCAGGCAGCCCAGCGGCGCGTCCGTGACTCGGACGATCGTAGCAAAGGTATGCGAGAGCCGGGGTATCTTGGGGTGGGATTGTGAAGCGAAAACAATCAGGAAATAGCGATCATCCGCTTCAACGTAATGCGGAGCCAACAAAAACGCCCACGCGGACAGGGACAGGAGCCAAACCCGGCGAACGCCGCGTGTCATAAACATGGTGTCATTCTTGAAGGAAGGACAATAAGGCGATGTCAAGGATCACGCCGATGGATGATGGGATAGCGATCTAACCCGAGAACGGAGTTCAACCAACCAAGACCATCCTGATGAGCAAGGACGCGCTCGCGGTCGGACAGGACGAAGGCGAGATGACGGCTGGCAGGATTGCCGCTGCGCAAGAAGAAATACTCGGCGCGGCCGTGACGATAGTCGATGTCGGAAACGGCGTGGATACAGTCGGTCGTCAGCGAGCCGCGCGTGAAGGGATCAATCGCCTTGTAGCGATAGATTCCGCTTTGCATTCGCAGATATTCGTTATACACAATTTGATAAAACTCCCCTTCGATTTCGTAAGGGCCCCATTCGGAGACGCGCATGCGGTTGTCCTGCGCCCATCGCAGCGTCGTCTCTAAATCGAGATTTACTCCCGGTTCACTGTAACAGCGAAAGGGCCGTACTTTCAGCGTCTGAGGGAGCCAACTGATTGTGTACGCCTGAATCGGGGGCATGACGCCGTCCGCAGGGCAATCTCCGACCTTGACGAATGTGGCGAAAGTATGCGTATACCGAGGCAGTTTGGGATGCGATTGCGCTCCGAAAATGATGAGGTAGTGGCGTTCATCCGCTCGGGTCATACACGGCGACAGCAGCAATGCCCATAACGTCAGCGGCAACAACAAGAGCCAGCGGTCCCCGCGCGATTTGAACATTGTTTGGCCCCTGAGCCACGAAGGATCGACCCGTCGTTGAATTATTCTCCATTTTTCGCGGAGAAGGGCGGAAAATCGAGCAGAGGATTGATCTCACTGGATCCGTCCGATTACCTTGTGCGGTTTTCGAGGAATACTCCATCGGTCAGAACGGCGCGGCCCTCTTGCCGATGCCTTGGCGCTGGCAATTTCGCATCGATACCTTGACAATAAGGGAGAAGTGTCGGATGAAAGGTCATTCCCCGAACAAGTGAATCATCATGGCGGATCTCACTCGTGTCAGCATTTCTCTGGAGAGCGCGCTGTTGGCCGCGTTCGATCGCAACATCACGGCACGCGGCTACGCCACGCGCAGCGAGGCCATCCGCGATCTGATCCGCGATCACCTTATCCATGAGGAGTCGCGCGGCGAGCCGGGCGAAACAACGGAGCAGGTGGCCGTCGTCACGCTCGTGTACGATCACCATGCCCGCGAGTTGGCTTCCCGGCTGATCGACAAGCAACATCACCATCACAATCTGGTGGTGTCCACTCTTCACGTTCATCTGGGCGAGCGTCATTGTCTGGAGGTGTCGATTTTGCGTGGCCCCGCCGGTGAGGTGCGTCATCTCGGCGAGGAATTGCTGTCCATTCGCGGCGTGCTGCACGGCGAAATCGCCTTCACCAGCGGCGAAGGCGCTTTCAATCGCTGGCATTAAGGGGCACGAACAAGATGGCGCAGCCCTCCCGCGTAAGCGAGCCTCCCGCGTAAGCGGGGGGAGAATGCAGCGAACACTCCCCCCGCTTACGCGGGAGGGCTGCGCCATCTTGTTCGTGTTTAGCGCAGACCATGCTCGCGCAACAGCTTTGCGGCCCAGGCCGTGTCCTCGCGGGACAACGGCGGTTCCGGGTCGCGGCGATAATCGATGGACACGCCGTAAGCGGCGTTATCGTAGGCGCTGCGGAGTATGGCATTCAGATCGAGTGGCACATCGGGATCTTTGCCGCGCAGCGGGATGCCGATCACTGGCAGCACCTGCCGTACACTCACCGGCCAATATTTACCGTGACGGCGATCCTCGCCGCGCGATACGACAATCCGATAGTCGCTGCCTGTCCGAGCGAGTCGCGCTACCGACGGATCGCCCGCACGCAGCAAGTCGATCTCGACCCAGTGGACCTCCGAACGCAGTATCTCTCGCCGTTTCGTCATGAAACTGGCTCGGCCGTCCGAGCCGCGAATCTTGTTCGACGGGCTGAGGACCTCAATGACCGTGACAAGATCGTTCGACTCGCGGTGGCGGATTTCAAGACGAGCTTCCTTGATTTCGTCATCGGTCAGGAGCGCTATGGTTTGCGGTTCGGCGATGGTGAGGGAGGCCGACCGATTCGGCGTTTTTTTTGCCCCCTTGTGTTTCGCTGTCCTCTCGATGCGGACATCCGGGATAGGGAGGGTCTGTCTTCCTGGATCGTCTTCGTCGGAGACGTAAATACGCAACTCGACGCGGGCGACGTAGTGTGGTAGCAGCACCGGATTCAGCGCTGTGCGGATCTGGCCAATCAACTCGTGATGCACGTCGGGCCAAAGGTCCGGCGTCTCAAGATACGGGTCCATACCCGGAAACGGTGACGGCATAAAGAGCCTCCTCGGATCATCTCACGATTTCCTATTCCTGTGGTTGCAATAAGCGCAAACCAATAGGCAACGAATCGCCAAGCATTTGCCCCTGTTCTTCTTGCTCCATCTCCGATACTTCCTCAACCATGCGCCGCCAGTGTTCCGGGATCGACAAGTCACGCAGCACGGACAGCACCTTGTCGCGATGGCTCTCGTCGATGTCGAGCGCACGCTGCCCGGTGCGGCGAGCCAGCTGCGATAGACAAAACGCCCACGCCAGACGTTCGCTTTGATTGCCCGGCTCGAACGACAATATCGCTTCAAGCCACTTCTCGACTACCTGATGATGCACGACGGCGTTGAGCGGGCCGTAAATCAGCGCCCGCGCTCCCAAGCGCGTCAGCGCCCAGAAACCGTAGGTCGGCACCGGACTGCGGCGCAACGGCTTGAGCAGAGCGGCTCCCAACGCTTCCTTGTTTTTGACATCGAGACGCTCGAACGCGGCGGCTGCCCGCCACATTTCCGCCAATTCGTTCGCGCCCGGTTTGGCCACCACTTTGCCCTTGGCCGGCAGCAGAACCGGACGCAGGCGATCGTAGAGCGCTTGTTGCAAACTCGAATGCAATCCGCCGGCCACGCGTCGCCACATGATCCAGGCATCGGCACCGGTTTCCGTCAAGCGCGGAGCCGTCCCTCGCGCGCCCTTGCCGGCGTCGGCGCGCGGCGGCGCGGCCATCATTTTCCACAATTGATCGATGCGAAACTTGTCGAGCGGATCGCCGAAGCCTGGACGCAGACAATAGCCGGTCAGGTTGTACCAGCGACTCATATGCGACGGCGAACGACGGCGTTCCTCGGCGACCTCGGCCAAAAACTCCCACATACGGCGACATAATCCCGTCGGCCAGGCGTGCCGCGGCGCATCGAGCGCCGCCTCCAACGACTTCGTCAATTCCTGCGGTGTCAACGCCATGTCACCAGATTGAGCAGGCGTATAGACAGCGCGGATGCGCTGCGCCGCCTCCTGCACCTGCGCTTCCGGCCAAACGTCGGTGATGGTCTGTCCGTCGCTTACGCTTTCGGCTCCGCTAGGTGAAGGCGTATCTTGTACGAGATCGCGGACGTTGAACTCGAGCCGCCAGCGGTTGCCGCCGTCGCGCGCCACGCAGAACAGTTCCAGCGTGCCGATGGCCGTCGAGCGCGCGGCCAATGTCACCGGCACCGATTTCGTGCCGCTGCGTTTGCCGCCGCGCAGCACCGTATGCAACGGCGGCATCCGCCGTAGTTGTTCCGGTGCCAGCGTCAACAGATCGCCCGCCTTGTCATCGCCGCGCACCGTCGAGGTATACAGTGGAAACATCACCGGCTGACCCAGCGCCAGTTCCAGTTCCGGTTTCTCAAGGACAATGTCCTGTCCTTCCTCCATGTGCTGCGGCACCACACAAACGACCGTGACATTTTGCGAACCGTCGCCGGCGCTCTGGGCTTGTTGAACGCCGATGTAATACGAGCGCGCGATGCCGCCGCCGATGCGCCGTCCGCCGGTGTGACGCAGCCAGGCGAAGTAGGCCGCACCCAAGGAAACGGCCAGGTCCAGCGATGGATTCGTCAGAACCAACGGCTGCCAAGGATGCTCCGGCCGTTCGTACCACTGACGCAGCACCTCGACGACGCGCTCGCGCAGCGCCGGCGGCTGAAAGACGCCGCCGTTGAATAAGATCGCCGTCGGCGCATTCGCATCGGGAGCCGATTGGTTTTGCAGGAAGGCGGCCAGGTGGCGCGTAATGCCGGGATCGCTGACATAAGGCAGACCCATCTCATGCAGGCCGGCGCGTGCGCCGCGCTGCGGCGCGGCGTCCGCCGGCACCACCGGGAAGAAACCATCGAGAATCACCTGCCGCACATCCGCCGGCGTCAACGGCGCATGCAGCGTGCCGCCGATCACTGCTCGACCGCGACCGATCACCGTGACCGTGTGACTCGCCGGCGCCGTGGGACTCAGCAGCGCCTCCTTGGCCGCGCGGCATGCCTGCGTCAAAAGACCGTACTGCACCGCATCGAGCCGCCCCGCGCCCGGCAGCTTCGCCTCGACGAACTTGGCCAACGCCAGGTCCATGTTGTCGCCGCCCAGCAGCAGATGATCGCCGACGCCCTGCCGCACGAAACCCAATTCGCCCTGCTGCTCCACCGCCTCAATGAGACTGAAATCGCTGGTGCCGCCGCCCACGTCCACCACAAGACAGCGCGTTCCCGGCTTCAGCGCCGCCGCCTCCGCAGCCGAGTGCGTCACTTGCCAGCAGTAAAACGCCGCCTGCGGTTCCTCCAAAAGAATCAAATCTTCCAACCCCGCCTTGCGCGCGGCCTCGACGGTGAGGTTGCGCGCCACATCATCGAACGACGCCGGCACGGTCAAGACGACCGTCTGCTTTTCCAACCGATCATCGGGCCGATCCTTGGCCATGACGTAATTCCAGCTTTCGACCATGTGGCGCAGATAGCGCGCCGACGCCTCGATGGGCGAGATACGCGGCACATCGGGCGGCGCGGTCCACGGCAGCAGGCCCGCCGAGCGATCGACGCCGCCATGACATAGCCACGATTTAGCCGAACTGACGAGCCGACCGGGTACCTTGCCGCCGTGATTGCGGGCAAACTCGCCGACGGCGTAATCGCGCTGCGCGTCCCACGGCAGCGCGGTCGCGCCCGCCGGCAAATCGTGCTGGCCCGGCAGATAGATGAACGACGGCAGCAAGGCTCGCTCTTTGACCTCGCCGACCGCGACCAATTGCGGAATGGGAAACGGTTTAATGTCCAGCCGGTCGCCGCGCCGCGGATGATGCAAGTCCACATAGGCAAGGGCGCTGTTCGTCGTGCCAAGGTCGATGCCGATCAGATAACGTGCCATAAGTCGTTCGATCGTGGGGCCGAAGTTTGGGGTGATTTTCGCTCGCTTCCGTCATCATACGACCTCGCCCCATGCTGGGACGTGGCAAATCATTCGAGACGAGCAACCCTACTTCCCTCTCTCTCTGAACTCAGGTGGAGAAGGGTTGGGTTACCGAGTCCCGCATGGCAAAAGATACGGTCCTCCGCCCATTTCACTTCACCCTCTCGATGCGAAAATAGTTCGGCGTCAGACAAACGTGGTTACGACCATACCTGTTCCCCCACTTTGATAATAGAGGCCGCAGAGTGCGACCCCACCGTTCCGGCGGCACACAGAGCGCCGCCACAACCATGAATGGGAGTACGAGCATGTCCGAGACGAACAGCCAGCAGCCGTGCACCGAGATCCCACAGGATGCGGAACCGGGGTTCCTCGACCTTTCCCCACAGTGGGGTATGGCCGCACCGCGCGGCGGCAAGACGGTCGTCACTCGGGTGTTGAAGGACGGGGCCACAGTTCCTCTTTTTCTCGGGCAGACCCTAATCAACTCGCTCAGGGATCTGGGGTACAACAACACCACCTCAGCCCTGTGCGAGCATGTAGATAACGCGATCCAGTGGGGGGCAACGGAAGTACGGGTCTATTTCCGCCAGATCGGCAAGCAGCCCAATCAGAGGATTGACGTGCTCGTCTACGACAACGGGAAGGGGATGGCACCCCACGTACTGAAAGTGGCGATGGCCTTTGGCGGCTCGATGGTATACGACAATCGGCACGGAATCGGCCGCTACGGCATGGGGATGAAGGCGGCCGCGCTAAATATGACTCGTAGCATAGACGTGTATTCGTGGCAGGAACCCCGAGCGTTCTACTCCATGACGCTGGATGTGGACAAGATCGGTCAGGATCTTCACAACATGATCGAGTTGCCTGCCCCGGAACTGTCGGACGCCCGCCCGTCGGAGGTGACCGACATGTTTACGAAGCCACTGGATGGCACGCGGAGACGGCCTGACTTGGAAGACCTTCTGGCCGACGAACCAAACGAGTTGACCGAACAACTCGGCCGATCCGGTACGATCGTCTACATGCCCAAATGCGACCGGCTGACATACAGTACTGCGAAGACATTGGCCGACCACGCGATCAAGGATATGGGCCGCATCTACCGGCGGTTCATCGACAAGGGCGTGCAGCTGTACGTCAACAACCGGCAGGTCGAGGCGTTCGCCCCGACCTACCGGATGCCTTCCGCCCGACACGCCAAGGTCCAGGGACTGACAGAAACGAGATCCGCCCTTGTGGATAGCTGGACCGTTCAGTTGCCGGTGACCGAGGGGTCGCCCAACATGACCGTGGTTCGCATCCGGATGTTCCTGCTGCCTGTCCACGCCTGGGCATCCCTGGGCCGGACGACGCTCAATAACAGCTTGCACGTTTTTGACGGCCATATAGTGTCGTATCTGCGTAACGAGCGAGAGGTGGAGATCGGGGCGGAGGCGCGGCTGAATCTGAAAAAGCACTCCATAAACGCCTGGCTGCGGGTGGAGATCGAATTCACCGCCGATGGCGATGAGGTGTTTGGAGTAGCAGCGAACAAGCAAGGCGTCCGTCTCCAGGAGTATGCCGCCGAGTTGATTCTCGAACATGATGACAACCGCTTTCAGCGGAACATCACCGACATGCGCAAAACGATACGCGACAGGCAGCTGAGGATTGCCGCCGCAGAGCAAGTTGGGCAGACGAGCGATGCAGAGCGGCACGCGTCGGACACCGAAGGCGTGCAGGGCGTGGCGCTGCCAACGCCGTCGGTGGATACGGCGGAGCAGGCCGCCGCGCTGGAGGGCGGCGATACCTCCTCAGGATGCCATTGCCCGATAGCGCTCAAGCGGCGGCGACCATCGAGGTGACCGACTCCGTTGGCCAGGTGCATCGCATATTGTCGCCCGACGAATGGGAGGTCGAGTGGCGTCTCGCCTCAGGTCAGACCTATGCGGCAGTCGCGCTAAGTCGCGGCCTTTCCCCAGACACGCTGAAAGTAAGAACTGCCAGATGGAGGGCTCGAATCCGCCGCAAGCTGGCGTAGTGCCGATAAGAGTCACGAACATTTTGGCCAGCCCGCAGCGCCAGCAAGGGATTCCCGTAGATCCAAGTTGCAGCTGATGAGACAAGACAAACGCATGTTCCCTCCAGAGAATAACTTCTGTCACGATTTCATTCCTGGAGGGAAGCATGCGCAACCACCACTATACCATCACC
>DATNCY010000059.1:0-4557 GCA_035553375.1 Gemmataceae bacterium
AATCGGGTCCAGAAGAGCAAGGGGTCGTTGGTACTCATGGCCAGACTCCCAGAGGAAGGAAGGGGTGCCAAGTCTCCTTTCTATTCTATGTGTGTACGGAAGATCACAACTTCAGCGAAGCTCGCGGAGAGCCCTGGTGTGTTTCTTCTTGGTGGCCATCCGAGTTCTCCTGCGTTTTCCTGTGGGACTGGGACGCCACGCCCGTCACGGCGTCCGCACAGCACAGTTACCTCGACTCGGCAAAGACAGCAACTAATTAAGAGATGAAAACTCTTTTATTCATGGCACTGCTCGGTGCGGAAACGGACGGTGAGTCCGCATTATCGACCGCGGCCGCAGCGCCTGCTCCGTCGAGCTGCTGGGCCGTCCGGCACGATCAGTGCCATGTCCGAGTCGTGCCTGCAAAAACGCACGCATCGACTCAGCCACGCCGACCGCTGTATCCAGACGGTATTCGCGCCCCATCGCTGGCTGGTCGCCGTCGGGAAGGACGCGGCCCTAATGGCCGTGCGTTCAGCCGCCCCACCAGTCGACACGTTTCCGAAACATCTCTTCCGTCGCTGCGGCCATCCCCTCCACCGTCAGGGGGATTTCCGTCTGCTTTGCCTCTCCCGCAGGCCGGATGTCATTCAACCAGCGCAGGAAGCCCTCGGGAGCGAAGGCGGCTCTCTCGGCTAATTTCAGAGCACGCTGGAGACGATCGAAGCCGGGCAAACCTTCCCATAAGGCGAACGGTGGAACCGTCATTCGCTCGCAAAACAGCTTCCAACCCTCCGTTTTCGTCCGAAGCACGAAGCCCGAGGCCAGCGCCATGTCAAAATATCGCTGCCAAAGAGGTCGGTCACGGGGGGCTTCTTCCACCGATTGTGCATGCGCCTTGGCGTCGGACTCTTCTTCATCGGCGTTGTCCCATTTTCTCTCCTCGTCGTCGCCGCCGCCCTCTTCCGCCACGCCTTCGTACTCTTGCTCCTCATCGCCGAGGATATCGCCGGCGTCAGCATGAGCGAAAGTCTCCAGGTAGCGTGCAGCCTCTTCCAGGAGTTCGATGAAGATCAGAAAGGCCAACTCATCGTAGGCGTGTGCGTAGGGCGCATGATCCTGCAGGGAAAGAGCGATAGTCCGCCGGAGTTGACTAAGCGGTCCTGCTCGACCTTATCTCCGCGGGCACCAGCCGCCAGGATCAAGCGGAAACGCTCTTCGGGCGTCAGGTTATCGTAGTGCCGGGCTAGAGCTTTCGTATCTCTCATTCCTTCTCCTTTCTGCCAAGCAGCACCGCTTGTAAGGCTTCCCGTCGTCTGTCCGGCACGCAAACACCGATGACCCGCCAGAGGGCGTCAGCTAGCCTGGCCGTCAGCCAGGCAGGTAATTGAGCAACGCCTCCGGCGCAATCGGCCCATCGACGCAGAAACGCTTCCTGCCCTCGACAGGGGTAACGGAACAGGAAGGTGTGGTGGCGAAGCAGCCCGTACAACCGTACCTCCGCCGCGTCGAATCGACCAACCGCTTGTGTTGGTAGGCATCGTCGCGGCGTCCAGCGGCGATCAGCAAGGTTAGACGCTCTTGCGCCGTTCGTTGGTCGTATCGCTTGTTTAACCCATTGAGGTTCATCGCTGGCTGCCCTCCTTTCTTTGCCGCAAGACTGCTTCCAACATCTCCAGTCGCGCCGCCAGCGTGCCCGTCTCGATGGCCTTGCGCACCAGACCCGCCAGATAGCCCAAAGCACGAGCCTTCTCGATAGTGCCGGCCATGGATTCTTGGCGGACCGCCTCCACTTGTTCTTGCAGTAAGTCGATCACGTCTTGAGGCGTTTGCAGCCGGCGAGGCGGCAGCGACTGCTGACCGAGCTTCCGTTGCGCTTGCAACATCTCCACCAAGGATTCAAGGCGTCGTAAGCGGTGCGTGTGCATGGCTTGTTCTGTGGGTTTGAGGGGAGGTTCCTCGTTAGGCTCACCTGTCCGCCGCACCGTCCTCGGGGGCCAGCACTCGAACCAGCCGCGCTTCGAGAGCCGCCAAGCGGGCTTCCACGTCGGCATGGTCGCGGAGCTTAAGTCCCATCTCCAAAACGTCGCGGGCGGCGCTGCGCCGCACCCCCGCTGACACTGCGACGTCCTGCTGCAGATCCACCAGCGTCTTGACCGAGACCAGGCCAGCGCCGGTCAACATGCCGACGGTACGCTGAATCATCTCCAGGCGGAGTTCTGCCAGCCGCTGGCAGAACTTCGGATCGTTCTGGCGGCGATAGGCCGTGCGCTCACTGACACCGGCTTTGCGTGCCGCGTTTTCGACGGTGGCGCCGCACACCAGAGCCTGGAGCAAACTCTCCTCGGCTTCTTTGCGGATGCCGCGTGGCATAGCGATTACTCCGTTGAGCTACGCTGCCGCTGGCGGCAAGCACGGGGAGGCTGCGCTGCCGCGGCGCGGTCGGCCTTGCTGCCGGTGAACTGCTCCCAGCGCTGGACAATCACGTCGCAATACAGCGGATCGATCTCCATCAACAAGGCCCGTCGCCCCGTCTGCTCGGCCGCGATGAGCGTTGAGCCGCTGCCGCCAAAGAGGTCCAGGACATTCTCACCCGGTCTGGAGGAGTACTGAATGGCACGCGCCGCCAACTCCACGGGCTTTTCGGTGAGATGGATCATGCTCTGCGGATTGACCTTTTTAATACTCCACAAATCCGTGGCATTGTTGGGACCATAAAACTGGTGAACGGCGCCTTCACGCCAACCGTAGGAGCACCATTCATGGGCACCCATGAAGTCCTTGCGCGTTAATACCGGATGCTGCTTATCCCATATAATGGCTTGCGAGAAGTACAACCCCGTCGCCTGGAGAACCGGCGGATAGTTGGCACAATTGGCGTAGCCGCCCCAAATGTAGAAGGCCCGACCCGGCAGCAGCACACGCGCGAGATTGCTAAACCACGCTTGCAGCAAACGCACGAATTCCGCGTCGCTGACGAAATCATTGGCCAAGGGTCGATCGCGGGCACGCAGCTTGCGGTCGGTGGGACATGCTTTCTCCGGATGGCGGGACAGATCCAAGAACTGATGGTGCTTGGCACCTTCAAACGAGCTCAAACCGGCGGCGATGGCATTGTTGCTGCGTGGTTCCACTTTCACGCCATAGGGTGGATCGCAGTTGACCAGGTGAACGGCGGCGCCGTCCAGGAGGCGATCCACGTCCTCCACCTTGCTGCTGTCGCCACACAAGAGCCGATGCGCGCCGAGTAGCCAAAGGTCGCCCGGCTGCGTCACGGCGGCGTCGGGAGGAGCCGGCACCGCATCGGGGTCCGTCTGGCCCGGCTGGAGGTCGGTATGGAACAGATCGCTCAATTCCTCGGCCGAGAAGCCGAGGACGTCGATGTCGAGCTTTTGCAGTTCGGCGATCTCCTGAACGAGCAGGGTGTCATCCCACTCGGCCAGCTCGGCCGTCTTGTTATCGGCGAGGCGGTAGGCTTTCACCTGCGCCGGCGTCAAGCCGATAGTGACGTGAACCGGGACTTGTTCCAGTCCCAACTGCAGCGCGGCCTTGTAGCGTGTGCTGCCGACGACGATGATGCCGGCCTCGTCCACGACGATCGGCTGCCGGAAACCGAACGCCTGGATCGAGGCAGCCACGGCGGCGACCGCGTGGTCGTTGCGGCGCGGATTATTGACGTAAGGTTTGATCGTGTGAATGTCACGCAGTTCGACGAGCATGGTTGAATTCCTTGTACAGGGGAGGAACCGGGCGGGTCTATCCCACACGGTGATGCGGCGAAACTTTTGCAAGCATGTTGACTGGGGCCGAGCACGTGGCGGGCACCCGCGCATTTGGCACGGAGGAGCACAGCAACGAGGCGCGCAGCCACCGTTCGGCGCAACGGCTTGGGCTGCGACTTGACAGGGGGAAGGGGAGGAAGGGCGGTTCATTAGGAGGACCGGACGGCTGCCACTCCCCTAACGGGGAAGGACATGCCAAAGGGTCCTCGACTCAGAATCGCACTGATGAGGAGGGACCTGCGAAGTTCTATCTACCGGACGCTCTGATCACCGGAGTCGTCCCCAGTTACGACGGATCCTCCGGGTCGAGTTCGTCCGCCGCAATGACGAATTGGAAGCTCTTGCCCGCTTTGAGCACCAGGCGTCTTTTCTGCTGCCCTATGATCTCGCCGATGACCGTGTATTCGAAGAAGCCGTGGTTCAATCCTTGTAAGACGATCTCCCGGAGCTTGCTCAGGGCACAATCTACCTGCCGCAGGCGATCCGGTTGCTGCGGCTGTCCCCCGAGACGGTCGGGCGCGTCACGGCTGATCATGGCTGTCACCACCTTCTCGTGTCACGCCCACGGTCTGGGCCGTCTCGCGAATCAACTCAAAGCCGTGTGGGCCACTGAAGTAAACAACATATTCGACGACCGTGTCGCCCTCGTTGACCCAGACCTTGGGAGCGGCATAAGCCCGCGCCTTGGGCATTGCGCCCTCGCCCCCAAATAAGGCCAGAAAGGTGTGAAACACGGGTCGAAGTGGCAGCAAAAAGGACGAGCGCTTCGGGGCCGCGGTGGGGTGGCCGAGCAAGA
>DATNCY010000060.1:0-10781 GCA_035553375.1 Gemmataceae bacterium
GGGGAAGCGCTCCGCCGTCACACCCAGCATGGTCGGCCAAAAGTAAGCGACGCCGATACCGAACACCGTGGCCGCCGCGAAGGCCAACACGGCGGTGTCCACGAAGCTAAGCCAGTACAGGCCGACGGCGGACAGGATCGCCGAGCAAGTCAGCATGCCGACCGGCGATAGTTTGTGCGACAGCGGGCCGGCGAAGAAACGCATGACAAACATCAAACCGCTGGTGTAGACGAAGACCAGCGTGCCGGAAACGTGCGCTGTGCGTGTCAGCACGGACTCTTGCCACTGATTGGGGGCCAGTTCCGTTGAGGCGGTTAGCAGCATGCAGAACGCCCACAGCAGGAACATCGGCCGCAGCATTTGCAGGAACATTTCGCCCGTCGAGACGTTGTGCTGCACGCGCTCCGTCTCGGGGAACTGCTGTCCCAGACACATGACGCCATAAATCGCCAGCGGCACCAGCAGCAAGGCCACCTTGACCTGCCACAATTTGAACCCGTGCAGGTCCACATTGCCAAGCATGTCCGGGGTGATGACAAAGCTGGCCAACAGTCCGCTCAGAATCAAGCCGCCCGGCCACCAGGCATGCAGCACATTCATGTAATGCGTTTTGTCACGCGGGAAGAGCGTCGCGGCCAGCGGATTGATGGCGATCTCGACCAAGCCATTGCCCGCGCCGACGAGCAACGTCGAGCCGTACAGCACCCAATAACTGGGAACCCGAATGTCGCCGCCCGCCATGTTCTGCACGAAACCGAGATGCGAGATGTCGCCGGCGAAAATGGTGCCCAGGATGCCGACGAGATGGCTCAGCCAGGCGAACAGCAGCACCTTGCCCATGCCGAGGAAGTCGCACAAGGGCGCGAAGATGACCATGGCCACGGCCATACCCAAAAACGCCGCCCCCATGATGTCGCCGACTTGCTGCTTGTAAAAGCCGAAATCGCGGACCAGATCGTCCGTGATATTGCCTCGGATCATGAACGAAAAGGCAGAGGTAATAAGAGCGATGCAGCTCGCCGTAAACAGGCGCCGCGGATTCATCGTTGAAACTCCTGATCTCCGAACATCAATCGCGCAAATAGTTTGAAGGCCGTCGCTGGGTCGGCGGGATTGTGTTTGGTATCATCTGACGAAGGCGATGTCAAATGGTTTGAACGAATTCGCGTCTGTCTGCGCCCTAAAACAACGCCACCCGGAGGAATCTCCGGGTGGCGTGGTGGAACCCCAGTCCTGTGTCATGCCGCGACGAAACAACCGCCGCTTACTTCTTGTCCTTCGGTAGAATCTTGGACACGCTCGACACGATTTCGTCGATGTCCTTGGCCTTCAGTTCGCCCTTTTTGAAGGCGTAGTTGGCCTTGACCTTTTGCTTACTGTACAAGACCACCGTGACGTCGGCATCCTTGGCCACTTTGTAGGCGTCGGGACCGGCGGGGTTGTCAATGGTCAGAACGATCTTCTTGAGCTTTTCTTTCTTGGCGAGATCCTTGAGTTTGTTCTCAAGTCCTTCTTCGTCGCTGCAAAAGACAACAAAGCTGCCCATGCGGCAGTCGCTGTGGTCGGCGGTCGCTTCATCGAGTTTCTTGACCAAACTGGTCAAGCCGTCGTTGATCTCGCGCGCGAAGATCATGGCGACGGGGTTGCCACCGTTCCTTCAGACCTGGCAGACTTTTCGGCCCGCGGCGCTGCCGGTGACGTTCAATGGATTGAACGGTCCCGGTATGGATTGACCGACTTGCGGTCCCGATTTGGGACTGTCCGCGGCGACGACGCAGCCCGCAAGCAGCGCCACCGCCAGGGAAGCAGTCCCCAGGGTGTAACGAGAATTCATGGTCAAACAAACCTCCAGTAAAAACCAGCGGACTGGGGGGTCCGGGCAAGCGATCGTACAGGAACGATCTATTATAGGAGATGGCGGAGAAGCGGCGATTGTTCAAATACTTCGTTTAGCGGCGATTCGCGGAACCGTGCGGTTCCGCGAATCGCCGCTAAGCCGCCAGCGGCATTCTTTTACTACCTGTAAAATGGCGAGCCAAGAACATATCCTCAGGCCGCGCGTTTGGCGGCACTGGGTTGTGGCGTGACCTTGAGTTCGGCCGCTCTCGCGTGCGCCTTGTGCGATTGAAAGTTTTCCTTGTAGCTGCGCACCAATTCGGGATGGCCCTTGATTATCAACAGGTTCTCGGCGTTGTCGGTTTCCGCATGTTGGGTGAAATTGAAGCTGCCCGTCAGGAGCGTGCGGTTGTCGATCACCATTACCTTGTTGTGAGCGATGGCGTGATGCGGATCGATCACCGGCACCAGCCCTTGCTCCAGGAAGAACGACAAGTCGGAATAGACTTCATGCTCGTTGCTGTGATCGAGTACGATATCGACGTGAACGCCGCGTAATTTGGCATCGACCAGCGCCTGGGCGATCGGCTTCGACGTGAACGAATAGGCCAGGACGAGTACCTCGTGGCGGGCGTGGCCAAGCTCGTGGACAATGGCGTCGGTGCAGCCGCCCTTGGGGGAGAAATGCGCCTCCAGAGAGGGGGGCGTGTACCAGGCGTGGTAGGCCGACCGAAGCAGATAGATCAGCGTCAATGCTCCGGTGAACCCCGTGGCGATCAGCAGCCAATCCATGGCGACCTCCTGAACGAAATTTTTTCGTGGGGAGGCAGAATAGCATCGCCAGGGAATTTTGTCAGCCCGACTTATTAACTGTTGACGACAAGCCCAGAGCGCCAGCGACGGGTTCTTCCTCCCGTCGCTGGCGCTCTGGGCTTGTTGTTCATTCTGTTCGTGTCTTTTCAATGAGGGAACTGCACACGCACCCGTTGGCCGATGCGCAGTTCCTGCGAAGTGGAGTCGATCTTAATGATGCATTCAAGCGTGCGTGCTTCGTTATTGACCTGGAGCATGTCTGGAGAGGCGGAGCGACGGTGCGTGTACCAGCGAGCGATGGCTATCACCTTGCCGCGGGCGCAGTCCTGGTCGGTAACGTGGTCATGAATGATGACGGACTGATCTTTGTGGATGCGGCCTACGAATTCCTGCTCGATCTCGCCCCGCACCAGCAGCGGCCGATTGGGAGCGAACTCGAGAGCTGGCTTCCGTGGATGAGAGCCAAGCGTTTCGCCGACGCTGACGAGAACCCGCAGTGGCATGCCCGCATACGGGGCGCGGACGACGCACTCCTCGACGCCCTTCTGAGCCTCCTGCACCTGGGCTTCCTTGGCCTCGATCTCCAGGCGGCGTAACTTGATGGCACCTTCCAACTGCGGCCGGCCGGCTTCCAAGGCGGCGAGTTTCTTTTGTTCGGCTCGAACGCCTGCCTCCGCTTGCTGGATCTGGATCTCGGCGTCCTTGACCGATTCGGGGCTGCTTCCAATCCCCTTGCGCAAGAGATTCTTCTCGCTGTCGTGTTTGATGGTGGCTCGCTTCACATTGTCACGGGCGACGTTGACCGCTTCCTTTTGTGCGGCGATTTGCTGCTCAAGCGGCTCCGCCTTCGCCTCGGCGATGCTCAATTGCTCCTTGGCGGCCGCCAAGGCGATTTTCGCCTCGCGGACTTTCAGAGCCGCCAAGGTATCATCCAGGTGCAGCAACGGCGCGTTAGCCTCAATTGGCTCATTCTCCACGGCTTCGATACTCTTGACCCGTCCCGGTTGCAGAGGATAAAGCGGCGTGACGCCTCCCTCAATGTCCACGTAGCCGAGGGACATCCACGGTTGATCGTCCGCAGGCGTCGTGGCGGCCGTGCTGAACGAAGCGCTATCGCCGGCATGGGAACGCAAACTCTTGGCGGCGATCGCCAGGGAGGCCAGCAAGAGAACGACCCCCAGCCAGACAGGCAGAGAGATACGCCAGCGCCGCGTGGCCGGGGATGCGGGACGGGTTGGCTCCATGAGACTCACCTCACAAAAGGGCGAATTGCCAGCCCGCAGCGCCAGCATGGGTGTCCCTTGCTGGCGCTGCGGGCTGGCCAAAAAGTTAGGGCCCCTAAAGTCATCCTTGTTCCTTCATCCGATGAAGGAGCGGTTCGGGTTCGTCTTGGGGCCGCAGTCGGCCATCTTCCATATGCACGACTCGATCCACATGCTCGATGATGCGTGAATCATGGGCGACGACGAGGACGGTAGCGCCGCGATCGTGGGCGGCGCTGCGCAGCAGTTCGATCACCTGTTCGCCATGCGCCCAATCGAGCGCGCTGGTCGGTTCATCGGCGAAGCAGAAGTTTGGGTCTTTAATGAGGGCGCGGCCGATGGCCACACGCTGCTTCTCGCCGCCGGACAGTTCGGTCGGCCGCAAGTGAGCCTTCTTGCTCAGTCCCAGCAAATCCAGCATGTCGTCGGCCCGACGACGTGCCTCCGAGCGCGAGCCGCCCTCGCCCCAGCGGACCACCATCTCCAACTGCTGCCGCGCCGTCAAGGCGTTGAACAGGTTATAGCCCTGAAAGATGAAGCCGCAATGACGTAGACGGAAGCGTTCCCGATCTTGATCCGATAGGGCCCACATGTCTTGCCCCAAAGCGAGGACTCGGCCGCTTTCGGGGCGCAGCAGTCCCGACAGAATCGCCAACAAGGTCGATTTGCCGCTGCCGGAAGGACCCATCAGCAACGTGATCTGTCCGCTGAAAAGCTCGAGCGACACGTCGTGCAGGACGGTCGTCTTGGTCTCGCCCACGCCAAAGCTGCGCGCTAGATGCACGCCCTCCAGGGCCGGCGTTGACAGCGCATCGTCAATCATCGCAGCCGTTCCTCCCGTGTCCTTAGCGCAGCAACGTGGCCGGTTCGATCAGCCGCAGTGAGCGGAGAGCGAATAGCCCCGACGCCAAAGCCATTATTAGCGTCACTGCGGCAGCGCCAACCTGGAGCCACCAAGGTAGATTGATCTCCACGCTCATCAAATGGTCGGCCGCCCACTTCAATGTGTACACGGCCGGCAACGCCAACACTATTCCTATGATACCAATCCAGAACGACTGAGACACGACCATTAAGGCCATGCGCCAGCGTGGGATGCCCAACGCCCGCAGCACGGCAAACTCGCGCAGCGACGCCACGGTCGCCGCATACAGCGTCTGGCTGGTGACGACGGCACCGACCAGCAGGCCCAGCGCCGCGGCGTAACCGAGGGCGGCACCGGCCTTGGTCTTGGTCAACCAGTGCATCTGCGTTCGCCGCGAGAACTCGCTCTTGGTGAAAGCCGAGACGTTCTTGTACTCGCGCAGGTGGCTCACCACTTTGGCAGCGTCCTCTTTGTGGCGACAACGGCCCAGGACATACGTCGTCTGCATCTCCGACTGACGAAACAGCTTGCGGGCTGTTGTCACGGAACAAAGCACATACGGCCCAGCCAAGCTCTTGAGTCCTTTCGTCAAGCCGACGACGCGGATCTGACGGCCGGAAATCTCCGCCACCGAGCCGACGCCGCCAATGCCCATTCGCCCCACGTCCGATTCGTCGATGAGGACTGCCCCTTCCTCGCCCAGCAGACCGCACTGAGCCGGTGTCAGAATGTCGATCTTGCCCAGCGAATCGGGACTGAGACGCGAGCCGATAACCATGCACAGTTCGCGCCCGCCGCCCGGTTTGGACCAGTAGGCGAAACCTTGCACGTAGACCTCGCAGCGCTCGATCTCCGGTTGCACACCCATGCGGCACAGATCGCCCTCGGAAATAGGCTCTCCCAGATCGACCGAGAGTACACGCGGAGCGCCCATCCATACATCGGCGGAGGTGTGGTCGATGGGGATGGAGGTGATCGAGAACAACCCCAACAACAGCCCGCACTGCAAGGCGATGAGCAGGGCGCTGAATGCCACCGCCAGCACGCCGGGCAGGTAACGCTGCCGCTCATACCACAGGGTCGCCAAAGAGTACGATTCCATGTTTCCTCACTACCCCCTGCCAGCCCGCAGCGCCAGCAAGGGATTTGTCCGGTAGTCCTAAACCAGCCGGCTCACGCTGGCCGTTCGCCCTTATTCACGATCGCCGATTCACGATGGTCGCCGGCCGCATGCCCGTTGTGCGCCGCGGACCCCTGTCCCTTGTTGGCCAGCGAAGGCAGATCGGCCAAGCTGCCGTCGATAAACGTATGATGCCACAACTGCGTGGCCAGCACACCCACCAGACCCATTTCGATAGAGGTTCGCTGCGGAGTCCGTCTACGCAGGTTACGGAAAGTGTTCCGCCAATGCTCGACGGCCTCCGGTTGGAAATACTCGGTGCGACGCAGCGATTCCGGGCTGAGCAACTGACCGACGAACGGGGGCGCATGTTCCAGATGGAAGCTGTCGAAGGGCGCGCGGAACATCGCTTTGCGACGGCGAGCAATGGAGCGCGGCAGCCAACGGTCGGCCACGCGGCGTAGCAGTGCCTTGTCACGTAGACCACGCAGTTTCCAGCGCGGCGACACCTTGGCGAGAAAATCAAACACGGCCTCATCAAGGAACGGATAGCGCGTCTCGACCGAGGAGTTCATGGCCACGCGATCGCCCTTGCCCAGCAAGAGCAGACCGGCCAACTGAATGCGCGCGCCCACGGCCAATTCGCGGTTAAGCGGATGCCAGCGGCGCATGCGATCCGGATCGAACCCAACATCCTCGTAGGGGGTGCGGTCCTCGGCAATCTTCAGCAACCACGGCCTAAAGAAACGTAGCTTGGACATGCTCATCAGACCGTAAATGTCCAGCCAGCCGTTGTGTCCTCCGACGGCGTCCTGCGCCTGCCGCACAAAATCCCACGAGAACGCCGGCGCACCCGTCAAGCGGACGAAAGCGCGGCGGGTGAGTTGGCTGAGCGGCAGACCGGGCACGACATCGAGCCAGCTGAGCAGCCGATTGAGCTTGTGCCAGGGATAACCGGCCAGCCATTCGTCGGCGCCTTCGCCGGTCAGGGCGACCTTGTAGTTGCGTGAGTGGACCTCGCGAGCCAACATCAGCAGAGCGGCGCATGAGGTATCGATCACCGGCCCCTCGGCGGCGCGGATGAGAGCGGGATAGTTGCTCAGCACCTCATCGGGTCCACAATCCACGACGATCGGCTCGACGCCGACATGACGCGCGACCACCGACGCCTCGCTCGACTCATCGAGGTCGGGCCGCGTGATGCGGATGGTGAAGGTGGGGATTGGCGTCCCGCGTACACGAGTGGCCATCGCCACCACGAGACTCGAATCAACACCACCCGATAGGTACGACACGACCGGCACGTCGGCACGGAGTCGGCGCGTCACGGCGTCGAGCAGCACCTGCTCGAACTGATCGGTGAGTTGTTTCACGCTGCGACTGTAATCTTCGTGCCCACGATCGGGGAAATCGATCTGCCAATAGACGCGCTCGACAACCTTGGCCGTTTCACCGACGGCACCGAACTGAAGGCTCAGGTAATGTCCCGGAGGGAGAAGCTGAATCCCCTCGAAACAAGTGATCGGGCCGGGTAGTGCGTAGAAAGTGAAGAGATGATTGATACCACGCGGATCGGGTCGAGCCTTCACCATCCCGGAGGCGAGGAGCGACTTGATTTCGGAAGCGAACAGCAGCCAATCACCTTCTTGAGAGGTCTGTCTTGTCCAGTACAGGGGACAGATGCCAAAGCGGTCGCGCGCCAGGACGATGCGACGGCGGCGGCTGTCCCAGAGAGCGAAGGCGAACTGCCCGCGCAGGTGCGGAAACAGTTCTTCCTGATTGTCCTCCCAGCGGTGCGGGATCAATTCCGTGTCGCAGTGGGTGGCGAAGCGATGGCCGCGTCCTTCCAGTTCGGCACGCATTTCGGGGTAGTCGAACAATTCGCCATTGAAGACGACGGAGACGGAGCCATCCTCATTATGAATGGGCTGGCGGCCGTCGGCCAACCCGACAATGCTGAGACGGCGCGAGGCAAACGCCAATCCAGGCCGTTCGAGGAAGCCATCTTCATCCGGTCCGCGATGATACAGAGCCTCCGCCATCGACTGGATTGCGCCACCCGGCGCTGCTCGCCCCTGGCCCGACAGATCAATGATCCCCGCAATACCGCACATCCGATAGCCCTCAAATCCGAAATTCAAAATCCGAAATCCGAAAGAAATCTCAAATCCAAATCGCCCAATCTCAAACGGACATCTGTTCTGGTTTCTGAGTTTCTTTTTTCATCCTTCCGATTTCTTTCGGATTTCGGATTTCGGATTTCGGATTTTCCTTATGATGCGTACAGTCGGCGAACTCGTCGGGCGACAAGGGCGTCTACCAGGCGCGGCAGAAAGCGATTGACCCGCAAAATCCAGCGTGCATCCCAGCCGAGGACCGTCTCCGTCCAATTTTTCTTCAATGCACGCAGAATGCCAGCCGCCACCTTTTCCGGCGGCATGCCCTTGTTGAAGTCAATCGGGTAGCGGCCGGTATTGCGTAGCAAGTGCTGGCCCAGGCCGCTGCGAGTTAGTCCGGGCACCACCAACAAGATGTCGATGGCGAAGCGCACCATTTCGCCGCGCAGTGCTTCCGTCAGGCCACATAGAGCGAACTTGCTGGCCGAGTATTCGCTCCAGGCCGGGATGCCGCGTCGGCCGCACATCGAGGCGACATTGACGATGGCGGGCTGACGCCCCTTGCGCAACACCGGAATGGCTAGGCGAATCAGTTCCGCCGGCGCGAAAAAATTGACTTCCATGACCTGCCGCAAAATCTCTTCCGAACACTCGGCGAAATGCCCCCAACTACCCACGCCGGCGTTATTGATAAGTACATCCAGTCCGCCAAAGTGTTCCACGACGGCGGACAGAACATGACGGCGATCCTGTTCGCTCGTCACATCGCCGGGCACAACCAGCACGTCGGTTCCGAGAGCGGTAAGGGTGCCGGCCAGTTCTTGCAGTTTGTCGGCTGAGCGTGCGACCAGGGCCAGGCGCGCTCCCTCCCGCGCCGCCTGTTCGGCCAGACAGCGGCCAATGCCGCTGGAGGCGCCCGTGAGCAGGATGCGAGCCCCGCGCAAATCTCGCCACATGATATTGTCTCCCTGTCAACTTGCCCTGTCCACCAAAACTTCGCATCTTATCCAAATTTAACCGATGCGAACGATTCGGCTTCATTCTTTTGGGGACAAAATCGTCACGGGGCGGAGGAGGAGGGTGTCGTATCAAACACGATCATCAGGGTTGGCTCATTCGGCACTGTCGGAAAGTCGAGAATGTCGAAACAACCAACGTGCCGAAAAGCGTGGAAGAAGGGAGGGTTCGCTTGTAATTCCTTGCCTTCCATCAAGGCTCCCTTGCCGGTCCTCCTCTCTATCGTATGGTTGCGAACCCCAGTGGAAAATAGGCAATGGCCTAACCAACAAGCCCGGAGCGCCAGCGACGGGCCGAAGAACCAACAAGCCCGGAGCGCCAGTGACGGGATCTCCCGTCGCTGGCGCTCCGGGCTTGTCCACGAACTCCTCATTCGACTCAGGTGCCCTCGACTTCCTTCTGGGTCAAACCATGCTGGACGCGGTGATAGGGACCATCGAATAATTGCGTCGATTTGAAGCGCTCATGCCGGCCGTCGCCGGCGACTTCCTTGACCTTGTCTCGCAATTGGTTCAACTCCTCCTCGCCAAGCGGTTTGAAGTTGCGAGCGATACCCAGGTCCTGCTTGAGTACGTCCATCGAGTCGATGCCGCAAACGAGGCTGGCGATGTCCTGGCTGAGGGCATAACCGCGGGCTTCCTTGGCAGTACACACTTTCGCGGCGACGAAACGGCCCTTGTGACTGTCTCCGCCGCCAAGTCCCTTCATGCCGATAACGCCGACGCCGAGTTTATTCGCCTCCGGCACCACGAGGCGCTGAAAACTGCGATAGTGGTAGTCGCAGATGTTGATGGGCATCTGCACGGTGTCCCACTTATGGCGCTTGAGCATCGCCAGATGAATGTGTGGGTCTTTGTGGCCGGTGAAGCCGACGAAGCGAACCTTGCCGGCCTTCTGAGCCTTGAGCATCTCGGCCAGGCCGCCGCGCTCAATGATCCAATCGGGATCGTTATCGTAGTTTATTTCGTGAAACTGCATGAGATCGATGTGATCGGTGCGCAGCCGGCGCAGGCTGTCGTCGATGTGCTGTTTGACGGTCTTGGCGTCGCGGCCGCAGTTCTTGGTCATGAGAAAGCACTGTTTGCGTTTGTTGTCCAGAGCCAGCGCCTTGCCCATGATCTCTTCGCTGCCGCCGTCGTGATAATCCCAGGCATTGTCGAAAAAGGTCAGCCCCTCATCGAGAGCGCTGTGCATGATCTTGATAGCTTCCTTCTCGTCCTTGACGGCGCCAATGTGCCAACCGCCCAGGGCGATGATCGACACGCGCACGCCGGTCTTACCCAGCGGCCGGGTCGGCAGTCCCTTGGAAGCGGCATCGTCCGCGCCCTCGGCGCCGGCGGCGAGAGTCAGCGCCGCTCCGGCGGCGAGCGAGGCTTGCAGGAATTCACGACGATTGTTGGGTGCGTCACTCACGACATGTCTCCTTCACAAAGCGGAATCGTCCAGGTCCGAGAACAGCCCACTAAAAGATGATTGTCTTCTTACAAGGAGAGGATGGCAACCGATTCCAGGGGAAAGTCTGTCTTATAAGCTCCTCTCCCCTGACTCGGGGAGAGGGGTTGGGGTGAGGGGGTGAGATTTCCGCAGGATTGATGCCCCCTCACCCCCAACCCCTCTCCCCCGAGTCATTGGTATCTACACAAGTGGTTTTCGGGTCCGAAGCGTGGATGAGGAAGAGCGTAAAAAGGCATTTGGCGCTCTTCCTCAACCACAAAAGATGCTCTAACTCAGCCTTCTCCGCACTTGTGTAG